>JASDRC010000022.1:0-91433 GCA_041442125.1 Polaromonas sp. | reverse complement strand
GCAACATTCCCCATGCCGGCGTAACGTTTGTCCGCTGATTCATTGCGGCCCATCATGTAGTTGATGGAGAGACCTGATTTGAGTTGCTCGTCACGGACTCACCAAGCGCCGACACCGTTTTGAATGCTGGCAAACCAGTGGGCATTGTCGTAAACCAGATTGAGGGTTGGGGCGGCCTTGTAATTGATCAAAACACCGTTGATCAGAGACTGGTTTGCGCGGCTGAGCCCATAGGTGGCTTCGAACTTGGCAGTGTCTTTGAATTCCTCTGCGTGCACGGCTGAAAAGATGGCGCAGCCTAGCCATGCAAGGATGCCTTTTTCAAGGCGCACAATTTTCAAGGTCTTGTTCATGAGTGCGTAGCTTTCAACCACCACGGTATGTTGCATAGCTAGCGGGTCTTGAGAAAACCGCACCCATGACGCCAATGTCTAGGCTGCGAACAAGGACGGGGCATCGTCTGGGTGAATCAACTTAAGCCATTCGTCGCCAGCAAAGCCAAGGCTTTTCTGTTGTCGTCCTGCACATTCCAAACTACAGTTTGGCACGGAATGTAGCCAGCGGCAGGGTTGGATTGACCACGTGCAAAAGCGGTTGTGGGCCTTGCGAAAAGAACACAAAACTGTCTCTGTCGTTGATTTGTCCGCGGCGCTGGCTTACGACGGTTGGGCCATACCTTGGTACAGTTTTCTGTTGAATTTTTCAAGATGGGTGCCTTATGCAAGTCGACATCGCTAGGCAGAAGCCGAACCGTTTGGCGTTAAAAATCCAGAAATGCGGGCCATGATCAAGCGCGCCTTAGCGAAAGATCACATCGCTGAAATGGGCGCAGATGCGCTGTCGTTTGGCTATGTGGCGCAAGGCAAGCGACTGATCAAAGAAGCGAAAGCGAATGTGAGCGCCATCGATTGTCCGACGCTGTTCATCCATGCGGCAGATGACGAGACGGTTCACATGCGCAATGCGGAATGGATTTAAAAGCACATGAAATCAGAAGACAAAGTGTTCATTTATCTTGGCGACAGTTACCACATGATCACTGTCGACAACGAGCGTGAAGCAGTGAACCAAGAGTCGATTCGTTCCTTGAAAAAATTCGTCAATCAATCGCTAAATGAGCCCGCTTTTGATGTCGCCACGATTCAATCCACCGAACTGCGACGCGCTTTGCACCAACGTTGATTGCGCTGAACATAGTCGCTTCTTGAAATTTAGCGTTTCAGGGGGAGATATGTCGCGGCTTGAGTGCGAGCAGGCCGGTGGACAGCGCCGTACCGGCTACGATCACGGCGCCGCAAAGCAGCATCCACGGCGTCACTTGTTCGCCTAAAAAAATCAGACCATACAGCACGGCAAACACGGGTACCGCATACGTCACGGACAGTGCGCGCGCCGGGCCGGCGTTGGCGATCAGGCGGAAAAATAAAATGTAGGCAATGCCCGTCGACACCACGCCGACCACCAGCAGCGCCAGCCATGCGCTGAGGCCCGGCATCTGCGACGGCCTGAACCACAGCGCTGGCAAAGCCAAGCCCAGCGTGGCGCCGATTTGGCTGCCGGCGGCGATCAACAGCGGCGGCAAGTCTGACAAATAGCGCCGCGTGTAGCTGGCTGAAATGGCATAACAGGCACAGGCCACAAGGCAAGCCAGCACCGCCCAAATCGGGGCGATGCCTGAGCTGCCAGGCTTGAAGCCGGCTTGGTCCCAGGCCAGCATGGCGACGCCGACAAAGCCGATCAAGAGGCCCGCCAGGCGCGATCGGGTGGGTTTGTCATGCAGCCAAAGCCAGGCCACCAGCGCACCGAACAAAGGCACGGTGGCGTTGAGCATGGACGACAGGCCGGTGGAGATCGACAGCAGGGCAAAGGCAAAACAGGCAAAAGGGATGCCGGAATTCAGCAGTCCGATAAAAAAGACGCGTTTCCAGTGCCGCAGCAATTGAGGCCCCTGGCCTTGGTAGAGCAAGATGGGCAGCAGAAAAACCGCCGCTATGGCAACCCGTACGCCTGCCGTGGCCACCGGCCCAAATTCGACGACGCTGATGTGCATGAACAAAAATGAGGCGCCCCAAACCGCCGCCAGCAAGACGAAATCGAAGCCCCAATGCCGGCTTGGAGCGGCAGCGTTCAAGCTGCGCCTTCGAGTTGCAGCAGCGCGATTTTTCGGTCTAGGCCGCCGGCATAGCCGGTCAGCGCGCCGCTGCTGCCAATGACGCGGTGGCAGGGCACGACGATGCTGAGTGGATTGCGACCGATCGCGCCGCCCACCGCGCGCACGGCGCTGGGCCGTCCGATGGCGCTGCTCAAAGCGCCGTAGCTGGTGGTGCTGCCGCGCGGAATGCTCAGCAAAGCTTGCCACACGGCTTGCTGAAATGGGCTGCCGGCCGACAGGTCTAGCGGCAGCTCAAAGCCACTTCGATGCCCGGCAAAGTAAGCTGTCAACTGCTTGACGGCTTCTTCGAGGATCGGGTGGGTGGCTTGTTCGGGCCAGAGGGCGTTGTGTCCTGCCAGCTGCGCTGTCAGTGCCTGCGGCAAGTGACGCTGATTTTGAAACCATGCACCCACTAAACCATTGGGACTGGCCACCAGCGTCAAGTCACCCCAAGGGCTTGGGCAGCGTGTCTGCACCATCGATGCGTTAAATTTCATGTCAGATTCTCAGCCATTTGCTCATCTCGCACCGCGGTGCAACCCATGAAAGTTGAGCCTCATGATACGCCCGGGGCTGGTTCAAGCCGACCCTGTCGCGGCGCTTTGTCCTGCTGTGTTTGTAGGAGGTGCGGCCTACAATCATTCGCAGGACGGCATCTTGTTGTTGTCATCAAGGAACACTCTTTCATGCATGTAACTCCCTCGATTTTCAAAGCTTATGACATCCGCGGCGTGGTGCCTTCTACGATCGATGAAAACGTGGCGGAGGCTTTGGGTAAAGCCTTTGGCACTGTCGCCTTGGCTGAAGGCGAACGCACGGTGGCGGTCGGTCGCGACGGTCGGCTCAGCGGCCCCGCCCTCAGCGCGGCTTTGATACGCGGTTTGCGGGCAGTGGGTGTTGACGTGATTGATGTCGGCGCAGTGACCACACCGATGCTTTATTTTGCGGCCAACACCTCGTGCAATAGCGGCATTCAGGTCACTGGCAGCCACAACCCGAAAGACTACAACGGCTTCAAAATGGTGATGGCGGGTCGGGCGATTTATGGCGAAGAAATCCAATCCTTGCGCCGCATCATGGAAGCCGACAGCTGGCAGTTGGCGGCTACGCCTGCCGGTGTGCGCCAAGTGGATGTGCTGCCGGCCTACACCGAGCGCATCGTCACCGATATTCGCATGACACGCCCAATGAAGATCGTGGTCGATTCCGGCAACGGCATTGCCGGTGCGTCGGCGCCCGGTATTTTTCGGGCGCTGGGTTGCGAGGTGACCGAGCTTTTCAGCGAGGTTGACGGCAACTTCCCCAACCACCATCCCGATCCGAGCAAGCCTGAAAATCTGCGTGACCTGATTGCCGCGCTCAAAAATAGCGATGCCGAATTGGGTCTGGCTTTTGACGGCGACGGCGACCGGCTTGGCATCGTCACCAAAGACGGTCAGAACATTTACCCTGATCGCCAGATGATCTTGTTTGCGCAAGACGTGCTGTCGCGCGTGCCCGGCGGCCACATTATCTTTGACGTCAAGTGTTCGCAGCGACTGGCCCCGGCCATCGAAGCGGCTGGCGGCGTGGCGCATATTTACAAGACCGGCCACTCGCTGATCAAGGCGCGCATGAAAGAGTTGGACAGCCCGCTGGGCGGCGAAATGAGCGGTCATATCTTTTTCAAAGAGCGCTGGTTCGGCTTTGACGACGGCACTTACGCGGGTGGCCGCTTGCTCGAAATCGTCAGCCGCAGCGCCAACGCCAGTGCCGTTCTCAACGCCTTGCCGACCAGCCACAGCACGCCCGAGTTGAACGTGACTTGCGCCGAGGGCGAGGCCCATGCGGTGGTGGACCAGCTGGTCCAGCAGGTGAGTTTTGCCGCCCCCGCCAAAATCTCCACCATCGATGGTGTGCGCGTGGACTGGCCGGATGGCTTCGGTTTGATCCGTGCGTCCAACACCACACCGGTGCTGGTGCTGCGCTTTGAAGGGCAAACGCCTGAAGCTTTGCAACGCATTGAAAAAGACATGTTGCAGCTGCTGCACAGCGTCAAGCCTGATGCTCAAGTCGGTGCGGCCGCGCACTGAGCCGCCGATACGCTGAGGTCGCATTGCCTGTCCATCCCGTGAGTTTTCCTCTGTCTAAAGTGGAGTCCATCGCACTCAAGCTGTATGCCGTGCTGATGCAGTCCGCTCCGCCCTTGCTGCGCCGCAAATTGGCGCGCCGGGCGGTGGCTGAGCCGGGTTATGGCGTGGCCATCCCGGAGCGCTTCGGCGTCTACCAGCAGCCGCCTGAAACCCGCAGTGAGCTGGTCTGGGTCCATGCGGTGTCGCTGGGTGAAACGCGCACGGCCGCGATCTTGCTGCGTGCTTGGCGTGCAGCTTGTCCAGACTTGCGCGTGCTGTTGACGCACGGCACGGCCACCGGCCGCGCAGAAGGCGCCAGTTTGCTGCAGCCTGGCGATGTGCAGGTCTGGCAACCGTGGGACAGCCGGGTGGCGGTAGATCGTTTTTTGACGCATTTCCAACCGCGCATGGGTGTCTTGCTGGAGACCGAGGTCTGGCCGCAACTCATGGCGACTGCACAGGCGAAGCACGTGCCGGTGGTGTTGGTCAATGCGCGTTTGTCGGCGAAGTCGCTGGCCGGCGCTGAACGCATGGCTTGGCTGGCCCGACCGGCCTACCGTGCGCTGGCCGCTGTGTATGCACAGACCGAGGCTGATGCGCTGCGCTTGCAGCAGCTCGGTACACCCGTGGCCGGTGTCTTTGGCAACCTTAAATTTGACGCCAAACCCGATGCGGTGCAGCAAGCCTTGGCGCGGCAATGGCGGGCGCAACATCACCAGTCCGTGCTGATGCTGGCCAGTTCGCGTGAAGGCGAGGAAACCGAGTTCATTCGGCAACTGGTAGCGCAGGGCGTGTTGGGCCCTGCGGTCAACGGACTTGGGGCCCGTTTGCGCGTGCTCATCGTGCCGCGGCATCCGCAGCGTTTTGACACCGTACAGCGTTTGATCGAACAACAAGGGCTGCGGGTCTCGCGCCGTTCCAGTTGGCCCGACGGCCCAGCCCAGAGCGCTGACGCTCAGCAGGCCGACGTCTGGCTGGGTGACACGTTGGGCGAGATGGCGCTGTATTACTCGCTCAGTGACTTGGCCTTGTTGGGCGGCAGCTTTGAAGCGCTGGGCGGTCAAAACCTGATCGAGCCGGCAGCCTGCGCTTGCCCGGTGGTGATGGGGCCGCACACTTTTAATTTCACGGAGGCTGCTGCCCTGGCGGAAGCCGAGGGCGCTGCCCACCGCACAACAGACATGGCCCAAGGCGTGCAGAAGGCTTTGGCGCTGTTGCGATCGCAAGACGAGTTGCAAGCTGCTGCTGTCGCCGCGCATCAGTTCTCAGCACGGCATGGCGGCGCAGCCACGCGCAGCGTTGGAGCACTGATGCAGCGACTGTTGCCGGCTTGATTTACTGGGCCAGCAAGCCGTTGATGGCTTGCAAGTCGTCAGGCGACAACGTGCCGTTGGCCTGACGCAAACGCAAGCCACCGACCAACACGTCGTAGCGGGCACGCGCCAAGTCACGCTTGGTTTGGAACAGCTGGCTCTGTGAGTTCAAGACATCGATGTTGATGCGCACGCCGACTTGGTAACCCAGTTTGTTGGCGTCGAGGGCGCTTTGGCTGGAGCGTTCGGCGGCTTCGAGCGCTTTGACTTGCCCTTGCCCTGAGAGCAGGCCAAAAAAAGCGGTGCGGGTTGCCAGCGCGACAGTGCGGCGTGCGCCTTCGAGGTCGGTGCGGGCTTTGTCGCTCAGCGACAAGGTTTCACGCACGCGGTTTTGCGTGGCAAAGCCGGCGAACAGCGGCAGGTTGAAATTCAGGCCGATGACGTTGCTGGTGACGCGTGACGTGGAGGGGTTGGTGACGGTGCCGTTCGGGTTGCGACTACCACCATAGCTGGCGACCAAGTCCAGCGTCGGTTTGTGGCCGGCTTCGGCTTTGTCGACTTCGAGCCGGGCAATGTCGAAATTGCTTTGTGCCAAGCGGATGCCGGGATGGGCGGTTTCAGACTGCAAAACCCAAGCGTTGACATCGACCGGCACAAGCGTCGGCAGCACCAAGGGTGCCAACAGTCCGCGGGGCTGTGTTTCGGCTTTGCCGACCAGCTGGTCTAACGCTAATTTTTTCACGCGCAAATCATTTTCGGCGGCAATTTCTTGCGCCAGCACCAAGTCGAAGCGGGCTTGTGCTTCGCGCGAGTCTGTGATGGTGGCAGTACCGACTTCAAAGTTGCGTTGGGCGGAGGCCAGTTGCTCGGCCACGGCGGTTTTTTGCGCTTTGACAAATGTCAGGCCGTCTTGCGAGGCCAGCACGTCAAAGTAGGCTTGACTGGTGCGCACAATCAGGTCTTGCTCGGCGGTGTCGAGCTGGGCACGCGCCAGAGCGACTTGCTTTTTACCTTGTTCGTAGGTGGCCCAGTTACCGGGGCGGTAGAGCGGTTGCGATGCGCTGAGGGTGGCGGTTTGATTGTTGAATGCGCGGTTCGACGTAGCGCTGACAGGGCTGATACTCAGATCAGTCCGCGTGGCACTGGCGGCTAAACCCGCCGTTGGCAGGATGCCCGCTCGGGCTTGATCCGCACGCGCCAGATTGGCGTCGTGCTGCAAACGGGCCGACAAATAGCCCGCGTCAAAGGCGCGTGCTGAGGTGTACAAATCAAGCAAATTTTGCGCTTGTACCAGCGGTGAAAAAGCCGTCCAAATACCGGCCACAGCCAAGGTCAGCAACGAAGGAGCGCGTTTTTTTATGGTTCGCATGATGGATCTGAAAAGGAAACGCCAGTGGGCAAAATAGCCGAGATAAAAAATCAGTAGCGTGGCACCGAGGGGTCGACTTCGTGCGACCAAGCGTCAATGCCGCCTTGCAGGTTAGCGACCTCGGTGAAGCCGTTTTGCACCAGGAAGTTGGCGACCTGCTGGCTGCGCATGCCGTGGTGGCACAGACAAGCCACCGGCTGCTCTGGATCCAACTCGGCCAGCCGTGCCGGCACGTCACGCATGGGAATGGTCAGCAGCTTGAAACCGTCTTCGCTGACGCAGGCGGTTTGCACTTCCCAGGGCTCACGCACGTCGAGCAGCACTGGTGTCAAGGGCGTGCTTGTGGTGGCGGCCACGCTGCCCAGCCAACTTGACAATTGACTTGGTGAAATTTGCGGGATCATGCTTGCCTTGAAAAAAGAGCGAAGAAGAAATTCAGAAACTGAACTTGGACGGCGCAGGGAAATTCAGCAGGCGCGGGGCCACGGTGTCCCAAGCTTCGGTGCTGCCAAAAGCTTGCTCACCAGTGCGCGTGATCAAGGTGGCGCGCATCATGGGTTCTTCGCCGACGATGGCGCTCAGACGGCCACCGATTTTGAGCAGCGCCAGCAATTCGGGGGGTACTTCAGCTACCGAACCACTCAGCACAATCGCATCAAACGGGCCTTGCACGCCGGCTTTTTCAGCGGCGCCGGGGGCCAACAGGGCGCTGCCGTCGAGTTGCAACACCTCGACGTTGTAAACGCCGGCTTTTTGCAAGTTGTCGCGGGCGCTGTGGGCCAGCGTCGGCTCCATCTCAAGGCTGATGACTTGCTGTGCGCGGTGTCCCAACAAGGCGGCCATGTGGCCCGAGCCAGTGCCGATTTCCAGCACCTTTTCGTGCTTTTGCAGGTTCAGGTCTTGCAGGATGCGGGCTTCAATTTTGGGCGCCAGCATGCATTGGCTAGGGTTGCTCTGCGGTGGCAGCGGGACTTCCATGTCGACAAAAGCCAGTCCCTTGTGGGCCAGCGGTGCAAAGTCTTCACGCTTGACGACGGCCAGCAGTGCCAAGACTTGGCTGTCCAGCACTTCCCAAGGGCGGATTTGCTGCTCGATCATGTTGAAGCGGGCTTGTTCGTAGTTCATGGTGCGGGGCGTCGTGCGTGAATGAATGAAAGGGTTTGATTTTAACGATTCTGGTGAACGCTCAAGCAGGGCGCGCGGCCAAACCGTGCAGCATCACCGCGACCTGGTTGGCGATGTAGGCATCGGGGTCGAGCGGCACATTGTTGGGTAGGCAGGCTGTCGAGTGTTTGGACAGAATCAGAAACATCATGGCGGCGACCACGCCGTAGACGGCAAAGTCCAAGTTGACGGCGCTGATCTCGCCGCGGTCAATGCCGCGTTGCAGCACTTGGCGAATCAGCACGTGGCCGGGTCGCACAACCTCTTCTTGGTAAAACTGAACGATGTCCGGAAAGTGGCCGCCTTCGCTGATCATCAGTTTGGTGATGCCCGAGGCCTGAGTTGAACCAATGCGGTGCCACCACGTGCTCATGCAGTGGTGCAACATGTCGGCTGCCGAGCCTTCATAGGTCAGGAACTCGGCATTCCATTCTTCAAAGCGGCCGGAAATGTTCTCGCGCACCACGGCTTTGAAGAGTTCTTCTTTGCTGGTGAAGTACAAAAAAACCGTGCCTTTGGAGACGCCAGCGCGCTTGGCGACTTCTTCCATGCGGGTGGCGGCAAAGCCTTTTTCAACGAACAAGTTCAGCGCCGCATCGAGCAGTTCGCCCGGCCGCGCCTCTTTGCGCCGCTCGCGTTTGTGGGCGAGGCTGGCCGCTGTGTCGGTGAGAAATTGGGGAAGTTGCATCTAACAGGGCGGACAAAAATCTCTATTACTGACTGATTGGTTAGTAATGTAGCGACGGGGTCTGAATCGGTCAAGCCACTGACACGACTACGGCTGCCGATACCGCCCGTCTGTCGCAGCCAGTCGTTCAGCGCAAGGAAGCCCTTGGCAGCACCTGCAAGGCCAGCCATTCACGCAGCACCTGGCGCGAGGCGGTCAACCCGTGCGCTGACGGCAACCATTCCAGCAGTGGTCGCTCACTTGGCAGCACAAACCCTATCGGTGCGGGCAGCACGGTAAAGCCGGCTTGCTCAAACAGGGCTTGGCTGCGCGGCAGGTGCCAAGCATGGGTGACGAGGGCGATGTGGTGGATGCGGGCAGGGGCTAGCAAGTCATGCATGCGGGCGGCGTTTTCGGCGGTGTCGCGGGATTGTTTGTCGATCCAGCGCAGCGTCAAGCCGTGTTCGGCTGAGAAAACTTGGGCGGTACTGGCTTCGCTGGGGACTGCTTGACCGGCGTTGCTCCAGCCGACGCCTCCGGCAAAAGCCAGTGGCAAGCCGGAACGCTTGGCCAGTTGAATTCCATAGCGCAGGCGCGCGGCCGTTGAGGCGTTGGGTTGGGCTTGGCCGTACTCGGGCGCAATAGCTTGCATGCCGCCGCCCAGAACGACGATGGCCTGCACACCCAATGCACTGAGTTGTGCCTGCCGCGAGGGTTCCAGCACGCTGACGTGCGGCAGTACCCGTTGCGCCAGCCAGACCGCCACGGCGTTACAACTAAGCAGCCACAGCGCAAGCAAACCCGTAGCGATCAGCAGCCGGCCGAAGCTGTGACGCAGCCACAAAACCCCGACCGCCGCCAGCAACAAAGGCGAGGTGGGCGGCAACAGCAAGACTGCCGCGATGGCTTTGAATTCGCCGAGCACAGGAATCATGCGCGGTTCATCGCGCTATTGACGTCAACGTGGGCTTCAATAAAAAGCCTGCAACCCAGTTTGCGCCCGACCCAAGATCAAGGCGTGCACATCGTGCGTGCCTTCGTAGGTGTTGACGGTCTCCAAGTTGATCATGTGGCGGATCACGTGGTATTCGTCATGGATACCGTTGCCGCCGTGCATGTCGCGCGCCATGCGGGCAATGTCCAGCGCCTTGCCGCAGGAGTTGCGTTTGATCATCGAGATCATTTCCGGCGCCGCTTGGCCTTCGTCCATCAAGCGACCAACGCGCAAACAGGCTTGCAGGCCAAGCGTGATTTCGGTTTGCATGTCGGCGAGCTTTTTCTGGATCAACTGGTTTTGCGCCAGTGGGCGACCGAATTGCACGCGGTCCATGGTGTATTGACGAGCACGGTGCCAGCAGTCTTCAGCCGCACCCAATGCGCCCCAAGCGATGCCATAACGGGCTTTGTTGAGGCAACCGAAAGGGCCTTTGAGGCCGCTGACGTTGGGCAGAATGTTGGCTTCAGGCACAAAGACTTCGTCCATGACTATCTCGCCGGTGACAGAGGCGCGCAAGCTCATCTTGCCTTCGATCTTCGGTGCGCTCAAACCTTTCATGCCTTTTTCAAGGATGAAGCCGCGAATGCTTTCTTGACCGCCGACTTGGCCGTCTTTGTCTTCGAGCTTGGCCCAGACCACGAACACATCGGCGATCGGGCTGTTGGTGATCCACATCTTCGCGCCGCGCATGATGAAGCCGCCGTCCACGGGTTTAGCCCGCGTCAACATGCTGGCCGGGTCGGAGCCGTGATTGGGTTCGGTCAGGCCGAAGCAGCCGACCCATTCGCCGGTAGCGAGCTTGGGCAGGAATTTTTCTTTTTGCGCTTCACTGCCGTATTCGTTGATCGGGTGCATGACCAGCGAGCTTTGCACGCTGATGGCGCTGCGGTAGCCGCTGTCGACGCGCTCGACTTCGCGGGCGATCAGGCCGTAGGCAACGTAGCTCAGGCCGGCGCAGCCGTAGCCTTCAATCGTTGAACCCAAAAAGCCCATGGCACCGGCTTCGGTCATGATCTCGCGGTCGAATTTTTCATGGCGGGCGGCCATCAACACGCGCGTCTGCAATTTGTCCTGGCAAAACTCATGGGCCGCCTCAACGATGGCGCGCTCATCGTCGCTCAGCTGTTGGCTCAGAAAAAACGGATCTTCCCAATTGAATTTGACGGACATGGCATGTTTCCTTGATTGATACTGCAAAGTGTAGGGCCTGCCAAAAAGAGCTCGGCAAGGCTTTGCGAAGGCTTTGATTGTTGGACAATCAAGAATAGCTGTCTAATATCAATTAACAATTCAACGATATTATTTTTGTATTCATGGAATTTAGACATCTCCGCTACTTTTTGGTGCTGGCCGAGGAGCTGCATTTTGGCCGGGCGGCGCGCCGGCTGGCGATCTCGCAGCCGCCGCTGTCGCTGAACATTCAACAACTCGAGGCCTCGGTGGGCGCGCGCCTGCTGACGCGCAACAGCAAGTCGGTGCAGCTGACGGCGGCGGGCCTGGCTTTTGTGCCGGCAGCGCGGGCCTTGCTGGAGCAGGCTGCGAGCGCCGCCAATCTGGCCAAGGATGTCGGTCAAGGCATGGCTGGCAGCCTGACGATTGGCTTTTCCGGGACCATGTTGTTCAGCGGTTTGCCGCTGATCTTGGCGCGCTTTCAGGCCGGCCATCCCCGTTTGCGCCTGCTGCTCAAGGAGTTGAGTTCGAGTGAGCAATTGGTCGAGTTGGCGCAAGGCCGACTCGACTTGGGCTTTGTGCACACCACGCGGGTGCCGCCTGAGTTGTCGCAGATTCGGGTGGCGAGTCAGGCTTTTGTTGGTTGTTTGCCAGCCGCGCACGCGCTGGCCGGGCAGACCACGTTGGCGCTGGCGCAGTTGCAGGGTGAGCCGTTTGCGGTGGTCTCCAAAGCGGTGTCGCCCGACTACCATGAGCGCATCTTGGCGCTGTGCGCGGCGTCTGGTTTTGACCCAGAAATCAGATATGAGCTACGCCACTGGTTGAGCGTGGTCTCGCTGGTGGCGCAAGGCATGGGCGTGGCGCTGGTGCCGGCGGCCTTGCGGCAGTCGGCGCTGGCCGGCGCGGTGTTCGTGCCGCTGCAAGAAGATGCCATGACCTATGAGACCCATTGCCTCTGGAAAACCAGCCGGGACAGCCCGGCGCTGGCCGCCTTTGTCCATGCGGTGCGCACGAGTTTGCCGATGGCCGCGTGACCGCGGGCCCAGCGTTGGGCAGAATCAAGTCTCACTTCAATGAAAGATCCTATGACCCTATTGCAAACCATCACGCTGGGCGGCGGGTGTTTTTGGTGCACCGAGGCGGTGTTCGTCCAAGTGCGCGGCGTGACCGACGTTGAGTCGGGCTACAGCAACGGGCATGTCACGCAGCCGACGTATGAGCAGGTTTGCTCGGGCACGACCGGGCACAACGAAGTGGTCAAGCTGACGTATGACCCGACGCAGATCAGTCTGCGAGAGGTTCTTGAAATTTTCTTCGTCATCCATGACCCGACAACCCTGAACCGGCAAGGCAACGATGCCGGCACGCAGTACCGTAGCGGCATTTACTGGTCGACACCCGAGCAGGAAAAAGTGATTGAGCACATGCTCAGCGAGATGACTACCGCCAAGTTATTCAGCCAGCCCATCGTGACCGAGGTGCAGCCTGTGACCAATTACTGGCCGGCCGAGGAGTATCATCAAGACTTCTTTGAGAACAACCCGAACCAAGGTTACTGCGTGGCGGTGGCGGGTCCCAAGGTGGCCAAGTTTCGCAAGACCTTCACCGATCGCGTCCGGCACTAACTCAATTGAGAGAATTTAAACTGGTATGAATTTCAGATTCGCCGTTCGACAAGTCATGGGCTGCTACTTGGCCCTGGCTTTGCTGATGGTGCCTCTGTTTGGGCTGATGCACGGCATCGTTCATGGTTTTTCGCATGGGCAGCCGACTGCACAAAGTCAAGTTCAGGCCCGGACTATTGCGACCCAAGCCCCCGCAGAACGTAGTCTGACGCACGCCCACAAGGGTTGGACTGACGCGCTGTTTTCCAGTCATGGCAAGGCCGCAGACTGTCTGGTTTTCGACCAACTCTGCCACGCTGACGCACTGCATTTCCTGTCGTTGCAGGCATTGCCAACACCGTTGCCCAATATCGCATTGGTGACTTCCGCGGGCGATTTCATCGCCCGCTGGGCGGCGCTTTATCAAGCGCGCGGCCCACCTTCGGCTCGCTGAACTTCCCAAACTTCGATGTCACTCCGCCTTGCGGCGACGTGCTCATTTCTGTTTTTGATTTCTTCGAGTTTTTCATGAAAAATTTTTTCCAGCGCCGCGCCGTGAGCGTGGCCTCTTTGGTCTTTTTAGGCGTCTTGCCTGCTGCAGTCCTGGCGCAAAGTGACGCGACCAGTTTGCAAGAGGTCACCGTCACCGGCAACCCTTTGGGCAGTAGCGACTTGATCGCGCCGACCACGCAACTGTCCAGCACTGATTTGCTGTTGCGCAGCAAAACCACCTTGGGTGAAACGCTGAGCGGTACGCCCGGTGTCAGCAGCACTTACTTTGGCCCGAATGCCAGCCGACCCGTTATCCGCGGGCTAGATGGCGATCGCATCCGCATCTTGAACAACGGCGGCGGGTCGATGGATGTGTCTAGCCTGAGCTACGACCATGCGGTCACGCTGGACCCGTTGAGCATTGAACGTATCGAAGTCTTGCGTGGCCCAGGCGCACTGATGTATGGCGGCAGCGCTGTCGGCGGCGTGGTCAATGTGATCGACAACCGGATTGCGCGCGAGCCGCAGTTCGACGAGAAAGGCGGCGTCAGCGGCAAAGCGGACTTGAACTTCGCCACCGGCAATTCTGAGCGAGGCAAGGGCGTGTTGTTAGAGGCCGGCAACACACGCTACCAGTTGCACGTGGATGCGTTTGATCGGCAGACCGGCGACGTCAGCGTGCCGATTGATCTCCCCTGCACCCAAAACGGCGGGACCACCACGCAGCGCAAAATTTGCAATTCAGCCAGCAACACCAGTGGCCAAGCACTGGGCGGCTCGCTGTTTTTTGACCATGGTTACTTGGGCGCTTCGGCCACCAATTACAAAAGCACTTATGGCACGGTGGCTGAGGACAACGTCACCATCGGCATGAAGTCCAACCGCTATGCGCTCGAGGGAGAGCTTCGAAATTTGGGCGGTTTCATTCAAAGCGTTAAGGGTCAGTACAGCCAGACGAATTACACCCACACGGAGTTTGCAGACAGTGCAGCTGAAACGGTTTTCAAGAACAAAGGCAGCGACTTGCGGCTTGAGGCGCGCCTTGTCAAGGACGGTAACTTTGACGGCATGTTTGGTTTTCAGACGCAGTCCAACCGCTTTTCAGCCGATGGCGCGGAGGCCTTTGCGCCGTACAGCAAAACCGACCAAACGGCCATGTTTGCCTATGAAGAAATGGCCACCAGCTGGGGAAAGCTGAGCTTGGGTGGCAGGTTGGAGTCGGTTCGGGTCGAGTCCTTCGGCAGCCCAACGGAGGCGCGTTTCACGCCCGGCTTCAGGGATTTCAATGCCGGTAGTTATGCCTTGGGCAGCTTGTGGAATGTGGCACCCGGCTGGAAGCTCACCAGCCATCTGGCGTACACAGAGCGCGCGCCTAAAGACTATGAGTTGTTTGCCAACGGCCCGCACTTGGCTACTGCTGCGTACGAAGTGGGCAACGCCAACTTGAACAAGGAGAAGTCTGGCAACTTAGATGTCGGTGCCGCTTGGAAGGCGGGTGCCAACCGATTCAGCGTCAATGGCTATGTGAGTCGTTTTCAGAATTACATTGGGTTGAGCAGTACAGGCCTCGTGGAGGATGGCCTGCCGCTGTATCAATACGAGCAGGTGCGAGCCCGTTTCGTTGGCCTCGAGAGCAGTGGCAATGTTCGCCTGCTGCAAGGCGCATCAACGCTGGACCTGGCTTTGCGTGGCGACGTGGTCCGCGCCACCAACCAAGACAGCGGCCAAGCGCTGCCGCGCATCGCGCCTTGGCGCGTCGGTTCGACCTTGTTGTGGGGCAGTGGGGCCTGGGGCGCCAACTTTGGCTTTGACCATTCGGGTGCGCAAAATCGGGTACCCGAAACAGACCGCGCGACGGCCGCCTACACCTTGTGGAATTTGGCTGGGACCTACCGCATGAAGGCGGGCGCGGCCAGCTTGCTGTGGTTTGCCCGGCTCGACAACATCACGAATCAGCTGGCTTACAGTGCGTCATCGGTGTTGACCACAACGGCGTTTCCGAAAGCGCCGCTGCCCGGTCGCAGTTTGAAAGTCGGCTTGCAAGCCAGTTTTTAATTTCCAGGCATGCCCCGCTTATTGAGAAATCTTGCGGGCTTCCTCGACTTGGTACTCGAAGTAGTGCTGAAAGCTGTAGGCCAAGCTGCCCATCATGGAGACTGCACCGACCAGCAGGGCAGCGATGATCGCCAGCATCGTCAGCCAGTTGGTTTTGCCCTCTTCTGCATCAGCGGCCGCTTGAGGGTTGAAGCGTGCATTCCATTTTTCGACTGGCATCAGGCCGTAGAAAATGGCCGTTAAAGCGCAGCCAGTCATGGTGAACCCCAGCAGCGGGATCAGCAACCAGCTCATTTGATCGTCCAGCCCGTATTGCTGCACGCGTTCGATGCCATACAGGCCAAGCGCCGTTGGAATCGGCAGCGCCCAGCCAAGCGTGTCAGACCAGCCGTGCAGGTAAAAGCGGTGCAGGCCCAAAGGACCGCCGAGGAAAGCGATCCAAGTGGCGACGGTTTTGTTTTTTATACTTTTCATCGCGACCATTACACCCCATGCCCCGGCGGCGGCCATTGGTCACCGGCGCCCAAGACCTTTTCCATCAACACCACATCCAGCCAGCGGTCGAATTTCCAGCCGCAAGAGGTGAGTACGCCGACCGGCTCAAAACCCACGCTGCGGTGCAGGCCGATTGAAGCGAGATTGGCGGAGTCACCGATGACGGCGATCAGTTTTCGCACGCCCGCAGCGTCGGCGCTGGCTGCAAGTTCGGTCAACAAGGCGCGGCCGATTCCGCGGCCGTGTGCCTCAGGCGACACATAAATCGAGTCTTCGGCTGAGTAACGGTACGCCGGCCTGGCCTTGAACCAGTTGCAGTAGGCAAAGCCAATGATTCGGCCTGCATCTTCGGCCACGAGGTAGGGCAACTGCTTGGCCAGTACATCATCGCGTCTGGCCGTCATCTCAGCCAGCGTGGGCGGCTCGGTTTCAAAGGTGCCGGTGCCGTGCAGCACTTGATGGGCATAAATAGCGGTGACAACGGCAAGATCTGGCGGCAGGCAGGGGCGAATCAAGGTCATATGAAAAGAGTGATGTGTCGGGCAAATGGCGCTGTGGTCAGGTCTCGGGCTATAATCTGCGGCTTTGCAGCAATTCGCTGGCCGGGTGGCCATGTCGTGTGTCTCAAGCGCTGCAAGTACATGTTGGGGTGACGATTTTGTTGCTCCACCACCCGAAGGATAAATCATGGTCGTCATCCGACTCTCACGCGGCGGTTCCAAGCATCGTCCTTTCTTCAACATCGTTGTGGCTGACAAGCGCGTTCGCCGCGATGGTCGCTTCATCGAGCGTATTGGTTTTTATAATCCACTGGCACGCGGTGGCGAAGAGCCATTGCGTATTGAGCAAGACCGTCTGACCCATTGGTTGGGCGTTGGTGCACAAGCCTCCGACACCGTCGAGCGTTTGGTTAAGCAAGGCGCCGCCAAGGCTGCCTGAACAGGCGCATCGGTCAACGCATGAGACAGAGTCAGCAGCATGGCCACTGAAAGCCTTCCCGGTCTGAAGCCAGCCGTCCTGCCTGATGATGCGATTGAAGTTGGCCGTGTTCTTGACGCCTGGGGCGTCAAGGGCTGGGTCAAAGTGCTTCCGCACAGCGCCGAGCCCGAGGCTTTGTTTGCAGCCAAAGATTGGTTGTTGCAAGCGCCTGAAGCCAAGTTTCGTCCCGGCTTTTCAGTTTTTTCCGGCACCGTCTCCATCACGCTGGACGAGTGCAAGGTGCATTCCAATACTGTGGTTGCCAAAATCGCCGGTATTGATGACCGCAATCTCGCTGAAGCTTTGCGCGGCGCGCGTATTTTCTTGCCGCGCAGCAGCTTTCCACGCGCCTCCACAGACGAATATTACTGGGTCGATCTGATCGGCCTGGATGTCGTCAACCGCGAAGGCGTGAGTCTGGGCGCTGTGCGCGACCTGATGACCACCGGCCCGCATGCGGTACTGTGTGTTGAATACCAAGCCGTCGCTGAAGACGGCACTGAAGACGGCACTGAAGCCGCCGCCGAGCGCATGATTCCCTTCGTCGCGGCCTACGTCGACGGCGTGGACATTCCCGGCAAACGCATCACCGTGGACTGGCAGCCCGACTATTGAGGTCAGCCAGCAGTTGAAACACCTGCATGCGTTTTGACGTCATCACCCTTTTCCCTGAACTGTTTGCGCCTTTTTTGAGCACAGGCGTGACACGCCGTGCCTACGAATCCGGCCAGGTCCAGGTGCAGCTCTGGAACCCACGAGATTTTTCTGAAGGCAGTTATCGCCGTGTCGACGACCGGCCTTTTGGAGGCGGTCCTGGCATGGTCATGATGGCCGAACCGTTGACACTGTGTCTGGACGCCATTCGAGCCGAACGTGCCATGACCGAAAGCGCGCTTGTGCCGGTCGTGTTGTTTTCGCCGATTGGCCAGCCACTTAAACACAACGTGGTGGAAGACTGGGCAGCGTCCGCGGGCGCTATGCTGCTCTGCGGCCGCTACGAAGGCGTCGATCAGCGCTTCATTGATGCGCATGTGGATTTCCAAATCAGTCTGGGCGACTTTGTGCTGTCTGGCGGTGAGATAGCGGCGATGGCCTTGATCGATGCTGTGACCCGCTTGCAGCCCGGCGTTTTGAATGACGAGGGCAGCCATCAGCTGGACAGCTTCAATCCGGCGCTCGACGGTTTGCTCGATTGCCCGGCTTACACCCGGCCTGAAAACTGGCGCGGTGTGTCGGTGCCGGCTGCGATGTTGTCGGGCCACCATGCTGAGATTGAGCGCTGGCGACGCGAACAGCGGCTGGCCTTGACGCTGCTGCGGCGCCCGGAGTTGCTGGCTGCGGCCCGTGCCAACGGCCGTTTGACGCCGCGTGACGAGGCTTTTTTGGCTGCCAAGGCGGCAGATATTGAGCCCCAGCCGTAATTGGCTATAATCGTGGGCTTTTCGGTCCTCTGGCGGCCACTGCAACCACGTGATGACTTGTTTCATCATTCTCTGGATTTGCGGTCTTTAGCGCAGCGCGTGCATGAACGAAAAATAAGTCTGATGGAATTTTATGAATCTGATCGCAATCCTTGAGCAAGAAGAAATTGCTCGCCTGAACAAGACCATTCCTGTTTATGCTCCTGGTGACACCGTCATCGTGAGCGTGAACGTGGTTGAAGGCACCCGCAAGCGTCTGCAGGCGTTCGAAGGTGTGGTGATTGCCAAGCGCAATCGCGGCCTGAACTCCAGCTTCATCGTGCGCAAGATCTCCAACGGTGAAGGCGTCGAGCGGACTTTCCAGCTCTACAGCCCGCTGATTGCCAAGATCGAAGTCAAGCGCCGTGGTGATGTGCGTCGCGCCAAGCTGTACTACCTGCGTAGCCGCAGCGGCAAGTCGGCGCGTATCAAGGAAAAGCTGGGCCCACGTAAAGTTAAAGTGGCGGCTCCAGTCGCTGCTGTTTAACAGTCCCCGCTGAAGGTACTTGGACCTGAGTCCTTTGAAAAGCCGCTCCTCGGAGCGGCTTTTTCATGCTCGTTTTAAAGCCATTGACGATGACGATCACCCACCCCTTGCCGATCTTTGATCCGCGAACCGTTCCGGTGCTGAGCGTGGACACCCATCTGGCCGATGTGCCGGCGCAGCGACTCACACCGGCGGCTTTGCGGCAGCGTTTCTTGCAACCCCCGTTGTGGACGCCGGAGCGCACCACAGAGAAAAAATTTGGCGATCGCGTGCCGACTTTGGCCGCGGTATTGATCCCTTTGGTCATGCGCGATGAGTTGATGTTGCTGCTGACGGTACGGGACAAAAACATGTCGACGCATTCCGGCCAAATTGCTTTTCCGGGCGGCCGCACGGATGAGTCTGATGCGAACGCTGTGCACACTGCTCTGCGCGAGGCGGACGAAGAGATCGGCTTGCCATCCGCACATGTGGAGGTGCTGGGCACGCTGCCCAACTACATCACAGGCTCCGCTTTCATCGTCACACCGGTGGTGGCACTGGTCAAACCGGGTTTTCAACTGCAACCCAACCTGGCGGAAGTGGCTGATGTGTTTGAGGTCCCTTTGCGCTTTCTGATGAGCCCGGCGAATCATCGTTGGCATGTCTTTGAGTTCGAGGGCGCAGAGCGCGAATGGTTGTCGATGCCTTACACCAGCGATGCACCTGAGCTGCCGCAGGAGCGTTATATCTGGGGCGCGACAGCCGCCATACTGCGTAATTTTTATCGGTTTCTAGCGGCTTGAGTAGCGCGTTTTTGGCGGCTTGGCCGTTATGATTTGCCATGAGCTTTTTTGCTGTCTTGTTTGCCCTGCTGCTTGAGCAGGCCCGGCCACTCGCCCGAGGCAATCTCATTCACACGGGTTTGCGCACGTGGGCCCGTTGGTCTAGCC
Source organism: Polaromonas sp. (assembly GCA_041442125.1). GTDB lineage: Bacteria > Pseudomonadota > Gammaproteobacteria > Burkholderiales > Burkholderiaceae_C > Polaromonas. The sequence continues at coordinate 71,987 of JASDRC010000022.1, read as the reverse complement.
GCAACTTGGATGCGGGCCGCGCGCAGCATGGTTGGCTGGCTTGGTCGTTCGCGGCGCTGGGCCCCGTCGTGCTGGCCTTTGCCATTCATTGGTTGCTTTGGAGTGTCCACGGCTTGCTGGCCTTTGCGTGGAGCGTGTTGGTGCTTTACACAACACTGGGTTTTCGCCAGTTCAGCCACCATTTCACCGACATCCGAGACGCGCTTGAAGTGGGTGACGAAGACAGCGCCCGCGACCTGTTGGCCGATTGGCAGCAGGTCGACGCCACGGAACTGCCGCGCAGCGAAATCGTGCGCCACGTGATCGAGCATTCGGTTCTGGCGGCGCATCGCCATGTGTTTGGTGTGCTCAGCTGGTTTTCTGTGCTGGCGGCCTTTGGCCTGGGCCCAGCTGGTGCGGTGCTGTACCGGATGAGCGAATTCGTCGCGCGTTATTGGGCTGACAAGCAGCGTTTGGCAGAGGCGGCCGCGAGCCCAGCCTCGCAGCAAGCGGCTAAATTAGCTTGGGGCGTGATTGATTTTGTGCCCGCTCGCTTGACGGCCATCGGCTTTGCGGTGGTAGGCAGTTTCGAAGACGCCATCGACAGCTGGCGAAACTACACCCAGGGATTTTCAGCCGGCTCGGTGGCCGCTTCTGAGAATCGAAACGATGGTGTGGTGCTGGCCGCCACGGCCGGCGCTGTGAATGTGCGGCTGGGCGGGGACGCCTTGAAAATGCCGGTCAAATTCTTCACCGCAGGTGAAGACAGCGACGAGCCAGCGGCAACGCAAGCGACCCCAGGTCGCGAGCCTGAGTTGGCGCATTTGCGCAGCGTGGTCGGGCTGGTCTGGCGTTGCGTCGTGCTGTGGATGGTGCTGCTGGCGCTGTTGACGTTGGCGCGCTTGCTAGGCTGAAAACTGACTGCTTATCGTCCGCCGATTTCAGTCGATTAACGTCAATAGCGCGTCTCTGACAGTTCTGCAAACAAGTCGCCGTACAGGCGGTAACGGCTGGCACTGATGCTGCTCGGCTCGTCAGATCTTTTCAGTTCGTTGATCACCCCACAACCCGGCTCATGCAGGTGCGTGCAGTTGTAGAACTTACAGTTCTGTGCATGCGCTTTGATGTCGGGCATGTAGGCGGCCAGATGCATCGGCTCGATGTGGTGCAGGCCAAATTCCTGAAAACCCGGAGAGTCAATCAGTGCCGTCGTTCTGTCCGCATCAATCCAATACAGTGTGGTGCTGGTGGTGGTGTGTTTGCCAGAATTCAGAGCTTGTGAGATTTCGGCCGTCAGAACGTGCGCGTGCGGTATCAACAGATTGGTCAAGCTGCTTTTGCCAGCACCCGAGGGGCCCAGCACCAAGGTTTTTTGGCCTTGCATCAGCGGCATCAGGGACTGCACTGGCGTTTGCGTGTTGTCGTCTGCAGCTTTGGGTTTGATGGCCAGCGAAAGCATTTGGTAGCCCATGGCGCGGTACGGCGCCAGCTTGGTCCAAGCGCGGCCAAAGGGCTCGGTTAAATCGCTTTTGTTCAGCGCAATGATCGGGCGAATACCAGCGGCTTCGGCGGCAATCAGGGCGCGCGTCAGCTGGTTTTCAGAGAACTCCGGCTCGGCCGCCATCAGGATCAACACCTGATCGAGATTGGCGGCGAAGGACTTGGTGCGCATTTCATCCTGTCGGTAGAACAGGTTGTCGCGGGCCTCGACTTTTTCAATCGTGCCTTCGTCCTCGGAGGGCAGCCAGCGCACGCGGTCACCGACCAGTGCCTGGTTTTTTTTGCCGCGCGGGTGGCAGATAAGGCGATCGCCGTTCTCTTTTTCAACCAGCACATGTCGACCGAAACCGGCGACTACCAAGCCGGCTTCAGTGCCCGAGACGGCCGGCCGTGCATGGCCTGCCGGTCTGCCTGAATGTTTCAAGCCAGCAAGGCGTCAACCTTGGACGCACAAAGAAAGTCACTGACGGAAATACCATTCACGTCGTGCGTGTTGAAGCGCACCGTGCATTGGCTGAAACTCACAGCCAAATCGGGATGGTGATTTTCGGCGTTGGCAATGAACGCCACGGCGTTGACGAAGCCGATGCTGTGGTGAAAGTCTTTGAAGCGAAAGCTTTTCTCTAGCGCGCCATCGATCAGGCGCCAGCCCAGTGGCTGCTCGCCATTGAGCTGGCTCAGTTGGCTAACGATCTCGGTGGCGCTCAGAGCGCGCCGGGGTGCTGCAGATGGGCTCAAGCGGGTTCTCCTGCGGGGCTGGGTTGAATGGCGCTCATACGAGCCAAGCGCTCGGACGCGGGCGGATGTGAATAGTAAAACTTCACAAAGACCGGGTCCGGGGTGAGTGTGCTGGCATTGTCTTTGTACAGCTTGAGCAGGGCGCTGGACAGGTCGCGGCCATCGGTCTGGCGAGCTGCATACGCATCGGCTTCAAACTCATCTTGGCGCGAGAGTTGGGCCAACAGCGGTGAGATGAAAAAGCTAAACAAGGGCACAACCAACGTGAACAACAGCAGCGCCAACGCATCGTTGGCCGCGTTCATGTTAGGCAGCACGCCCAGTCCGGTGTAAAACCAAATCTGTGAGGAGAGCCAACCCAGTAGCGCAAAACCAGCCAGGCTGAGAGCGAACAACATGACGATGCGTTTGATGATGTGTTTGTGCTTGAAATGCCCCAACTCATGGGCCAGCACGGCGTCGACTTCGGCCGGGCTGAGCTGCTTCAGCAAGGTGTCGTAAAAGACCACGCGCTTGGCGGCGCCGAAACCGGTGAAGTAAGCGTTGGCATGGGCCGAGCGTTTGCTGCCGTCCATCACAAACAGGCCTTTGGCGGCAAAACCGCAACGCTGCATGAGTGCGGTCACACGGGCTTTCAAGCTCTCGTCGTCGAGTGGCTGGAATTTATTGAAAAGCGGTGCGATCACGGTCGGGTAGAGCACCAAAATTAACAGGTTGAAACCCATCCAGACGGCCCAAGCCCACAGCCACCACAGGTTGCCAGCACTGCCCATCAACCAAAGAATGAGTGCCAGGATGGGCAGGCCCACGACGATGCCGACCGCGGTCGATTTCAGCAGGTCGGCGAACCATAACTTGGCGGTCATTTTGTTGAAGCCAAAACGCTCTTCAATCTTGAAGGTGCTGTACAGCGTGAAAGGTAAATCCAGCGCGCCGCTGATGAGGCCAAAGCCGGCCACCAGCGCCAGTTGTTGCGCCAGCGGGCTCCACTCAGCCAGCCGTGTGCCGGCCAATAGTTGGTTCAGTGCACCCAGGCCGCCCAACAATGTCCAGCCGAGCAGTACAGCCGTGCCAAAGGACAGCTCTAACAGGCCGAAGCGGGCTTTGGTGATGGTGTAGTCAGCGGCCTTCTGGTGGGCTGCCAAAGAGATGGTCTCAGCGAAAGCGGCTGGCACGGCAGCGCGGTGGCGTGCAACGTGGCGGATCTGCCGCGAGCTCAGGTAAAACTTCACCAGCAGGCCCAGCACCAGCGCCGTTGAAAAAACAAGGGTGAACACAAGCGAATAATCAATCATCACTTGAAGTTTAGGGCATCAGCGAGAATCACCGCATGCTTGACACTGAACCCCCTCTGAAAAAGTCAGACCAGAACCTGGTCTGGATCGATTGCGAAATGACCGGCCTCGACCCCGACAAAGAACGCCTGATCGAAATTGCCGTGATCGTCACCGGCCCGCAGCTGGTGCCGCGCCTTGAAGGCCCGGTGCTGGTGATCCACCAGAGCGACGAGTTGCTGGGCCAAATGGACAACTGGAACAAGGGCACGCACGGCCGCAGCGGCTTGATCGACAAGGTCAAAGCCAGCACTGTCAGCGAAGCAGATGCCGAGAAGCAAGTACTGGCCTTCTTGGCCAAATACCTGCCCAAAGGAACATCGCCTCTGTGCGGCAACACCATCAGCCAAGACCGGCGTTTTTTGGTCAAGTACATGCCCAAGCTAGAGGCGTTTTTGCATTACCGCAACGTCGATGTCAGCACCTTCAAAGAGCTGGCCAAGCGTTGGCGCCCGGAGGTCTACAGCGCCTTCAAAAAGCGCCAGAGCCACACGGCGCTGGCGGACGTGCACGAGTCGATTGATGAACTCGAACATTACCGCGAGCATTTTTTGAAATAAACCCTCAGTATTTGTGGGGGACTAGTACAAACCCTAAAAGCGTGCCATAATCAGCGACTTGCAGTTCACAGAGTGCGCTGCATTTGTACATCTACCTCACACTTTTGGACTCTCACTTTAGAGTCACCGCTTCAGGCCATTTCAGCGCCTGATCCGTATATTCGTTTGATGGTTGGTGTTTTATTAACCATCAAACGAAGCCTTCTGCATCGCAGGGGTGGAGTTTCCTGTTCCTTCGCCAAAAGCGATGCGGACGGGTGATTAGTGAGAAAAAACATGATTGACTCTTTTGAGGCTCGTGGCGATTTGTCGTCCGAAACTTCTGACATCTCTTCGGATGTTGAAATCAACTTGGTGCCGGATTTTTCCGATGCGCCTGCCGGCGAGGCCTCTTCTTTAGAAGCCATCGTCGCTAAACCCAACGGTTTTGTGAAACTGGGCCTGGCCCAGGAACTTCTGCAAGCTGTGGCCGACATGGGTTTCACCCAGCCGACCCCCGTGCAGATGGCAACCATCCCGAAAGCCATGCAAGCCCTGGAAGCGGGCAAGACTGACGGCAAAGCCAAGTTCACCGATTTGCTGGTCTCCAGCCAGACCGGCAGCGGCAAAACCGCCGCGTTTTTGCTGCCCGTGCTGCACACCTTGCTCAAGCAGCAAGAAGAAGCTGAATTGCAAGAGCGCGCTGAATTCGAACGCCTGAGCGCCGAAGCCATCGCCAAAGGCGAGGCTCCGCTGAAGAAACCAAAGCGCAAAGACCCGACCAACACACGCAACTTCAAGGCCGCCACCCCGGGTGCTCTGATTTTGTGCCCAACCCGCGAATTGGCCCAGCAAGTTTGTGCTGACGCGATTGACCTGGTGCGTCATTGCCGTGGTCTGCGCGTGGCCAACGTGGTCGGTGGTATTCCTTACCAATTGCAAATTGCCAAATTGCAAAATGCCAATCTGGTGGTCGCCACCCCTGGCCGCTTGCTCGATTTGCAGCGCAGCATGCAGATCAAGCTGGACCAAGTTCAGTTTTTGGTGGTCGACGAAGCCGACCGCATGTTGGACCTCGGTTTTGCCGATGACCTGACCGAAGTCAACCAGCTCACGCTGCAGCGTCGTCAGACCATGATGTTCAGCGCTACATTTGCGCCGCGCATCATGCAATTGGCTACCCGCGTCATGCGCGAACCACAGCGTCTCGAAATCGATTCGCCGCAAGACAAGCACACCTCCATCACGCAATCGCTGCTGTGGGCTGACAACATGACGCACAAGCGCAAGTTGCTCGACCACTGGTTGCGTGACACGACCATCAACCAAGCCGTGGTGTTTGCCTGCACGCAGGTTGAGTGCGACGGTCTGGCCAACGATCTGGTGCAAGAAGGCTTCAGCGCCGTGGCACTGCATGGCGCTTTGAGCCAAGGTTTGCGCAATCGCCGTCTGATGGCTTTCCGCGATGGTCGCGTGCAAATTCTGGTCGCAACCGACGTCGCCGCTCGCGGCCTTGACGTTCCAACGATCACCCACGTGATCAACTACGGCCTGCCGATGAAAGCCGAAGACTACACCCACCGCATTGGCCGTACCGGCCGTGCCGGTCGCAGTGGTCAGGCGATCACGATTGCCGAATTCCGCGATCGTCGCAAGATCGGTGAAATCGAGCAGTTCACACACCAAACTTTCAAGCCAAGCATCGTTGTCGGTCTTGAGCCGCAACAGCGTGCCCCGGCCGCTGAGCGTCCACGTGGCAACTTCAGCAACGGTCCTGACCGTGGCGGTCGCAGCTTTGGCGGCGGTGGTGGTGGTGGCTTTGCAGGTCGCAAGCCTGCCGGCGGTGGTTTCGGTGGTGGCGGCTTCGGCGGTAACCGCAACGACCGTGGTGGTGACCGTGGCAATGACCGCGCTCCTTTCCAGGCGCCACAAGGCAATGGCTTTGGTGATCGCAACTTCGCAGACCGTGCACCGCGCCGTCCTGACGACCGCAACTTCGGTGGCGGCGGTCAAGGTGGCCATGGTGGCAACTTCGGCGGCGGCGGTAACTTTGGTGGCGGTAATGGCGGTAATGGCGGCCAGGGCGGCAACTTCGGTGGTGGTGGTGGTCATTTCGCTCCCCGTGAAGAGCGCAGTTTCGCGCCTCGCGAAGAGCGTAACTTCGGCGCCCGCAACGAAGGTTTCGCACCGCGTCCTGACTTTGCTGCTCGCAAGCCCGGTGGCTTTGCCAAGCCAGCCGGCAAGGTCTTCGTGCCCCGTGATGCGGCTAAAAAAGCGGGTAAATTTTCCAAGCCAGCACGCGACTGAGTTTGACCCTGGGCTCACTGCCCAGTCGGTTTGACAAAATCAAAAAGCCGTTGCCAACCGTCAGGTTCGCAGCGGCTTTTTCATGGGTGATTTTTAAATGGACGGCATCACTCCAGCTTGGCCGTGTCACCGCCAGTGCGCGGAGTCGCCCCTGCGGCACCTGCGACAGGGCACACCCGCATAACTGCTTTCGACGACGCCTGCCACCAAGTCGTTGGCTGCGCCGGTCATGGCGACGAACAAGCCGCCCATCAAGTGCTGAAAACTGGCATGCGAGATGCCAAGCATGAAGATGCTCAAAAAACTCCGCTTCCACGCTTGTGCCAAGATGTCGATTTGTATCGCCTAAGAAAGCCAAGCATGTCGACAACCCGCGCTCCATTTGACCCGGTCTGGTTAGACCGCATGTACAACAACCGTGCGCTGGTGCCGGACTACGCAAGTTATTTCGCCCGCTGGACGGACCACTCGCGGTTGGCTAGACAACATCTGGATTGCCATATTGACCTGCCTTATGGCGAGCGTGCGGGCGAAAAACTGGACGTCTTTCCTGCCGCCCACGGTGAATCATCCAAGCGTGGCGGCGCACCGGTGCTGGTGTTCATCCACGGCGGCTATTGGCGCTCGCTTGACAAGGCCGATCATTCGTTTTTAGCGCCAGCCTTGAGCGCAGCCGGCGCTTGCGTGGTCATGCCGAACTACGATCTGTGCCCGGCGGTCAGCATCCCCGACATCACGCTGCAAATGGTCAAGGCGCTGGCCTGGACCTATCGGCATGCGGCTGAGTTTGGCGGCGATCCGAATCGCATCACGGTGGTTGGCCACTCCGCCGGCGGGCACTTGGCGGCCATGTTGTTGGCCTGCCAATGGCCGCAATGGGCAGCCGACTTGCCGGCCGATGTGGTTAAAAATGCACTGTCGATTTCAGGGCTGTATGAGTTGGAGTCGATCATGCACACGCCCTTTGTCAAGAACGATTTGAGGTTGACGCCCGCGCAGGTGTTGCAGGCCAGCCCGGCGTGGCTGCCAGCACCGCGCCACGGCCAGCTTTACTGCGTGGCCGGTGCTGCGGAAAGCCCTGAATTTTTGCGCCACAACGCGCTGATACAAACGGCCTGGGGCAAGAAGGTTGTGCCGGTGTGCGAAGACCTGCCCGGCCTGAATCATTTCAGCGTTGTTGACGCCTTGGCAGACCCCCAGCACCGCCTGTACGCGCTGGCTTTGCAGTTGCTCAAAAAGACCGCCTGAAAAAATCAGGCGGCTTTTTTGACCGCTGGCGCGAACATGCTTTCCATCTCGTTGCGCACCTTGTAGGCGGATGTCGAGGTGTCCATCGCCACGTCGGCCCAACTCAGACTTTGGCCTTTCTTGACGGTGCGCACGACCTTGACGTTGTGCGCCAGACCCAGCGGCAGGCCGCCCATTTTGACCGAGGTGTCGGCTGGCAGTAACTTGCCCCAGACCGTGTAGCCACCTTCGCCGTCAAGCATGTCGCCGGGTTTGAGATCGCGCTTGGCGGTTGCCACCACGTCAGCGTTCCAGCAGGTGGCGACACCGGTCGGCTCGCCGCGCAGCGCCACGCTGGCGACTGACACGCCGACTTCGAGGCCGATCAAATGCCAGCGCTTGTAGAGCGTGAAATAACGCCCGCTCGGGTCGGTGTGGGCGTTGTATTCTTCAAAGCAATTCTTGATGTAGTCGGTCTCGGCCTCGACCGTGACCCAGACGCCCATGCGAATGTCGTAAGGAATTTTTCGGCCATTGGCTTCGAGCGAAGAAATCACTTCAACCATGCCTTTACGCTCCAGCACGCCGCCTTCACTGATCGGCCTGGTGACGAAGGGGATGTCTTCAACGCTGGCGGGTGGGTACAACAAGCCGTTACTTGGCACGCTCAAACCGGTGGCATTGGCCACGGCGGTGGATTCAATTGACGGTTTGGAGCCGTCCAGAAAACTGTTGAACATTTTTGGGTTCAGGCCGCCGCGCAGCGCTTGTTCGGGCGTCAAACCGTAGTTGGCCCAAACGGTCTCGGGTGTCGATTCCGAAAAATGTGGCAGCCACTTGTGACCGCGGCCGGCAGCCACGACCGGAAAGCCGCAAGTGCGGGCCCAGTCGACCAAGTCACAGATCAAGGCCGGCTGGTCGCCAAACGCGAGTGAATAAACAACACCGGCGTCAGCCGCCTTGCGCGCCAGCAGCGGGCCGCAAAAAGCATCGGCTTCGACCGTCACGTTGACCACATGCTTGCCATGCGCAAAAGCCTTCAGGCAATGCTCGACAGCGGCAATCGGGTTGCCGGTGCATTCCACAATGATGTCGATCAGTGGATGAGAAACCACCGCCTGCCAGTCTTCGGTGATCCAGGTGGCGCCGGTTTTGATCGCCTCTTGCGCCGTTTTGGCTTGCGTCATCTCCGGTTTCCAGCCGACCCGGGCGAGGTTGACACGGGCCGCGTCAGGCGACAGATCGGCAATCGCGACCAAATGCACCCCCGGCGTTCTGGGAATTTGTGCCAGGTACATGGAGCCGAATTTGCCAGCACCGATCAGGCCGATGCGGATCGGTTGGTTGTCAGCTGCGCGTTGTTGGAGTTTGGTGTAAAGGTTCATGGGTCAACAATATGGGATGGGTTCAAGCGGCTTTGCGTTCGGCTTCGATGCTGTCCATCGAGGTTTGCAAGGCGCTGGCCGGCACGCCGTCTTTCCACGGCAGATCAACCGGATAGCTGTTGACCAAGCAGTCGTCGGGCAGGCAGCTGATCGGCGTGAAGTCGCGGTGCGCAATGTATTCGGGGCGCTTGTGGCGGCGAATGTGGTTGCTGACCGCGCACAGGCTGAGGTAGACGCTGACGCGGTTGTGCGGTGACAAGTTGCTGGCCGAGGCATGCACCAAGCAGGAGTGAAACAAAATCATCGAGCCAGCCGGCCCTTTGGGGCTGACGATGCCGCCTTGTTTGCCGCCGGCGCGCTGCACCAGTTGGCGGATCAAGTCGTTGTCGACTGTCCACAGTGGGTAGCTGGTGGTGGTCAAGTCGTGCTTGGCATCGACCACGCCTTTTTTATGGCTGCCCGGAATGAACATCAGCGGGCCGTTGTGTTCGGTCACATCGTCCAGAAAAATCGCCACGTTCATGGCGCGTTCGGTTGGCATCTGGTCGTCGTTCAACCAAGTGCCATAGTCTTGGTGCCATTGCCAGACATCGCCCTCAAAAGCCATCTTGCCGTTGATCTTGAACTGGTGCATATAGAGTTCTTCACCCAACAGCTCTTGCACCGGCTCGATCATGCGCGGATGGCGCCCGAGTTTGGCAAAAGGCTCGCTGTACATGTGGGCGGCGAAATTGGTGCGGACGGCTTCTTTGCCTTTTTCGCGGATGTTGTAGTCCTCGCGCCGGCTGTACAGTTCGGGCACGGCGTCGTTGAGGTTTTGGGTTTCTTCCGGCGTGAACAGGCCGGGGAAAAACAGGTAACCGTCGCGGTCAAATTGTTCAAGTTGTGCAGGGCTGAGTTTCATTTCTTGTCTCCGTTGGGTGAGGGTTCAGTGAGCCGGTGAAAGGGTTTGTGCCGCAGGAGTCGGTGTCGGCTGGGCGCTGACCAGCAGCCGCGCCAAGTTGCGGCTGGCGTCTTCGCCGTGCTGGCGGCTGAGTGATTCAGCCCGCGCGGCATCGCCGGCGGCAATGGCTTGGGCGATGGCGGCGTGTTCATCCCAGATGGATTCGCGCATGTTGGCGACTTGCAAAACGGCGCCCATGGCCCGGCGAATGTGTTGCCAGTGCAGCTGGGCGCTTTGTGCAATCAGCGGGTTGCCAGAGGCCGCATAAATAGCGTTGTGAAACGCGGCGTCGGCGGCCATCATGGTTTTGACGTCTTGGCCGCGGGTGGCGAGTCGGCCTTGGTGAATCAGCTCGAGGTCTATCACCGCATGGGCTTGGGCTGCAAGTCTGGCGGCCAAGGCGTCCAGCGCGCAGCGAATTTGGTAGACCTGACTCAGCCAAACGCCATCCAGCGGCGCCACCAGTAGGCCGCGTCCTGGGGCGTCCAGCACAAAGCCGTCTTTTTTCAGCAAGCGCAGCGCCAACAAGACCGGCTGCCTGGACACCGCCAATTGCTCCGCTACTTCCTCTTGCGTGATGCGGCTGCCCGGCGCCAAGCTGCCGCCGCTGATGGCGTCCAGCAAACTGCGGTAGACCTGGTCAGCCAAGTCTGGGGTGGATTCAATTTTGATCAGAAGGGATGTCATAGGTGTACTCTGTATACAGAATACACATGGGATTCAGAGGCCTCAAGCGGGTTTACCCGAAGCCTGCGCTACGCAGCGCCAGCCCGCAAAGACTGCAAGACTGAAGCCCCTATTTTTCAAACGAAAGAAACCATGCTGACCATTCACCACCTTGGCAAGTCACAGCCTGGGCGGATTATTTGGCGCAGCGATGAGTTGCATCTGCCTTGTGCCTTGAACCGCTATAAACGTGACGCGGCGTATCTGGCCGGCACCGAGTTCACCGCCGCCGACATCATGATCGTTTTCACGCTGACAACCATGCGCATCTTCATGCCGCTCGACTTTGGCCCGTATCCGCACCTTAAAAGCTACCTGCGCCGGCGCAACGCCACAGTTGGACGGCGTGCCCACCAAGACCACAGGGGGTCCAAAGAGCCCTACAACCGATCGGTTGTCAAACAAACATGTCGGGTTGCGTCTGCACCAGTTGCTCGTAGATCGGTTGAAAGTGAAGCCAGCCGATGTATTCGCTGCCGACATGCTCGCGGCTGTAGCGGGCTCGCTCAGGCGTCACCAGTTTGGGTGGGATGCCCGTGGCGTCGATCATCAACTGTTGCTGGCAACAACGCTCTAGCGCAATGAACCAAAATGCCGCCGCCTCGATGCTGTGGCGGCTGGCGGTCAACAAGCCATGATTTTGATGTATTGCCGCCTTGACACCGGTAAAAGCATTGGCAACCTTGCTGCCACCTTTGACCTCAACAGCCACCTGACCGGCCTCGTCGCCGATCACCACATGGTCTTCGAAAAACACCGCTGCGTCTTGCGTGATGGGTTCGAGTTTTTTACCCAATGCGGCAAAGGCCGTGCCATAGATGGTGTGCGCATGGCACATCGCCAAAATATCGGGATGCGCCTGATGCACCGCCGCATGCAGCACAAAGCCGGCCCGATTGACAGCATGCTCGCCCTCGATCACCTGCCCGTCGTGGTCGACCAAAATCAAGTTAGAAACCCTGACCTGCGAAAAATGCACGGCCATCGGGTTGGTCCAGTACAACTCCGGACGCTCCGGATCACGCACTGTCAGGTGGCCGGCAAAGCCGTAGTCGAAACCTTGCAGAGCGAAAGCCCGGCAAGCGGCGACCAAGCGTTGCTTGCGGTGCTGACGCTCTTCGGCATGGCTCGCAAACACCGGTATTTCTGGAAACTTAAGACCCATCTGTTGGGGCTGATAAATGGAAACTCTTTTGACGCTGTTCAACATAGGAGACCGATGTTTGTGAAGTATCCTGAGATGATGTCGCCTGGGCCAGACTTTGACAAGCGTTAACTTTTTTAATTGGAACGCCCGATGCGACAACGGGCCGAACGTTGGCGCTGGCCCGGGCTGCGTGTCCGCCAGTCCTGCCTCACATCAGCAAATGTTCACCGGCGTTGTCGCCGCCCAGCGTCACGTAGTTGACCTTGCGGATGTCCATCAGTTGGGTGCCGCCGGCGTAGCTGATGGCGCTTTGAACGTCTTGCTCCATCTCGATCAATGTGTCGGCTAAGGCGCCCTTGATGGGTTCCAAGATGCGCTTGCCCTCAACGTGCTTGTACTCGCCCTTGTTGAAGTCGGACGCGCTGCCGTAGTACTCCTTGAAGCGTTTGCCATCTTCAACGACAGTCAGGCCTGGGCTTTCTTCGTGGCCGGCCAGCATCGAGCCGATCATCACCATCGTCGCGCCAAAGCGGATCGATTTGGCAATGTCGCCGTGCTCACGGATGCCGCCGTCGGCAATGATCGGTTTGGTGGCCACGCGGGCGCACCACTTCAGCGCCGACAGCTGCCAGCCGCCTGTGCCAAAGCCCGTTTTGGTTTTGGTGATGCAGACTTTGCCAGGGCCGATGCCGACCTTGGTGGCGTCAGCGCCCCAATTCTCCAAGTCGATGATGGCTTCCGGCGTGGCCACGTTGCCAGCAATCACGAAGGACGCCGGCAGTTTGTGCTTCAAGCAGGCGATCATGTTTTTCACGCTGTCGGCGTGACCATGGGCGATGTCGATGGTGATGTACTCGGGCACCAAGCCGAGGCTGACCAATTGATCGACAGTGGCGTAGTCGGCCGGCTTGACGCCCAGCGAGATCGAAGCGTAACTGCCGCGCGCCTGCATGCGTTTGACGAACTCGATATTGTCAAGGTCAAAGCGGTGCATGACGTAAAAGTAGCCGTGGTCCGCCATCCAAGCGCAGATGGATTCGTCGACCACGGTTTTCATGTTGGCCGGCACCACCGGGAGGCGAAAACTGCGGCCACCCAGCGTCACGCGGGTGTCGCATTCCGAACGGCTCTCAACGCGGCACTTGCGCGGCAGCAGCAAGATGTTGTCGTAGTCAAAAATTTCCATGGTCCAAGCTTTCCATCCGTTTGTTGTTCACAGCGATGGGCGCTTGGGTTGCACCGGTTGATGTCTGGCGCAGACCGGAGGACGGCGCTGCAAACAAAAAACCGGGCGCAATGACTTGGGCCCGGTGTCTGATTCTAGGGCTTTCGCAGGCGGGGCGCTTGGCCAACTTGTATATAACTTCTATATGCCCGGGCGCATGCTTGCACGCCTGCCCGCGGGTCTTTCTACAATGGGCTATGTTCGCAGATACCGCCCCCAGCTCCCCCCTTCTCCACAATCTAAACCCTGAGCAATTGGCTGCGGTGACGCTGCCCAGCACGCATGCGCTCATCCTCGCCGGTGCGGGGTCTGGCAAGACGCGGGTGCTGACCACCCGCATCGCTTGGCTGTTGCAAACCGGGCAGGTTTCGCCCGGCGGTATTCTGGCGGTGACCTTCACCAACAAGGCCTCCAAGGAAATGATGGCCCGCCTGTCGGACATGTTGCCGGTGAATGTGCGCGGCATGTGGATAGGGACGTTTCACGGCCTGTGCAACCGTTTTTTGCGGGCGCATTGCAAGATGGCGAACTTGCCGCAGAGCTTTCAGATTTTGGACACACAAGACCAGCTCTCGGCCATCAAGCGCTTGTGCAAACAATTCAACATCGACGATGAGCGTTTTCCCCCCAAGCAGCTGGCGTGGTTCATTGCCGCCTGCAAGGAAGATGGCCAGCGCGCCAAAGACGTGCCGGTGCGCGACGAAGAAAGCCGCAAAAAGGCTGAGATTTACGCCTTGTACGAAGAGCAATGCCAGCGCGAAGGTGTGGTCGATTTTGGCGAACTGATGCTGCGCAGCTACGAGCTGCTGCAGGGCAACCCGGCGGTGCGCGAGCATTACCAGCGGCGTTTTCGCCACATCTTGATTGACGAGTTTCAGGACACCAACAAACTGCAATACGCTTGGATCAAGATGTTGGCCGGGCAGGGCGACGACGCCCCCGCAGGCGCAAACGCGATGCCCGGCGGCTCGGTGGTGGCGGTCGGCGACGACGACCAAAGCATTTACGCCTTCCGGGGTGCGCGCGTCGGCAACATGGCGGATTTTGTGCGCGAGTTCCACGTCCAGCATCAAATCAAGCTGGAGCGCAATTACCGCAGCTTCGGCAACATCCTGGATTCGGCGAATCACCTGATCAGCCACAACAGCAAGCGTCTGGGCAAAAACCTGCGCACCGAAGCCGGCCCGGGCGAACCGGTGCGCGTGTACGAGGCAACCAGCGACTTCGCTGAAGCGCAGTGGTTTGTCGACGAAGTCAAGCAACTGGTGCGCGACGGCACTGCGCGCAAAGAAATCGCGCTGCTGTACCGCAGCAACGCCCAAAGTCGGGTGATGGAAACCGCGCTCTTCAACGCCGGTATGCCGTACCGGGTCTACGGCGGTCTGCGCTTTTTTGAACGGGCTGAGATCAAGCACGCGCTGGCCTACTTGCGCTTGCTGGAGAACCCAAACGACGACACCAGTTTTTTGCGCATCGTTAATTTCCCGCCGCGCGGCATTGGTACGCGCAGCATCGAGCAACTGCAAGACATCGCCCGCGCCTCGGGTTGCTCCATGAACGACGCGGTGAGTGCCGTGACCGGCAAAGCCGGCACCAACTTGGGCGCTTTTGTTGCCAAGATCGATGTGCTGCGCGAGCAAACCAGCGGCTGCACACTGCGCGAAATCATTGAACTGGTGCTCAAGCACAGCGGCCTGCAAGAACATTACCGGCTCGAAAAAGAAGGCCAAGACCGGCTGGAGAATTTGGGCGAACTGATCAACGCAGCCGAGTCCTTCGTCAGCATGGAAGGCTTTGGCCGCGACGCCGTGGCCTTGCCAATTGACGAGCATGGTTACCCGATTGGCCAATCGCCCGCCAGCCAAGGGCTGAATGTGAATGCCGCGCTGCTTGATGAGCCTTTGGAGTTCCCGGCGCCTGATGCTGAAACCGGCGAAACGCTGTCGCCGTTGGTGGCATTTTTGACCCACGCGGCGTTGGAGTCTGGCGACAACCAAGCGCAAGCCGGCCAAGACGCCGTGCAACTGATGACGGTGCACGCCTCCAAGGGGCTGGAGTTCGACTGTGTCTTCATCACCGGCATTGAAGAGGGCTTGTTTCCGCACGAAAACGCCATGAGCGACCGTGACGGCGTGGAAGAAGAACGCCGCCTGATGTACGTCGCCATCACGCGGGCGCGTCAGCGGCTGTACCTGAGCCATTCACAAACGCGCATGCTGCATGGGCAAACCCGTTACCACTTGAAAAGTCGCTTTTTTGACGAACTGCCGGAGGCCGCGCTGAAGTGGATCACGCCTAAAAATCAGGGCTTTGGGTCTGGTTTCGGCAGTGCGGGCCGCGCTGGCGGCGGCGGCTGGCAGGGCGCTGGCGCTTCAAGTGGCTCGGGTTCGAGCGGCGACTGGGCGGCCAAAGCCTATGCCTCGCGGACTGGTGGAGCGGGCGAGCGCTTTGCCAACCCGGCGGTGCCGGCCCAGCGCGAAGCGCCGGCGCACGGCCTCAAAGCTGGCACTGAAGTTTTTCACGCCAAGTTTGGCGAAGGCAAGGTGCTGATGCTCGAAGGCGTGGGCGACGACGCCCGGGCCCAGATCAACTTCACCCGCCACGGCGTGAAGTGGCTGGCGCTGAGCGTCGCCAAGCTGACCATCGTCAGCTGAAGCGAACGCTCAAGTCACGAACTCACTCGGTCGGCAGAAAGCCGTCGACTGAGAAGTAACGCTCGCCAGTGTCGTAATTGAAGCCCAGCACTTTGGCGTTGGCCGGCAATTCCGTCAGTTTTTGAGCGATGGCCGCCAAGGTGGCGCCGCTCGAAATGCCGACCAACATGCCTTCTTCGCGGGCACTGCGGCGGGCCATTTCACGGGCTGGTTCGGCGTCCACCAGAATCACGCCATCGAGCAAGTCGACCAGCAGGTTTTTAGGGATAAAGCCAGCACCAATGCCTTGAATCGGGTGCGGCGCCGGCGCACCACCGCTGATGACCGGGCTTTGCGTCGGCTCTACGGCAAACACTTTGAGTTGCGGCCATTTGGCTTTCAGCACTTGCGCCACGCCGCTCAAGTGGCCGCCCGTACCGACGCCGGTGATGATGGCGTCCAAGCCGTCCGGGAAGTCAGCCAAAATTTCAAGCGCCGTGGTGCGTGCATGCACCTCGATGTTGGCCGGGTTGTCAAACTGCTGCGGCACCCATGCATTGGGGGTGGCGGCGGCCAGTTCTTGGGCGCGGGCGATGGCGCCTTTCATGCCTTTTTCGCGAGGCGTCAAGTCAAAGCTGGCACCGTAGGCCAACATCAAACGGCGGCGCTCGATGGACATGCTGTCGGGCATGACCAGAATTAATTTGTAGCCCTTGACGGCCGCCACCATGGCCAAGCCGACACCGGTGTTGCCGGAGGTGGG
Source organism: Polaromonas sp. (assembly GCA_041442125.1). Lineage (GTDB taxonomy): Bacteria > Pseudomonadota > Gammaproteobacteria > Burkholderiales > Burkholderiaceae_C > Polaromonas. The sequence goes on along the minus strand of JASDRC010000022.1, from coordinate 55,541 downwards.
CTCGATGATGGTCGCGCCGGGTGTCAAATGGCCGTTTTTTTCAGCCGCCTCAATCATGGCCAACGCGATGCGGTCCTTGATCGAGCCACCCGGGTTGCTGCGCTCGGACTTGATCCAGACTTGCGCCTTCGGGCCAAACAAGCGGTTGACTCGAACATGGGGGGTGTTGCCAATGGTTTGCAAAATGCTGTCAGCGCGCATGTGATTCTCCTGAAGGGGTGAAAAATAAGGGTCTTGTCAAGCGTTGATGTCGATGGTTTGCCCGGCTCCTTCGGACGGGTCGAGGTCCGCCACAAAACTGCCATCAAAGGTGAAGTACAGCGAGGTGAAGAACATCGACACCATCAGCATAGCTGCCGGGAACATGGCGATCGCTGCAAAGCCAGGGTTGCCCAGCAGCGCTGCGATCAGCGTGACGACCAGCCCCATGGCCATGAACAAGCCGATCCAAAGCAAGCCGAAGACCATCAGCGCACCAAAGTTTTTATAGCAGGCCATGAAGCTGAAGAACAGGCTTTTGAGCGGCGACACGCCGTGCCAGTGGACCAACGCGGGTGCATGCCAAAACAGCAACGACAGCGGCAAGTACAGCAGCAGCGCGGCCCACATGGCGGCTTGAAAGTTGTCTTGCAAAACCATCTCTTCGCTGATCTTGCCGCCGACCAAGTAGAGCTTGGCAAACTGCCCGCCGTCGATCAAAGCGGTCACGCCCATCAGCCCTAAAAAACCAACAGCGTAGAGCGCACCCAACACCATCATGGCTTGTTTGCGTTGTTGGCCAGCCCGAAAAGCGCTGATCAAAATCGACGGCATGGGAAATTTGCCGCGGGTGGCTTCTTGGGTCGCCGCCATCAGGCCCAGCGTGGCCGCAGGCAGCAGCGCCAGCGCCAGCGCGCTACCAACGAAAGGCAGCAGCGAGGCGACTGACAGCAGCGCCATGAACATGAAGAACAGACCGGACATCGCCAGCGGTTGCTTGAAGAAAGTCCGAATCCCTAGCTTGACCCAGGTGGCTCCGGTGCTGGCAGGAACAATGTTGAGTTTCATGTGATCAGTGTCGGGTAAAGAAGGGCAAGGTCGGCGTCAAGTCAGCGTCAATCTGGCAGGCTGTAGGGTCGCAGCAAGCACTGGCGCAGAACGCGTTCAAAGTGTTCTGGATCATGCGCCTTGAGCACCGCGGCGTCTCGCGGCAGCTGAAAGTCCCACAAACGCGAGGTCCAAAAGCGCAGTGCCCCGGCGCGCAGCATGGCTGGCAACAATTGCCTTTCTGGCGCCGTCAGTGGCCGCACCGCTTGGTAAGCGTTGACAAATGCATCAGCTCGGTCGGGGTTATTTTCCCCAGTGGCGAGGTCAATGCACCAGTCGTTCAGACAGACGGCGATGTCAAACAAAAAGGTGTCGCAACCGGCAAAGTAAAAGTCGAAAAAGCCGGTCAGTTGGTCGCTGTGGCCGCCAGCGCTGTCGGTGTCAAACATAACATTGTCGCGAAACAGGTCAGCGTGAATCGGGCCGCGCGGCAGTGACGCATACGCCGATGAGGCCGCCACATGGTTTTGAAAAGCCAGCTCACCCAAGATGAGTGTGTGCTGTTCTGGCGTGAGCTGCGGCAGCACCACCGGCACGGTCTCGTTCCACCACGCCAGACCGCGCAAATTAGGCTGCTGCAGGTCAAAGTCGCAGCCGGCCAGATGCATGCGCGCCAGCATGTTGCCGACAGCCGCGCAGTGTGCCGGTTGGGGATTCAACTCGCTGCTGCCGCGCAGCTTGTTGACCACGGCGGCAGGTTTGCCTTTGAGGCTGTGCAAGATGTCGCCGGGCCGCACGCCTGTCAGCGCGGACGCTTTGGCTGTTGCGGCGCTTTTTCGGGGTTTGGCGAGAAGGCGGGCGGCCGCTGGCGCCGCTTGCGGGTCTGGCACCGGAATGCCGCGCTCGGCCAAGTGCTTCATCAGGTGCAGGTAAAAAGGCAGTTGCTCGAACGTCAAGCGTTCAAACAGTGTCAAGACAAACTGGCTTTGGTCGGTGTCAACGAAGTAGTTGGTGTTTTCAATGCCGCCGGCGCAACCCTTGATGGACTGCAACTCGCCAAGGCCCAGCGCTTGTAAAAATGAAGTCGCCTCGCCATGCGAGACCTCGGTGAATACAGCCATGCAGGAACCTGAAATCGGGGGTATTGAAAATAAAAAAATGAACTGCGCTGAACTCGCAAGCGGTTAAAACTTGAAGACATTCCAAAAACGCGAGCCGGTGCCGCCGGTCTGGGCTGCGCTGCCGGCGCGCGACGTGTCTATCGGGTTGACTTCGTAAGCGGGTACATCGCCGGCAGGTTGCACCGTGATGCTTTGGGTCACGCCGCCGACGCGCAGCTCGTCAATGCGAGAGCCGGCGTCTTGTGTGCGGATGCGTTCGATCTGTCGGTCTGGCCGACCGGCTGGCATGGCCGACTCGGCAGCCGCCGGCGGTGCCTGAGCGGCCACCGGCGCAGCGAAACAAACCATCAAGGCGGCCAGCAAGAGGGGTCGGGTGAAGAGTTGCATATCTCATTGTAGGCGGCAGGGCCGGTTGAATTTACCGGACAATTGGCCCGCATGAGTACTGCTAAAAAAACCTTGTTGCTGGTCGATGGTTCCAGTTACCTGTACCGCGCTTTTCACGCCATGCCGGACTTGCGCGTGGTCGCCGGCGACCCAACCAGTCCGGCCACTGGCGCTATACGCGGCATGATCAACATGCTGCAAAAGCTGCGTAAAGACGTGCGGGCCGATTACGCCGCCTGCGTTTTCGATGCCAAAGGCCCGACTTTTCGCGATGCGCTGTACCCCGCGTACAAAGCCCAGCGCTCACCCATGCCGGATGACTTGCGCAGCCAGGTCGAGGCGATTCACGAACTGGTCGCGTTGATGGGCTGGAAAGTGTTGAATGTTCCGGGCGTTGAAGCCGACGACGTGATCGGCACACTGTCCTGCATGGCCTCGAAGCAGGGCATTGAGGTCATCATCTCCAGCGGCGACAAAGACCTGAGCCAGCTGGTCGACGAGCACGTGACGGTGATCGACACCATGAACGACAGACGCCGTGACTTGGCCGGTGTCGAGTCTGAGTTTGGCGTGCCGCCGCGGCTCATGATTGACTACCAAACCTTGGTCGGCGACACCGTCGACAACGTGCCGGGCGTGCCCAAGGTCGGCCCCAAAACCGCCGTCAAGTGGCTGCTTGAATATGGTTCACTGGACGCATTGGTGGCGCACGCTGCCGACATCAAGGGCGTGGTCGGCGACAACCTGCGCCAGTCGCTAGACTGGCTGCCGCAGGGCCGCGCGTTGCTGACCATCAAGACCGATTGCGATTTGGCCGCGTACGTCGACGGTTTACCGGCATTGGATGCGATTCCCATGGGCGCGCAACAGACGGCGCTTTTACAAGATTTTTACAAGCGTTTTGGCTTCAAGGGTTTGGTCAAAAGCGTGGACATCCAGAGCACGCCGCCAGCCATGGTCGGCGAGCCCAGCCTGTTTGATGAGCCGGCTGTGTTGGACAAGCCGCTGGCTGAGCGGTCAACCCCTCTGCTCTACGCCACTATTTTGAGCTGGCCGGCGTTTGACGCTTGGTTGGCGACGCTGGAGAGCGCCGAGCTGGTGGCCGTCGACACCGAAACCAATTCACTGGACGCCATGCGGGCGCACATCGTCGGCTTGAGCTTCAGCGTTGCGCCCGGTGCTGCTGCCTACATTCCGCTGGCGCACAACTACGCGGGCGACCCGGCCGTGGCCGAGCAATTGCCGCTGGCCGAAGTGCTGGCGCGGCTCAAGCCCTGGCTTGAAAACCCGGCCTGTGCCAAGCTCGGTCAGAACATCAAGTACGACCGCCATGTGTTGGCCAATCACGGCATTGACGTGCAGGGCTACCAGCACGACACCATGCTGCAAAGCTATGTGCTGGAAGTCCACAAACCGCACGGTCTGACCAGCTTGGCCGAGCGTCATCTGGGCCGCAGCGGCATCAGTTACGAAGACCTTTGCGGCAAAGGCGCCAGCCAGATCAAGTTCAACCAAGTCGAGATCGCCAAGGCGTCTGAATACGCCTGCGAAGACGCTGACCAAACCCTCGAGGTGCATCGCGTGCTGTGGCCGCAATTGCAGGCCAACGACAAACTGCGTTTCATCTATGCGCTGGAAATTCAGAGCAGCGAAGGCTTGTACCGGATTGAGCGCAATGGGGTGTTGATTGACGGCGCTATGCTGGCCAAACAAAGCGGCGAATTGGGCGCGCGCATTGTGCAGCTAGAGACCGAGGCGCATGCCCTGGCCGGCCAGCCTTTCAACCTCAGTTCACCAAAACAAATTGGCGAGATTTTCTTCACCAAACTCGGCCTTCCCGTGGTCAAGAAAACCGCCACCGGCGCGCCCAGCACCGACGAAGAAGTGCTGGAAAAACTGGCGGAAGACTACCCGCTGCCAGCCAAAATTCTGGAGCACCGCGGCCTGTCCAAACTCAAGGGCACCTACACCGACAAACTGGCGCAGCTGGCGCACCCGCGCACGGGCAGGGTGCACACGCATTACGCGCAGGCCGTGGCAGTGACTGGGCGCTTGTCTAGCACCGACCCCAACTTGCAAAACATCCCGGTTAAAACGGCTGAAGGTCGGCGTGTGCGCGAAGCCTTTGTGGCCGCGCCCGGCTGCGTGATCGCCAGCGCCGACTACTCCCAAATTGAGCTGCGCATCATGGCCCACATCAGCGAAGACGAAGCCTTGTTGCGCGCCTTCAATGACGGTTTGGACGTCCACCGTGCGACCGCCGCCGAAGTGTTTGGCGTGTCGGTGGAGCAGGTCAGCAGCGAGCAAAGGCGTTACGCCAAGGTGATTAATTTCGGCCTGATTTACGGCATGAGCAGCTATGGCTTGGCGCGCAATCTGGGCATTGAAACCAAGGCCGCAGCGGCCTACATCGACAAGTATTTCCAGCGCTACCCTGGCGTGAAAACCTACATGGACGAAACCAAACTCTCAGCCAAAAGCAAGGGCTATGTCGAGACCGTGTTTGGCCGACGCCTGTATTTGCCGGAGATCAATTCACCCAACGGACCGCGGCGCAGCGGAGCCGAGCGTGCGGCCATCAACGCGCCCATGCAGGGCACCGCGGCCGACCTCATCAAGCTCAGCATGGTCAAGGTGCAGCAAGTGCTGGACGCAGAAGGTCGCGGCACCAAGATGATCATGCAGGTGCATGACGAGCTGGTGTTCGAAGTGCCACTGGCCGAGCAGGCTTGGGTGCGCACCGAAATCCCCCGCCTGATGGCCGGCGTGGCCCAACTGAAAGCCCCGTTGTTGGCTGAAATCGGGCTGGGCGAAAACTGGGAAAAAGCACATTGACAACGCTTTTGTCTTTTTTAACCCAACTTAAAATTGCGACTATTCTGTAACTATCTATACTCATCAGATGTTTTCTTTGGACTCTTTGTTGGGATCATTGAATTCATGGCAGCGGAAGCGCTCACAAAGCACTTCTATAACAATTGGTCATGCACTTTCAAGGAGATCCGCATGATGTTCGAACGTATTTGGTCGAAAGCGACCGCAATAGCAACTTCCGGAGTAACGGCGGCTTTGGTGAGCACACAAGCCTCAGCAGCATCTACGGATGTGCTGAAATCCGATGACTTCGTTGGTATTTCTTTTTGGTTGATTTCGATGGCGTTAGTTGCGTCGACGGTCTTTTTCTTTCTTGAGCGAGACCGTGTCTCTGCCAAGTGGAAAACCTCGCTCACGGTGTCCGGATTGGTCACATTGGTGGCGGCTGTGCACTACTTCTACATGCGTGACGTCTGGGTTGCGACCGGTGAAACGCCCACTGTCTTTCGCTACATCGATTGGCTGATCACCGTACCGTTGCTGATGATTGAGTTCTACCTGATTCTGTCCGCTATCACCAAGGTTCCTGTTGGCGTTTTCTGGCGCCTCATGATCGGTACGTTGGTGATGTTGATCGGTGGTTACTTGGGCGAAGCCGGCTACATGCCTGTGTTGCCTGCATTCATCATTGGCATGCTGGGCTGGGCTTACATCTTGTATGAAATTTTCATGGGCCAGGCCAGCAAGATCAACGCCGAAAAAGCTCCAGCTTCAGTCCAGTCGGCCTTCAATACAATGCGTTTGATTGTGACCATCGGTTGGGCCATCTACCCGATCGGCTACTTCTTCGGTTACTTCACGGGCAGCAGTCCTACTGACAGTGCCAACGCCCTGAATATTATTTACAACTTGGCAGACGTTCTCAACAAGATCGCCTTCGGTCTGATTATTTGGACAGTGGCTGTCAGTGAGACTGAAAGCCAAGCTAAGAAATAAGCTTTCACGTTCAGACGAATTTTCTCCAGCCATGTGCTGGAGAAAATTCACTTTCGGACATGCGCCATTCGGTGAGCTGTCGACCTGAAAAGGAGTCATCCGATGTCTGTAACTGGTTCCATACAGCCTATCTTTCCGTCGAAAAACGCGGAGGTTTTGCTGGTTAAAGTCGAAGCGCTCATGTTTCAGGCGCTTCATTTAGACAGTCGTTTCAATTCAATTGGGCCTGCGGACGCTAGAAGTGCGGCTGCTTATCACCTGCAATCAGGTGGGCAGCGTGTGCGGGCGCGTTTGGCATTGGCCGGCGGACTGGCGTTAGGGCTACCGGTGAACGATGCGCTGTGTATTGCCACGTGTGCTGAGTTGCTGCACAACGCATCTTTGATCCATGACGACATCCAAGACAGAGACAGTCTTCGACGCGGTCGGCCAGCATTGTGGTCAAAGTTTGGTAGCAATACGGCCATTTGCAGCGGAGACTATTTGCTGTCGGCCGCTTATGGGGTGTTGTGCACCTTCACGCAGCCCCTTCTTTTGCCCGCCATGTTGGCACTGCTGCACGAGCGCACAGGCACCGCTATTGACGGGCAATGCGCTGATCTGACCATGCGCAATGATCAACCCGAAGGTATTGCTGATTACATCAAAATTGCAAAAGCCAAGTCCGGTGCGTTGCTGAGCCTACCCTTAGAGCTTGTGCTGATAGCTTCTGGGCGAACTGACGCTCTGTCATTGGCGCGACAAGCATGTGAAAATTTTGCTGTCAGCTATCAAATTTTTGACGACTTGCAAGACGCCACGATTGACTGCGAATCTGATTTCGTCAGCAAGGGTCAACCCAAATGTTTGAATATTGTTTTTATTTTGACGAGCCAAAACAGCCGTGCCGGCGCAGATAAATCCGTGAATTCTCAGGCTGCTGCGAAAGACTTAGGTCTGCAGCACCTTGCGATTTGCGAAGCCACCGCCTTGAAAATGCCGAATGGTTCAGGTGCGCAGTTGCTTGAATTGTCTGCTCAGCTACGCGGCATGTTCGTTGTTTTCTCATCTGCGGAGTGTTGTTAATGCAGGCTTTGGTGATTGGTTCTGGGTTTGGCGGCATGGCCGCTGCGCTGCGCTTGCGGGCAAAAGGCTACGAGGTCACCGTGGTTGACCGTTGTTCTCAGCTTGGCGGGCGCGCACAGGTGTTTGAGCGAGAAGGCTTCCGCCATGATGCCGGGCCAACCGTGATCACCGCGCCCTTTTTATTCGACGAACTGTTTGAATTGTTCGGCGAAAAGTTTTCAGATCACGTCACCTTGGTGCCATTGAAGCCTTGGTATCGTTTTCACTTTGCAGATGGCGACAGCTTTGACTATGGCGGAACGCTGGAAGAAACCTTGTCGGAGATAGCGCGGATTGAGCCCAAAGACTGTGACGGCTACCGTCAATTGCTGCTTCAATCCAAGCGTATTTACGATGTGGGGTTCACTGAACTCTCGGCGGTTCCCTTTCATCGCTTCAAGACCATGCTGAAGCAAATTCCCAGGCTGCTTGGTTTGCGCAGCTACGAAACAGTCTGGCAACTGGTGTCGCGCTATTTAAGCAACCCTAAGCTGCGCCAAGCTTTTTCTATCCAGCCTTTGTTGGTCGGCGGAAATCCTTTTGACACCACCAGCATTTATGGCCTGATCCATTACCTGGAACGGGCTTATGGTGTGCACTTCGCGATGGGTGGGACGGGGTCCATCACGCAAGCTTTGGGTGGCTTGATGGCGCGGCAAGGCATTGACGTACAGCTTGGACAAACAGTGCAGTCGCTGACAGTGGAGCAAGGGGAAGTGAAAGGCGTTGTGATGGACGACGGACGCATCCTGAGTGCAGACTTGGTGGTCTCCAATGCAGATCCTGCGCATCTTTACGGCAGCATGGTCAAGCCTTCCGAGCAGCATGTCGCAACACGCTTAAAACTGGGCGCTGCTGAGTTTTCTATGGGCTTGTTTGTTTTGTATTTTGGCACCACGCGGACCTACCCAGAGGTTGCACACCACACCATTTGGATGGGAGAGCGCTACCGCGAGTTGTTGGCCGACATCTTCAATCACAAGACGTTGTCGGAGGACTTTTCCCTTTACCTGCACCGACCAACGGCGACCGACCCAAGTTTCGCGCCGCCCGGTTGCGACAGTTTTTATGTCCTGTGCCCAGTGCCCAACTTACTCGGCAAACAGGACTGGACGACAAGCGGCCCTGCTTTGCGTGATCGAATCGTTGCGGCGCTCGATCGAACCATCCTGCCAGGCTTGCAAACCACTATTACTGCAGAATTTTTCATGACGCCTAAAAATTTTGAAAAAGATTATTTAAGCCAACATGGGGCGGGCTTTTCGGTGTCACCGCTGTTTCGGCAGTCTGCTTGGTTTCGATTTCACAACCGGGCGGAGGGGCTGAAAAATCTCTATTTGGTTGGCGCTGGAACACATCCAGGAGCCGGGCTACCCGGCGTCCTTTGCTCTGCAAAAGTGTTGGATGCCCTGATTCCGAATGCCGTGTCGACATGAGCGATTCAGGTCGTTTTAGTGCCGACATCACAGCCTCTATGGCAAGTGCTGAAAGCGTTCTCGCCGCAAAAGGACGCAGCTTTCACTGGGCCCGCCATTTGCTAGGAACGCTTCACGCACAACGGGCGACACGCTTGTACCACCTGTGTCGTTACATTGATGACCTGGCCGACGAGGGTGATTCCACAGCTTTAGCCCAACAAGCTTTGTCGGAGGCTGCAGCGTCTATACGCGATGGTTATTCCAGCGACCCCGTCATACAGGACGGCTTGGCTTTGATGCATGAATGCGACATTGATGCGGGTATTTTTTTGGATTTGATTGCCGGTGTTCAATCAGACCTTGAACCGGTTCGCATACCTGATTTGGATTCGCTGCTGCGCTATTGTTACCGCGTGGCTGGTACGGTGGGCTTGATGATGTGCAGGGTGCTGGACACTGATGTCCGCGCTGCCTATCCACATGCGATTGACTTGGGGATTGCCATGCAGCTCACCAATATTTGTCGCGACATTGCGGCTGACGCGGCTGTCGATCGGCGCTATCTGCCGACGTCAATGGTGGGCGATTTGTCGCCAGATCTGTTGCTTTGCCCTTCTGGGGAATTGTCTGTTCAGGTGAAGGCCTGTGTTTCAAGTTTGCTCGATTGTGCAGAAAAGTACTACCAAAGCGGTGAGCTCGGCTTGTCCTATTTGCCAGTGCGCGCGCGCGGGGGTATGTTGGTGGCGGCTCGTGTTTACCGAGAAATCGGCAGACAGCTCAGGGCGCGAGATCATGTTTATTGGTCGGAGCGCGTTGTGGTTTCCCCTTGGCGTAAAGCGGCGATCACATCGCAGACCTTGGTCGCCGTTCCTTTTAGTCGTTTTTTTTGGCGCCATCCCGTGCGACACGACAACCGACTGCACTTGGCCTTGTTGAGTTCTCAAGCTTGCAGCGCTGCTTCTTTTTTGCGCTATGCAGCATGATGTCGAACTGCTGATTTTGGGCGGGGGATGCGCTGGGTTGAGCTTGGCGATGCAGTTGGCTCAGCGCGGCCAGCGCGCCCCTAAAACGGTGATTTTGGAGCAGCGGGTCTGTTACGAAAATGACCGAACCTGGTGTTTTTGGGGCGATGCCCGAACCCCTTTTGCGCAACAGGCGGCACACCAGTGGCCAACTTTCAAGGTGGTGAATGCGGGGCAGGAGCGACGCGTTGATTGTTCTGAAACCCCGTACCGGATGCTCGCTGCCGAACAGTTTTACAACGCAGCGAGGTTGGCGCTCACGGCCGTTCCGCAGATGAAACTCAAAATGCAGTCGACCGTTAATTCTGAGCCGCAGTTTCATCAAGGTCGGTGGCATTTTGAGACGCCAGATGGCGCCTTCTCGGCGGCCAGCGTTGTCGACACCCGGCCGCAGCGGCCGCCTGCGCAAGACGGCGCCCTGCTGTGGCAATCGTTTTATGGTTTGGAAATTGAGTGTTCCCAGTCCGTCTTCGATCCAAGCTGCGTTGAACTGATGAACTTTTCAGCGGCCACGTCAGAGCGTGTTGCCTTCACTTATGTGCTGCCGTTGTCTTCTACGCGGGCCTTGGTTGAGTTCACTGTTTTTGCTGCGGCGCCGTTCACTTCAGATGCGCTGGCGCTTGACTTGCAAAGCGCTATAACGCAGCGTGTCAAGGGGGCTGATTTCAAAGTGCGGCGTTCTGAACATGGCGTTCTTCCAATGGGCCTGGCGAGTTCGCAGGCTACTGTGCAAAGTGCTGATCCAGCTTATGTCCGTGTCGGCTTGTTCGCCGGCGCGGCTCGACCGTCTACGGGTTACGCCTTTCAGCGTATTCAGCGATGGGCTGCGGACTGTGGCCGTGCGATTGCCAACGGCGGTTTGCCATTGGGTCATCCCAATGAGCCCGCCCTGCGCGGCTGGATGGACACCTTGTTTTTAAATGTTGTTCGTCGCCAGCCGGAATTGGCCCCGCAGCTGTTCATGGCTCTATTTGCTGGGGTAGCGAGTCAACGGGTGATTCGTTTTTTGGGTGAAAGTGGGGGCCTTTCTGACTATTTAGCAATGGCTTGGGCCCTGCCCCACAGGCCTTTTTTACGGCAGCTTTTCAGCTTGCCTCGTTCGCCATGACCGCCTTGCGCCGCCAAGGTTTATGGTTCAGCATTCTGGCGCTGGCGACAGGTCTTTTGTCTGTGGTGTTCGTGCCTTTAGACCCGCAGGTTGAGCTGTTGTTGGCGGGTCTGTGCATCGTATTGCTCGGCGTTCCCCATGGCGCTCTCGATCCAATTTTTGCGCAAGCCCTGCCACAAATAAAAAACCGCACAGCCTGGGCTGTCTTCGTCCTCGCTTATCTGCTGTTAGCGGCTTTGGTGGTGGCTTTGTGGTGGTATGCCCCGACTACTTTTTTGTTTGGTTTCCTCGCTGTGTCTGTGCTGCATTTTTCTGGCGATTTGGCTGCGGGTGCGAATTTTTTGACACGCTTTTTTTATGGTGGGGCAGCGATCGTGTTGCCTGCCGGGTTGCACGCGGCAGAACTGGACAGGCTTTTTTCTCTCCTGACGGGCCCAAATTCCGCTGGCCTGGTGGTGGCTGTATTGCAAATCATGGTTTGGCCATGGCTTGCTGCACTGGGCGGGCTAATTGTGCACAGTGCGCGCCGTGACACTTTGTTGGCCTTGGAGGTCTTGGCTGTCAGTGTGTTGACCTTCACAGCGTCGCCGTTGCTGGGATTCACGATTTTCTTTTGCTGTATGCACAGCCCACGGCATATTTTGCGGACGAAAATTTATGCAGGCATGACGCTGCAACGCCTTGCCGTGGTGGCGGTGTTGCCCATGCTGGCAGTTTTGTTGATGGCCGCAGGCGGGTGGTATTTGTTGCCCGACTTGCCCGTCGATGAACGAATCATCCAATTTATGTTTGTGGCCCTGGCGGCACTCACAGTCCCTCACATGGTGTTGGTGGAGCGGGTTCGTTTCAGCGGTTGGCCATCCAAGCCTCCTAAAGCCTCTGCCGGAATGCGTCCCTAACTACTTGCAACACTGAGTTACGCTCGGCTGGCTACACCGGAAAACTGTCACTGGACATTCCGCATGCCCTTTTTCTTCTTCGTGACTCTAAGGACCTTGCCATGCTGAACCCAGACCAGAAAAAAGATTTTGAGGCACTTTTGCCTGGACAGTCGACCGAAGCCGGTGCCAGCCGACGGACCGCGCTGAAGGCCGTGCTGGGCGTGGGTTATGCCGCCGCCGCGATGCCCTTGATGGCGCAAACGGCGATCAAAACGTCATCGGAGGGCTTGATCACGGGCGAAATTTCGTACGTGGTTAACGGCTTCAAGGTGCCCGCTTTTTTTGCGGCCCCCGCTGGCAAAACCAATTTGCCGGTGGTTCTGGTGTTGCATGAAATTTTTGGTGTGCACCAATACATCGCCGACACCGCTCGCCGCTTTGCCCGTGCTGGCTACCTGGCCATAGCGCCTGAGCTGTTTGCGCGTCAGGGTGACCCGGCCATGTACGGCGAGATGGCCAAGCTCATCGCTGAGGTGGTTTCCAAAACACCCGACGCGGAGGTCCTGGCCGATCTCGATGGCGCGGTGGACTGGGCGGCTCAGCACGGCGGTAATCCTGACAAAGTCGCCATCACTGGTTTTTGCTGGGGCGGTCGCATCACTTGGTTGTACGCGCAGCAAAGCAACAAGGTCAAGGCCGGCGCGGCTTGGTACGGACGTTTGGTGGGGGAGTCGTCAGTGCGCAATCCTAAGCATCCGCTGGATTTGGCCGCCATGCAAAAGGCACCTGTGCTCGGTCTGTATGGCGCAGAAGACAGCGGTATTCCACTCGTCACTGTCAATCAGATGAAGAGAGCGCTGGCCGCAGCCGGCAGTGCCGGCAACGCTGCCGCCGAAGGGTGTGAGTTCGTGGTCTACCGTGACGCACCGCACGCTTTTCATGCCGATTACCGCCCAAGCTACCGTGCCGAGCCGGCGCAAGATGGCTTCAAACGCACCCTCGCTTGGTTCAAGGCCCACGGCGTCGCTTGATGACTTGAACGCAGACGCTGGATAATAGAGTCCCATTGCCCGGTCGGCCACTCTTGGTTGCCGGGCTTGTTTATGGGGCTCTTGGGTCCCTGGGTTCTTGGAAATTGACGTTTATATGACTTTGTTGGCAATCCTCGCTGCGACGCTGTTGGCGGGTGTGGGCAGTGTGTGGCTGGCGGCTTGGCTGGGCTTCGGTGTGTTGGCGCGCTACACCCAGCACATGCTCAGTCTGGCTGCGGGCGCATTGTTGGCAACCGCCTTCATGCACTTGCTGCCGGAAGCGTTTGAAAGCCAGGTGGGCCCTGACCAACTCTTTCCAACCTTGCTGGCCGGTCTGATCTTTTTCTTTTTGCTCGACAAGGCCGAACTCTGGCACCACGGCCATGAGCATCATCATGGGCACCATCACAGCCATGACGCCCACGGCGTTCAAGAAGGCCATCAGCACCGCACAGGCGGCAGCTGGGCCATCCTGACCGGCGACAGTGTGCATTGCTTCGGTGACGGCGTGTTGATCGCGTCTGCTTTTGTGGCCGACATGCGGCTCGGTGTGGTGGCGGCGTTGGCGGTTCTGATGCATGAAGTGCCGCACCATATGGGTGACTTGGCCGTGCTTCGGCAGGCCAACGACAACCGGCGAATGGCCTTGTTGAAGGTCTCGCTAGCCGGTGCGGTAACCGCCATGGGCGGTCTGGTGGGCTACTTTTTGGTGGCCCAGCTGCACGATTATTTGCCTTACTTTCTGGCTGTTGCTTCCAGCAGTTTTTTGTACGTGGCGCTGGCCGACTTGATTCCGCAGCTGCAAAAAAAGCTAAGTGCCCGCGAGACCGCGGCCCAAATATTTTGGCTGGCGATCGGTATGGGCATGGTCACGCTGGCCAGTCACCTGACACACGCCAGTCATTAAAACCGGCCAGCCCGCAGCACGGGCAAGACCGCATCAGCCAGCCGTTCGTTCGCCCTGAAAAACGCCAGCTTGTGCTGCCTTGGCAATTGTTTCAGCGTGTACTCAGCGCGCAGCGCCTCGCCCTTGCTGGGGTAGCGGCGGCAAGCCAGCACCCGCAGTGGCGGATGCGAGCGGGTGTAGGCTGCGCCCAAGCCGAGCAGATGTTTGATGAAGCGCTCCACCACGTCGAGCGCCACGCCGGTGTAGAGCGTGCCGTCGGCGCATTCGAGCAAATACAGCTGGTAAGTTGGCTCAGCTGGGCAAGGCTGCTGGGCCGGCACGGGCTCAGCCTTGCGCGACCGGCCGGGCTGGGTCGCTGCACCACTCGCTCCAGCTGCCGGCGTACAGCGCACTGCCGCTGAGCCCGGCGATCTCCATCGCCAGCAGGTTCGGCAGGGCGCTGACGCCGCTGCCGCAATGGTGCACCACCGTGGCCGGGCCGCGTTGACCGAGCAGGGCGACAAATTCGGCGCGCAGTTGCTCTGCTGGTTTGAACTTGCCATCGGGCCCGAGGTTCTGGGCGAACGGGCGGTTCAGTGCGCTCGGAATGTGGCCGGCCACCGGGTCTAAGGGCTCGACCTCGCCCTTGAAACGCGGCGTGGCCCGCGCGTCGATCAGCGTTTGTTCGGGTCTGCCGAGATGCTCGAGTACCGAGCTCGTGTCGACCAGACGAGCCTTTGGCTCGCTCAGCACAAAAGTCGATTGAAAGTGCGCTGCTTCTGCTCCCGCCGCGACTGAACCGCCAGCGGCTTGCCAAGCTTGTAGACCACCGTCGAGCACGGCGACGGCGTCGTGGCCGGCCCATTTCAGCATCCACCAGAGTCGGCCACAGTAGTTCGCGCCGTTGCGGTCATAGACCACGGCTTGCATGTCGTTGGTGAAACCGATGCTCGACAACCACGTCGCGAAGCGAGCCCGGTTCGGCAGTGGGTGACGCCCGCCTGACGCCGGTTCATCGAGCCCATGGGCAGTGACAACGCCATGCTGTCCAGGCACACCATGCATGGCACTCAGTGCGCTGTCCAGGTTCGCATAAACCGCCCCTGGAATGTGGCAGGCAGCGTATTGCTGCGCGCCAGCGGCGGGCTGGGTCAAGTCATAGCTGCAGTCAAAAACCATGCAGCGTTGCTGATTGTTCAGCAGCGCTTGCAATGCGGAGGCGGAGATCAGGGTGGTGTGCATGGCCATTGCTTTCGGTTACGGTCAGATCATCTGTGTCGTTTTGCTGGCGCCCATTTCGCGGCGGTACCACTCGTGAAAGTGCTGCATGCCGTCTTCCATCGGGCTTTGGTAGGGGCCAAATTCATTGTCACCGCGCTGCATCAGGGCCAGTCGGCCGGCGTCCATGCGCAGCGCAATTTCGTCGTCTTCGACGCAGGTTTCCATGTAGGCGGCTTGCTGCGCCTCAATGAACTCACGCTCAAAGGCACAGATTTCTTCGGGGTAGAAAAACTCCACTACGTTCAGCGTCTTGCCCGGCCCTTGCGGGTGCAATGTGCTGACCACCAGCGCATGCGGGTACCACTCGACCATCACGTGCGGGTAGCAGGTCAGCCAAATAGCGCCGTACTTGGGGGCGGCACCGCCGCGGTATTGCAGCACCACGTCGTGCCATTTTTTATACACATCCGTGCCGGGTTTGCCGAGTTTGTCCGACACGCCGACGGTTTGTGCTGAGTAATTTTGGGCCAGTTCCCAGCGCAGATCGTCGGTGGTGACAAAGCCACCCAGTCCGGGATGAAAGGGGCCGACGTGGTAGTCCTCCAAGTAGACCTCGATGAAGGTTTTCCAGTTGTAGTCGCACACATGCAGGTGCACTTTGTCCAACTGGTAGCCGCTGAAGTCGAGGTCGGCCATCGAGCTCAGGCCGGCCATCTCGGCGGCGATGTCGCGGCCGTTGTCTTCAAAAACCAAGCCATTCCAGGTGGTGGTTCTGTAGCGGTTCAAGTTCAGGCAGGGGTCAATCTCGAAATGCGGTGCGCCGATCAGCTCGCCAGCGATGTTGTAGGTCCAGCGGTGCAGCGGGCAGACGATGTTGCTGCCGGTGTTGCCGCGGCCTTGCAGCATGGTGGCTTGCCGGTGGCGGCAGACGTTGGAGATCAGTTCAATGCCCGACGCGTTGCGCACCAGCGCCCGGCCTTCGCCTTCGTGCGGCAAGGCGTAGTAGTCGCCCAAATTTGGCACGGCCAGCTCGTGGCCCAGATAACGTGGCCCTTTGGCAAACAACTTTTGCTGCTCCCGCTGGTAAATCCCCGCGTCAAAATAGCTCGAAATGGGCAGCTGGCTGGTGGCCTGCAGCAGACGAAGGCTTGGGTCAGGCAGGCGCGTGGGGGACATTGAGGGGGAGCTTGGAGCCGGGGTAGAGGGAGCGAAAAGCGCTGAAAATATCATTTTGATTGTACCTATGGGACCTTTCGGCAAGGCGATTGGCCTTGGGCCGCCGCGGTTCCAGTGCGCCCGACGTTCGGTCGGGTGGCAAACGCCTAAAATCAAGTGCAAACCTGAACACAGAACTGTGAGCCGTGACCCTATGAGAAAAACAACTGCCTCTACCGTGACCGCCGAGACCAGCCCTGAGCACACCGCAGCAGCGCCTGTGAATTACGAGTCTGCGCTGGAGGAGCTTGAGAAATTGGTGATGCAACTGGAAGGCGGACAAATGCCCTTGGACCAATTGTTGACGGGTTATCAGCGCGGTGCGCAGTTGCTCAAATTTTGCCGCGACAAGCTCGAAGCGGTCGACAACCAGATCAAAGTTCTGGAAGGCACTGAGCTCAAGCCTTGGGCGCAGGAGTAATCTCCTTTGAATTCACCCACCACGCCTTTTTTCGATCTGTCCGCTTGGACGGCCTTGCAACTGCACACGGTTGAGGCGGCTTTGACGCAATGGGTTGCTTGCCCCGAGACCTCTCCAGCTCCCGCTGGCTTGGGTGAGGCCATGCGCTACGCCGTGCTGGATGGTGGCAAGCGGCTGCGGCCGCTGCTGGTGTTGGCCGCTTGCGAGGCGGTGGGCGGCAATCCCGAGGCAGCGCTGCGTGCGGCTTGTGCGGTAGAGTTGATTCACGCCTATTCGCTGGTGCATGACGACATGCCCTGCATGGACAACGACGTGTTGCGGCGCGGCAAGCCGACTGTGCACGTCAAGTTTGGCGAAGCGCAAGCGCTGCTGGCCGGCGATGCGCTGCAGGCCTTGGCCTTTGAGTTGCTGACGCCTGAAGACTCAACCGTCAGCGCGGCCATGCAGACGGCCTTGTGCCGCATGTTGGCGCAGGCGGCCGGCTCACGCGGCATGGCCGGCGGTCAGGCGATTGATTTGGCGAGTGTTGGTCAGCCGATTTCGTCGGCCCAGCTGCATGACATGCACCGCCTCAAAACCGGTGCCTTGCTGCAAGCCAGCGTCTTGATGGGGGCCGCGTGCGGCCGTCCGAGCGCAGCCGCCCAGCAGGCTTTGAGCGACTATGGCGCGTCGATTGGCTTGGCTTTTCAGGTGGTCGATGACGTGCTCGATGTCACCGCCGACTCGGGCACCTTGGGCAAGACCGCCGGCAAAGACGCCGCCCAAGACAAACCCACCTTTGTCTCATTGATGGGTTTGCGCGTCTCCCAAAATTACGCACAAGAGCTGCTCTCGCAGTCGCAGGCCAGCTTGCGCGCTGGCGGGCTCCACAACACGGCCGCCTTGCAGGCGCTGGCCGAGATGCTGGTCAATCGCGGCTTCTGACCAGCCGCCGTCATAGGATTTATAGAGATGTACCAATTGCTCGAAACCATCAACAGCCCGGCCGACCTGCGGCGACTGCCGCGCACGCAGCTGCCACGTGTCGCCAATGAACTGCGTGCTTACGTTCTGGACAGCGTGTCGCGCACCGGCGGCCACCTGAGTTCGAACTTAGGGACGGTCGAGCTCACAGTGGCGCTGCACTATGTTTTCAACACGCCCGACGACCGGCTGGTCTGGGACGTCGGCCATCAGACGTATCCACACAAAATTTTGACCGGCCGGCGCGATCGCATGGCCAGCTTGCGGCAGCTGGATGGCTTGTCTGGCTTTCCGCGCCGCAGTGAAAGCGAGTACGACACCTTCGGCACGGCGCATTCGTCAACCTCGATTTCTGCAGCACTCGGCATGGCCATGGCAGCCAAGCAAAAGGGTGAAGACCGGCATGCCGTGGCGATCATTGGCGACGGTGCCATGAGCGCTGGCATGGCTTTTGAGGCGATGAACAACGCCGGTGTTTGCGACTGCAATCTGTTGGTGATTCTGAACGACAACGACATGAGCATCAGCCCGCCGGTGGGGGCGCTGAACCGCTACTTGGCGCAACTCATGAGCGGGCAGTTTTACGCTGCCGCCAAGAACGTTGGCAAGCAAGTGTTGAAAGCCGCACCGCCCTTGTTTGAACTCGCCAAGCGGCTCGAAACCCATGCCAAAGGCATGATCGTGCCGGCCACGCTGTTCGAGAATTTTGGCTTCAACTACATCGGCCCGATTGACGGCCATGACTTGGAGTCGCTGATCCCCACGCTGGAGAACATTCGGCAACTGAAAGGCCCGCAGTTTCTGCATGTGGTGACCAAAAAAGGCCAAGGCTACAAGCTGGCTGAAGCCGATCCTGTCGCCTACCACGGCCCCGGCAAGTTCGATCCAGCGCTGGGTTTGCAAAAATCAGCCGCACCCGCCAAGCAGACCTTCACGCAGGTCTTTGGTCGCTGGCTCTGCGACATGGCGGTGCAAGACAAGCGCTTGGTCGGCATCACGCCGGCCATGCGCGAAGGTTCGGGCATGTTGGAGTTTCACCAACGTTTTCCGGAGCGCTATTACGACGTTGGCATCGCCGAGCAACACGCGGTCACCTTTGCCGCCGGCATGGCTTGCGAAGGCCTGAAGCCAGTGGTGGCGATTTACTCGACGTTTTTGCAGCGTGGCTACGACCAGTTGATTCACGACGTCGCTTTGCAAAATCTGCCGGTGGTGTTTGCGCTGGACCGCGCCGGTCTGGTCGGCGCTGACGGTGCCACCCACGCCGGGGCGTATGACATCGCTTTCTTGCGCTGCATACCCAACATGAGCATTGCCTGCCCGGCCGACGAAAACGAGTGCCGCAAGTTGCTGACGACGGCCTTTGAACAAGACCACCCGGTGGCCGTGCGCTACCCCCGCGGCGCCGGTGCGGGTGTGGCCACAGAAGCTGGTTTGGCGTCGCTGCCGTTCGGCCGGGGCGAGATTCGCAGGCAGGGTTCGGGCATCGCTATCTTGGCTTTTGGCACCTTGTTGCACCCGGCCTTGGCGGCGGCTGAAAAGCTCGGCGCCACCGTGGTCAACATGCGTTGGGCCAAGCCGCTGGATGTGGCGCTGTTGTTAGAGGTTGCGGCCGCGCATGACGCGCTGATCACGGTTGAGGAAGGTTGCCTGATGGGCGGCGCCGGCAGCGCCGTCAGTGAAGCGCTGCAACAAGCCGGCGTGCTGAAACCGCTGCTGCAACTCGGCCTGTCAGATGATTTCACTGAGCACGGCGACCCGGCTGTGCTGTTGGCCATGCAGGGGCTGGATGCGGCTGGCATCGAAGCGTCGATCAATAACCACTTTAGCGCGCTGCTGCAAACGCGTGCGGCCAAGGTGGCCTTGAAGTCGGTGGCTTGAAGTCGAGGTTCCTTGTGCAGGGCCGCTGCCGCTTGAACTGATGCGCGGGTTGGCCGCAGCGTAGACGGACCGTTTCGGGCGATTCAAGCCCTGCTTCTAGGGGTAATAACGGGTGGGTTTGGTGCGCAGAAAGTGCAATAGTTTTGAGATCATAATATGCTGCGTTTCAGGTAATTCAGTTTTAAATCACCTTTCAGGAAAGTTTCATCATGGATCGTCGCTCACTTATCAAGCATGCCGGCATTGCTGGCGTCCTCGCTGCAGGCGTGGCACCTGCCGTTCACGCGCAAGCTGCTGTGCGCTGGCGTCTGTCGTCGAGTTTCCCCAAGTCCCTCGACACTATTTTCGGCAGTGCTGAAATGCTCTCCAAAACCGTCAAGGCGCTGTCCGGCGGTAAGTTTGAAATTTCGGTTCACCCGGCTGGCGAGCTGATGCCCGCTTTCGGCGTGGTCGACGCGCTGCAGGGCGACACCATCGAGATGGCGCAGACCGCGGCCTACTACTTCACCGGCAAGAACCCGATTTTTGCTTTCAGTTGCGCCGTGCCTTTCGGTCTGACCGCGCGCCAGAACGAATCTTGGAAGCAATACGGCAACGGCCGCAAGCTGCTTGACGCCTTTTTTGCCCAGTACAACTTCCGCACCGCCAGCGCTGGCAACACCGGCACCCAAATGGGCGGTTGGTACCGCAAAGAAATCAAAACCGTGGAAGACCTGAAGGGCCTGAAAATGCGCCTCGGCGGTGGCTTGTTCGGTGAGGCCATGGCCAAGCTGGGCGTGGTGGCGCAGAACATGCCGGGTGGTGATGTGTACCAGGCCCTCGAAAAAGGCACCTTGGACGCTGCCGAGTTCGTTGGTCCTTACGACGACTCCAAGTTGGGCTTCAACAAAGTCGCCCCGTTTTACTACTACCCAGGTTGGTGGGAAGGCGGTGCCGATCTCGAGTTCTTCATCAACAACAAGGCCTACGCCAAGTTGTCAGACGAGAACAAAGCGATTCTCGACGCAGCGACGGTTGTCGCCGCACGCGACATGACGGCCAAGTACGACGCCTACAACCCGATCGCGCTGAAGAAGCTGGTGGCCGAGAAGACCCAGCTCAAGGCTTTCCCAAAGGCCGTCATGGACGCCGGTTTCAAGTCGTCGATGGAAGTCTTTGCCGAGCACGAAGCCAAG
The DNA here is from genome assembly GCA_041442125.1 of Polaromonas sp. GTDB lineage: Bacteria > Pseudomonadota > Gammaproteobacteria > Burkholderiales > Burkholderiaceae_C > Polaromonas. The sequence continues at coordinate 34,871 of JASDRC010000022.1, read as the reverse complement.
TCGCCTGAGTTCAAGAAGATCAGCCAAGACATGCGCGCTTTCCAGCGTGACCAGATCTTGTGGAACCGCTTCTCCGAGTACCCGTTCAACCAGTACATGAGCACGGTGAAGATCTAAACCGCCCTTGGGGCTAGCCGTTCCAGCCAAGAGTTGCCAAGAACGGTTGTGTTTCTCTGAAAAAGGCTCCAGTCATTGATTGGAGCCTTATTTCGTCACGGAAAAGATTGTCAGTGGAGAGCCGCAGCCTGGATGGACAACTCAAGTCCTTTTTCTCACTCGGCGAGCATCAAGGTGCCGACCTCCCGAAATGAGTCATGCTGGCAGATGTATTGCGCTGCCTCATGGGCGGCTTGCTGAACACCTTGCGCTACTTCCTGCATCAACTCCTTGGTGCGAGCCTCTGTGAAGTCGCAGTGCGCGCGCGCAAAGGCCATGAGCGCCTTGGCCTTTGGCCATTTCTTTGTGCTTCCAAGCGTCAGCGCGAGAATGTCGTTTGGCATGTACACGGTCGTGGTGACAAGGCCGTAAATGGGCGACATCCGTACCGTGCTCTGCGTGTTGTCGTACAGCACCCCGAAATTCTTCAGGTGTGCATCGCCATGTTTCACCGCACATGACAAAGCCAGCGTCTTGAAAAAGATCTCAAGCGCTGGGCGGACTTGTTCGGGCGATACAAACGCTTTGATTCGCTTGGTCACGCCTTCATAAGAGCCATCGTATTTTTGGGTGGTGGTTTTGCCATTGAGGACGCAGAAATCTTCAAAGCCAAGGTAATCCCCGTTGTTCAAGTCAAAGCGTTCGTCGACCAAAAACTTCCCACCCGTGGACAGCTTGAAATGTGGGACATCCAACTTGGCATGCAAGGCCGCTCGCAAGCAGAAATATTCATTTTCAGCCAGGAGGGTAGTCGTCAGTCCAAGCTTTGACGATATGCGTGGCCCCTTTGTGGCTGATGCGTTGCGGCACGTCACTGTGTTCGATGTCTCGCACCATCACTTTAGGCTGCGCCCCCGAGATGCCTGAGTGAATGGCAAACCGACTCAGCAGACTCTCGAACAGGCCTTCAGCGCCATCGTGGGCCAGCAGTTCATTCAGGTTCTCTGTGGGTACTTCGGCAAGCTCTTCCCCGGGCATGGCGAACCGCAACCTGCCAATTTGGGATTTCCCAACAATCTTGAGCAGGCTCAGCGCATCAAAATGGGGAATCACTTTGCTGAACTCTTTTCGCAGGCGGTCGTGCAACGCGCCCTCCGGCAAATTCATGTCGAAGACAGGGTGCAGCGCCTTGTAATCGGATGCGTAGTGCTCATTCACCACGGGCATGGTCAAGGACACGGCTGACGCCACAGGGCATGGCTCGCTGTGCGCAAAATGGAAATGCTGGGGGTTGGACTCTGGCTTGAATAAACGCCCTGCGAACTGAGTTCCTGCATAGGCGTTAAGCATGGCGCTGCGCCTGCATGAGTTGTTGCTAGGTGGGCCGCTGAGTCCGCTCTTGGGCAAGAAGCTCTAAGCCAAGCGCCGCGCAGATGGCGAGTATTTTTCTGATACCGATTTCCGGCACCGTGCCGTTTTCGATCCCTGAGATCGTGGCGCGACTCATGCCCAGTTGCTGGGCAAGCCTTTCCTGCGAAAGCTTTTGTCTTTTACGGGCAGTGCTGACCAGGCTGCCAATTTCTCTCAAGTCCATAATGCATCCTATACAGTGCAAATCAGCATTTATACACTAAGTGCATTGTATTGGATGCATTTTTAGGCTGTAAGCCCTTGCGCTGTTCTGCGGGCAACCTGCTATTTTTTGCCCTGTCTGTTCAGGGCATCCTGCATGGCCTTCATCGGGTCGTCATCTTGAATGACGCTCTGTGGCTCAGGCGCTGCCGGGATGCCTGGCGTTTCAATGGCGTCAGGGACTGTGTCGTAGGGGTTGGCTGTGTCGGCCAGGGTGTCCCGCATCTGCTGGCCGATGTTCTCCATGTTGTAGACCGGCTTCTTGTCCAAGCCGCCAGTGACCAGCTGCGGGAAGGCGATCAACATTCCGACCATGGTGACCTGGATCAGCACGAAGGGAATCGCACCCTTGTAGATCTGCATGGTGGTCACCGGTTCCATGATCTTCTTGGTCAGGCGGTCGACATACGGTTTATCCGGGGCCACTGAGCGCAGGAAGAACAGCGCGAAACCGAACGGCGGGTGCATGAACGACGTCTGCATGTTGACTGCCAGCAGCACGCCAAACCAGATCAAGTCGATGCCCAGTTTGTCGGCCACTGGCGCCAGCAAAGGCACGACGATGAAGGACAGTTCGAAGTAGTCGAGGAAGAAGGCCAAGAAGAAAATCATGACGTTGACCAAGATCAGGAAGCCAACTTGGCCGCCGGGCAGGTCTGTCAGCAAGTGCTCGACCCACTTCGGGCCATCGGCGGCCTGGAACACCAGGCTGAATACGGTGGCACCGACCAAGATGAACATCACGAAGCTCGACAGCCGGGTGGTTGACGCCAGCGACTGTTTGAGCAGTTTCATGTCCAGCCGCCCGCGCGCCCAGCCCATGATCAAGGCACCCATGGCACCCATGGCGCCGCCTTCGGTGGGTGTGGCTACGCCTAGAAAAATGGTGCCCAGCACCAAGAAGATCAGCAGCAGTGGCGGGATCAGCACAAAGGTCACGCGTTCGGCCAAGCGCGACAGCAGGCCGAGCTTGGCGCCTTTGTTGACCAGCGCGATGACCAGCGCCAAGAACACGCCAGCGCACATGGCGACCACGACTTTCTCGTCGGTGGCGACAAAGGTGACTTCTTCGCCCTCGATCCAAGTGTGCACAGCTTCCATGTGCTTGGCGAGGAAGATGGACACCGAGGCTGACAACGCTGTTAGCACTGCCAGCGAGGTGTAGCCACCGCTGCCATCGGTTTCTCGGTAAGTGCGCGCCTCCAGCGGCAGCGCTGGCACACGTTCAGGCTTGAAGAAAGCCAGGAACACGACATAGAGGACATACATGCCCATCAGCATGAAGCCTGGCAGGAAAGCGCCTTTGTACATGTCGCCGACGCTGCGGCCGAGCTGGTCGGCCATGATGATGAGCACCAGCGAAGGCGGAATGATCTGCGCCAAGGTGCCGGAAGCGGCAATCACGCCGGAAGCGATGCGTCGGTCGTAACCGTAGCGCAGCATGATGGGCAGAGAAATCAGGCCCATAGAGATGACCGAGGCGGCGACCACGCCGGTGGTGGCCGCCAACAAGGCACCGACCAAAATCACGGCGATGGCCAGACCCCCGCGCAGGGGACCGAAGACTTGGCCGATGGTGTCCAGCAAATCTTCAGCCATGCCGCTGCGTTCCAACACCAGCCCCATCAGGGTGAAGAAAGGCACGGCCAGCAAGGTGTCGTTGGCCATGATGCCGATCAGGCGCTGCGGCAGCCAAGCGATCACGGAAGAAGGAAAGACACCCAGTTCAATGCCGATCAAGCCGAAGAAAAGGCCGCAGGCGCCCAAGCTGAAGGCCACCGGGAAGCCCAGCAGCAGAAAGAGGAACAAGCCCGCGAACATGATCGGGGCGAAGTTGGCGATGAGAAATTCCATGTCAGTCGTTCCGGCCGATTAGCGTTGGGGAGCAGCGTCGCTGGCGGCGCTGGCTTCAGGGGTGTCGGCAGCCGCGCGCGCGCGCAGGGCTTCGGCCAACTCTTCTTCAGCCGACTTGTCGGCCAAGCGGCCCATCGGGTCCGGGCCCTGACCTTGTAGGAAGGCGAGACGCTTGATGATTTCCGACCAACCTTGCAGCATCAGCAACGTGAAGCCGACCGGCATCGCCGCCCACACCGGCCAGCGAATCAGGCCGCCCGAGTTGCCGGACATTTCGCCGGTCTGGTACATCTGGATCGCCAGCGGCGTGCCGAGGTAAAGCACGACCACGCACAGCGGTGTCAGGAAGAGGGTGAAGCCGATGATGTCGATCCACACTTGCGCGCGCTTGGACAGTCGGCTGTTCAGCACGTCGATGCGCACATGCTCGCGGTGCAGCAGTGTGTAGCCAGCCGCAGCCAAGAAAGACCAAGCGAACAAATACCACTGTGCTTCAAGATAGGCGTTGGAGCTGGTGTCAAAGACCTTGCGCACAATGGCATTGCCAGCGCTGATGGCCACGGCGGCAAAAATCAGCCAAATGACGTACTTGCCGACTTGGGCATTGAGCCAGTCCACGGCTTTGGAAAACTTCAAGAGCGCACGCATTTTTTCTCCAGATAAAAGAGCCCTGCACAAATCATCTGAATTGTCGTGGGAGATGTGATTTTATAGATAACGGCCCTTTGCGGCCGAGCTTTTGGCTGGCTCAGGCTGAAAATTATCCAATCGGTTCGATGTCGACGCCCAAAGGGTGCGAACATCACCCTCCGATCGACTCTTAACCTGCGCCGTTGAGCTGTGCCCATCTGCTGCTTCGCGGACTTCTTCAGGACCTTTGTTTTGGCATTTGATTCCAACGCCTCTCCCGTGCCGGCTTCGCGCCACGACAGCCCCGGCTTGATCGACTCGCCGCTGATTCGACGAGCCGGCCAAGACGTGCTGTCACTCGCCCTGATGGATGCGCGCAACCACACGCTGCATCTGTTCACGCAATTTCAAAGCGCCTTGGAAGCGTCTGATTTTGCCGTACCGATGTTGCCGACGCTGAACCCGCCGTTGTGGGAACTGGGCCATTTGGGCTGGTTTCAGGAGCACTGGATTGGTCGTAACTTGCAGCGCAGCCAAGGCGCCCGTTGCGATCCTGTGGGGCCGCGTCTGCCGTCGATAGAGTCGAGAGCCGACCGCTGGTGGGATTCATCACTGGTGCCGCATGACACGCGTTGGTCGCTCGATCTCCCCGGCGTCAATGCCTGCCGCGCCTACCTGCTGAGCACGCTGGAGAACACGCTGGATTTGCTGGAGCGCGCTGACGCAACCGACGACGCCCTGTACTTTTACCGCCTCTGCTTGTTGCACGAAGACATGCACGCCGAGGCGGTGGTCATGGCAGCGCAAACCTTGGGCTTGACCTTAGACCGGCCCTTGCTGCAAGCCTTCTCGCCCAAGCCCATGACGCTGGGCGAACCGTTGCTGGTGCCGGCTTGCCACTGGCCTTTGGGCAGTCCGGCAGACGGCGCAGGTTTTGTGTTCGACAACGAGGTCGGCGTGCATGAGGTGCGCGTGCCTGATTTTGAGATTGACGCGCAGCCGGTGAGCTGGGCTCAGTTTGTCGAGTTTGTCGGCGACGGCGGCTATGACCGCCAAGAGCTGTGGAGCGAGGCTGGCTGGCGTTGGTTGCAAGCCATCAGCCAAAGTGAAGGCCGGCGCGGCCCGCGCTATGTCGAGCAAATTGGTGTGGCCAGCGGCGCAGTGATGCAGAACCGTTTCGGTCAGCCGCTGCGCATGTTGGGCCAGCAGCCGGCCATGCACATGAGTTGGTGGGAGGCCGACGCTTGGTGCCGCTGGGCTGGTCGCCGCTTGCCGTTTGAAGTCGAGTGGGAAATCGCTGCACACACAGCGGGCCGCCGGGGTTTTAACTGGGGTGATGTCTGGGAGTGGACCGGCAGCACGTTCAAACCCTACCCCGGTTTTGTACCCGGCCCGTATGCGGACTATTCACAGCCTTGGTTTGGCAGCCACAAGGTGGTACGCGGTGGCTCGTTTGCCACCCGGGCGCGCATGAAGTCGCCGAAATACCGTAATTTTTACGAGCCTGAACGCGACGACGTGTTTTGCGGTTTTCGCTCTTGCTCGCTGTGATCCGCTGACGGTTTGTCGGTACGGTAGCGCCACCACGGCAGCAGGGCGCGCATGGACAACACCTGGCCGCTTTGTGCGTCCGCCACGCTGTAGCCGGGCAGCTGCGCCGCGGCGCTTTGCCAGGCCGGGCTTTGCAAGACCTGCAGCAAAGCTTGCACCGGGGCTTGCGCCAGCGCTGACTTCAAACACACCAAGTGGTAGCGCTCGCGCACCAAGGGAATGAAGTCGAGTCCTTTTTCAAGGGCCGCAGCCTCTATGCCCAAGCCCATGTCGGCTGAACCGCTGGCCACGGCTTGCGCCACCGCCGCGTGCGACGGTTCCTGCGTGCTGTAGCCGTTGACCGTGCTGGGATCTGTGCCACTGTCGGCCAGCAACTCGTCCAACAGCACCCGGGTGCCGCTGCCGCTGGCGCGGTTGATGTAGCGCAGTGCGGGTCGGCCGAGGTCTTTCAGCCCCGTGATGCCTTGCGGATTGTATTTGGCGACCATCAGGCCTTGCACGCGGTGGGCAAAGCCAATCAGTTTGTGCAGGCCGGGCTTGAGCTGGCGGCGGTAGGCTTGTGCGGCCAACGAGTCGACGCCGGGTCGCTCCAAGGTGTGAAAGCCGGCCATCAGGCAACGCCCGGCATTGAGTGCCGCAATGGCGTCGACGCTGCCCATGAAGCGGATGTCCAGATGCAAGCCCTGAGCCGATGTCTGCTGGCGCAGGGCAGCCAGCGCGGCATCGTGGCTGGCGTACAGCACCAGCACGTGGGCGCTGTCGTCAAAAGCCATGGCATAGGCGCGCTCGATGTCGCCGCGCAGGGCTTCGATTTGCGGTGCCAGCCGGGCTTGTGCTTGACGCTCGGCCCACAGCAGCTTTTCGCCGAAGTCAGTGAGCTGGGCGCGCTGGCCTTTTTCCCAGATGATCAGCTCGCGGCCCAGCGTCTGCTCGGCGTCTTTCAGTGCGCCCCAGACGTGGCGGTAAGACAGGCCTTGGCGGCGCGCTGCGGCTGAAATCGAACCTTGTTCGCGGACGGCGTGCAGCAAATCCAGCAGGGGGTGGCGGATCAGCGCGTCAGGGCTGCGTTCGGCAGACAGTTGGTAGGAGAGTTGGACTTTGTGCATGGTGGCTGCAGCGATTATCAAGGAGCGCAGTGGCTGCTTTTTAGGCAGGCAAAAGGCTATGTAAATCCGTTCATAGCTCGTCACTACCAATGCGCTCAAGAGGCTCATCAACTAGGCTACAGTGCGCAGTCCTTTGAAGGCGCTTTAACGCATGAACACATTTCAAGACAGCGTCGTCACGGCGTTTTCCCTCATCACCTCCCTCGACCCTTTGCTCGCCAGCATCGTGCTGCGCTCATTGGCTGTGAGCGCTTTGGCCTGCGTGCTGGCTTGCAGCGTGGGCCTGCTGCTAGGCGCGTGGCTGGGCGTGGCGCGTTTTGCCGGACGTGGCGTGGTGCTGGCGCTTCTCAACACCGCTTTGGCGCTGCCGTCGGTGGTGGTCGGTCTGGTGATTTATCTGCTGCTGTCACGTTCAGGGCCGCTGGGGTTTTTGGGTTGGCTGTTTTCGTTTCAGGCGATGGTGTTGGCGCAGTCGGTACTGGTGCTGCCGATCGTCACGGCGCTGGTGCGGCAACACATTGAAGACGCCGACGCGCTGCACGGCGAGCAATTGCAGTCCCTCGGCGCCGGCATCGGCTGGCGCGGCTTGATCCTGCTGTGGGATGAGCGTTATGCCTTGTTGACCGTGGTGATTGCCGCCTTCGGCCGGGCTATTTCAGAGGTTGGTGCGGTGATGGTGGTGGGCGGCAATATCGATGGATTCACGCGGGTCATGACCACCGCCATTGCGCTCGAAACCAGCAAAGGGGACCTGCCGCTGGCGCTGGCCTTGGGCGTGCTGCTGCTGCTGGTGGTGCTGCTGCTGAACGCCTTGATCGCCCTGATTCGCCACTGGCGCGAAGCCCGAGAAACGCACGGTGCTTGGCCGACCGATGCGCTCATCGCCACGGCGGCGCAGCGCTGATGTCGAACGCTCATTCTTTGCCCTTGGCAACAGACGTCTTGTTCAAGTTGAACGCGGTTGGCGTGCAGTTTGGCCGCGTCAACGCATTGGTCGATTGCACGTTGACGATTGGCCGCGGCGAACGCTTGGCCTTGGTCGGTGCCAACGGCAGCGGAAAAAGCACCTTGCTGCGGCACCTGCACGGCTTGCTGCCGGCCTCCAGCGGGCAGATGCTGCGGCCGGTGCCAGCGCCCCAGGCGATGCTGTTTCAGCGGCCCTACATGTTGCGCACCAGCGTGCAAAACAATGTCGCCATCGGTTTGTGGCTGGCCGGCATGCGTTGGGGCTCTGCGCGTGAGCAGGCGCTTGCGGCACTCGAACGTGTCGGCTTGGCTGCGCTGGCTCAGCGCTCCGGCAAAAGCTTGTCGGGCGGTCAACAGCAACGGCTGGCCTTGGCGCGGGCCTGGGCTTTGAAGCCGCAAGTGCTGCTGCTAGACGAGCCCACCGCCAGCCTGGACCCGGCTGCCAAGCGCGAGGTCGAGTCCCTGATGGCTGAGTTTGCAGAGTCGGGCATGACTTTGATTTTCAGCAGCCACAACCTGGGCCAAGTGAAGCGTCTGGCGAGCCGGGTGATTTACCTTGAGCATGGCCAGATGCTGGCAGACGCGCCGGTGGACTCATTTTTTGGAGGGCCGCTGTCGCCGGCGGCGGCCCAATTTTTAAAAGGAGAATTAGGATGAGAATGAAAAAAATAAACTTCTTGGGTTTGACCCAACAGCTGTCCAAAGTCGTGCTGCTCGCAGGTTTTGCTTGGGGCGGTTGTGCGGCGATGGCGCAAAGCGCATCCATCGTCATGGCGTCGACCACCTCCACCGAGCAGTCGGGTCTCTTTACCCACTTGCTGCCAGCGTTCAAAAAAGCCACCGGCATTGACGTCAAGGTGGTTGCGCTGGGGACCGGCCAAGCCATCGACATGGGCCGACGCGGTGACGCCGACGTGCTGTTCGTCCACGACCAAGTGGCAGAAGAAAAAATCGTCGCTGAAGGCTATGTGCTGAAGCGCGAACCCGTCATGTACAACGACTTTGTGTTGGTTGGCCCAGCCACTGATCCGGCCGGCGTCAAAGGCAAAGACATTGTGCAAGGCCTGAAAAAACTCCAAGCGGCCAATGGTGCTTTCATTTCTCGTGGCGACAAGAGCGGCACCCATGCGGCTGAACTGCGCTACTGGAAGCAGGCGGGTGTCGACGCGCCGGCTTTTTCTGGCTACAAAGCTTGTGGTTGCGGCATGGGTCCAGCGCTGAACATGGCCGCCAGTGTTGACGCTTATGTGTTGGCTGACCGCGCCACCTGGTTGTCTTTCAAAAACCGCGCCAGCATAGCCGTGTTGGTGGAGGGCGACGTCAGCTTGTTCAACCAATATGGCGTGATGGTGGTCAACCCGGCCAAGCACCCCACAACCAAAGTCGCTGAAGCCCAAAAGTTCGTCGACTGGGTCACCTCGGCAGCCGGTCAAGCCGTCATCGCGAGCTACAAAATCAACGGCCAACAGCTGTTCTTCCCGAACGCGGCACCTTAGCCTGTCCAAGGGCTCGGGTTGCTTATAATTTTTGGCTCAGGCCTTGACCACTTCGTCGTCTTTGTTGGGCAGCCTATTGGCAGGCCCGAATCGTTATTTTTGGAAGGTGTTTATGTCGATGCTGACTTCTTTTTCCCACGCTCGCCGTTTGGTTTTGTCTGCGCTTGTGCTGACGGCCAGTGTCGCATCGGCCCAGCCCGCCGCCGTCAACGTCGAAGGTGCCTGGGCGCGCGCCACCGTCCAAGGCCAGCGCGGCACCGGCGCTTTCATGAACCTCACAGCGGCCCAAGGCACGCGTTTGGTTGGCATCTCGACACCGGTTGCCGGCGTGGCTGAAGTGCATGAAATGAAAATGGACGGTGACGTCATGACAATGCGTGCCGTTCCAGCCTTGGACCTGCCCGCCGGCAAGACCGTGCAGCTCAAAGCCGGCAGCTTTCACCTGATGCTGATGGACTTGAAAAAGCCCTTGGCGGTGGGCAGCACGCTGCCGTTGACGCTGATTTTTCGGGACGGCAAAGGGGTCGAAAGCCAGCTGGCGCTGACGCTGCCGGTCCGTGCAACGGCGCCAGCGCTTGCCGCAGCAGGCGCTGCCGAAAAGCACGACCACAAACACTGATCTGATTATTTGGGCTTGCTGCCAAGCCGGCGGTAGACCGTGGCGCGGCTGATACCCAGCGTTCTGGCGGCCTGCATCACATTGCCTTTGGCGTCGCTGACGGCTTGGCGAATCAACACCGTCTCGAGGTCCTTGAGTGGCAGCTCGGTTGCTGTCGCCGCCCTGCCGTTGAACCGCTGTGACACGGCGGAGCGGCCCCGCAGCTGCGCCAGCGCATGCAAGCGTAGACCGGACCACAAGGGCACGTCGATGGCTTGCGGATAAGCCGGGCTGGCGTGCTTGGCGGCATCAAAAAGCATTTCGCAGGGCATGGCAAACAGCTCGCTGCCATGCAGGGCCAGTGTGCCGCCGGCCTGCAGTGCCGGCACCATCTGCCGCGCCGCCGGATTGGCGCCGGTGAGCCAGCCGTCTGGGTCCAGGCAAACCAGCCCGTCCGTGTCTTCGCCCAAGCTGCGGCTGGACCAGTTCAGCCGGATCAACAAATCATGCGGACTGCTTTGGGTCAGGGCGTTTTCAATGCTGCGGGCTGACTGCACGACCAGGTGCTTGAGCTCGGGCCGCTCGACCGCGTCGACGCCGGTCAGGTCGAGCATGCCGGCGCAGCGGCCGTCTGGCCCGAACAACGGTGCACCGGCGCAGCTGTAGGCGGAAGTGGCATTGAAAAAATGCTCGCCGCGGTGCAGCCAGACCGGTTGCAGCTCCGTCAGCGCGGCGCCAATGGCGGTGGTGCCAACGCTGGCTTCGGACAGGTCGACGCCGATGCGCGTGATCAGGTCGACCCGCCGGTCCCGCCGGTCAATCGGGCCGTTGACGTCCACCACCACGCCTTGGGCATTGGTCAAGATGGCAAAGTAGCGGGTGTCGGCAATCGCCGCCCCGAGTTCTTCCAGCACCGGACGAGCAACCCGCACCAGCAGGTGATTGGCTTCTTCGGTGCGGCGCAAAGCTTGCGGCGACAGGGCTTCAAAGCTGATGCTTTGCTCTGGTTTTTGGCCGCGGGCGAGACAGCGTTGCCAAGAGCGTTCAACCCAGGCATTGGTGAACGTGCCGTGCAGGCTTTTGCCCTCCAACAGCACGGCTTGGCGGGCCTGCGCGATTTGCTGCAGACGGTGTTCGGGAGCGGTTGAAAGCGGGGTCAGCATGGCTCAGTTACCCTCAATGCCAAAATTAAATGGCAGGTTAGCAGACCTGGCGCGTCCCTGCTTTGGCAGGCCTCGGGGGTTTACCCCAGTCTTGTGCTTCGGCTTCAATTCATCAATGATTCTGTTGGAGCGGTCGCTCAACTACAGCCAACAGGAGATGCCATGACAGACAGTCCGATGACCCCATCGTCGCAGCGGGTGGGCGCTTGGTTCGAACGCTTTGCTGCCGCGCTGCAGCAGCCAGACATGGCGCAAGCCGTGGCATTGTTTGCACCAGACAGCTACTGGCGCGATCTGGTCGCTTTCACCTGGAACATCAAAACGCTCGAAGGCCGGGACCAAATCGAAGCGATGCTCACGGCGGTGCTGGCAGAGACCCAACCTCGCGGCTGGCAGCTTGAAGGTGAGGCCACCGAGGCCGATGGCGTGGCTGACGCCTGGTTCACCTTCGAGACCGGCGTGGCGCGCGGCCGCGGCCACATCCGGCTCAAAGACGGGCTGTGCTGGACGCTGCTGACCACCATGACCGAGCTGAAAGGCTTCGAGGAAAAGACCGGCGCGCAGCGAATCAAAGGCGCCGAGCACGGCGCCGCGCCGGGTCGACAAAACTGGCTGGAGCGCAAAACGCAGCAAGAAGCAGCGCTGGGCCACAGCGAGCAACCCTATGTCGTTATCGTCGGCGGCGGGCAGGGTGGCATCGGGCTGGGCGCACGCCTGAAGCGGCTGGGCGTGCCCACGATCATCATCGAGCGCAACGCCAAGGCCGGCGACTCCTGGCGCAAGCGCTACAAGTCGCTGTGTCTGCACGACCCGGTCTGGTACGACCACATGCCTTACTTGCCGTTTCCAGACGACTGGCCGGTCTTCACGCCGAAGGACAAGATGGGCGACTGGCTGGAGATGTACACGAAGGTGATGGAGCTGAACTACTGGGCCTCGACCGAGTGCTTGGGTGCGCGCTTCGATCCGCAAAAGCAGGCCTGGGAAGTGACCGTCGAGCGCGAAGGCGAGACGATCGTGCTGCGCCCGAAGCAGCTGGTCTTTGCACTTGGCGTCTCAGGTTTTCCGAGCCTGCCCAAGCTGCCGGGCGCCGAAACCTTTCTGGGGGCGCAGCACCACTCCAGCCAGCACCCCGGCGGTGAGGCCTACCGGGGCAAGAAGTGCGTGGTGCTGGGCGCCAACAACTCAGCCCACGACATCTGCGCCGACTTGTGGGAGCACGGCGCCGACGTGACGATGGTTCAGCGTTCGTCAACCCACATCGCACGCTCTGATTCACTGATGGACTTGGCGCTCGGTGGCCTGTATTCCGATGCGGCCGTGAAGGCCGGCATGACCACCAACAAAGCCGATCTGACCTTCGCTTCGGTGCCCTACAAGATCATGCACGGCTTTCAGATTCCGGTCTACGAAGCCATGGCCCAGCGCGACGCCGACTTCTATGCAGGCCTCAAAAAAGCCGGCTTCATGCTTGACTTTGGCGACGACGGCTCGGGCCTGTTCATGAAGTACCTGCGGCGCGGGTCGGGCTATTACATTGATGTCGGTGCGTCCGGCTTGGTGGCCGACGGCAGCATCCAGCTCAAGAGCGGCGTCAGCATTGAGCGCATCAACCCGACGTCGGTGACCCTGACCGACGGCACAGAACTGCCGGCCGACCTGCTCGTCTACGCCACCGGCTACGGTTCGATGAATGGCTGGGTCGCCAAACTGGTGTCGCCAGCGGTGGCTGACGCCGTGGGCAAGTGCTGGGGCCTGGGTTCCAACACGACGAAAGACCCGGGGCCGTGGGAGGGTGAGCTGCGCAACATGTGGAAGCCGACTGCGCAGCCACAGCTGTGGTTTCACGGCGGCAACCTGCACCAATCACGCCATTACTCCGAGTTCCTGGCCTTGCAACTGAAGGCGCGCCAGGAGGGGCTGCCGATCAAGGTCTACGGGCGCGGCGAAGTTCATCACCTGCGCTAGCAAGACGCGTTCACAGGCCGCGCTGAACTGTTTCATTTTGAGAATTTCAGCGCGTTGACGGTGGTTTCGGGGGTTTCCCCTAGGCCCGCCTCAGGTCGTCAATTCAACAATGAGATAAGAAAAATCAGAAAAGACAAATCGCTATCCGGCTACAGTCACTACCAACCTACACACAACCGGCACAAGGAGATCAGCCCATGCAAATTCAACTCACTGTCAACGGCAAGTCGAAAAACATCGACACACCGCCCAACACCCTGTTAGTGCAGGTGCTGCGCGAGCAGCTGTTGCTCACCGGCACCCATGTTGGCTGCGACACCGCCCAATGCGGCGCTTGCACCGTCATCATGAACGGCCGGGCGGTGAAGTCTTGCAACATGCTGGCGGCGCAGGCGGCTGGCGCTGAGATCACCACCATCGAAGGTTTGGCCGAAGCCGACGGCACCATGCACCCGATGCAGGCCGCTTTCAAAGAGTGCCACGGCTTGCAATGCGGCTTCTGCACCACCGGCATGGTCATGAGTGCGGTCGACTTGTGCCAGCACCACCCGAAAGCCAGCGAAGCCGAAATCCGCGAGCTGCTGGAGGGCAATATCTGCCGCTGCACGGGTTACCAAAACATCGTCAAAGCGGTGCAGCAAGGCGCTGTCGCCATGGCCGCAGCATAAGCCTGCAGACACGCAGAGCGGAATCAATCGATTCGCTGATTGATTGCAAAAATCTTCATTCGCGTTTGATATTTTTTCTGGAGTAATGACATGGGTGCATCCGACTTCGTTAACCTGCCCAACATCGGCGCTTCTGTTCGCCGCAAAGAGGACTACCGGTTTTTGACCGGTGGCGGCCAGTACACCGACGACATCAACATCGTCAACCAGACCTACGCGGTGTTTGTGCGTTCGCCGCATGCCCATGCGCGCATCAAAAGCGTTGACATTCTGGCTGCCAAGGCCGCGCCGGGTGTGATCGATGTGTTGGTTGGTCGAGACGTGGCGGATGCCAAGATCAACGGATTGCCCTGCGGCTGGCTGATCACCAGCACCGACGGCTCGCCCATGAAAGAGCCGCCGCATCCTATTTTGGCGCTGGACAAAGTGCGCTACGTCGGTGACCACGTGGCGATGGTGGTCGCGGAGACGTTAGAGCAAGCGAAGAACGCCGCCGAGTTGGTCGAGGTCGACTACGAGGTGTTGAGCGCGGTGGTCAACGTCACCGCCGCCGCCAAGGCCGCAGCGCTGCACGACGCGGCCCCCGACAACCATTGCTACAAATGGGCGATTGGCGACAAGGCCCAAGTGGATGCTGCGTTTGCCAACGCCGCCCACGTCACCAAGCTCGATTTGACCAACAACCGCTTGATTCCGAACGCCATGGAACCGCGCGCCGCGATTGGCCACTACAGCCGCGCCACCGACGACTACACCTTGTACGTGTCGAACCAAAACCCGCACGTTGAGCGGCTCTTGCTGACCGCTTTTGTGATGGGCCTGCCCGAGCACAAAGTGCGTGTGATCGCGCCTGACGTCGGCGGTGGTTTTGGCTCGAAAATTTACCTCTACGCCGAAGACGTCTGCCTGACCTGGGCCTCGAAAAAATTGAACCGACCGATCAAGTGGACGGCCGACCGCAGCGAAGCTTTTTTGAGCGACGCGCACGGTCGCGACCATTCGAGCCACGCTGAAATGGCGATGGACAAAGACGGCAAGTTCTTGGCCATGCGGGTCCACACCGACGCCAACATGGGCGCTTACCTGTCGACTTTCGCGCCGGCCATCCCGACCATTCTTTACGCCACCTTATTGGCCGGTCAGTACCGCACGCCGCAGGTCTATGTCGAGGTCGACGCCTGGTTCACCAACACCGCCCCGGTCGACGCTTACCGTGGAGCCGGTCGCCCGGAGGCCACTTATTTGCTCGAGCGGCTGGTGTCGCGTTGCGGCTGGGACATGGGGCTGGCGCAAGACGAAATCCGCCGCCGCAACTTCATCACCGAGTTTCCTTACCAAACACCGGTGGCGCTGCAATACGACGTCGGCGACTTTCATGCCTTGCTCAAGCGCGGCAACGAACTGGCGGAAGTCAACACCTTCGAGCAACGCAAAACAGCCTCTGCCGCCAAAGGCTTGTTGCGCGGCATCGGTTACTCCTGCTACATCGAAGCCTGCGGCCTGGCCCCCAGCAACGTCGCCGGAGCACTCGGCGCCCGTGCCGGCTTGTTTGAATGCGGCGAGGTGCGCGTGCACCCGACCGGCAGCGTGACGGTCTTCACCGGCTCGCACAGCCACGGCCAAGGCCACGAAACCACCTTTGCGCAAGTGGTGGCGGCGCGTCTCGGTATCTCGGTGGATGCGGTCGACGTTGTTCACGGTGACACCGGCCGCGTGCCATTTGGCATGGGCACCTACGGCTCACGCTCGATGTCGGTGGGCGGCACAGCCATCATGAAGGCGCTCGACAAAATCGAGACCAAGGCCAAGAAAATTGCCGCGCACCTGATGGAGGCCAGCGACGCCGACGTCGAGTTTGCCAACGGCGAATTCACCATCAAAGGCACTGACAAAAAAGTCAGCTTTGGCCAAGTGGCGTTGACGGCTTACGTGCCGCACAACTACCCGCTGGACAAACTCGAGCCTGGCCTGAACGAAACCGCTTTTTACGACCCGACCAACTTCACCTTTCCGGCCGGCACCTACATTTGCGAGGTCGAGATTGACCCGCAAACCGGCACCGTCAGGGTCGACAGCTTCACCGCCGTCGATGACTTCGGCAATATCATCAACCCGATGATTGTCGAAGGCCAGGTGCACGGCGGGCTGGTGCAGGGAATTGGCCAGGCGCTGATGGAAAACTGCGTCTACGACGAAGAAACCGGCCAGCTGCTGACTGGCTCCATGATGGACTACGCGATGCCGCGCGCCGACGACATGCCGAATTTCAAGCTCGACACGCTGTGCACGCCTTGCAGCCACAATCCTTTGGGTGCCAAAGGTTGCGGCGAGGCCGGGGCCATCGGTTCGCCGCCCGCGGTCATCAATGCGGTGCTGGACGCCCTGCGGCCGCTGGGTGTGACCGATTTCGACATGCCAGCGTCATCTGCTCGCGTCTGGTCGGCCATTCAAGCGGCTCAAAAATAATCGAATCTGTTCAGAATTTTCAAGGAAACCACATGTACGCATTCACGCTAGAGCGACCCAGCACCTTGGCTGACGCCACCCGCCTCGCTGCTGCAGGCGCCAAGCCTTTGGCCGGCGGCCAGACCATGCTCGCCTCGATGAAGCTGCGCCTGTCAAGCCCCGAGCAAGTCGCTGACTTGAGCGGCATCCAAGAGCTCACCGGCATTCGTCGCGAAGGCAATGCTTTCGTCATCGGTGCCATGACGCGCCACCTTGACGTGGCCAACCACGCCGAGCTCAAAGCGGCGCTGCCAGCGCTGGCTGATTTGGCCGCCAACATTGGCGACCGTCAAGTGCGGGCCATGGGCACGCTGGGTGGCTCGGTCGCCAACAACGACCCTGCGGCTTGCTACCCCAGCGCCGTGCTGGCCTTGGGCGCGACCATTCATACCAGCAGCCGCCAAATCGCTGCGGCTGATTTTTTTCTGGGCATGTTCGCCACCGCGCTGGACGAAGGCGAGCTGATCACCGCCATCAGTTTCCCGATTGCTAAGCGCGCGGCTTACATGAAGTTCAAACAACCGGCCTCGCGCTTTGCCATGGTCGGCGTCTTTGTGGCGCAGTTTGACGACGGTGTGCGCGTGGCCGTCACCGGTGCGGCCAACGGTGTTTTTCGCCACAGCGGCTTAGAAGCCGCCTTGTCGACAAGCTTCACACCTGCGGCCGCTGCTGCGGTCAAGATCGATGCGACTGATTTGAACAGCGACATTCATGCTTCAGCGGCTTACCGCGCCAACCTCATCAGCGTGCAAACCCAGCGCGGCGTGACCAAAGCACTGGCTTGAATACACGATTGAAAACTCTGTTCCCCAGCATTGACGCGCTGACGCAAGCTCTGCAAGCAGCCGGTTACTTTGCCGATCGGCGCTTGGCCACGGCGGTTTTTTTAGCGCTGCGTTTGCAGCGTCCGCTGCTGCTAGAGGGCGAGCCCGGCGTTGGCAAAACCGAGTTGGCCAAGGCTTTGTCGATAGCGCTTCAGCGTGAGCTGATTCGCTTGCAATGCTACGACGGGCTGGAGCAGCGCGAGGCGCTTTACGAATGGAACTACGCCGCCCAGTTGCTGCACATGCGCGCCTCTGAAGGACGCGGCGAGGCGAGCGACGTCGAGCGCGAGGTCTACCAAGACCGCTACCTGATTCGTCGGCCGTTGTTGCAGGCCTTGCAAACGCCGGCGCCCGGTGCGGTGTTGTTGATCGACGAAGTCGACCGCGCCGACGAGCCTTTTGAAGCTTTCTTGCTCGAATACCTGGGTGAATACCAAGTCAGCATTCCAGAGCTGGGCACCATCCGCGCCGAAATCACGCCGGTGACGATTCTCACCAGCAACCGCACGCGTGAACTCAACGACGCGGTGAAGCGCCGTTGCCTGTATCACTGGCTGGACTACCCAGACCGTGACCGCGAGCTGGCGATTGTGCGGGCGCAAGTGCCCGAGGCCAGCGCAGCGTTGACGGCGCAAGTGGCGCAGTTTGTTGACCGGCTGCGGAACTCGCCGTTTGGCAATGCTTTTCAGCGCGCCCCCGGCATCGCCGAAAGCGTCGAGTGGGCCAAAGCGCTGGTGGCGTTGGACACGCTGGTGGTCGACCCCGAAGTGGTCGCCGACACGGCCGGCATCTTGTTCAAGCAGCGCGAAGATGTGGCAGCCTTGACGCACGAGCTGGCCGTGGAATTGCTCAAGCCTGCTGAGGCTCAAGCATCGGAATGACGCCATGCTGCTAGGTGACGCGCGCAGCGGCAAGCTGGCCGACAACATCGCCGGTTTTGGCCGGGCCTTGCGGCGTGCTGGCGTCAAGGTCGACAGCAGCCGCATCGTGCTGGCCAAAGAAGCTGCACTGGCGGTGGGCATCGGCGAAAAAGCCGATCTGAGCGCCGCCTTTGAAGCCGTCATGGTCAGCCGCGAGCAAGACCGCTTGGTTTTTCGGGAGTTGTTTGAGGTTTACTTTCAAGATCCCAAACTGGCCAACAAGCTGTTGGCGCAGCTGCTGCCCAGCGCCGAAGGGAAAGCCGAGCCGAGCCAGCGCCGGCCGCGTGTGCGCGAGGCGCTGGCGCCCCAGCAACGCTTTGGTCAGCAGGCCAAACCCAACACCGAAGACCAAAAAGTCGAGTTTGACGCGGCCATGACGGCCAGCGACATTCAGCGCTTGCAGCACGCCGACTTCAACTCGCTGTCGGCCACCGAATACCGGCTGGTCGAGCGGCTGGCCCGCGACATCCAATTGCCCTTGCCTGAGTTTGCTTCGCGCCGCAGTCGGCCCGCCTTCAAGGGTGCGCGCATGCATTGGCCGGGCGTCATGCACCAGGCAGCGCGCACTGGCGGCGAGCTGATGGTTTTGCCGCGGCTCCAGCGGCGTCAGCAGGCTTTGCCTTTGTTGATTTTGGTCGATGTGTCGGGCTCGATGGAGCGTTATGCGCGGCTGCTGCTGGCTTTTTTGCATGCGGCCACGCGGCGTCATCCGCAGCGCGATGTGTTCGCCTTTGGCATCGGCCTGACCGACCTGAGCCCCTGCTTTGAAGTGGCTGACACCGACCTGATGCTGGCGCGTGCCGGCACTGCCATTGAAGACTTTGCAGGCGGCACGCAACTCGGCGTGTCGCTGGCCAGTTTGCGCCTGCAGCATGCGCGCCGCTTGGTTGGCAGGCGCACGGTGGTGCTGATCATCACCGACGGGCTCGATACCGGCGAGCCGGCTGAGCTCGACAGTGAATTGGCCTGGCTGCGTCGCCGCAGCCGGTGTCTGCTGTGGCTCAATCCCTTGTTGCGCTTTGACGGCTATGCGCCGCTGGCACGCGGTGCGTCGGTGTTGCACCGCCACGCGGACGGCATGCTCGCCGTGCACAACCTGAGCCGGCTGGAAGAACTGGCGGCCAGCTTGGCCGCGTTGATGAGAAACCGATGACCCGTACGGTCTTGGAACTGCACGGACAATGGGCAGACAGTCAGCCCAACCAAGAACAAAGAAGGAAATCCCATGGACATGCAAGCCAGCCGGCAACTCGCCGTGACCCAGCAACAAGCTTGGGACGCACTCAACGACCCTGCCGTTCTCAAAGCCTGCATTCCCGGCTGCGACAAGGTTGAGGCCAGCGGCGAGAACCAATACGCCATCGGCATGGCCCTGAAAATCGGCCCGGTGTCGGCCAAGTTCAAAGGCACTATTCAGCTCACCGACATCAACCCGCCGGCCAGCTACAAGCTGTCGTTCGAAGGCCAGGGTGGCCCGGCCGGTTTTGGCAAAGGCAGCGCGGCCGTGGTGTTGACGCCCAATGACACCGGCTGCGAGTTGGCCTACACCGTGCAAGCCTCGGTCGGCGGCAAGATTGCGCAACTTGGCCAGCGGTTGGTTGACGGCGCGGCCAAATCCATGGCCGAAGACTTCTTCAAGCGCTTTGACTTGGAAATGCAAAAGCAACACCCTGAAGCCTATGCCGCGCGTGACGCTGCAGCTGGCGCGTCGGTTGAAGACGCCGCCCCAGCGCTTGCAACATCTACCGCCAAAGCCGCGCCGGTTGACAGCACCGCCATTGCCGGTGTCCCGAGGTGGATCTGGATGCTGGGCGCGTCCGTCATTCTGGCCGTGTCGTACTGGTTGGCCAACTGAAAAGTTAAAAAGGTAAGAGAGCCTCGGCATGGAAAATTTAGATGTGATGGTGCTGCGCACCCTGCGCGATTGGCGTTTGTCTGGCAAGCGTGCCTTGCTCGCCACGGTGGTCCGCACCTGGGGCTCGTCACCGCGACCGGTCGGCTCAATCATGGCGCTCTGCGAAGACGGCTCGGTGGTGGGCTCGGTGTCGGGCGGTTGCATTGAAGACGACTTGATCTACCAGTACACGCAGGCTTACGCGGCTTCAGAAGCCAAAACCATCCCTTCCGGCCCACCGGCTTTTATCAAATACGGTGTCAGTGCAGACGAAGCCCACCGCTTTGGTTTGCCCTGCGGCGGCACGTTGGAACTGCTGCTTGAGTTTGACCCGAATGCCGCCGACTTGGTCAGCTTGGTGACCTCGCTTGAAGCCGGTCAATTGATGCAGCGGCAAGTCAGTTTGACGGATGGCAGCGTCACCTTGACAGCCAGCACCGCGCCGGCCGAACTCAGCGTGACGGCCAGCGAGCTCGTCAACACCTTTGGTCCCGAATACCGCATGCTGTTGATTGGTGCTGGGCAACTCACCGAATACCTCGCCACCATGGCGCTGTTCAGTGGCTTTGCCGTGACCGTCTGCGACCCGCGTGAGGAATACCGCAGCGCGTGGTCGGTGCCCGGCGCCAAAGTGTTGAGCGAGATGCCGGACGACGTCGTCACCGCTTTTAAACCAGACCGCCGCAGCTGCGTGATTGCGCTCACACACGACCCCAAGCTAGACGACTTGGCGCTGCTCGAAGCGCTGGAAACCGAGGCGTTTTACATCGGTGCGATTGGTTCGCGGCGCAACAACGACGCCCGGCACCAGCGCATGGCCGAACACTTCGATCTGAGTGAAGCCAAGCTAGAACGCTTGCGCGGCCCGATCGGTATTTACATCGGCAGCAAAACCCCGTCCGAGATCGCCGTCAGCGTGATGGCCGAAGTCCTCGCCGTGAAAAATGGCGTGGTGCTGCCGCGTGACATGGAAGTGGCGCAAGCCAAAAATGAACGTGCGGTGTTGCACAACGACCCGGGCGAACTGGTCTGCGGCATCAAAAGGTAACGCGTTTTCAGTGAGCCCGAGCTGCCAGCAACAGGCCCAGACTCTTCATGCCCAGCACCGTCATGCCCAGCGAACCGACCACGTGCAGACCAGCTGTCAGCAGCGCCAAGCCGTAGCGCTCGGCCATCAGAAAGTTCACCACCTCGGCTGAGAAAGACGAGAAGGTCGTCAGCCCACCCAGAAAGCCGGTGATGAGCAGCAGGCGCCAGATCGGGTCTAGCTGCGGCATAGCCTGAAACAGCGCAATGGCCACGCCAATCAAGTAGCCGCCAATCAGGTTGGCCGCCAGCGTGCCCCATGGCAGCAAGCCGCTGGGGGACAGCCACAGGCCCAAACCCCAGCGCGCCAAAGCGCCAACGCAAGCCCCAATGCTGATGGCGAGGACCGGCAGCATCAGGTGCTCATGTGCGTGGGCAACCAAGTGGCGATGCCTGGAAACACGTAGACCAGCGTCACGGCGAGACACATCAGCAAGAACATGGGCAGTGTGACCTTGGCAATCCATGGCAGCTCTTTGCCCGTCATGCCTTGAAGGACGAACAAGTTGAAGCCAACTGGCGGTGTGATCTGCGCCATTTCAACCACCAGCACCACAAAAATGCCGAACCAGATCGGGTCGATGCCAGCCGTTTGAATGGTCGGCATGAGCACGCCCATAGTCAACACAACCATGGAGATGCCATCGAGAAAGCAACCCAGCAGCACAAAGAAAAGGGTCAGCGCCAAGATCAATTGGCCTTGGCTCAGGCCCAGTGTGGCAATCCATTCGGCCAAGTGCCTGGGCAGGCCGATGTAGCCCATAGACAGCGTCAGAAATGCCGCGCCGGCAAGGATCAGCGCGATCATGCAATACAGGCGTGTGGCACCCATCAGCGCTTCTTTGAACGTCGCCCAGTTCATGGAGCCTTGCAGCGCTGAAATAATCAGCGCCCCGAGCACGCCTAGGGCGGCCGCTTCAGTGGCGGTTGCAATGCCGGCGTAGATTGAGCCAAGCACCGCAGCGATCAGCGAGACCACCGGAATCAGCGCGCGTGAGGCATTCAGCTTTTGCAAGAAAGTCGTTTTTTCATCAGCCGGTGGAATTTGATCAGGGTGGCGCAGCGCCCACAAAGCGATGTAGCCCGAAAAAAGGCAAGCCAGCAGCAGACCGGGGAAGACGCCCGCGATGAAGAGTTTGGCGATCGAGACCTCGGCGGCCACGCCGTAAACAATCATGATGATGGAGGGCGGAATCAACAGGCCCAGCGTGCTGGCGCCCGCCAGCGTGCCGACAATCATGTGCTCCGGGTAGCCGCGGCGTTTCAACTCGGGCAGCGTCATCTTGCCGATGGTGGCGCAGGTGGCTGCACTCGAACCAGAAACGGCCGCAAAGATGGTGCAGCCCACCACGTTGGTGTGCAGCAGCCGGCCGGGCAGGGCCTGCATCCAGGGCGAAAGCCCTTTGAACATGTCTTGCGACAAGCGCGTGCGAAAAAGAATCTCGCCCATCCAGATGAAGAGCGGCAGCGCGGTCAAGGTCCAGCTTGACGCTGTGCCCCAGATCGTCACCGCCATCGCATCGCCCGCCGGGCGTGAGGTGAACAGTTCCATGGCGATCCAGGCGACGCCCGACAGTGTCAAGCCAATCCAGACACCACTGCCCAAGATCAGGAACAGCGAAATCACCAGTAAGGCCATGATGGCAAGGTCGTTCATGCAAAAAATTCTGTTTGGTTATTCATTGCGCAAGGCTTCGCCGCTGGCGCGATGCACGCGATGACCTAGTATTTCCAACAGCGCTTCATCGATGAAGGCGACTGCAAAGATGACGGCGCCGTAGGCCATGGCGATCTGCGGTAGCCACAACGGCGTGGCGTCACTGCCGGTGGACATGTCGTTGAAAAGATGCGACTGCCAAGCCAGTTTGCAACTGTAAAACGCCAGCAGCAAGGCCAGAAAAATGGCCAGTCCCAGCGCAAACAACTCCATGCCTTTTTTCCAACGGCCCCGCAGTGCATTGATCAGCAGCGTGACGCGAATATGCTCGCCGCGTTTGAGCGTGTGTGCCATCGCCAAAAATCCGCTGGCCGCCATCAGGTAGCCTGCGTAGGCGTCAACCCCCGGCACATAAAAGTGCAATTGCCGGCTGACGATGGACAGCAGCACCATCAACAACAGGCCCAGCATGAAAAGCGCCGCCAGAGCGGCGGCGCTGTTGTAAATACCGTCTAACAGCTTGCGCATGGCTGGCCGTGTTTACTTGCGGTATGTGTCGATGACGGCTTGGCCTTCTGGGCCCGCTTTGGCGAGCCATTCTTTGAGCATCACGTCGCCGACTTTTTTCATATCAGCTTTGAGTTGTGCTGAAGGCGGCGCGATCTGCATGCCGTTGGCTTTGAGGGTTTCAAGAGTCTTGGTGTTCACGCTCTTACTCGCTGCCCAGCCGCGCACTTCAGCGTCGGCGGCGGCTTTTTGCAGGGCTTGCTTGGTGGCTGCGTCAAGGGCGTCAAAGGCGGCCTTGTTGACAACGACTGCATTTTTGGGCAACCAAGCTTGCATATCGTAGTAGTACTTCAGGTTCTCGTAGAGCTTGGCGTCAACGCCGGTGGCGCCGGAGGTCATGGTCGATTCGACAACGCCTGTTGCCAGCGCTTGTGAGAGTTCTGCCGCCTGGACCGTCACGGGCTGGGCCCCGACTAGCTCCGCAATGCGTGATGTTGATGGGCTGTAGGCGCGCCATTTGATACCTTTGAGGTCAGCGGCGGAGTTGATAGGCTTCTGGGCATAAATGCCCTGCGGTGGCCATGCCACGGCGTAGAGCAATTGCATACCTTGCTCTGAGAGTTTCTTTTCAAGCGCTGGTTTTTGAGCCTTGTACAGCTTCATGGACGAGTCGTAGCTGTCGGCCAAAAAGGGCAGGCCGTCGGTGCCGAAAATTTGCCATTCGTTTTGGAAATTGGCCAGCAGTATTTCACCCGCTTGGGCTTGTCCGCCTTGAACTGCGCGCTTGATCTCAGTGGCTTTGAACAGAGACGCATTGGCGTGGACTGTGATTTTCAGTTTGCCGCCACTGGCCTTGTCGACATCATTTGCGAATTGAACTAAGTTTTCGCTGTGGAAGTTGGTGCTGGGGTAGGCCGCAGGCAAGTCCCACTTGGCTTGTGCGAAGGCGGTGGTGATGCTGGCGGCGCTCAGGGCCGAGATGATCAGAGCGTGCTTAAGTTTCATGGGAACTCCGTGGTTTTTAAAAAAAGTTGATTGCACTTTAAACGGCTTGCACTGAATGCCGATTGGTGTTTTCCCTTAACGTCAACATTTTGTTGATGAATCGTTAATTGTTTGCCTACAATAAATCGCATGCAACAACAGTGCCAACTTTTTTTGATTCGATCTCTTTTTAGTCGGAGTCAGTGATGGCAAAAAAACCAGCAGGTTCCCAAGCGCTTCCCGCAGAGCGCTTGCTGATGCCGATTGTTTCTTCGGCGCACCTGGTCTCTCCGCAGAGCACCGAGATGAGTGAGTTTGAGTACGGGCTCATCGTGGCTGGCAATGCATTTCATCGCTGGGTTGTGCACTGTATGAGTGCGGCTGGGCTGAAAGACTTGACGCCGCTCGACGTTTTGGTGCTTCACCATGTGACACATCGTGCCCGCGACAAACGGCTGACAGACATCTGCTTCATCATGAACGTTGAAGATACGCATCTGATTAATTATTCTTTGAAAAAACTGCAGAACCTCAAAGTTGTCGAAGGCAGAAAAAACGGCAAGGAAGTTATTTACGCATCGACCGAAATTGGCCGTGGCTATGTGCAGCGATACCGTGAGATTCGTGAGTCTTGTCTCATTGACGCGCTACAGGCCGATGACCCTATGAATCGCAACATTGGCGAGCTGGCGCGCTTGCTGCGTGTGCTCTCTGGCATGTATGACCAGGCCGCCCGGTCAGCGGCATCGCTTTAAATTCTGAAAGATGAGGATTCATTCATGACCGATAAACGCTGGCAGTTCTGGATCGACCGTGGCGGCACATTCACCGATGTGGTGGGTAAAAAGCCGGATGGCTCGCTCGTCACCCACAAGTTGCTGTCTGAAAATCCAGAGCATTACCGCGACGCGGCGGTCGCCGGTATTCGTCATCTGCTGGGACTCAAGCCCGGCGAGCCGGTGAGCGCCGACGTGGTGGCGTGCGTGAAGATGGGCACCACGGTGGCGACCAACGCATTGCTGGAACGCAAGGGCGAGCCGACGTTGTTGGTGACAACGCGGGGCTTCAAGGATGCGCTGCGGATCGGTTACCAAAACCGGCCACGCTTGTTTGACCGTCACCTCGTCTTGCCCGAGCTGCTGTACAGCGCTGTGGTCGAGGCTGACGAACGCGTGGGCGCGCACGGCGACGTGTTGCAGCCGCTGGACGAAGCGGCGTTGAAAGGTGAACTGCTGGCCCAATACGACAAGGGGCTGCGCAGCGTGGCGATTGTCTTCATGCACGGTTACCGCTTCACTGAGCATGAGAAAGCCGCTCGACGGCTGGCCGCAGACGTTGGCTTCACGCAGATCAGCACCTCGCATGAAACCAGCCCGATGATGAAGTTCATCAGCCGGGGTGACACCACTGTGGTGGACGCGTATTTGTCGCCGATCTTGCGGCGCTATGTCGAACAGGTGGCGGCTGAAATGCCGGGCGTCAAACTCTTTTTCATGCAGTCCTCGGGTGGCTTGACCGATGCACATGCCTTCCAAGGCAAAGATGCGATTTTGAGCGGACCGGCGGGCGGCATTGTCGGCATGGCGCGCACGGCGGAGATCGCGGGCGTGGCCAAAGTGATTGGCTTCGACATGGGTGGGACCTCAACCGATGTGTCGCATTACGCGGGTGAGTTCGAGCGCGAGTTTGAAACCCAAGTGGCCGGCGTGCGCATGCGCGCACCGATGATGAGCATTCACACCGTGGCGGCGGGTGGTGGTTCTTTGTTGACATTTGACGGCGACCGTTTTCGCGTGGGCCCCCAAAGCGCGGGCGCGAACCCCGGCCCGGCCAGCTACCGCCGTGGCGGCCCGCTGGCGGTGACGGATGCCAACCTCATGGTTGGCAAAGTGCAGCCGCGTTACTTTCCCAAAGTGTTCGGGCCAGAGGCCAATGAAGCGCTGAGTGCAGAAGCCGTGCACCAAAAATTTGATGCGCTGGCCCAGCAGACTGGCCGCAGCGCCGTGGTGGTGGCCGAAGGCTTCATCAATATCGCGGTGCAGCAGATGGCCAACGCGATCAAAAAAATATCGGTGGCCCGTGGTTACGACGTGACGCGCTACACCTTGCAGTGCTTTGGCGGTGCCGGTGGCCAGCACGCTTGTTTGGTGGCTGACGCGCTGGGCATGACGCGCGTGCTGGTGCATCCGCTGGCGGGTGTGTTGAGTGCTTACGGCATGGGGCTGGCCGACCAAAACGTGATTCGCGAGCAAGCGGTGGAGGTCCAACTTTGCGCCGCCGCCATGCCCGCGATTGCCGACCAGTTGCAAGCGTTGGCCGCTAACGCAATCGCCGAGCTGCAACGTCAAGCCGCCAGCGGCGGTGCCAGCCGATTGCTCCAGCGCGTGCATGTGCGCTACGACGGCAGCGACTCCGCCTTGATTGTTCCCTTTGGCACCTTGGCGGAGATTGAGGCCAGTTTTGAGGCGGCTTACCGCCAACGCTTTGCGTTTCTCATGCAGGGTAAGGGCTTGGTGGTGGAAGCGGTGTCGGTCGAGGCCGTGGTGGCTGGCGATGCGACCCGTGAACCGTTACACACCTTGCACGCACCGCGCGAGGTACCCCGCCGCGAAACGGTGCGCGTTTATTCAGCCGGCGAGTGGCACGATGCTGCGCTGGTGGTGCGTGAGGACTTGCAAGCCGGTGACGTTATTCCCGGCCCGGCCATCATTGCCGAGAAAAACGCCACCACGGTGGTTGAGCCCGGCTGGGAGGCCACGCTGACCGCACTGGACCATTTGGTGATGGAGCGTCGTACGGTACGCGCGGTGCAATTTGCCGCGGGCACGCAAGTCGACCCGGTGTTGCTGGAGGTCTTCAACAACCTCTTCATGAACATCGCTGAGCAGATGGGTTTGCAGCTGCAAAACACGGCGCACTCGGTCAACATCAAAGAGCGGCTGGACTTCAGCTGCGCGCTGTTTGACACTGGCGGCAACCTGATCGCCAATGCGCCGCACATGCCGGTGCATTTGGGCTCCATGGGTGAAAGCATCAAAACCGTGATTCGTGAAAACCAAGGCAAGATGCAGCCGGGTGACGTGTTCGTGCTGAACGACCCTTACCACGGCGGCACGCACTTGCCGGACATCACCGTCATCACGCCGGTGTATTTGTCGGGCGATGCGCCGATTTTTTACGTCGGCTCGCGTGGTCATCATGCGGACGTAGGCGGTATCTCGCCGGGCTCGATGCCGCCTTTTTCCACGCGCATTGAAGAAGAGGGCGTGCAGATCAACAACGTCAAGCTGGTTGACCGTGGTGTGCTGCGCGAAGCCGAGATGCTGGCCTTGCTCCAAAGCGGCCCGCACCCGGCCCGCAACCCGGCGCAAAACATGGCCGACCTGAAAGCCCAGATTGCCGCCAACGAAAAAGGTGTGCAAGAGCTTCGCAAGATGGTTGAGCAGTTTGGCTTGGACGTGGTGCTGGCTTACATGGGTCATGTACAAGACAACGCCGAGGAATCGGTGCGCCGCGTCATCACGCGCCTGAAAGACGGCGCCTTTATCTTGCCGCTGGACAACGGCGCGCAGATTCAGGTGGCGATTCGCGTCAACACCGAAGAGCGCAGTGCCGAGATTGATTTCACCGGGACATCGCCGCAGCAGACCAACAACTTCAACGCACCCACAGCGGTCTGCATGGCCGCCGTGCTCTATGTTTTTCGAACGTTGGTGAATGACGACATTCCGCTGAACGCGGGTTGCCTGAAGCCGCTCAACGTCATCATCCCGGCGGGCTCGATGTTGAACCCGAATCCACCGGCATCGGTGGTTGCGGGCAATGTGGAAACCTCCAGCTGCATCACCAACGCGCTGTACGGCGCGCTGGGTGTGATGGCGGCCAGCCAGTGCACCATGAACAACTTCACCTTCGGCAATGAGCGCTACCAGTATTACGAAACCATTTCGGGCGGTTCCGGCGCGGGTGGTGAAAGCAATGCGGCGGGTGAGCTGGTAGCTGGCTACAACGGCACCAGCGTGGTGCAGACCCACATGACCAACTCGCGGCTGACCGACCCGGAAGTGCTGGAGTTTCGCTTCCCGGTGCGGCTTGAAAGCTATGAAATCCGGCAGGGCTCTGGCGGCGCAGGCCATTGGCAGGGCGGCAACGGCGGTGTTCGGCGCGTGACGTTTCTGGAGCGCATGACCGCCAGCATCTTGTCGAATGGGCGGCTCCACGGTGCCTTTGGCATGGCCGGCGGCAGTGCTGGTGAGCCAGGTTTGAACTTGGTGCGCAGGGCCGGTGGCCGTGTCGAAACCTTGGGCCATATTGGTCAAGCCGACATGCAGCCCGGTGACGTGTTCGAGATTCACACGCCAGGGGGCGGCGGTTTCGGCCAGCCTTGACGGCCTAAAGGCTGGCCGGGGGGCTTACTTCTTTTCGGCGCTGGCGGCTGGTGTGGTCGCTGCCTTGGCGTCGGCTTTAGCCGCAGCGCTTGGCTTGTAGCTGGTAGCGCCGACGGTCAGGCCACCTTCAGAAAGCTTGGCGGCTGTTTTCGCGCCCAAGCCTTTGACGCGGGAAATCAGATCGTCCCAATTTGTGAACTCGGCTTTCTTGCGCTCGCTCATGATCAGCGCGCTGGTGGCCGGGCCAATTCCCTTGATACTGTCCAACTCAGCGGCAGAGCCTTTGTTCACATCCACAGCGGCGAAAGCTGCAACAAGTGACATGGCAGCGAAGAAGGCAAAAAGTTTTTTGAACATGCTGGGTTTCCAATCAAATTAAACAGGGTTTAAGAAACAGGCCCGCAGCGTTGTGACGGGTTGTTCAAGACTTTAGCCAAATTGATGTACATGTGCAAGATTAAATTTAAACTTGTAAATACATCGATTGATGTGTGAACCCCAGAGACCTGTTGAGACAGCCGCGTCATTGCATCAGCAGCCGATGCGATACTGTCACTCGGTTGGCAACACTTTCTAACGCACCGCTTTCAACTGATACACAAGACTCCTTAGCCGCATGAACCCTGAAGTCATTGTCACCAACCTCAAGAAGCGTTTTACCGGTGTCTCCGGCACGGTCAATGCATTGCTGCCGGTGCAAGCGCGGGCGTTGAACCTGGCTTACTTTGGCTCCGACATGCCGGGCGCAGGCCTAGCCGCCGCGCAATGCGGTGAACGCTTCACACGGCTGACGTTTTGGCAGGCGCTGCGGGTGTCTTTCTCGTGTTTGCCAGACGGTCGCAAGCGCATTTGGCATGTGCGGCGTGACCCGGAAATGATGCTCGCCATTTTGCTGCGTGACGTGCTGCGCTTGCCCATTGCTTTGGTCTTTACCTCGGCGGCCAAGCACCGGCATTCGTGGTTTCCGCGCTGGTTGATTTCTAAGATGGACGGCGTTATTTCAACGACACCCGAAGCTGGCAGTTATGTGCCCAACACCACCCGCATCGTGCACCACGGCATCAGTTTGGAGCGCTTCTCGCCGCCAGACAGCAAGCTCACGGTTTGGCAAAAAACGGGGTTGCCGGGCCAATACGGTGTGGGTGTGTTTGGGCGTGTGCGGCCCGACAAAGGCAGCGACATTTATGTCGACGCCATGCTGCAACTGCTGCCTGAATTCCCCGCATTTACCGCCGTGATCGCTGGCCTGTGCCAGCCGCAGCACGAAGGCTTCAAGCAAGCCTTGGTGCAAAAAATTGCGGCCCAGGGTTTGTCTAGCCGCATTGTGTTTTTGGGCGAAGTGGCCCCCGCAGCCGTCGGCGAGTGGTACCAAAACGTGTTGATCACCGTGGCTTGCCCGCGCTACGAACCCTTCGGCCTGACGCCGCTCGAAGGCATGGCCTGCGGCTGCGCCGTGGTGGCCAGCGACACGGGCGCGTTCAAAACCATCGTCGACGAAGGCGTGACCGGGCACGTGGTGCCAACCGACGATGTCCCGGCACTGGTGCATGCCTTGCGACGCGTCATGCAAGACCCGGTGCGCGCCGCCGACATGGGCCGCTTGGGACGCCAACGCGTTGAGCAGCAGTTTTCAGTGGAGCGCGAAGCTGAAGGCGTGGCCGCGGTGTATGCCGCCGTGTGGGCCAAAGACGCAGCCGGCACAAACCAAAAAAATAAAGAGGCGGCAACCCAATGACCGAGCAGCTTGACTTAGCCGACAGCCGACCGAGACTGACCGTCGGCATTCTGACCTTGAATGAAGAAAAGCGCATCGCGTCGTGCATCAACAGCGCAAAATTTGCGGACCAAATCCTCGTCATCGACAGCGGCAGCAAAGACAAAACCCGCGAGATTGCGGCTGCGCTGGGCGCCGAGGTGCACGACTACCCCGACTGGCAAGGCTTTGCCGTGCAGCGCAACCGCGTGCTCCAACATGCCAAGGGCGAGTACATCTTCTTCTTAGACGCCGACGAAGAAATGCCGCCCGAGATGCAAGCTGAAATTGAAGCGGTGATCGCGTCTGGCAAAGACGAGATTTGGGAGGTTCAGTGGAACCAGGTGGCGTTTGGCAAGGCGCTGACGCGGATGAAAATATCGGGTTCTGTTGAACGAATGTTCAGGACAAGCTCGGTACGTGAGTTTTCAGGTGTCGTTCACGAAAAGGCTGAAATGGCTGGGGCGCAACGAACAGTTCGCCGATTCAGATCACGTTTGCTCCACTATTCACGAGACTCAATTTACGGCAGTTTAAATAAACTTGCGCAGTACGTCAGGTTGGGCGCTGAGAAGCGTGCTCAAGCGGGTCAAACAGGTGGCTTACTCAAAGGTATCGCATCTGGACTGACTGTTTTTATACGACTGTATATTTTTAGATATGGTTTTTTGTGTGGTGCAGAAGGATTTTTATACTGTTTTTTCGTGGCTCTTGAATTTTTCTTGCGAAAAGTAGCAATTAAGTACGATACAGATCTATTGGGCTTGACTGCTATTCGCGGTTAGTTTTTTTGCGCGCTAACTAGATGAATAAGATAAAGCTACAGCCTGCGTTTAAAGTAAGCGTCATAATTTCTACATACAACTCATCTGAGTGGTTGGAGAAAGTGCTTTGGGGCTTCTTTGAGCAGACGGAAATAAAATTTGAAGTTGTTATTGCAGACGACGGATCGCGTGAGGATACGCGAAACCTGATTGATAGTATGAGAAGAATTGCGCCATTTGAAATAATCCATGTCTGGCAAGCTGATGATGGTTTTCAAAAGTGCAGAATATTGAATAAAGCAATCGCCTCTGCGAGTGGTGAATATTTAATATTCA
This sequence comes from Polaromonas sp., assembly GCA_041442125.1. Lineage (GTDB taxonomy): Bacteria > Pseudomonadota > Gammaproteobacteria > Burkholderiales > Burkholderiaceae_C > Polaromonas. Next base: position 3,525 of record JASDRC010000022.1, on the reverse strand, counting down.
CAGATGGCGACTGCATACCACGTAATGATTTTGTAGCGCAGCATATCCAAAACGCTGAGAAAAGTAGCTACCTGTCAGGAGCCTATCTGAAAATTCCGATGAAAATCAGTCAGGCCATAAATCGAGAAGATATTGAAAGTCAAAGAGTATTCTCCCCCGCATGGTTGTTTGGAATGGGGTTTAACTCAAGATTAAAGTTGTTGAAATTAACAAGAAGCAGAATATTAGGTGAATTTTTAAATAGATTAATTCCTGTTAAGCCCACTTGGAATGGTAACAATTCATCATGCTTCAAGGAGTCGATAATTGCAGTCAATGGATTCAATGAGTTGATGCAATATGGCGGGGAGGATTGCGAGTTTGGCTATCGTTTGGTAAATTACGGGGTAAAACCTAAACGGATAAGGTATTCAACTATTGCAACGCACTTGGAGCATTCAAGAGGATACGTCACACAAGATATGTTGAAAAAAAATTTTGAAATAATTAAAATTACAAGAGAAAATAAATTAATTTGGACAAATGTGGGTGTGAATCAATATATTTAGTAGAGATAACTTTTAATTTACTTGAAATATGGAATTTCAACTCTGTATGATTAGAAATTGGCAGTGGTTTGTTGTTTTAATTTTACTGATACTAGCGCCAATTAACTCGAAAATAGCGGGGGCTTGCTGGTTGGCTTTTTGCCTTTTAGGGGTGTGGTCTTGTAAATGTGCTTCAGTGCAGGAGTCGACTTCAGAGTTTGATGCTGCGAAGTGCTGGGTACTTGCTTGCTTATGCGCACTAGCGCTGAGAGTAGTGCCCCAGTTTTATTGGGGGGATAGCTGGGGCGAACGACATGCGGAATTCCGCCTCTTATTTGGTGCACTCGGGTTGATGGGATTTGTCCATTACGCGCGCCTTACCAGTCTTCAATTGAAGTTGCTTGGGTATGCATTGGTTTTGGCTTTGTGGGCTGGTTTTGGATGGATGCTTGTTTTTGGTGCAGCACTCGCACCTACCAATCAAATTCCTTGGGGCGCTTCCATGTCGTTGCTGGTCTGTGTCGTGCTGGCGCTGACATTTAGCGCGTCATCGCAACGACTGCCGATGCGTTTGTTTCATGCTTCCGGCGTGGTCGTTGGGGTGTGTGCAGTTTTGCTCAGCCAAGCTCGCGGTTCTTATGGCATTGTTCTTTGGGTTGGCGGGGTTGTGCTGTGGCATTACGCAAGAAGCGGCATCAAGTGGCGTGCATTGGCAAGTCGTGTCATTGTCGCGGTCATTGCGATAACCTTGCTCGTGCAAATATTTCCTCAACTTATTTCCATCCCGACGCAACGCATTGTGTTAGCCGTGAAAGAGTTTTCAGCAGCCGACAGATCGAAAGAAGCAAGCATCGAAACATCAGTCGGAGTTCGAATATATTTCTGGAAAAGAGCTATTGAGGAAATTCCTGATAATATTTTACTGGGTGTCGGTCATGATGAAAAAATGTCGTCAATCAGGCGCTGGGGTATTGAGGCTAATGCTCCTGAAGCTTCAGCGCTTGGCCACCTCCACAATAATTATCTTGAGGAATTGTTTGACCAAGGTTTATTTGGACTTGGAAGCTTTTTGTCATTTCTCGCAGGACTCTTTTACATGGTAGTCCATTTTAGAAAAGAGCAACCTATGGCAGCGTTAGGTATAACTGGAATTTTTTTCATGCATGCATCCGGTAATTTGACCAATGTCAACTTTGCCCACAACTACTACCCAACAATGCTGTCGGTTGCTATATTTTTATGCTTTCTATTGTTGGTGAATTCTACGAAAAAAAATCCATAGGTCTTGTATTTTAATTAATTTCCGGTGCATAAATGAAATATGATATAGACCTTTGCCTAACAATTGGCCGCCGACCAACTCTTCTTAGGCAGACGTTGGAAAGTCTGTTACCTCGTGCGAATTTTAAAAAAATAATTGCGATTAATGACTTTCGCGATGAAGAGACGAACGATGTTTTTAAAAATTTATGCCCCGCAGGAATTTTAATTAATTTAGATGAGCAGATCGGACATCATCGTGCCGTTGATTTGATGTATTCAAAAGTAAATTCACCATACATATTGCACTGCGAAGATGATTGGCTTTTTAATTCTGATCTGATGTTGAGTGAGTCAATACAACTCCTCCAGGGGAATAAAAAGATTGGATCTGTTTGTCTTCGGACTATAGAAGATTATAATTTAAGTATTAAAGATAAATCTAACGCGATCGTCCATGAGCTTAATGACATTAAATTTTGTAGGCTTGATGGATTGCATGAGCAGTGGCACGGCTACACATTCAATCCACATGTTACGTCTCTATCCCAGTGGAAGGAATTTGGCCCTTACTCTGCATTCAAAAAAGAGAGACATCTATCTAGAAAATTAAGAAGTGCTGGGACTTTTGTTGCCTATCTACAGCCTGGGTCTTGCGTGCACATAGGCGTTGATGACAGTGTTAGCAACCCAATTAAAAAGTCGAAATTTAATTTTCGCGAACTCTTTAACAAGCTCGGGATTTCATGATTTTGGTTTTTAGAAATCTGATTAATTCTTCTGCTAGAGTCCGATAAAAAAACGGATGTAGCCGACGTAACCATTATTTCAGTCACCTACAACAGCGCGCACTACCTGCCCGCGTTGTCAGAGGTACTGAAATCGCTTAAAAATGTTGTCATCGTTGACAACGCTAGTGACGACGACATCGAGGTGCAACTGCAGGTCGCGCTGCCAAACGCGACCTTGATTCGCAACATCAAAAACCTCGGCTTCGGCGCTGCCAACAACCGCGCATTGGCGACGGTCAGCACGCCCTATGCCTTGCTGCTCAATCCGGATTGTTTGCCCACACCGGCATTTTTAGTGGCAACGTTGCAAGCGGCGGAGAATTTTCCTGACGCCGCTATCATCGCGCCGCATTTGATCCGCCGTGACGGCTCGCCTGAACTGAATTACCGCTGGCCGGCGACGCATTGGGGGTCCAAAGGCCCCAAGGCTGAGGGGCCGTGTTGCGTTGGGTTTGTCTGCGGCGCCGTGATGCTGCTGAACATGGCGGTGATGAAGAACATCGGGTTCTTTGACGAGACCTTTTTTCTATATTACGAAGATGAAGACCTGTGCCAGCGGGTGTTTTTGGCGAATCAGCAGATCGTCTTGGTGCCCGAGGTTGAGATCACGCATTTGTCACGAGGCTCGGTCAAGGGACCGAATCCGCTCAAGTCGGAATTCATTCGCGGCTATCACCATGCGCAGTCCAAGCTGGTGTTTGAAAGCAAGTACTTTGGCGCTGCTGATGCGTTGCGCTTGCGCTGGAAGACGCTGTTGCTGGCGCTGTTGACGCTGGTCCCTAGGTTGCTGCTGCCACAGCCGCGCTACCTTGCGCGCTTGGTTGGGCGCATTGTGGGTTTGTGCCGGCCCTACCCGAAGATCAAGTCTTAAAGCTCTTCAATCCGCCTAGCCGAATAGCTGTCCCACGCTTGGCAGCCGGGGCAGTGCCAGAAGTGCTGGGTGGCTT
>JASDRC010000021.1:0-34829 GCA_041442125.1 Polaromonas sp. | reverse complement strand
CACGCGGCCTAAGGCCCGTTTGAAAAAGCCTGACGTTGAACTGTCAGGTTTTTTTGATAACGCACCAGATATTTAAATCGGGTAATCCATCAATGTCCTAGTCATCTGAGCATTTAATCCGTGCCTCCCCAAAATTTTACTGTCCCTGCCTACAACCAGGCGCAGTGCCAGAATGCAATGCTGAATGCTTTACATAGGCCCGGTCTTGCCTTGGACATGCCCTACAAACTCGTTGCGGCTAATGATGGATCGACCTGTCTAACGGAAACAATTGCCGTGGGAAAAGTTTCCATTGTGGACAGCGCTCCCCACCGGCAAATCGCCGCTTCGCGCAGCGCTGGTGCGCTGGTTGCACGCGGCGATTTGCTAATTTTTGTTGACGCCGATACGCAGTTGAACGTTTCAGTTGTCAATGCACCCGCTCAAGCTATGCGCCGGGTTGCAGTCGGCGCAGGGTCCGGTAAGGTTTGACGACCCGACACAGCTTTAAGCCCGCCTGGTGCTGCGTGTCGTTGCGCATGTTTTTCGATGGCTTGGTATGGCAACGGGTTAATGGTTGTTCTGCACGCGCATAGTCTTTGATGCTGTGGGCGTATTTAACGAGAAATACTCTGGTGCAGAAGAAATCGCGGTGCGTCGTCATTTAGCTGCCTTCAACTGACACGAATCATCACCTTCTCGTCCTTTCAGCACGCACTGCAAGCCCCGCTAATCAAGTTTTACAGAGTCTAGCGTGTCCTGTCCTCGAGTGGCCGGTACAGCTCGGTTTCGTCTCGACTGAGCTGGCCGTGCATGGCAATCAAAAACGCACACCTGAAGTGGACCCCAAAGTCAGGGCAGCTTGGACACACCGGTAAAAGTTAGCTCCTCCACATGCCTGTAGTTTTTTGTAAGGTGCATGGCAGCAACGGCTGGCGGTCATCCTGGGCGATGCTGAGTTGACAACGGCACGCCGTCGTTGGCTGGCATCTGTGCCTCTGACAAGGGTGGGTTTGATGCAGCTGCAAGCGCAGCGGCGCTGATGTCGGATGGCCAGCGAAGCGTGTATTGAGCCGCCGGCCTACTCGGCCACCATGCAAGTGCAGACTTCACGAACAGGTATTGTTTTTTAAACAATTCGACTGAAGCGCTGCCGACCAGCAGCTGCAGGCGTGTTGCTATTCTGGATTAGAACTTTCTTCAAGGAAGCTGCACGCGCAGCGTTTTTTACAACCGCTCCAATGTGTTTTTTACCAGCTTGCATAGCGACCTCAAAATTTAATACCCGTTTTATCAGGGCCATGTTTCCCCTGTGTCTGGAGCACGGCTCCGGGCTGGGGGATGAAATCTGAGAACCAGTCAGGCTGCGTCACCATGCGGTAGCATATGCTGTCTGAGGCTCATTGATGTCTTTGCTTGAGGCCTGTTACGGCAAGGCCGTGCTCAAACTGCCGCCAGCGCTTGCTCCAAGTCTTCTAGCAAGTCGTCGATGTGCTCAATGCCGATGGACAGCCGCACCATGTCGGGTTTGACGCCGGCCTTGGCCAGCTCTTCTGCGTTGAGCTGACGGTGCGTGGTGGAGGCGGGGTGGCAGGCCAACGACTTGGCATCCCCAATATTGACCAAGCGCGTGAAGAGTTTGAGCGCGTCTTGGAAGCGGGCACCGGCCTCCAAGCTGTCGCTGGCTTTCAAGCCGAAACTGATGATGCCCGAGGCCCGTCCGGCCATGAGTTTTTGCACCAGTAGATGGTCGGGATGGTCGGGCAAGGCAGCGTAATTGACCCAGCTCACTTTGGCATGGGACTGGAGGTGCTTAGCCACTTTCAGGGCATTCTCGCAAATGCGGTCCATCCGCAGGGCCAGGGTTTCAATGCCTTGCAAAATCTGGAACGCGGCCATCGGACTGAGCGCTGCGCCCATGTTGCGCAGGGGCACCACGCGTGCGCGGCCAATGTAGGCGGCAGCCCCTAGCGCTTCGGTGTAGACCACGCCGTGGTAGCAGACGTCGGGCTCGTTGAGCCGCTTGAAGCGCTCTTTGTGTTCTGCCCAAGGAAACTTCCCTGAATCGACAATCGCACCGCCGATGGTGGTGCCATGTCCCCCTAGGTATTTGGTGAGCGAATGCACCACGATGTCTGCGCCATGCTCAATGGGGCGGCACAGGTAAGGGCTGGCCACGGTGTTGTCCACAATCAGCGGCACGCCGTGGGCGTGGGCTACTTGGGCCAGTGCTGTCAGGTCGGTGATATTGCCCAACGGGTTGCCAATGGTTTCGCAGTACACGGCTTTGGTGCGCGCATCAATCAGCTTGGCAAAGGAGGCCGGGTCGCGGTAGTCGGCAAAGCGCACCTCAATCCCCATTTGCGGGAAGGTGTGGGCAAACAGGTTGTAGGTGCCACCATACAAAGTGGAGGCCGAGACAATGTTGTCGCCTGCCTCGGCAATGGTCTGAATGGCGTAGGCAATAGCCGACATACCAGAAGCCACGACCAGCGCGCCAATGCCGCCTTCTAACGCTGCCACGCGCGCTTCAAGAACGCCGTTGGTCGGATTCATGATGCGGCTGTAAATATTGCCCGCAACCTTGAGGTCAAACAAGTCCGCTCCGTGCTGGGTGTTGTCAAACGCGAAGGCCACGGTTTGGTAGATGGGCACAGCCACTGCTTTGGTGGTCGGGTCTGGCGTGTAGCCAGCGTGAACGGCAAGTGTCTCAATGCGCATGGTTTTTGCTTTCTTGGTTTAAATGTAAAAACGAGATTCACGGCGGGGAAACTCAAAGAACCAGCATTCAGTATGGCACTCTTGATGAACTTGCCCCTGTTTGACGTACCTTTTAGCCGTTCATTTATGCGGCCTTCAGTGGCTGTACCGCGTGCTGGCTTCTTTCAGACTGCATCGGCATAAAGGGGGTGCCGTGCCGAGAGTGGCTGTGCGCGGCATTGCCAGCCTAGATTTATTTGTGCGCCCTGATGCGTCTTCAGCCCAAAGAGAAGACGCGCTGCTGGGCTGGTATTGGGAACAACTCAAGGCTCTTGTGCCGGAGCTGCTGCTGAAGTGGCAGCCGATCCTTGGTGTGGAGGCCGACCAGTGGGGCATCAAAAAGAGTAAAACCAAGTGGGGCAGCCGTAACCCCAACGCCATGCGTCTTTGGTTCAACCTGGAGTTGGCCAAAAAGCCGGTGCTGTGCCTTGAGGACATCGTGGTGCATGAGTAACTGCAATTATTGCAACGCCGCCATTCAGAGCGGTTTAACGCGCTGATGGATGGCTTTCTGCCGCAGTACCTTGAAAGCTGGGTTGCTGGCGCACGAGGTTTGGAATTACTGACGTCGATCTTTGCCAGTGCGTGCGGTGTAGCACTTTACTTTTGAAGTCGACCATTTTTGAGAGTCTCTTGATCCGATGACCTGCCACCAGATCCTGAGTCTTGCCATTCTGGCTGCCGCAGTGCTAATGTTCTTATGGCGACGCGGCCGACTATGCTGCCAAGTTGGAGGCCAGCCAAGTCCGGCGCAAGGGCAAAGACGTTAGACCTCGTCTCCGTATATAAATGTAAATCCGTGCACAGATGAACTTGCCAATTCATAATGAACTTTGGAAAATTCAAACAGGATGGCATTTTGATCAAGTTTTACTACAACACCGCACCCAATCCCGCCAAGGTGGCCTTGTTTTTGGAGGAGTCCGGTCTGGCGTATGAGATCGTGCCGGTTGACACCCGCAAGGGCGAGCAGCACTCGGCTGATTACACCGCCATCAACCCGAACGCCAAGGTGCCAGCGATTGACGACGACGGTGTTGTCGTCTTCGACAGCAATGCTATTTTGTTGTATCTCGCAGAAAAGACAGGCAAGTTCTTGCCGACCGACAGCCCGCAAGCGCGTGGGCAGCTGTACTCGTGGTTGATGTTCATTGCAAGCGGCGTTGGCCCGTACTCGGGGCAAGCAGTGCATTTTCGTCACTTCGCGCCCGAGCCAAAAACCTACGCGCTCAACCGCTATGACTTTGAAGCTTGGCGGCATTGGGAGATCTTGGACGCGCACCTCGCCAGCCATCGCTTCATGTTGGGCGACGAGTACACCCTCGTCGACATGGCTTTTTGGGGTTGGGCCAGAGCGCTGCCCTTTGTTTTGGGTGCCGACGCGTGGGGCAAACTGCCCAACGCCAAGCGTCTGCTCGATGACATCAACGCCCGCCCGGCCGCCCAGCGCGCCGATGCTTTGAAGACCCAACATGCCTTCAAAGCAGACATGGATGACAGCGCCCGTAACGCTTTGTTTCCGCAAAATGCACGCTTGCAAACCACCGACTTGACATAAACGCATGGCCGATTCAAACACTTACACCCCGCCCAAAGTCTGGACCTTTGACAGCGAAAACGGCGGGCAGTTTGCCAGCATCAACCGGCCGGTGTCGGGGGCCACGCATGAGCAAGTTCTGCCGCGTGGCAAACACCCGTTTCAGTTGTATTCACTGGCCACACCCAATGGGGTCAAGGTCACCGTCATGCTTGAAGAGTTGCTGGCGCTTGGCTTCAGCGGCGCCGAATACGATGCTTGGCTGATCCGCATCCACCAGGGCGATCAATTCGGCAGTGGCTTTGTCGAGGTCAACCCCAATTCCAAAATTCCGGCGCTGATGGATCACAGCGGCTCGAAGCCGGTCCGGGTTTTTGAATCCGGCTCGATTCTGATGTACTTGGCAGAGAAGTTCGGCGTCTTGTTGCCGACTGAACCAGCCGCCCGCGCAGAGTGCTTGTCTTGGTTGTTTTGGCAAATGGGCAGCGCACCTTATCTGGGCGGCGGCTTTGGGCACTTCTATGCCTACGCGCCGACAAAAATGGAATACCCGATCAACCGTTTTGCGATGGAAGTCAAGCGCGAGTTGGACGTGCTCGACAAACGACTGGCAGTCAACCCTTATGTGGGCGGAGACGACTACAGCATTGCCGACATCGCCATCTGGCCTTGGTATGGCTGTTTGGTCTTGGGGCAGTTGTACGACGCTGCTGAATTTTTGTCGGTGCACGAGTACAAGCATGTGCTTCGCTGGGCCCATCAGATTGCCAAGCGTCCTGCCGTGATCCGTGGCCGGATGGTCAATCGGGCGATGGGGCCATTGGCATTGCAGCTGCATGAGCGCCACGACGCCGGTGACTTTGACACGCAAACGCAAGACAAACTGGCGCCTGCAGCCGACTGAGCGTCGGTCAAGACGAGTGGCTTGGCCTCAAGCCATCAGCGCCAAGGTGAGCAGCGACAACACGGTTGAGTAACCAATCGCTCGGGCAATTGTGGTGACGTTGATCTTGTACTGCAGCGCCAGCACAAAGGGCATCGCACCGCAGGGGCCGGCGGCCACCAGCAGCGCGGTGCTGGTCCACGCTGGGTTGGCCAGCGTGGCTGCACCGCTGAATAAAAACCAAGCCAGCAGCGGATGCGCGATGACTTTCAAGCCAACGATCGACAGCGCTGTCTTGTCCAGACCCCTGCTCGCCGTTGACGCCAAAATAATACCCAGTGCAAACAACGCGATGGGAGAGGCCGCCGCGCCAACAAAACGGACAAAGCTGTGGATGCCGTCATGCAGCGGCAGACCCAGCAGCTTGGCCAGCAAGCCTGCCGCAATGGCTTGCAGCATCGGGTGGTTGAGCAGCAACGTGAACACCTTACGGCCCGGCTGCACGCCGGGCGCACTGAGTTCCAGCGCCACAATGGTGAGCGCAAAAATCAGCACGGTGTCGACCACGATGATGGCCGCAATCGGCGCACTGGCGGCTTCGCCGTACAAGACGCGCGCCATCGGCAGCACAAAAAAGACATGGTTGACGAAGCAGGCCGTCATGCCGAGCAGCAGGGACTCGCGCCACTCGCGGCGAAACGCATAACGAGCCAGCGCGGTGCCTGCTGCATAAATAGCCATTTCGGAGGCGAAATACAGTGTCAGGACCTGCCACTCAAACTCGGCCAAGGGCGCGCTGATGAGGAGTGAAAACAGCAGCGCCGGAGCGCCGATAAAAAACACAAAGCGGTTCAAAACGCTGGCGGCACTGGCGTCAAAAATGCCACGCCGCGCGAACAGCATGCCAAAACCCAGCACCGCAAAAATCGGCAGAACGGGATTGAGGAAGGTCTGGAAGGCGGAGGACATGAGACCTGAGTCTAATCGCGACTCAGGCCTCGGTGCCCTGATTCAAGACCTCAAGGCTCATTTGCGGGAAATACCCGAATCCTTCAAATAGCGGTAGTAGTCGCTGTCGGTGGTCAGGATCATCACGGCATTCTCGTTTTGCGCTTCTTTGTAGGCCTCCAGCGTGCGCGAGAAAGCGTAGAACTCCGGATCACCGTTGTAGGCGTCGCCATACACACGTGCCGCCCTGGCGTCGGCTTTGCCGCGAATCTCCTGAACCTGGCGGTAAGCATTAGAACGGATTTCGCTCAGTTCTTTCTCCATGGTGCCGAGAATTTCGGCGCTCTGGCCTTCGCCTTCAGAGCGGAACTCGGCGGCGATGCGTTTGCGTTCCGAAATCATCCTAGAGTAGACCCGTTCTCTGACGCTTTCGATGTAATCAAGGCGACGGATGCGCACGTCCACCAGCTCAATCCCATACTGCGGCATGATTTTCTGGGCTTCGGTCAGGATATTGCGAGTGATTTCTTCGCGGCCGCGCGTCATCTCTTTGGTTAGTTGCGCTTGAACCTCTGCTGGAACTTCCGCCAGAGCTTCCCCTTCAGGCACTTCCCATGAAGCGCTGCGGACCAGTTCTACGAGTTCGCTGCGAGAGACTTGGTCGCGCACTACCGAGTCGATGATGTCGTCTAGGCGGGAGCGGGCACCCGCCTCGCTGGCGACGCTTTCGAGAAAGGTCGTGGCATCAGCGATGCGCCAGCGCGCAGTCGTGTCGATCCAGATGAACTCGCGCCCTTTGGTTGGGATCTGGTTCGGGTCACCGTCCCACATCAGCAGGCGACTGTCAAAGCGGCGAACATCTTGAATCATGGGAATCTTGATGTGCAGTCCGGCCTCGGTGACAGGTTGGCCAACGGGTCGGCCGAACTGGACGATCACGGCCTGCTCGCCTTCTTCCAAGGTGTAGAACGTGCCTGAGAAGGCGACGACGGCGGCCAAAAGAAGGACGCCAATGCCGATGCTGCTTGTTTTTTTGATCATGGCTGTTTACCTCGGGTTCGTGGCTGCGGGCTGGACGGTTGGACCGGGCCGCTGTGTGCCGTCCATGCTAAGCATGGGCAGTATGGCTTGTTGCTCGCTGTCGACGATGTAGAGCGCTTTGGCGCTTGGCAAGATGCTGCCCATCGCCTCTAAGTAGAGGCGCTTGCGCGTGACTTCAGGCGACCTTTTGTAGTCGGCCAAAATAGCCTTGAAGCGATTCGCTTCGCCTTCCGCGCGGTTAACTCGCTCGACTGCGTAGCCTTCGGCTTCGGTGACACTTTGGACGGCCTCGCCGCGCGCCCTTGGAATTTGCTGGTTGGCTTTTTCTTGGGCTTGGTTGATGGTCCGCTCCCGGTCTTGGCGGGCCTCGTTGACCTCATTGAAGGCCGGTTTGACGGGATCCGGCGGCGTCACGTCTTGCAGCTCCACCGTGACCAAGCGAACACCCGTACCGTAGTCCGAGAGGATTTTCTGCATTTCTTCTCTGACTTGAACGGATATCGCGACCCGTCCGACGGTCAGCACATCGCTGCCGAGTCGGTTGCCCACCACTTGGCGCATGACGGCCTCGGCGGTGTCGCGGATGGCCTGTCGAGACTCGCGGACATGGAACAGGTATTTGGCCGGGTCTTCGATCCGGTACTGAACGATCCACTGTACATCGATGACGTTCAAGTCACCACTCAGCATCAGCGAGACATTTTTGAATGGATTCTCGTTGGCCGCGTACTGCGTACGCCCGCCGCCGACAGAGGTGGTCATGAAGCCGAATTCTTCTTTCAGCACGCGTGCCGTAGGCACCATGCGGACTTTTTCGATGCCGTTCGGAAACTTGAAGTGCAGACCCGGCCCGACCGTGCGGTCGACTGCACCAAAGCGCTGAATGATGCCGGTTTCTTCGGGCTGCACCGTGAACCAGCTGGTGGCGACAAAGAACAGCAGCACTACACCGCCGACAATCATGGCGATGGGTTTTGCACCGAGTGCTGAGGCACGTTTGCGGATTTCTTGGACAACATCCTCGGGGTCATAAGCAGCCATGTGTTTTCCTTTCAGTTAGACGTGGAATGCCACACGGCATGGCCGTGACGCACTAGAGACAGAGATTGAAAATTGGTCGCGCCGCATTCTTGGTTGATGCGAAGGCGCTGTGGCGACCCGTTATGCGTGATGACGCCGATAACGGGTTGGCGGCTGTTCCTGGCCGCGCGGGTTGCTTTGGGGCTTGTGGCGCTGAGCGCGCGTCTTGAACGCAGCGTCGGGGTGATGATGAAAAGGCAGTGGTTATAGTGCGCTTTTCATTCTAGTCATAGATAAGGCGCGCTTTGCCTTGCACGGCTGATTTGCATTAATTGGTTACAAAATTAAATATTTTATGGGCTGGCATTTAATTTTATATTGTTACTTTTGGCGTCAGTCTTTCGGCCGGAACGAAATAATCAGCGGTGATGGCACGCGGCCGTCGGTGTCACGCGGCAGGGTGGCGGTGCGGACGATGGCATTGATGACGGCGTCGTCCCAAGCCTTGTTGCCGCTGGATTTGACCAGTCGCTGGCTGGTGATGGTGCCGTCGAGTGCGGTGCGGACCTCGACTTCAGCGACCGGGTTGCCCGCGATGTCTTCGGTGAATATCACGTTGGGTCTGACCCTGGCGCGGACTTTGCCGCCGTAGCTGGCCGACGGCCCGCTCGACTGCAGGGCCGAGCCCTTGGCATCGGGGGCGCCGGTGGCCCCCAGTTGGGCGTTCATTCGGGCGATGTTGTCTTGGCGGAACTTGGCGTCGGCAGCGGCTTGCTTTTTAGCTTCTTGTTCTTTTTTGGCCGCTAGTTTTTGGGCTTCGACTTTGGCTTGCGCTGCGGCCTTTGCTGCCGCCTTCGCTTTGACTTGGGCCAGTTCTTTTTCTTTTTCTTTTTCTTTTTCTTTTTCTTGGCGGGCTTTTTCTTGTTTCTCGGCCAGCGCCAGTGCTTTCTTTTTCGCTTCTGCGTCTTTTTGCTTGCGGAGTTTTTCTTGCGCCAAGGCAATATCAGGGTCAGGCAAGGTCTCGACTTTGGCCGGCGGTGGAGGAGGCGGTGGCGGCGCTGGGGTCGGCACCGGAACGGGCTCAGGTGCGGGTGGCGTCGGGGGTGGCGGTGGGGCCTGCAGCGCCGGCGCCGCCTCTTGTTGCACGTTAGACCACAGCTCGGCTTCAAACGAAATGGTCGGGTCGCTACTCTTCCAGCTGACACCCCAAGTCAGTGCGGCCGCCAGCAGCAGGTGAACCACAATCGCTAAAGAAAAAGCGCGCAGCACACCCGGCTCTGGGCGGGGCACGTGGTCGAGGCGGTCGTCAGTGCTGTTCATGCGGGCTCAGCTCAGATCAACGTCAACAGGGACAGATTGAAACGCTGCAAACTCAACTGCCCGTCTGCACCGACAAGCCCACCCGCAAGACGCCGGCGCGCTGCAAAGCGTCCATCACCTTGACCACGGTTTCGTACTTGATGGATTTGTCGGCGCTGATGACGACCGGTGAGGCTTGCTCGCCCTGCGGCACCGCCGGTTGTAGGCGCTTGACGGTGCTGCCGACGTCGGCCATGACAACGCTCACAGGCTTGCCGCCGGGCTCTGTGACTTGGATTTTCTCTTCCTTGTCAATCAGCAGCTGGATCGGCTTGGCCGGTTGACTCGGCGCTTTGCCGACGCTTGGCAGCGCAATCATGCTGGGCGTGATGAGTGGCGCGGTCACCATGAAGATGATGAGCAGCACCAGCATCACGTCGATGAAGGGCACCATGTTGATTTCGTTGATGGTGCGGCGACCCCGGCCGCGTGATTTGACTGCTGACATGAAGTGGTCGACTCTATATGACGTTGACAGTTCAGTGGCCAGAGGCCGACTGCGCACCTAAATTGCGCTGCAAGATGTTGGAGAACTCTTCAATGAAGGTCTCTAGCTTGTTGGCAATGCGGTCAATGTCGTGGGCAAAACGGTTGAAGGCGACGACGGCTGGAATCGCAGCGAACAAGCCGATGGCGGTGGCCACCAGCGCCTCGGCAATGCCGGGGGCGACAGCGGACAGGGTGACTTGCTCCAGTGCGGCCAGCCCGGTGAAGGCGTGCATGATGCCCCAGACCGTGCCGAACAGACCGACATAAGGCGAGACCGAGCCGACGGTGGCAAGGAAGGACAGATTCGACTCAATCGCATCCAGCTCGCGCTGGTAGCTGGCGCGCATGGCACGGCGCGCACCGTCGAGCAGAGCGCCCGGGTCGACCACGCGGCGCTCGCGCAGTTTTTGGTATTCGCGCATGCCGCTGGCAAAAATCCGTTCCATCGGGCCTGAAACATGGGCGTTTTGGGCGGCGGCGGCAAAGAGCTCGTTCAAGCTGGTGCCGGACCAAAACTCGCGGTCAAACGCATCGTTGAGTGCCGCTACACGGCGCAGAGAACCGATTTTTCTAAAAATAGCCGACCAGCTGGCAATGGACACGCCCAGCAGCAGCAGCACCACGGCTTGCACAACCCAGCTGGCGTGCAAAATTAAACTGACGATCGACATGTCTTGATTCATGAGTGGGGCTCCAGGCGGTCCAGAATATGCGTTGGTATGCGTGCGGGTTTGAGGTTGCTGGCATCGACCCAGCCGATCCGAATCGTCGCTTCGCACAGCAGCGTTGTTGGTGACTTGGCTGTTGTTTTGTTTTTCAGGAAAACCTGCTGGCTGATTATCAAAGAAGCGCGGCCTCTTTCTTGCAGCTTAGCCGTGACAATCAGTTCGTCGTCCAAGCGCGATGGTTGCAGGTAGCGAACGCTGGTCTCGCTGACGATGAACATGCCGCCGCTTTGCTCGCGCAAGGCGTGTTGTTCAATGCCGAGCGACCGCAGCCACTCGGTGCGGCTGCGCTCAAAAAACTTCAGGTAGTTGGCATAAAAAACGATGCCGCCGGCATCGGTGTCTTCCCAATAAACTCGGAGCGGCCACTGGAAGTTATTTGTATTAACCAAGCACAGCCTCCAGTCGTGCGACGGCTTCTTTGAGGTGCGCCATCGAGCTGGCGGTTGAGAAGCGAATGAACTTGTCGGGTGCGGCCCGGCCAAAGTCGCGGCCCGGCGCCACCGCGAGGTGCGCGCGCTGCATCAGCTCAAAGGCGAAGTCCCAACTGCCGCCGGTGCCGTCGGGCTGGCCCGGGCGAATGCCGAGTTTTTGTGCCGCTTGGGTGCAGTCGGCGTAAGCGTAAAAAGCGCCATCGGGCATCACTGGGACTGTCAAACCCAAGCGATTCAGCTCGGGGATGAAGTAGTCGCGCCGGGCTTTGAATTCAGCGCGGCGGCGCTCGTAGTCGGCCAAGCTCGCGGGCTCAAAGCAGGCGAGGGCGGCGTGTTGCGCCACCGTGCTGGGGCAGATGAACAGGTTTTGCGCCATCCGCTCGATCACCGGCACCAGCGCTTCGGGCACGACCAACCAGCCGAGTCGCCAGCCGGTCATGTTGAAGTACTTGCTGAAGCTGTTGATGCTGATGACGCTCTGGCCCAAGTCTCCCGGCATGGTCAGCGCACTGCGGCCAAAGTGCTCGTCGTAGCTCAGGCCTAAGTAAATCTCGTCGATCAGGGTAATGCCGCCGCGGCTGTGCACCAAGCTGTGCAGGCGCTGCAACTCGTCGGGTGCGATCGAGGTGCCGGTCGGGTTGGACGGCGAGGCCAGCATGACGCCGCGGGTGTCTGGCCCCCAGGCTGCCGCGACTTTGTCTGCGTTGAGTTGAAAGCGTTCTGCGGCTGTGGTCGGGATCAGTGTGGAGCGGCCGTCGGCTGCGCCGACGAAATGCTGGTTGCAGGGGTAGCTCGGGTCCGGCAAGAGGATTTCGTCGCCAGCTTCAATCAGCGCGAGGCAGGCCAAGTGCAGCGCCGCCGACGCGCCAGCGGTGATGATGATGCGGCTGGGCGCAACGTCAGCCTGAAAGCGCGTGGCGTACCAATCACTGATTTTCTCACGCAGGGCGGGCAGGCCGGTGGCAGCCGTGTACTGCGTGTGGCCCTGAGAGATGGCGCGTGCCGCGGCCTCTTGCACCAGCGGCGGGGCGATAAAGTCAGGCTCGCCGATGTTCAAAAAAATCATCGGCTGGCGGCTGTCGGCGACCTGCTGGGCCAACTCTGCTGCAGCTTTGGCCACCTCCATCACATAAAAGGGCTCAATGCGTTGAGCGCGCTGGGAAATTCGCATGGCTACGCAGGACTCGCTTGGCTTCTTTGGGGACTGTTTCGTGGGCTGCTTAACGGACTTTGTCGCTGGCGACTTCAGCTTCGCGCAGCAGCGGCGCGAGTTGGTTCAACACGCCGTTGACCCATTTGTGGCCGTCGGTGCCGCCAAAGGCTTTGGCCAGTTCGATGCATTCGTTGATGACGACGCGCCAAGGCACGTCCGGGCATTGCTTGAATTCGTAAGCGCCAATCCACAAAATGGCGTGCTCCACCGGCGAGATCTCGTTCATCTTGCGGTCGAGCAAGGGCAAGATCAAGTCGTCGAGGCCAGCCGCGCCCTCAATGCAGCCGTGCAGCAGGGCGTCGTAATGGACCGAGTCGGCTTTGTGAAAACCGACCAAGTCGCGCGTGAAAGCGTCGATTGATCCGGCTTCGTTGCCACCTACCAAAAATTGGTACAGCGCTTGCAATGCGAACTCACGGGCGCGCGTGCGGGCTGATTTGTCGGCGGCTTTTTTGACACCCGTGTCAGTCAGGCCGGTGCGGGTTTGGGGTGGGCGTTTGGCGGTGGTGGTCATCTTGTTCTTTTATGAAATCGCGTCAAGCAGGTTGGCCATTTCGATGGCGACGCGGGCCGCGTCACGGCCTTTGTCGTCTTGCCGGGCGACGGCCTGAGCGAGGTTTTCAGTGGTCAGAATCGCGTTGGCGATGGGGATTTGATAGTCCAGCGCCAAGCGCGTCACGGCCGCGCCGCTTTCGTTGGCGACCAACTCAAAATGGTAGGTTTCGCCGCGGATGATGCAACCCAGCGCGATCAGGGCGTCGTAATTTTCGGTCTCGGCCATGGCCTGCAAGGCGACCGGTACTTCCAGTGCACCGGGCACGGTGAAGTGGTGAATGTTGACCGCTTCAACACCGTGCAGCTGCAGCTCAGCGATGCAGGCCGCCGCCAGCGCATCGGTGATGCTCGCGTTGAAGCGGGCCTGCACAATACCGATGGCCAGTTTTTGTCCGTCAAGTTGCCCGGTCTGGCCTTTGTCTGCGTCAAACATGTTGCGTGTCTTTGTTGATGTAGCCAGTGGTTTCTAGGCCGTAGCCGGTCATGCTGGGCATGCGACGCGGGGTGCCCATGAGGTTCATTTTGCGCACGCCGCATTCACGCAGAATCTGCGCGCCAATGCCGTAAGAGCGCAAGTCCATGCGACCGCGCACGGGGCCGTAGCTGGATTGGGCCGTGCCTTCAAACTGCGCCAGCAGCTGCGCGCCGCTTTCGCCGCAGTTCAGCAGTACAACGACACCTTTGCCGGCGACTGCGATGTGTTGCAGGCTTTGGTCCAGGCTCCAAGAGTGCATGGTCCGGTCGACTTCCAGTGCATCAAATATCGACAGCGGTTCGTGCACGCGCACAGCGACGGTTTCTTCCGCTTGCCAGCTGCCTTTGACCAGCGCCAAGTGCACACCTTGACTGGGCTGGTCTTTGAAGGCGTGGGCGGTGAATTCTCCAAAAGCGGTTTTCAGCGTGCGTGTACCAACGGCTTCAATCAGAGATTCGTTACGGCTGCGGTGCTCAATCAGGTCGGCGATGGTGCCAATTTTGAGACCGTGTTCAGCGGCGAATAGTAGCAAGTCGGGCAAGCGCGCCATGGTGCCGTCGTCGTTCATGATCTCGCAGATCACGGCAGCGGGAGTGCAGCCGGCCATGCCAGCGAGGTCGCAGCCGGCTTCGGTGTGACCGGCGCGCATCAGCACGCCGCCGTCGACCGCTTGCAGCGGAAAGATGTGACCGGGTTGAACCAAGTCATCGACCTTGGCGTTTTTGGCCACTGCAGCTGCGACGGTGCGGGAGCGGTCAGCCGCCGAGATGCCAGTAGTCACGCCTTCGGCGGCTTCAATAGAGACGGTGAAGGCTGTGCCTTTTTTGTCACCATTGCGCATCGCCATGGGTGGCAGTTGCAGCCGCTCGCAGCGTTCTTTGGTCAGCGTCAGGCAGATCAAGCCACGACCAAAACGCGCCATGAAGTTGATCGCTTCGGGCGTGACATGGTCGGCCGCCAGCACCAAGTCACCTTCGTTTTCGCGGTCTTCTTCGTCAATCAATATAACGATCTTGCCGGCGGCCATGTCGGCCACGATGTCTTCGACCGGAGAGATTGCGACTGTCATGTTCAAAGCTTTCGGGTGTCTTGGAGCATGCGCTCCACGTAACGCGCGATCAGGTCGATTTCAAGATTGACTTGGGCGTTCTGCTTGAGATGTCCCAGCGCCGTGTTCTCGACGGTGTGGGGAATGAGGTTGATACTGATCTCGCAGCCAGCGCTTTGGTCGCCTGGGCCGGCGAGGTCGTTGACGCGGTTGACGGTCAGGCTGACGCCATTGACGGTGATAGAGCCTTTGTAGGCTAAGAATTTGCTGATGCCTGCAGGCGCTTGAATCCGCAGCTCCCAGCTTTCGCCAATCTGCGCGAAATAGGTGACCAGACCGATGCCGTCGACATGGCCCGAGACGATGTGGCCGCCCAGCCGGTCGTTAGCGCGCAGGGCTTTTTCAAGATTGATCGGACCGAGCTCGGTCAGACCGCAGGTCTTGCTCAGCGATTCGGCTGACATGTCGATGGTGAATTGGTTGTGGGCAGCGTCTAGCGTGGTGGCCGTCATGCAAGCGCCGTTCAAGGCGATGCTGTCGCCGAGACCGACATCGTTCAGGTAGGCCGCTGGCGTTTCGATGGTGAGTCGCTTGCCATGGTTCAATGAGCTGCCCAGGCTATGGACGGCGACGATGCGCCCCAAGCCGGTGATGATTCCGGTAAACATAGAGTATTTTCGCAGGGAAATGACCACTATCGCACAGCGAATGCGCGAAGGCCCTAAATCAATTGGTGAAGAAGGCTGAAAACAGCCGGCGAAGGATAAAAAAACTAAAAAATACCGCGCCCTTCAACACGGGCGAGCAGCCGCAGATCGGGTCCGACACGGTCTGCTGAGAGGAATTCCAGCTGAACAGCGCCGGTCAATGCGTCCAGCGCCGGCAGCGCCAGCAAACCTTGGCCGGGGCCCAGCAGTTTGGGGGCGAGGTAGACCAGAAATTCATCGACCCAGCCTTCGCGCACTAGCGAGCCATTGAGTTTGAAGCCAGCCTCGACATGCAGCTCATTGATTTGGCGCTGACCGAGGTCGCGCATGACGGCGGCCAAGTCGACCTTGCCGCCTGCGCCCGGCAGGCTGGTGACGCTGGCGCCGCAGTCTTGCAAGGCTTGGGTTTTAGCGGCATCGGTGCTGGCGGTGTAAATCCACACCTGTCCGTCGGGTTTGAATATCCGCGCATCAAGCGGCGTTTGCAGTTGGCTGTCGATGACGATCCGATGGGGCTGGCGGTTGGTTTCGACCAGTCGCACATCCAAGCTCGGGTCGTCTTGCAGCAAAGTGCCAATGCCGGTCAGCACCGCCGATGCGCGGGCGCGCCAAGCATGGCCGTCGGTGCGCGCTTCGAGTGAGGTGATCCACTGACTTTGTCCGTTGGCCAGCGCGGTGGTGCCGTCTAAAGACGCCGCCATCTTCATCCGCACCCAAGGCGTTTGGCGCAGCATGCGGCTGAAAAAACCGATGTTCAATTCACGTGAAGCCTCAGCACCCGGGCCGACCTCAACGCTGATGCCGGCCGCCCGCAGCCGCTCAAAACCTTGGCCCGAGACCAGCGGATTCGGGTCGGCGATAGACGCTACCACTTTGGCAATGCCGGTGGTGATCAAGGCATCGCAGCAGGGGCCGGTTCGCCCATGGTGCGCGCACGGCTCCAGCGTGACATAGGCGGTGGCGCCTAGCGCGGCATAGCCTTGGCTGGCGGCGTCGCGCAGCGCCATCACTTCGGCGTGGGCGCTGCCGGCCGCTTGGGTTTGGCCTTGGCCTATCACTTGGCCATTGGCAGAGACCAGAACACAGCCCACGGCTGGGTTCGGCGAAGTGTGGTTTTGCGCTTGCTTGGCAAGCTTCAGGGCGAGGTTGATCACGGCTTTAAGTTTAGCGTTCGGCAGGTGCAGCAATCAGGTGTAAATATAACTACTATCTAGGGGTGAAATTCAATACCAATGGACTAACCTTGTTGGAACTCCTGCTCGTGCTGGCGATGATGGCGGTGCTGACCTCGCTGGCGGCACCCAGTTTTCGCAGCCTGTGGGTTCAGCGTTCGGTGTCGCTGGCTGCCGAAGCGTTGTTAGGCGACTTGCGTTATGCCCGTTCTGAAGCGCTCAAACGGGCCCGGCCCGTGTTGGTCTGTCAGTCGTCGAACGGTACATTGTGTACCCGAGACCGCGCGGCTTGGGCTGTCGGCTGGCTGGTTTTTGTCGACAGCAATGGCAATGCGCAGGTAGACGCGGCCAGCGACGACGGCCCGACAGAAGACCTGTTGCGGGTGCAGTCAGCGCAGCCTGGCTTGGCGTCCATCGCCAGCAATGTGTCGACCGGCCACCGCATCACTTTCCAAGCCACGGGTTCGGCGAAATCGGCGGCGCAGACGATTCTCTTCACGCCAGCGGGAAGTGGTACGTCTGAGCACATCCGTGCGCTGTGTATTTCCCTGCAAGGCCGTGCAAGGCTTGGGCCGGCTGGGGCGACTTCATGCAGCTGAAAAACACATGGATGCGACGGCCGAGCCAGGGCAAGTCCGCGGGCTTCATGCTGATCGAAGTACTGGTGTCGATTGGACTGTCAGCCGTGGCGTTGCTGGCGCTGGCCAGCCTCAATGCAGCAGCCTTGCGTTACACCAAGATGAGTCAGTACCGTGCGCTGGCGACACACTTGGCGAGTGACATCGGCGAGCGCATGCGCGCCAACAAAGGTCGGGCGGCCGCGGGCGGTGCGGCGGCTGAAGGTTTCTGGGCTGGTGACTATGACTACAGCACCAGCTTTGCCGGACAGACGGACGCCGTCAGTGCACCTGCGCCGCGTTGCAACACTGCTTTGAGCGTCTGCAGTACCCGCGCGTTGGCTGAGCTGGACTTGGCGCAGTGGCGCTTTCAGGCGCGCCGCGTGTTGCCCGAAGGCTCGGTCTTTGTCTTGCGCGACAGCGAGGCGGTGGCAGCCGATGTCTGGATCGCTTGGCGCGACCCGTTGGTCGCCCATCGCGATGAAGCGCCCGCGTTGGCCAAGGAGTGCGCGGCGGGGCTGGCGGTCAGCGACCTCAGCATCCGATGCAGTTATTTCAGGGTCAACCTGTGATGCGAGCCAAACCCAGCCAAAACGGCGTGGCCTTGATCGAAGTGCTCGTGGCGCTGGTCATCGGCTTGGTGGTGGTCGGCGCCGTGTTGGCGACTTACCTCAGCACCGGGCAGAGCGGGCGGCTGCAGTTGGCTTTCGCGCAGATGGATGAAGACGCGCAAATTGGTTTGCGCATCTTGTCGAGCGAGTTGCGGATGGCCGGTTATGCACGGCCCGTCAGCCAAGATGCCGAGACGTCTGAGCTGAATAAAACCTATAACGGACGGCCGGTGTTTGGTTGTGATCGGGGCTTTCGAACGGCAGCAGCCAACATGCCGGCCGAATGCGGCGGCAGTGTCAACTCCCCAGCCATCGAAATCACGTACGAGGCCGACCTCGACAACTCCGTGGTCACCGAAGGCAAGCCTTCTGACTGCCTCGGCAACAGTTTTCAAGAGGGTGAAACGGGCTTCACTTACAACCGCTTCCGCGCCAACAGCGATGCCTTGCAGTGCACCGGCCCGCGTGGCAATGCCGCGCCGCTGGTGCACAACGTCGAGCGTTTGCAGTTCTGGTACGGCGAGGCCGACAGCGCTGAGCCGCGCAAGTTGGTGCGTTACGTGAATGCCTCAGCAGTGCAAGACTTCAACTTGGTGCTGAGCGTGCGCGTGTGTTTGCTCATGCGCAGTGCCGAGGCCGTGATCACGGCGGAAGACGCTGCGCTCAAGTCGTATGTGGATTGCGAGCAGGCGCCCCAAGAGTCGGCCGACGGCCATTTGCGGCGGGCCTATGTCGCTACCACAGCATTGCGCAACAGGATGCCGTTTTGAGGCTGCGGCTGAAGCCGCGCGCTGCGCAAAGCGGGGTGTCATTGATCATCGTGCTCATCATGCTGGGGGTCATCGCCCTGATGTCGGCGGCCACACTGCGCAACGCCAGTTCCAACGAGCGGATCAGCAACAACTTTCGCATGCAGGTGTTGGCGCAGCAATATGCCGAGGCCGCTTTGCGCTACTGCGAGACGCAGTTGTCGCTGGCGGATGCCTCGCGTGTGGAGTCGCTGCGGGAGGCCAACTTGTCCGGCTCGGCTGGTTCGGCCTCGCCGGCGTGGCGACAGCGCGGCAGTTGGACCGGCGCTGGCGGCACGGGCATTGCAGCGGCTTCGCGAACCACCGTGCCAGAGGCCGTTGTTGTCTCTGCCAGCAGCGCCTTCAAACCCGGCCAGTTGCCTGAGTGCGTGGTCGAAAAGCAAGCTGTGGAGGGCGGCGTGGTCTACGTCATCACAGCCCGTGGTTTCAGCCCGGATTACACGGCCGATACCCGTGGCTTCTCGGTCACCGGCTCGGTACGCTGGCTGCAAACGCTGGTGGCTGTCCAGCGTTCGGTGGTGGCAGACCCGCCCGCAGAGCCGAACTTGTCAGCCGGGACGCTGACAGACCGCACGTGGCGGCGCATCCTCAATCCACCTATTCACTGACAGGACCGACGCTGATGTTTGACCTTTTTGCTTTCGCTTTCACAGTCCGTAACGCGCCGTACCGACTCCGTGCCCAAGCAGCAGGCGCCGGCTTCAGCTTGATCGAGTTGCTGGTGGTGTTGGTCATCGTTGGCATCGTGTCGGCGATAGCGCTGCCCAACTACCGTCAGCATATCCAGCGGGGTCACCGGGCCGAAGCTGCTGGTGCCTTGCTGGAGGCGCAGCAGTTCATGGAACGTTATTACAGTGCGCATGGGCGTTACGACGGCACTGCTCAAGAGCCTGGCCAGCCGCCAAAACTGCCGCTGCGTTTGCAAGGCATTCCGGCTGGCGCAGACCTGCGCTATCAACTCAAGCTGGACACTGTGACGGTCAATGCGTATGAACTCAGGGCCGAGCCTGTCGGATCAATGGCTGGCGACAAGTGCGGGACCTTGACGCTGAACCAGACCGGCTTGAAAGGATTAGCCGACAGCGAGATCAGCGTGGCTGATTGTTGGCGATGACAACAGGGCACAGTTGTAAGATCAACGCCGAACTTCATCCACCAGCGCCTTGAACTCGTCAATGTCTTCAAAGCTGCGGTAAACGCTGGCAAAGCGCACATAAGCCACTTTGTCGAGCTTTTTCAGCTCGCGCATGACCAGCTCGCCCAAGCGAGCTGACGGCACTTCGCGCAGGCCGAGATTCAGGAGTTTTTCCTCAATCCGCTCGATCGCCGAATCTACTTGCTCAATGCTCACCGGACGCTTGCGCAGTGCCAAGCTCATCGAGTCGGCAATTTTGTTGCGCTTGTATTCAATCCGTCGGCCATCTTTTTTGACAATCGCTGGGAAGTTGACGTCCGGCCGCTCGTAGGTGGTGAAGCGTTTTTCACAGGCGCCGCATTGACGCCGCCGGCGAATGAAGTCGGCGTCTTCAGAGATCCGGGTCTCGACGACCTGGGTTTCCAAATGACCGCAAAACGGGCACTTCACGGCGCTGTCCGAGCGGCGTTTTAGCCGTAGACCGGGAAGCGGCTGGTCAAGGCGTGAACCTTGGCGCGAACCGCGTCGATGTTGGCCGCATCACGCGGGTTGTCCAGCACGTCGGCGATCAGGTTGGCCGTCATGCGGGCTTCTTCGTCTTTGAAGCCGCGCGTCGTCATGGCCGGGGTACCGATACGCACGCCGCTGGTGACCATCGGCTTTTCAGGGTCGTTCGGGATGGCGTTTTTGTTGATCGTCATGTGCGCCGCGCCCAACACCGCTTCAGCTTCTTTGCCGGTGATGCCTTTGGCGCGCAAATCGACCAGCATGACGTGGCTTTCGGTGCGGCCACTGACGATGCGCAAGCCGCGCTCAATCAGCGTTTCGGCGACGACGCGAGCGTTGGTGATGACTTGCTGCTGATACACCTTGAACTCAGGCGCCATGGCTTCTTTGAAGGCCACGGCCTTGGCGGCGATGACATGCATCAGCGGGCCGCCTTGCAGGCCGGGGAAGATGGCGCTGTTGATGGCTTTTTCGTGCTGGGCTTTCATCAAAATGATGCCGCCTCGCGGGCCGCGCAAACTCTTGTGCGTGGTTGATGTGACGACGTCGGCATGTGGCACCGGGTTCGGGTAGACGCCCGCGGCGATCAAGCCGGCGTAGTGCGCCATGTCAACCAAGAAAATGGCACCGACGTCTTTGGCGACTTGGGCGAAGCGGGCAAAGTCGATGCCCAGTGAATACGCCGAGGCGCCGGCAATGATCAGTTTCGGCTTGGACTCGTGCGCCTTGCGCTCCATCGCGTCGTAGTCGATTTCTTCTTTGGCGTTGAGGCCGTAGCTGACGACGTTGAACCACTTGCCGCTGATGTTCAGCGGCATGCCGTGAGTCAGGTGACCGCCTTCAGCCAAGCTCATGCCCATGATGGTGTCGCCAGGCTTGAGGAAGGCCAAGAAAACCGCTTCATTGGCGGAGGCGCCGCAATGCGGTTGCACGTTGGCAGCGTCGGCACCAAAAATCAGCTTGATGCGGTCAATCGCCAGTTGCTCGGCAACATCGACGTGTTCGCAACCGCCGTAGTAGCGGCGGCCTGGGTAGCCTTCGGCGTATTTGTTGGTGAGCTGCGAGCCTTGCGCGGCCATGACAGCAGGCGAAGCGTAGTTTTCGCTGGCGATCAGCTCAATGTGGTGTTCTTGGCGGGCGTTTTCAGCCTGAATAGCAGCCCAGATTTCGGGGTCAGTTTGTTCAACCAAAATATTACGGTGGTACATGGCAGTCCTAGAGACGGTTGTTCTTGCCCTCTTGCTCTAAAAAAGAGTTACAAAAGAAGAGGAGCAAGGTCTGCCCAGGCGAACGGCTGAACGCTCTCTGTCAAATAACAGCATAGCGGTGCGCTTCCCAGTGGTGTCCCACGTCAGCACGGCCGCTTTTCAGCAGGCCGGGCCTATCGCCAGTTGCGCACACATTGAGTGTAGCTGACGCTTGCGGGCGTATCCGGCAGCTTAAGCTCAGCTGCCGAGCAAAGCAACGCTTTGCGAGCCATTCGTGGGGCTTGGGCTCGCAGGACGGGGCGCCAAGGGGAGCGAGACGGGAACGACGGTTGGCGTTGTTTGGCTGTCGTAGGCTTGCCGTTTTCCATTGGCCACGGCCAGCAAGCGACCATGTTCTTCCATGACTTTGACGGTGTAGCCGCCATCGCTGTCCAGATTGGCTGCCCCGACATAGAACTTCAGGCCGCCTTCAATCGAGCCGGCACGGGCGATGCATTCTTCCAGCACCTTGACGCCAACGCGCAAATTGGTGACCGGGTCAAAGGCGGCCAGCTTGCCGCCAAAATGCGCATATTTGTCGTGGTGAATGCCAGTCATCACCTGCATCAGGCCTTGCGCGCCCACAGGGCTTTGGGCAAATGGGTTGAAGCCCGACTCAATCGCCATGATGGCCAAAATCAGGGTGGGGTCTAAGTTGGATTTTTTGCCAATGTCGAAGGCGTGGGCGACCAACGCACTCAAGGGCTCTGGCGCGACGTTGTATTTTTTGCTCAGCCAAAGTGCCACGGCAGCCTGTTTAGACGGCAGGTCTTTCGGGTTGACTGCGGTGGCGCGATCAACCGCACCGGGCTCGGTGAAGCCGATAGTGGCTTCTTGACGGGCCAACAGCAAAGCCATCAGTCGGCTTTCGCCAGCTTCACGCAGGTCGGGCCGGGCGGTCAGCATGATCATCACGAACACCAATGCCAAACCCAGCATGGCGAAGCTGTTGTGGCTGATGTTGAAAAAACCTTCGGTGATGTCTCTGACGACATTGCGGGCACTGCTGCGTGTGTTTGACAAGCCCTGCTTCAGGCTTGACTTCAATTGAATTGTCATGGAACTCCTTTCGATGCTTCCGGCTTGGTGTCAGTGGCTAGGACTGGCTTTAGGCGGCAGCTTTACGGGGGACGCTGTGTTTTTATTCAGGGTCGGGCGGATTCTAGGGGTTTGTTAAATAACCTGTCAAGCATAAAGAATTAATTCTTTATGCCATTTTGTTTTTAAGGACCTGATTAAAAGTGCAGCCCGTGACGTGGACGATTTGAATTCGACTCCCTTTGTGGCTGCTGCTGAAGCTGCCAAAATGTGACAATTCACCGAGCGCTGCAGGTGGTTTTAGGGGGCTTTCCAAAAAACAGCGAAAATAGGGGCAATGCTTTATTCGTGAGGCTTTTCTTGCGCGCAGACTTCGGTCCTTGAGTGTTTCATTTGCTTGGCCGTTTGAGTCTTTGTTGCCCGCTTTTTACCTTCTGATTTTTTTATCACGCTTGCCGCTGAAATGACGATTGACAAGCCATTCAGCGCCGCACTTCACTCTTTTTTATCAAGCATCTACCATGTCCAACTCTGCCAAAGCCGACTCCTCCGCTGTTAAATCGTCCCAGGCCAAAGCGGCCGACATCTCGTCAATGGATGCGCTGACCGGCGGTGCTTTTTCAGCGCCAACCTCTGGTGAGCGGGTTGCCCGCATCCGTGAATGGTTGGCTACGAACCCTAGCGCCGAGCAACTGGCCGATGTCTACAAAGAACTGTCCAACCGCGACAAAGGCGCTGCCAAGCTCCTGAAGGAAAAGCTCGACGAAGCCAAACGCGCCAAGGGCCAAGAAGCGGTTGCGGCTGAATGGGCCGACAAAGCGCAGGCGCTGTTGGCGCTGCCCAAACTGAACCTGGCCGATGCGCTGGCTTGGCAGCGTGATGCCGCCAAGGCCGGTGCGCCGCTCTCGCGCGAGCCACTGGCCAGTCTGAAGGTTCAACTCGCCGATCGCGTCAAGACGATTGAAGACTTGCAGCACCGGACGCAGGTGCAGCGCGAAGCGGCGGTGCTGATTGCCCAACGCACAGAAGTGCTGTCGACCAAGCCGTGGCGCGACGCGCAGACGGTGTGGGAGACCTTGCGCGCGGACGTCGCGCATTGGCAGGACCAAGCCAACGAAATCACTGCCGACCCGATCTGGGCCAGTGTGGATGCAAAATTCCCGCCTTTGCTAGAGGCTTCGCGTGCTCAGTTCTTGGCCATGTGGGAAGCTTTTCAGAGCGCGTTGTCGATCGCTGTGGCGGCTTCTGAAGACCCGGCAGCGCCGCTGCCAGCGGTGCCCGTGTGGGCTGACGAGTTGCGCTCGGCACGCGGCATCACCACAGCGGCAAGCGCGCCGGCTGGCGACAAACCGGCCCGTGCGCCCAAGGTCAAACTAGACCCTGCCGTGTTGGCTGACTTGCGGGTCAAAGCTGCCGCTGCAGTGCAAGAAGCCTTGACCAAGCTCGAGACTGAAGTGGCTGAAGGCCATGGCAAGTCCACGCCCAAGGCCGCTGCAGATTTGCGCAATGCCCTGAAGGAAAACATCCGTCATATAGACAACACGCTGGAAGCCGCTTCGCACGCCGCGCTGACCGCTGCCGGTGAACTGGAAGGCTGGCAGCGTTGGCGCGCCGACCAAATCCGCGAAGACCTGGTCGAGAAAGCCGAAAAGCTGGTGGCCAAGCCGATGGGCGGCCGCAAGCAGCAAGAAGCTTTGCGCGCCATGCGTGAGCAATGGAAAACCAGCGACCAAGGCGGTACGCCCAACCACGCGCTGTGGAAACGTTTTGACGACGCTTGCAACGAGTCCCACAAAGTAGTCGAAGCCTGGCTGGAAAAAACCAAAGAACAAACCGAAGCCACCAAGGCCCAGCGCCGGGTCTTGATCGACGAAGTACTGGCTTGGGCTGAGGCCAACAAGACCAACACCGACTGGAAGCACCACATCCGCAGCCTGAATGGCTTCGTCACGAAATGGCGTGAAGCCGGCCACCTGAGTGAAAAAACCTTTGCCGACATCCAGCCGGTCTGGAAAGCGGCGATGGACGCCGCTGATGCGCCTTTGACCACCGCCCGCAACGACAGCCTGGCCCGTCGCCGCGCCATGATTGAAGAGGCGCAAACTTTGGGTGCCGAGCCACAACTGCGCATTGACGCCGTCAAAGCCGTGCAGCAGCGTTGGCAGCAAGAGGCCCAGCAAGTGCCGATCGAGCGCAAGCAAGAGCAAAAGCTCTGGGATGCTTTCCGCAAGCCGATTGACGATGCCTTCCAGCGCAAAACCGCTGACCGCGAAAAAGCCGCCGGTGCCTTGGGTGAGTTTGACCGCATGGTGGTCGAGGCCTCTAAAGCCGTGGCAGAAGCCACCGCCAGTGGCGACGCGCAAAAAATTCACGCCGCCGCCAAAGCATTGGAGGCCGTGGTTCGCGGCCAAGTGCCAGTGGCGGCTCCTGTGGTCGCAGTGGCACCGGCTGTCGTTGCTGCTTCTGCCGAAGCCGTTGTCTCCGCTGATGCTGCAGAGTCCGTGACCAGCGCCGCTGAAGAAACGCCTGTTGCCGGTGAAGTGCAGGCGAGCGCCGAAGTCGTCGAAGTCGTCGAAGCAGAAGCCGCCGATGACACCGCCGCCGCCGAGTCTGCAGTCGACGCAGAAGCTGAGCCCGCCGCGCCGTTGGTTGTCAAAGTTACGCCCAAGCCGGTGGTGGCCATGCGCGGCGATGACCGTCCAGGTATGCGCAAGGCTGAGCCGGCTCCTGCTGGCCGCGGTGGCAAGTTCGGTGATCGCAAAGACCCCCGCGCTGGCGGCAAAGATGCGCGGCCACGCACCGGCATGGAAAACAAATTCGAGCCCCTGCGTGATGAACGCGGCGGCCGTGGTGATCGTTTCAGCGAGCGGCCAGCGTTTGAAGAGCGCGGTCCACGTTTGGGTGACGCCGCCTTCAGGGCTCAGCGTGAAGCCTTTGAAACGGCCAACTCAGCCCTTAAAAAGCTGGCTGAGCAAGCCCATGGTGAGGTGTTGACGCACTTGATGTCGGCCTGGGAAAGGCGTGATCCAGAGCAGCTACCAACCGGGCAAGATCTGGGCAAAAAAGTGCCAGCGGCCGTGCGAACGCGTTGGGCTCAGGCGCTCACCGCACCTGCTGCTGGTGATTCAGCCGAAGCTTTGTTGCGCATGGAAATCGCGACAGAATTGCCCACACCGGCCGAGCACATCAGCGCACGTCGCCTGTTGCAGTTGCAGTTGTTGACCCGTCGCAATGCACCCGCACCGCACGAAACCTGGGCCGAAGACATGGCCAAAGTGTTCGCCAGCCCGTACGATGCAGCGCAAACACGCCGCGTGCAAAACGTGCTCAAGGCGCTGCTCAAGCGTTGAAGAACTGCGCGAACAGCGGCACGAGTTCTGGGAACTCTTGCGCAAAGCGCTGCCGGTTGACAAAGTAAGCCTCAGACGCCACGGCGAAAAACTCAGCCGGGGCGGTCGCCGCGTAAGCGTCGAGCCAAGGCGGCTCGGCGCCGAAGCGTTCGGCCATCGTCAACTGCGTCTGAAAACGAGCGTAGTTGGCCTGCATGGTGACGCGCCAGCTTTCCCAGGCGAGTCGGGAGGGCAGGGGCGGGCAGCCGTCGGCGCTGCCGCTGCGCATGTCCAGCTTGTGCACAAACTCATGAATTACGACGTTGTAGCCGGCTCGGGCTGAGTCGGCGGAGGCGGCGACGTCCGCCCAGCTCAGGGTGACCGGGCCGTGCTGCATGGCCTCGCCGGACAAGGCTTCTTTGTAGTGATGCACCACGCCGGCGTCGTCGACCACTTCGCGGCGTGCCAGCATGGCGCCGGGGTGCACCACGATGCCCTTGAAGTCGTCGTACCAAGCCAGTCCCAAGTGCAGCACTGGCAGGCAAGCCTGAGCGGCTATCGCCACGGCCATGGGGTCACTGATGTAAAGACCGTGCGCGCCGTTGAATTCTTTGTCGGCTAAGAACTCAGCCACCATCGCGCGCAATTGTCCGGGGTCGTTGGTGGGGTTCGCAGTGAGAAATGGATAAGCCTGCAGCGTGCTCAACCACAAGGCGTCGGGTATGGCGCGCGGGCTTGGTTTGGCCAAACCAATCAATTGAAGGTGTTGGCGCAGCCATTTCAGCATTTGGACTGTGTTCGGCTTGGGCGAAAGGTTAACGCTCAACGGCCAGCGCTCAACGGCAGGCGTTGCAGGCCGTTAGGGGTCAGCCGCAAGACCTCGGCCCGAGTTGGTGTGGCGGTGGCATCCCAATCACTCAGCACGACGCGGCGCTGCTTGTCGCCAAGCTCATGTTGGCCGGGCCGATGCGTGTGACCATGGATCAGCGTGCTGGCGCCAGCGGCAGTCAGCCACTGCTTGGCCGCGTCCGTGTCGACATCGGCATAGGTTTGGCCCGACTGCTTGCGCGCCTCGCTTTGTGCGCGCAATCCGCGAGCGATGCTTTGCCGTTCAGCCAAGGGCTTGGCTAAAAAAATGTCTTGCCAAGCGCTGCTGCGCACTTGCTGGCGAAACTGCAGATACTCTGTATCGGCCAAGCACAGCGCATCGCCATGCGACAGCAGAAAACGTTGCTCTGCGAAGTGCAGGGCAGTTGGGTCTGCGAGCAGCGCGGCGTGACACAAATCCATCAAGTGCTGACCGACCAAAAAGTCGCGGTTGCCGTGCATGAAAAACAGCGCCAAGCGGCCACCAGCAGCTGCCATCACCTGCATGCAGCGATCTTCAAAGCTCAACGCGTGCGCCGAGTTGGGACTCACAACGTCATCGCCAACCCAGACCTCAAACAAGTCGCCCAAGATGAAGACAGCATCTGCAGGCGTCGACTCTAGGTAACGCTGCCAAGCGGCGAAGGTCGCGGGCTCTTCAGCAGTCAGGTGCAGGTCTGAAATGAAATCGACCGTGCCCCAGGCAGCGGGAGCTTGCAGCTCGGCAATCTGGGGCACGGTCATGGGGCGATGCGGTTTTAGCGGTGGTTCTGAGTGCCGCGACCGCAGCGCAAAGTACTGGCTTTGATCAAGCCAGCGCCACGGCTTTTTCGATGATCACGTCGGTCACCGGCACGTCGTCATGATGACCTTTGCGGCCGGTTTTGACGGCGACGATTTTGTCAACCACTTCGCTGCCCGAGATGACCTTGGCAAACACGGCATAGCCCCAACCGGATGCGGTCGGTGCGGTGTGGTTCAAAAAGCCATTGTCTGAAGCGTTGATGAAAAACTGCGAACTGGCCGAGTGCGGCGCGCTGGTGCGCGCCATGGCGACCGTGTAGTGGTTGTTTTTCAGGCCGTTGTTGGCTTCGTTTTCAATCTCGCCGTCGGTTGGTTTTTGTTTCATACCGACTTCAAAACCGCCGCCTTGGACCATGAAGCCAGGGATCACGCGGTGAAACACCGTGTTGTCGTAATGGCCCTTGTTGACGTAAGACAGAAAGTTGGCGACTGACTTGGGCGCCTTGTCTTGATCGAGTTCGAGGGTGATAACGCCGTGATCGGCAATGTGGAGTTCGACTTTTGGATTGCTCATAGTGTGAATTTTATTTAATCAAAGAAGCTGATTTTATAAGAACTGCTGTCTTGGGGACATCGCTTGGGAAAGGCCCGCCTGCGCCAGTGGGCACGGACTTGATCTTATTGACAACGTCCATGCCGCTGACCACTTTGCCAAAGACGGTGTAGCCAAACAGCGGGGGCGCGTTCACCAGCTTGGCGCGCGGGGTGTTTTCGTAGACTTGGCCTTGGTATTCAAAGCGCGGCACCGGGTCGCCAGGCGGAATCAGCGTTGGGTTCAAAAAGTCGTTATCTTTGACGTTGATGAAAAACTGCGCGGTGGCTGAATGTGGGTCACTGGTCCGGGCCATGGCCAAGGTGCCGACGGTGTTTTTGTCACCGCCTTTGGCTAGGGCTTCTTGGCCTTCATGCCGAACCGGTGAACGGCCGGATTTCTCGGCGTACTTGGCGTCAAAGCCGCCGCCTTGCACCATGAAGTTGCTGATGACGCGGTGAAAGATGGTGCCGTCGTAGTGCTTGTCTTTGACGTATTGTAAAAAATTTTCAACCGTCTTGGGTGCCTTGTCGGGATACACCTCGACCACAAAATCACCTTCACTGGTGGCGAACTTCACCTTGGGCGCAGCGTCAGCCCAGGCGGACTGCCAGCCGCTGGCGGCCAACAGGCAAGCCATGGCCAAGGCGGGAAGGGCGCGGCGCTGAACCGTGGTGTGTGTTGAATTCATTTGTCACCTTTGGGTTTGGCGCTGAACAGCGTGCCAATCAGCGCCAGTTTGGGCTGCACGCTGGTTTTATTCGGTTCTAATTTCAGCGCTTTGGTGTAAGACTGGCTGGCCAGTTGGATGTAGATGTCGCCCAAATTTTCGTGGGCCGTGGCATAGCTCGGATTCGTGCGGATGGCCATTTCAAGGGCTGCACGTGCCTGTTCAAACTGGTTTTGCGCGGCGTACAGAACGGCCAAGTTGTTGTAGGGCTCGGGCAACTCGGGATAGTCTTGCGTGAGCGTCGTGAAAAGGCTCATGGCGTCTGCGGTTTGGCCCATTTCGGTGAGGACCACGCCCTTGATGAAGCGCATTTGCGGATCTTTGGGCTTGTCCGCCAAGTAGGCGTCCGCCTTGACGAGGGCTTCTTTGAGTTGTTGGGCTGTCACCAGCCTGGTGACTACCGTGTACTCATCAATGTGCGGCTGCAAGGGCGTTGCGTAGTATTGGGCTTGTACGGCCGCAGGGAAAAGTGCGCCAGCCAATGCGCTCCAGATCAAGGCGGTGGCGGCTGCTTTTTGAACGGTGTTGGCGAAAGTGTGCATAGTTTGGTGTTGGATGGCGTTCGAATCTCTTTGCCAGCGTGTCTGACGGCTCGCCTAAACTGAAAAAAGATTGTAGCGGGCAGGTATAGTCTGCACTCGCCCCTTCGCCTGATCAGCTTCCCCCACCCCGTTTTCCTTTCCATTCATGAGCCTTCGCATTCACAACACGTTGTCGCGTGACGTAGAAGAATTTCTGCCCCTGGTGCCTGGCCACGTCCGTATGTATGTGTGCGGCATGACGATTTATGACCTCTGTCACATCGGCCACGCCCGCATGATGATGGCTTTTGACGTGGTGCAGCGCTGGTTGCGCACCAGTGGCTACCAAGTCACCTACGTGCGCAACATCACCGACATTGACGACAAAATCATCAAGCGCGCGGTCGAGCGCGGCATCACCATTCGCGCCCTGACCGACGAGATGATCGTTGCGATGTACCAAGACATTGGTGCCCTCGGTATTGAACCGCCAACCCTAGAGCCTCGCGCCACCGATTACGTGCCACAAATGCTGGCGATCATTTCCACTTTAGAAGCCAAAGGCTTGGCGTATCAGGCCAGCAGCGGCGACGTTAACTTCGCTGTGCGTAAGTTTCCAGGTTACGGTAAATTGTCCGGCAAGTCACTGGTCGAACTCCGCGCTGGCGAGCGCGTTGCCGTGCTCGACGGCAAGCAAGACCCGCTTGATTTTGTGCTCTGGAAGTCCGCCAAAGAAAGCGAACCCGAAGACGCCAAATGGGACGCCGCTGCGTTGGGCTTTCCTTACGGCAAAGGGCGACCCGGTTGGCACATTGAGTGCTCGGCCATGAGCTGCCAGACGCTGGGTGAGAGCTTTGACATTCACGGCGGCGGTGCTGATTTGCAGTTCCCGCACCACGAAAACGAAATCGCCCAAAGCGAAGGCGCCAACGGCAAACCGCTGGCGCGTTTTTGGGTTCATAACGGTTTTGTTCGGGTCGACAACGAAAAAATGTCGAAATCTCTCGGCAACTTTTTCACCATCCGCGAGGTGCTAGCGCAGTACGATGCTGAGACTGTGCGTTTCTTCATTATTCGTGCCCATTACCGCAGCGCCTTGAATTACAGCGATGTGCATCTAGACGACGCGCGCAATTCACTCAAGCGGCTGTACACGGCGTTAGATTTGGTGACACCCGCAGCAGTGGAGATTGATTGGAGCGAGCCTTATGCGTCGCGCTTCAAAGCCGCCATGGACGAAGACTTTGGCACGCCAGAAGCAATTGCCGTCTTGTTTGATTTGGCCGGAGAGATCAACCGCACCGGCTCAAACCAGCTGGCTGGCCTGCTCAAAGCCTTAGCCGCTTGCTTAGGCTTGTTGCAAGGTTCGCCAGCCGCTTTCCTCAAAGCCGGTGCAGCGCTGGACGACGCGACCATTCAAGGCCTGATCGCCGAACGCGCTGCCGCCAAGTTGGCCAAAGACTTTGCCGGCGCTGACCGCATTCGTCAAAGTCTGCTGGAGCGCAATATCGTGCTCAAAGATGCCCCAAGCGGCACCACTTGGGAGGTCAAGGCATGAAGTTGTTGGCAAAAACTGGTCCTGGGGTTGTTGAAGTCGTTGACGTCATTGAGTCTGACGCGCCTGCCATGACGGTGCCCGCCTACTGGGCCGAAGCCTGCAAGCACCTGGTCAAAAAAGACCGCGTGATGAAGCGGCTGATTCCCCAATTTGGCAACGTCGGACTGCAGTCGCGGAGCGATGCTTTTGGCACCTTGGCGCGCAGCATTGTGGGTCAGCAAATCTCGGTGAAGGCGGCGCAAAGCGTCTGGAATCGCTTTGAAGTGCTGCCGAAGAAAATGACGCCGGCGAATGTGCTAAAACTCAAAATAGACGACATGCGGGCTGCGGGCTTGAGCGCGCGCAAGGTTGAATACTTGGTTGATCTGGCGCTGCACTTTGACGCTGGCACGGTGCATGTTAAAAACTGGGAAGTGATGGACGACGAGGCCATCATTGCCGAGTTGATCGCGATCCGCGGCATTGGTCGCTGGACCGCAGAGATGTTCCTGATCTTTTATCTGATGCGGCCGAACGTGTTGCCGCTGGACGACGTAGGCCTGATCAACGGCATCAGCAAGAGCTATTTTTCTGGCGAATCAGTTAGCCGCAGTGACGCGCGCGAGGTGGCCGGCGCATGGGCACCGTACTGCACCGTCGCAACTTGGTATATTTGGCGCTCACTCGATCCCGTACCGGTCGAGCACTGATTTGACAATTTTGAATGTGCCGGCCCTGTGCCCGCTAATGGAACCCCTAGATACAAAGGAGCAAGGTCATGGCTAAAAAAACCTTCCTCGATTTCGAGCAACCGATCGCAGACCTCGAAGGCAAAATCGAAGAGCTGCGCTATGTGCAAAGCGAATCAGCTGTCGATATTTCTGACGAAATAGACCAGCTCGCCAAGAAGAGCCAGCAGCTCACCAAAGACATCTACAGCGTCCTTACGCCGTGGCAGATCACCAAGATCGCCCGTCATGCAGAGCGTCCGTACACGTTGGACTACGTCAACGAAATCTTCACCGACTTTGTTGAATTGCATGGCGACCGTCACTTTTCTGACGACCTCAGCATCGTCGGCGGCTTGGCCCGTTTCAACGGCCACGCCTGCATGGTGCTCGGTCACCAAAAAGGCCGCGACACCAAAGAGCGCGGCCTGCGTAATTTCGGCATGAGCAAGCCTGAGGGTTACCGCAAAGCCCTGCGTCTGATGAAAACCGCCGAAAAATTCAAGCTGCCAGTGTTCACCTTCGTTGACACGCCCGGTGCTTACCCCGGCATTGACGCCGAAGAGCGCGGCCAGTCTGAAGCCATTGGTCGCAATATCTTTGAGATGGCGCAGCTGGAAGTGCCCATCATCACCACCATCATCGGCGAGGGCGGTTCGGGTGGCGCGCTGGCCATTTCGGTGGCAGACCAAGTGGTCATGCTGCAATATTCAATCTACTCAGTCATCAGCCCCGAAGGCTGCGCCTCGATTTTGTGGAAAACCTCGGACAAAGCCGAACTTGCCGCCGAAGCCCTCGGTATCACGGCACTTCGGCTCAAGGCCTTGGGCGTGATCGATAAAATTGTCAATGAGCCGGTCGGCGGCGCGCACCGCGACCACAAGCAAATGGCGGCTTTCTTAAAGCGCGCGTTGAATGACGCTTTCCGTCAGGTCAGCGACCTGAAGGTCAAGGAACTGCTGGACCGTCGCTACGATCGTCTGCAAAGCTATGGCCGATTCACCGACACCAAAGCCGAAGTCGGTTAAGTCGACGCCCGTTAAGCCGACGTTTGCTTCGACCAATCCGGCGCAACTGGCGCTGGCGTCTTTTGCGGGTTTGACTGTGCCCTTGGCCGTCGCTTACAGCGGCGGCGCCGACTCCACCGCGCTCTTGCACGCCGCCTGCGCATTGTGGCCGGGGCAGGTCAGGGCGATTCATGTCAACCATGGGCTGCAAGCTGCCGCAGCGCAATTTGAAAGCAACTGCAAGGCTGTTTGCGCACAGCTGAAGGTGCCGTTGCAGGTGGTCCAAGTCAGCGCCGGACACGCAACGGGTGAAAGCCCCGAAGACGCTGCCCGCAAAGCGCGTTACACCGGCTTGGCCAACGCGGCCCGTGCGCTCGGTGTGAGCCAAGTGCTGCTCGGCCAGCACGCCGACGACCAAGTTGAAACCATCTTGCTGGCCTTGAGTCGGGGCGCTGGTTTGGCTGGTTTGTCGGCCATGCCAGCTGTTTTTGAGCGCGCTGGCGTGCAGTTTTTCCGGCCCTTGCTGGAGGTTCCCGGTACCAGCCTGCGTGATTGGCTGATACAGAATAGTCACGCCTTTGTCGACGACCCCAGCAACACCGACGAGCGCTTTACCCGCAACCGCATTCGTGCACGCTTGTTACCGGCCTTGGCCGATGCCTTTCCGCAATTTCGGCAAACCTTTGCGCGCAGCGCCAGCCATGCGGCCCAGGCACAAGTGTTGTTGGACGAGGTTGCTGCGCAAGACTTGCTGCAAGTCGGCAGTCCGCCCGTGATCAAAGCGCTGCAGGCGCTGTCGCGCCCGCGACAGGCGAATGTGCTGCGCCACTGGCTGCTCATGTGCCATCAAGTCCGACCGAGTGCGGCGCAATTGGCGCAATTGCTGTACCAAGTGGCGGCCTGCACCACCCGTGGCCATCAGATTCATTTGAAGGTGGCGAACGGCCATGTGCTGCGCGCTGTCAGCCATTTGCAATGGTTGAGCCCGATATAATCATGGGCTTTGCTGATGCCCCGCGCATCTTGTATTGACCCCTTCGCAACTATTTTTTGACTGACTTTTTGCAATGGCTTTGATCGTTCATAAATACGGCGGCACATCAATGGGCTCGACCGAGCGCATTCGAAACGTCGCCAAACGCGTGGCCAAATGGGCCCGCGCCGGCCACCAGATTGTGGTGGTGCCAAGCGCCATGAGCGGCGAAACCAATCGCCTGCTCGGCTTGGCCAAAGAGCTGTCGCCATCTAAGCAAGACGATGCTTATGCTCGCGAGCTTGATGCACTGGCCGCCACTGGCGAGCAAGCTTCCAGCGCCTTGCTGGCGATTGCCTTGCAAGCCGAGGGCATGCCCGCCGTCAGCTACGCCGGCTGGCAAGTCACCATCAAGACCAACAGCGCCTTCACCAAGGCCCGCATCGAGTCGATTGACGACAAGCGCGTGCGCGCCGATCTGGATGCTGGCAAAGTCGTGATCATCACTGGCTTTCAGGGCGTCGACGGCGGCGGCAACGTCACGACGTTGGGCCGGGGCGGTTCAGACACCTCGGCGGTCGCTATCGCGGCTGCTTTGAAGGCGCACGAATGCCTGATCTTCACCGATGTCGATGGTGTTTACACCACCGACCCGCGCGTGGTGCCTGAAGCCCGACGCCTCGCCACGGTGAGCTTTGAAGAAATGCTGGAGATGGCCTCCATGGGCTCCAAGGTTCTGCAGATTCGCTCGGTCGAATTTGCTGGCAAATACAAGGTGCCGCTGCGCGTGTTGTCCAGCTTCACCGACTGGGACATCGACATCAACGAAGAAGCCAAGTCCGGCACTTTGATCAGTTTTGAGGAAGACGAAAAAATGGAACAAGCCATCGTATCGGGCATCGCGTTTAACCGCGACGAAGCCAAAATCTCCGTGCTCGGCGTGCCCGACACCCCAGGCATTGCGTACCAAATTTTGGGCGCTGTGGCAGACGCCAACATCGAAGTCGATGTAATCATCCAGAACATCAGCCGCGACGGCAAGACTGACTTCAGCTTCACGGTGAACCGTCACGACTGCGCCAAAACGGTTGAGCTGCTCAACGCCAAAGTACTGCCCAAACTGGGTGCCCAAGAAGTCATCAGCGACACCAAGATTTGCAAGGTCAGCATTGTCGGTATCGGCATGCGCAGCCACGTGGGCATTGCCAGCAAGATGTTCCGCATCTTGAGCGAAGAGAGCATCAACATTCAGATGATTTCCACCAGCGAGATCAAGACCTCGGTCGTGATTGACGAGAAATACATGGAGCTGGCGGTGCGCGCTCTGCACAAAGCGTTTGACCTCGACCAACCTGTCTGAAATCAGGCCAAAGTCGTGAGATAATCTATGCTGTAACTAGGAATCGTGACCGAGTGGCCGAAGG
This sequence comes from Polaromonas sp., assembly GCA_041442125.1. GTDB lineage: Bacteria > Pseudomonadota > Gammaproteobacteria > Burkholderiales > Burkholderiaceae_C > Polaromonas. Next base: position 68 of record JASDRC010000021.1, on the reverse strand, counting down.
TGCTCCCCTGCTAAGGGAGTATAGGGTGTAGAGCCTTATCGAGAGTTCGAATCTCTCCGATTCCGCCA
>JASDRC010000020.1:29932-34950 GCA_041442125.1 Polaromonas sp. | reverse complement strand
AAAAACTTGGCGAGCCGACCAATCGCTTCGCGCAAGTCGTCTTCGTGCGGCAAAAAGACGATGCGGAAATGGTCTGGCGATGGCCAGTTGAAACCGGTTCCCTGCACCAGCAAGACCTTGGTCTCTTGCAGCATTTCAAAAATAAATTCTTGGTCATTAGCGATCGGGTACAGCTGCGGGTCGAGCCGCGGAAACATGTACAGCGCAGCACTCGGCTTGACACACGTCACACCCGGAATGGCTGTGATCAGCTCGTAGGCGATGTCGCGCTGCCGACGCAAACGACCGCCCTCGCCGACCAAGTCGTTGATGCTTTGATAGCCACCCAGCGCAGTTTGAATTGCCCATTGGCCTGGCACGTTGGCGCACAGACGCATGCTCGACAGCATGTTCAGGCCTTCGATGTAATCGCGGGCACGCTTCTTGTCGCCCGAAACCACCAACCAGCCGGCGCGGTAACCGCAAGACCGATAACTTTTAGACAGTGAGTTGAAGGTCAGCGTCAGCATGTCGTCTGACAAGCTGGCGATAGCGGTGTGCTTGCGATCGTCATACAACACTTTGTCATAGACTTCGTCGGCAAAAATAACCAAGTCGTGCAGACGCGCCAACTTGATGATTTCGCGCAGCAACTCATCGGAGTAAAGCGCACCGGTTGGGTTGTTCGGGTTGATCACCACGATGCCCTTGGTGTTGGGCGTGATCTTGCGTTTGATGTCGGCCAGATCGGGCATCCAACCGTTGGCCTCATCGCACAGGTAATGCACCGGCGTGCCGCCAGACAAGCTCACGGCGGCCGTCCACAGTGGGTAATCGGGGGCCGGCAACAGCAACTCGTCGCCGTCATTGAGCAGCGCGTTGGTGGCCATGACGATCAACTCACTGGCGCCGTTGCCAAGGTAAATATCGTCCAGCGCGACGCCCCTGATGCCCTGCTTTTGTGTCTCGTGCATGACGGCCTTGCGGGCACCAAAAATGCCTTTGGAGTCAGAGTAGGCAGCCGAGTTGGGCAGATTGCGAATCATGTCCTGCTGGATTTCTTCAGGGGCATCAAAGCCAAACACGGCCAGATTGCCGATGTTCAGCTTGATGATCTTCTGGCCCTCTTCTTCCATTTGGCGCGCCGCCTCCATCACCGGGCCGCGAATGTCGTAGCAGACATTCGCCAGCTTGGCGGATTTGGTGATGGGTTTGGCTGGCTTGGGTTGGCTTTGCATGAAAATTCTTTCGCTCAAGGCTTGGCCTGAGCCTTGCTGGTTGCACTACAAACGTCTGCAACCAACCGAATCAAGCCGAATACATAATTGGACCACATAAAATAACTCTTTACGCGCGCTGAAACCGTCAACATAACATGCTGACTGACATTCATCCCCATCTGTCCTGCTCACCCCAAAACGCCAGAGAACACCATGAAACTCCAGCCTGACCGCTTTGATGTCCAGTCCATCCTTGGCTATGGGCCTGGCTGGGTCGGTCTGAGCAGAAACGGCGCGGCCGAAAAAATTGAGCGCAGCGTCATCATCGGCTCTAGTGGCGAGTTGATTGACTGGCATTGCGCCCGATTTGAAGACCTCACAGCGGCGCACTTCGACCAGCTGGCTGGCTTGCGTCCTGAACTGGTTCTCTTTGGCAGCGGCACGCACCTGCGCTTTCCGGCGCCCGTGTTTTTGCGCCATTTGATGACCCAGCGCATCGGCATCGAAACCATGGACACCTTGGCCGCTTGCCGTACTTACAACATTTTGGCGGGCGAAGGTCGGCACGTCTTGGTGGCGCTGCTGATTGAGCCCACTCACTGACCAATAAGTTGTAAACCTTCTTTCAGAGTAAAATATTGTGTTGCACAAGTCGCAACACTGAGCTTGACAGCCTCTATTGCAGCTGAAAGCCAACGGCCAATCACAACTTTTGTCAGGGTTTACGCAGTATGGCAGTCGTCGTTAATAAACTTCTCCCCGAATTTGATGCAGTCGCCACGGGCGGTCTCAAAGTCTCCAACCAAACCCATTTGGGCAAGGTTGTCGTTCTGTATTTTTACCCGAAAGACAACACCCCGGGTTGCACCACGGAAGCCATGCAGTTTCGCGACAAGTACAAAGACTTCGTCAAAGCCGGCGCCACAGTTTTCGGCGTCTCCCGCGACAACATGAAGTCGCACGACGAGTTCAAGGCCAAGCTGGAGCTGCCTTTTGAGCTGATCGCTGACACCGAAGAAAAAATGTGCCACATGTTTGGTGTTGTTAAAAACAAGATCATGTACGGTAAAAAGGTCAAGGGCATCGAGCGCAGCACCTTCTTGGTAGGCCCTGACGGCCAGCTCAAAGCTGAGTGGCGCGGCCTCAAGGTCCCCGGCCATGTTGAGGACGTCCTGAAAGCCGTCAAAGAGCTCAACAAGGCCGAGAAAGCTGAAAAAGCTGCTTAATCAGAGCGCAGGGCAATGGCCTTTTCAGGTGCAAAAAAACTGTCATTAGCGTCGTGCATAATGATTTCATGTTGTTGACACGCCAACTGCCCTTCACACCAAAGCCGCCCCGGCAACGAGGCGGCTTTTTTGTTTCCGGAATTCTTAACTTCACTTTGTGAGTCACAAGCCCATGCCCCTGCCACCCGCCCCGACCAAACGTGCCGCCCTGCTTTCAGCCGACGCTTTGAACGCGCCTGCACGCCCTTCCGCCAAAGCTGGCCGAAAATCGGGGCCTGTCGAAGCACCCGCCAAGCAAGGCCTGTTGGACGTCGAAAAACAGCAAGTGATCCAAGCAAAAACCCCAACCGCGCCGCTGGAAAAATCTCGCCCCAGTCCTGTCAAGTCGATGTCGAGTCAGGCCAAAAAAGAAGCCGCATCAGCGCCCGTGGCCAAGCAACGCAAGCCCAAGCCAACAGGCCCGACAAAACTCTTTGTGCTTGACACCAACGTGCTGATGCACGATCCAATGTGCCTGTTTCGCTTTGAAGAACACGACATCTTTTTGCCGATGATTGTGCTGGAAGAGCTAGACGGCCACAAAAAAGGCATGAGCGAAGTAGCGCGCAATGCGCGCCAGACCAGTCGCACACTGGACGCCCTGGCCGGCGCACAAGGCGCCGACATTGCCAAGGGCTTGAGTCTGGACACCACAGGGCACACAGAAGCGCGTGGCTGCTTGCTGTTCCAGACCCAACGACTGGACTACACCTTGCCGATGAGCTTGCCGCAAGGCAAGGCTGACAACCAAATTTTGGGGGTGGTTGAAGCGCTGCGCAAAGAGCAAGCACCGCGTGAGGTGGTGCTGGTTTCCAAAGATATCAACATGCGCGTCAAGGCGCGCGCCTTGGGCCTGCTGACCGACGACTACCAGAACGACAAAACGCTGGAAGACGGTGATCTGCTGTACCCCGGCTCGCTGGCTTTGCCGATTGATTTTTGGACCCACCAGAGCAAGACGATTGAAAGCTGGCAGCAAGGCAGCCACACGTTCTACCGCATCACCGGCCCGATCGTGCCGAGCCTGATGATCAACCAGTTTGTCTACTTTGAGGCCCCTGGCGAGCCGCCGCTGTATGCGCGCGTGACGGAGATTCGCGCCAAAACTGCAGTCCTGAAGACGCTGAAAGACTTCAACCATCTGAAAAATGCAGTCTGGGGCGTGACCGCGCGCAACCGCGAACAAAACTTCGCACTGAACCTGCTGACGGACCCAGAAGTCGATTTCGTCACGCTCGCTGGCAACGCCGGCACTGGCAAGACGTTGATGGCGCTGGCCAGCGGTTTGACACAGGTGCTGGACGACCGGCGTTACACCGAAATCATCATGACGCGGGCCACCGTGTCGGTCGGTGAAGACATCGGTTTTCTGCCCGGTACGGAAGAAGAAAAAATGGGCCCATGGATGGGTGCGCTGGACGACAACTTAGAAGTGCTTGGCAAGACGGAAAGCGGCTCTGGCGAATGGGGACGCGCCGCCACCAATGAGTTGATCCGCTCGCGTATCAAGGTCAAAAGCATGAACTTCATGCGCGGCCGCACCTTCCTCAACAAGTACGTGATCATTGACGAGGCGCAGAACTTGACGCCCAAGCAGATGAAAACCTTGATCACGCGGGCCGGCCCGGGCTCCAAGATCATTTGCATGGGCAACTTGGCACAGATTGACACGCCTTACCTGACCGAGGGCTCTTCGGGCTTGACCTATGCGGTGGATCGCTTCAAGGGTTGGCCGCATGGTGGCCACATCACCTTGGCGCGTGGCGAGCGTTCGCGTCTGGCAGACTTTGCCAGCGAAGTTCTTTAACGCCTAACGTCAACAATAAACCCGGCGTACCGCAAGGCGACGCCGGGTTTTTTGTTCAACGCTTGAGGCCAAAAGCGGTGAGCATTTGTTCGCTTTGCTGCTGCATCTGTTCTTGCATTTGGGTGAACAGAGATTTGGATTGTTCGACGTAAGTTCCCATCATGCCCTGCATCATGGGCGACTGCGCTTTCATCAGTTGAGCCCATGCCTCTGGCGACATGCCCTTGGACTGCTCACTCATCTTGACTTGCAAATCCATGAAGGATTCGACGTTTTTTTCAAGGTACGCGCCCATGAACCCCTGCATCGCATTGCCGTAAAAACGGATGATGTTGGCCAGCACCGTTTCAGTGAACATCGGCGCACCACCGGTTTCTTCTTCAAGAATGATTTGCAGCAAAATGCTGCGCGTCAGGTCTTCGCTGCTCTTGGCATCGCGGACCACAAAAAAAGTCCCTTTCATCACCAACTGTCGAACGTCAGTCAGTGTGATGTAGGTCGAACTGTCGGTATCGTAAAGGCGCCGGTTCGGGTATTTTTTGATCACGCGAACAGGCAGGGCTTTGGCGTCAGGACTCTTTGATGGTTCAGCCGCGGTTTCGGCGCTGCTATTTTTGGTTTTTGACAAAGCTCTGATTCCTTTGATGACAAGTCGTGACGGGGTCTATTCTAGAAAGCTCACTGCGCTTTTCTCCCCTTGGTTTACCCTTGAATTTAGCCCATCTCTGATTTAGCACTAGCGGACCT
>JASDRC010000020.1:20487-29832 GCA_041442125.1 Polaromonas sp. | reverse complement strand
GCCCACAGCAGCCGCAGGGGCCAAGCGCTTGGCCACCACTGCAGTCGGGGCCGGTCCCGCACCGCTTGCGAGCATGGCAATGAGTGAATACGTGTTCATGGGCGACCCTTCACCCAAAGCGCCAGACGTTTCAGACCCCGGTGGACCTGCACCTTGATGGCTGACTCTGAAATACCGGTCTGCAGGGCGACCTCTGAAACAGACAGGCCCGCCAGTTTTGTCAGTTCGATGGCTTGACGCTGCGCAGCGGGAAGCTCCTTCAGCAAGCCTGCCAAGTCGGTTTTGGCTTCGAACCCATCGTGTGGCGCCATCAGCTCACCCTCAGCAACCTCATCGAGAGACTGATGTCGATTCTCGCGCCGCCCGCGTCTGCGCCACAAGTCAATCAATTTGTGTTTGGCAATCGCCGTCACCCACGCAGTGACCGGGAATGCTGGATCGTAGGTTCCCCGTTGCAGGTGGACTGCGAGCAATGTTTCCTGCACTAAATCCTCCATATCGTCCGGCATGTGGGTCATTCGACGCGACAAGTAACGCCGCAAGCGAAGCGCGATCTGCCTCAAAGCCTCGCGGTAGGCGTTTTCATCACCCGATTGGGCGCACAACCAGAGTGCCTTCAGGCCGGACTCAAAATCGGGCGACTCTGTTTCAATAGTCATTTCGCCAACGCTGGCGATTTGGTTACATGGACAAGTCGACTCATATGATCAGCACCTAGTTTTTTTTGTTTTTTCGGTCACCCAACACGAAGTCGTAGCGAAAAATGCACTGTGCAATTAGCGTATTTTCTTTTAAAAAAACAGTCATGAGCCGCTTGAAAATGACCGCGCCTTGGCGTTCGCTTGGCTGCATTTTTTTGGCGCTGCTCGATGGCATGCTTTTACTGCCTACCCTAGCCGCTGCGGCACCCGCAGCTTTGGTATCGCCGCCCATTGTCTGCGTTGGCTGCTTTGATGAAGACATTCAGCCTTGGCGTGAAATCGATGTCAGAGCCGGACTCAAGCGTAACAAATTTCGCCTCCATCGGTGGGATGACGTGTCAGCCCTAATGGTCACGTCCAACGCCAGCATGTCGCTTTTGGCCAGACCGCTGGATGTCAACCTCAGCGCCACGCCCGTGCTGTGCTGGCGTTGGCGCATCGACGCCCCCCTCAAAACGGCTGATATGAAGCAGCGTTCAGGGGATGATTATGCGGCTCGCCTGTATGTCAGTTTCACCCTTCCAGAGGCTGAAAAAAATTTCGGTCTGCGTACAAAACTCAAGCTCGCACGCGCGGTCTGGGGTCCTGACGTACCAGATGCAGCGCTCAACTATGTCTGGGACAACCATCAGCCGGTGGGGACTGAACTGGCCAATGCGTACACAGACAGGGTGATGATGCTTGTTCTGCGCAGCGGTGCTGAAGATGCAGGGCGTTGGGTCTGGGAGAGAAGAAGTGTGGCGGATGATGTGACGCGGCTCTTTTCTGCGGGAGCCCTGCCAATCCAATTGGCCATCACCGCGGATACGGACAACACCGGCGAGTCAGCCCGTGCCGCGTTCGCAGACATTCATTTCGTTGCACGCAACGCCAGCTGCAACAGTCAACAAACGCGCTGAAAAGTTTCGGCCTGGCTTGTAACCAAACCATTTGACCCAGCGTATAAACAAGGCAAGAAAGGCAAGAGCATCAATTGCCGTAACCAAGGATTAAAAACCATGCACCCCACTCTGCCACTGCTGCAGCGAACGAATTTTCCGCCCATCCGTCGACATCGATTGGACACCATGCAAGTCAATCTGGGCTACAAATGCAACCAGAGTTGCCTTCATTGCCACGTCAATGCCGGCCCGAACCGGACTGAAATGATGGACGCCGAGACAGTGGCATTGGTGCTTGACGTGCTGCGAGAGCGTCAGCTGAGCAGCCTGGACTTGACCGGCGGTGCGCCGGAGTTGAATGTGCACTTTCGGGACCTGGTTCGCGGCGCCCGTGCGCTGGGCGTGCGTGTCATCGACCGCTGCAATCTGACCATTCTTTCCGAACCTGGCCATGAGGACTTGGCTGAGTTCTTGGCGCAGCAAGGGGTCGAAGTCACAGCCTCGTTGCCTTGCTACACGCCTGGCAATGTCGATCGTCAGCGTGGCGATGGCGTTTTCGAACGCAGCATCGCGGGTCTTCGCCAGCTGAACGCTCTCGGCTACGGCAAGGAAGGCAGCGGCCTGATCCTCAACCTGGTCTTCAACCCCCAGGGGGCCTCGCTTCCGCCACCGCAGGGCGCGCTCGAAGCGGACTACAAGCGCGAGTTGATGCAGCACTTTGGCATTCGATTCGACCATCTTTTTGTTGTGACGAACATGCCCATCCAGCGGTTCGGCAGCACCCTTGTCAGCAAAGGCACTTTTGCCAGCTACATGAAGCTGCTGCGAGGTGCCTATCGGGCGGAAAATCTGGACACCGTGATGTGTCGTAGCCTGGTCAGTGTGGGCTGGCAGGGAGACCTCTACGATTGCGATTTCAACCAAATGCTGGAACTGCAAGCCCATGTGGGTGAGGTTCAGCGGCCGCACCTGCGAGACCTTCTGAAACACGACATAGAGGGCGAATCGATCGCAATCGCCGACCACTGCTACGGTTGTACAGCCGGTCAAGGAAGCAGTTGCGGCGGTGCTCTTGATGAGCCCTCAACCGAAACCGTCATCCGATGGATGCCTGCGCCAGCAGCGGCATGATGACGACGCCCTCGAAAAAATCGCTTTGGATGGGCGCCAGTTCGCTGCTGGTAGTGGTGCTGGTGCTGGTGGTGGCGCTTCATCAGTACTTTGATTTAGGGCAACTTCTGACGCTGGAGAATTTAAAAAACAGCCGCGACAGCTTGGTCAGCGCCTATGCCGAACAGCCACTGCTCACCCTGCTGGTGTTTTGCAGCGTTTACGTCGTGGTCACGGCACTCTCATTCCCGGGCGCTCTTGTCTTGACACTGGCGGCGGGCGCAATGTTTGGACTGGGCGTGGGCTTACTCGTCGTGTCATTTGCCTCCAGCCTTGGCGCTTTGCTGGCGTTCCTGGTGGCGCGGTATCTGCTGCGTGACTTGGTCCAGAGGCGCTTCAAAAAAGCGCTGACGCCGATCAATGAGGGCATGAAGAAGGACGGAATTTTTTATCTGCTGACATTGCGCTTGGTGCCGGTGTTCCCGTTTTGGCTGATCAACTTGCTGATGGGGTTGACACCGATACGCGCAGGGCGTTTCTACCTTGTCAGCCAAGTGGGCATGCTGGCGGGCACGGTTGTCTATGTGAATGCCGGCACACAACTGGCCGCAATTGAGTCGCCGGGCGATATTCTCTCGGCAGGTTTGCTGGCCAGTTTTGTGCTTCTTGGCCTTTTCCCCCTGGTTGCCAAGTCCTTGGTGGGTTGGTTGCAGCGAAAAAAAATCTACGCCAAGTGGCGCAAACCGACCCACTTCGACCGCAATCTGGTGGTGATTGGTGCTGGCGCCGGCGGATTGGTGTCGGCCTACATCGCGGCCGTCGTCAAGGCCAAAGTGACGCTGATTGAGGGCCACAAGATGGGCGGCGATTGCTTGAACTTTGGCTGCGTGCCGAGCAAAGCGCTGATCCGCTCGGCAAAAATGGCCAAACAGCTGAAACAGGCGCACACGCTGGGCCTCACCAACGTGCGAGGTGATGTCGATTTTCAAGCCATCATGCGACGCATCCAAGAGGTGATTCGCGACATTGAGCCGCATGACTCGGTCCAGCGCTATACCAACTTGGGCGTAGAGGTGTTGCAGGGTCATGCACGCATCGCATCGCCTTGGTGCGTCGAGGTCACGCTTGCCGATGGCACACAACAAACGCTGACGACGCGCAGCATCGTCATTGCCACCGGTGCCAGCCCTTTCGTGCCGCCTATTCCGGGACTGAAGGAAGTCGGCTTTCTGACCAGCGACACGGTCTGGGGACTGACCGAGTTGCCACGGCGTTTGCTTGTATTGGGGGGTGGGCCAATTGGCAGTGAATTAGCGCAAAGCTTCGCCCGACTGGGCAGCCAGGTCACGCAGGTGGAAATGGCGACGCGAATCATGGCGCGCGAAGATCCCGAGGTCAGCGAGCTTGTGGCGGCCTCACTGCGCGAGGACGGCGTGAACGTCTTGACGGGTCATCAAGCGGTCAGAGTCGAGTTGCTCGATGGCGAGAAGCATTTGATCGTCAAGCAAGGTGAGCGCGAAATATCCGTGCCGTTCGATCAACTGCTGTGCGCTGTCGGGCGCAGTCCGCGCGTTACTGGCTTCGGCCTGGAAGAGCTCGGCATTCCGCTGACGGCGAGAAAGACCATTGAAGTCAATGCCTTTCTGCAGACGCTTTATCCAAACATCTATGCCGTCGGCGACGTGGCCAGCCCTTTCCAGTTCACCCACACGGCGGCACACGAAGCTTGGTATGCCGCCGTCAACGCGCTGTTCGGTCGGTTCAAGACGTTCAAGGCTGACTATTCGGTGATCCCTTGGGCCACGTTCACAGACCCGGAAGTGGCCCGTGTCGGCTTGTCCGAGACCGAGGCCAACAAACAAGGCGTTCCCTACGAGGTCACCCGCTACGACATCGGTGACCTGGACCGTGCCATTGCCGACGGAACAGCGCATGGCTTTGTCAAACTGCTCACCGTCCCAGGGAAGGACAAGATCTTGGGTGTGACCCTTGTGGGCGCGCACGCAGGCGACTTGTTGGCCGAATATGTCTTGGCCATGAAGCATGGCCTCGGACTCAATAAAATCCTCGGCACCATTCACACGTACCCAACCTTGTCCGAGGCTAACAAATACGCTGCCGGCGAGTGGAAGCGGGCGCACGCACCACAAAAGATATTGGCGTGGTTGGGGCGTTACCACGCTTGGGAACGCAAGTGATGCGGCGGCGCCAATGGCTCTTTTCCACAGCCGCGCTTTTGGCCGGGCCGACATTGAGCACACAGGCGTTCGATCATGCTCACGCTGATTGGACGGCGTTGCTGAAAAAACATGTCGTGTTGCTGCGAGGGGGTCAGGCCTCGCAAGTTCGCTATGCCGATTTCGCCGCCGACCGGGTGGAATTGAAACGCTATCTGGAGACGCTGTCGGCATTGCCACGAAGCGTGTTCGACACTTTTAAGATGCCACAGCAGCAAGCCTTCTTCGTCAATGCCTACAACGCCTTCACGGTTGAACTGATCCTGACAAAGTATCCGAATCTCCAATCGATCAAGGATCTGGGCGGCTGGTTGAGCAGCCCTTGGGATTCCGCTTGGATCCAGCTTTTGGGCGCTAAGGTCTCTCTGGATGACATCGAGCATGGCATGCTGCGTCAGCGCGGGGTCTATGACGACCCGCGTGTGCACTTCGCCGTTAACTGCGCGTCGGTTGGTTGTCCGATGCTGCGTGAAGAAGCTTTCACGGCAGATCTGTTGGCGATTCAACTGGAACAACAAACCCAACGGTTCATGTCTGACCGCTCCCGTAACCGCTGGAACACACAGCGAGGGCGGCTGGAACTTTCCAAGATTTTTGAATGGTACGGCGAAGATTTCCGGCTCGGACATCAAGGTATTGCCTCCCTTGCCGCGTTTTCGGCCAGTCATGCCAACCGGCTGGCCGACGCTCCCGCCGACCGTGAACGCATCCGGTCGGGTCGTTTCGACACCGTCTTTTTGGACTACGACTGGGCGCTCAACGATGTCAGGCGCAGTTTATGAGCACGCCGACTTTGTCCATCATCGTCCCCACACTCAATGAAGCGGCTGGCATTACTTTGACCCTGAAGGCCCTCGCGCCGCTGCGCGCAAGGGGCTCTCAGGTGGTTGTGGCCGATGGTGGCAGCCACGACGGCACGGACGCTTTGGCACAGCTGTTGGTCGACCGCGTCGTAACGGTGCCGCGTGGTCGCGCACGCCAAATGAATGCGGGTGCCGCATACGCCACGGGAGATGTCTTGCTCTTCTTGCATGCCGACACGAGGCTGCCGGCAGATGCTGACCAAGTCATTCAGCAAGCGATTCAAGCCGGTGCTGTTTGGGGCCATTTTGATGTCAGCATTGAGGGGCGTCCCTGGATGCTCCGCGTGGTTTCCATACTGATGAACTTGCGATCCCGCTGGACGGGGATCGCCACAGGAGATCAAGCGGTCTTCGTGCGTCGAGAGATCTTTGAGCGTGTGGGGTGCTTTCCCGATCAAGCGCTGATGGAAGACGTGGCGCTCTCTGCGCAGCTTCTTCGCGTCGCGCCACCCTTCTGCTTGCGTGCCCGCGCAGTGACCTCTGGCCGCCGCTGGGAAACGCATGGCGTCTGGCGCACGATTTTTTTGATGTGGCGGCTGCGCTGGCGATATTGGCGCGGCGAATCGCCACAGGTATTGGCTGAGGCTTACCGGTGAGCACCGCCCTGCTAATTTTTGCCAAGGCTCCCGTGGCAGGCTTGGCTAAAACACGACTGATTCCCGCATTGGGCGCAGAAGGTGCGGCATTTTTCGCGGAAAAGTTACTCGACCATGCTGTCACACAAGCCTTGGCAGCCGAGGTCGATCACGTTGAACTTTGCGTCACACCGGACACCAGCCATGCCGCATTCCAAAGACACTTGAAGCAAGCCAACGGGAGACTTGTCCTGACGACTCAGGGTGATGGTGATCTCGGGCTGCGCATGGACCGCGCCCTCACACGCAACCTACAGCACCATGGCAAGGTGCTGCTGACAGGCACCGATGCGCCAGGGCTAGGTCCTGAAATGCTGCGAGAGGCGGCTGCATCGCTTGGGCACCATGACGTGGTGTTTGTGCCGGCCATCGACGGTGGGTACGCTTTGGTGGGCCTCAAAAAGCCAGCCCCCCTGTTGTTCTCGAACATGACCTGGAGTACGCCCCAGGTGATGTCTGATTCTCGTGAACGAGCCCGTAGAGCCGGTTTACGTTGGATCGAGCTGTCGCCTGTAGCCGATATGGATGAGCCCGCTGATTTGGACCATCTGCCGCATGACTGGATTTGAAGAAGCAAGTGTTGCAACCCATAAAGAAATCAAAATGAAAACCCCCATGAACCCCATTCGTCGCCATTTATTGGCGGCTGCGAGCGCCTCCATATTGGCCACACCATGGCTGGCCCGTTCGGCCTTCGCTCAGGGCACGCCCCTGAAATTTGGCGTCGGCATGTTTCAGCCCGACCGTGAGAAAAATGACGCGACCTATCGACCACTGGCCCAGCACCTGGCGCAGCGGCTGGGTCGTCCGGTGGAGCTTCGCACCGTTGACAGCTGGGAAGGCTTGGCGAAAAGTCTGGCCAATGGTGAGACCGACATCGCCTTGATGGGACCTTGGGGCTACGTACTGGCCAACCACTTTTCTCAGGCCCAAGCCGTCTCGACCATTCTTTATCAAGGCAAGCCAGAGTATTTCGCGATGATCGTGACGCATCCTGAGTCTGGTTTGAACAGCGCTGAGGACCTCTTAGGCCCCAAGGGGAAAGGTCGAACCTTTGCTTTCGGCGACAAAGGCTCGACGTCGGGGTACCTCATTCCACTGCATTTTTTCATGCAGCAAGGCATCGATCCGGAAAAGCATTTCACCCGCGTGCTGTACACCAAACACCAAGCCATTGAGATGCAAGTGGCGGCGGGCCAGATTGATGCAGGCGCCGACTACAACCGCAACCGAAGCGCCATGGTCGAGCAGGGTCTGATCAAGGCCGAGCGCAGCAAGATCATTTGGCAGTCGGCGCCGCTGCCGAATGATGCCGTCGCGGTCAGTGCGGCACTCTTCAAGCAAAAGAGCTTGGTGAAGAGACTGCAAGACGCGTTGGCCGACGTGGGGCCATTGCTCAAGAGCCAGCCGCAACTGCTGCCCACGCATTACACCGGCTTTGTGAATACCGACAATGGCTTTTACAAAACCATTCGAGATGCGGGTTTGTCAACAGGAAAGTTAAGCCCTAGGCCGCAGTGACGCTTTCATGAAAACTATCGTCACGCCCTTCAACAATAGCCTGCGTCGCAGCAGACTTGGCTTTGCCACGCTGGTGCTTTTCTATGTGGCTTTGCTGGGTTTCTGTTTGGCAGCGCTGGTGATAGCTGGTGATTTTTATTGGGGGCGAAACCCCTGGGACAACCTCGCCAAGTCGGTTTCAGAATTTTCTCGGCCAAGTTTTCTTGACGTCTGGTTTGGCGCGGAACGATTGGAATACCGCAGCGATGACGGCACCTTGCTGCGTGTGGAAGACCGACAACAGGTCGAAGCCCAATTTTTATGGGCCTTGGCCCGTGCGGCTTGGACCACCTTTCAGATCGCGACGCTGGGGTCTTTGTTGGCCGCTGTTGCCGCATTGCCCCTGGGCTTGCTGGCGGCACGTAACTTGTACGCACCGCGTCCACTGGCGCTGGCCGCCACATCGATTCTGAACGTGTCGCGCGCCATTCATACGCTGGTTTTTGGTCTGGTGTTGGTCGGTATCGTGGGCCTGGGGCCCATGGCTGGCATTTTGGCCATTGCCCTGCATTCCATGGGCACCTACGGCAAGCTCTACGCCGAAAGCATTGAAACCTTGGACATGGGGGCGGTGGACGCCGTCCGCGCGACGGGGGCATCAAGTTCGCAGGTTTTTTTCAGCGCCGTGTGGCCTTCAGTTTTGCCGCAGTTCGTCAGCAACCACTTGTACATCTGGGAATTCAACATCCGAGACTCCACCATCTTGGGGCTGATTGGTGCGGGCGGCCTGGGTTTGTTGATTTCTGAGGCGGTGAGTCTTTTTCAATGGAGCCGGCTGGCCACCATTTTGCTAGTGGTGATCTCTCTGGTGACCTTGTTCAACGCCTTGTCACGCCGAATTCGGCAAGGCTTGCTATGAAATCGCCATTGATGAACGCCGCCATCCACATCAACGATCTGACGGTGTGGGCGGACCAACGCTGCTTGCTGCGCATCCCTCAGCTCCTTGTTTGTCAGGGTGAGCGTATTGCGCTGGTCGGGCCGAACGGTGCCGGCAAGAGCACACTGCTGCGGGTGCTCGGTGGTTTTCTGCCAGCCACCAGCGGCTCCCTCACGGTGCTGGGCAGATCTTTTGGACCGCATGATGAGCATGCAATGACGGCAGCAAGATGGCGCAGCCTGCGCGCCGAAGTCGGTCAGGTGATGCAAGGCCTGCACCTTGTGCCCAGACTGACGGCCAGAGAAAACGTGATTCTGGGCGCGCTGGCGCGGCCGGGTGTGATGGCCTTATGGCGCAGCTGGCTGCGCTTGTACCCGGCACAACTGGTTCGCGAAGCCGACCAAGCGCTGCTCGACTTGGGCGTGCTCGAGCACGCCGACACACGGGCGGATCGTTTGTCGGGCGGTGAACGGCAAAA
>JASDRC010000020.1:0-20387 GCA_041442125.1 Polaromonas sp. | reverse complement strand
TGCTCGAGCACGCCGACACACGGGCGGATCGTTTGTCGGGCGGTGAACGGCAAAAAGTAAGCCTTGCCCGCTTGACCTTGCAGCGTCCCCAGCTGATATTGGCCGACGAGCCGACCTCGGCGTTGGACCCCAACGCCACGCTGGAGGCGTGCAGTGCATTGCTGTCAACCGCGGTGGGCGCCACGCTGGTGAGCGTGGTTCACGACACCGCCTTGTTGCCCTTGTTGGCGGATCGGGTCATTGGCTTGGCTGGTGGTCAAGTCATCTTCGACCTGTCTGTTGAAGATGCGTCGCCAGAGCGCATGCGCTCGCTGTACGCTGCCCTGCCGTTGCCAGGCGCGCCGCTCAGCCAATCACACATCGCCGCTCCAATCACCAGCAACGAGACGCTTCGCTGGCGCATGGAGCCAACAGTTTCATGACAGTGAATACCCAGAAAGAATCAAAAGCCATGCATCACGCAGACCCAGCCCGGAGGACGACTGAAGGCGCACCGCGGGTGGAGGTAGACGGCCCCGGCCGAACCTGCCCGCTTCATTACCAGTATGGCCCTTCGGTTTTCAGTACCCGTCCTGATAAATCGCTTGCTGAGCTTGAGGTTTTGTACGTCGTCGGTGGCTTGTATGGCAACGAATTGGCGCTTGAAGAAGTGCTGCGTTTGTTCGACCGCGAGCAGGGGCGCAAGCGACTCGTTTTCAACGGCGATTTCCACTGGTTTGACGTTGAGCCGAAGACCTTTGAGCGAGTGCAGCGAGAGGTGCTGGCTCACACGGCGATGCGCGGCAATGTCGAGACGGAACTGGCCGACGAAGAGGCCACGCAGGACGCCGGTTGCGGGTGTGCGTATCCCGACTGGGTGGGTGACGCCGTCGTCGAACGATCCAACCGCATCTTGAATCGCCTGCGGGGTGCAACGACTGCCAAGCTCAGGCATGAATTGGCTGCATTGCCAATGTGGCAGCTGGCCTCTGTCGGATCGATGCGTATCGGCTTGGTGCACGGCGATGCGCAATCACTGGCGGGTTGGGGTTTTGCGCAGGAACATCTGCGTGACCCTTCGCACCTGAAGGTGGTCCAGGCGTGGTTCACCCAAGCCCAGGTGGACGTTTTTGCATCGACTCATACCTGCTTGCCCGTTTTCCAAAAAATCAACGCGGTCAGCCAGTCCGGGCCATGCTGGGTGTTGAACAACGGCGCCGCCGGTATGCCAAACTTCCGCGGCGACAGTGCGGGCTTGTTGACCCGCATCGCCAGTCGGCCTTTTGAAGGACCGCAGCGCCGGCTGGGTTTGATGCAGAACGGTATTTACATGGATGCCGTGGCGATACAAACAGACCCGGCGCAAGCCCTGCGCCGTTTTTTACCTCAGTGGCCCGAGGGAACAGATGCGCATGCCTCCTATTTTTCACGGATTATGGCCGGCCCGGCTTACACCGCAGATCAAGTCATTCGTCAGGAAAATTGAACATGCTTGCCATCATCGGAGGCACTGGCCTCTACGACCTTCCCGGTCTCAACATCACCCAGCGCATCAGCGATAAAACACCTTTCGGCCAGCCTTCCGGGGACGTTCTTCGGGGAACGTTCCGAGACAAAGAAGTGCTGTTTCTCGCGCGGCATGGCAGTGGCCACAGATGGCTGCCGCATGAAGTCAACTACCGCGCCAACGTGTTTGCCTTGAAACAGGCGGGTGCCACCATGCTGCTGGGCGTTTCTGCGGTGGGCAGTTTGGCTTTGGAGATCAAGCCTGGCGACTTGGCTATGCCAGCGCAATACTTTGACTGGACGCGCGGTTTGCGCGAGCCCACATTTTTTGGCGGCGGGGTGGCAGCCCATGTCTCCACCGCCAAACCGGTCAGCGCGGCCTTGGTCGATTCCGTCGTTGCTGCAGCAGAGCGGGCCGGTCAAAAAGTACACCGCGGTCTGACCTACGCTTGCGTGGAGGGGCCTCGACTTGGCACGCAGGCAGAAAGTCATTTCTTGCGACTGGCCGGTTGTCACTTGGTCGGCATGACGAATGTGCCCGAGGTCTTTTTGGCACGGGAGGCTCAAATGGCCTATGCGACCATTGGCTTGGTGACAGACTACGATTGTTGGCTAGAAGACCCGACCCAGCATGTCAGCGTCTCGGGCATTTTCGAGCTGTATGGACAGACGCTTCGCAAGGCTGCTCTGGTGCTGGATGCTTTGCTTGAAGGGCCCCTGCCTGTGCCGGAGCCTGACATTCGAACGGCACTGGCGATGTCCATGCTCACCTCTGATGCAACATTGGACCCGGATCAACTGGCCTGGCTGAATGTCCTTCGCCGTTGACAACCTGACCCGAGCCTGCGGCGATCAACGGTGGTTCGTTTCGCAGATTCAATGGCTCTGAAGTGTCGGCGACGAATTTCGTTTTGCACCCCACGCTGCAAAAGTAATAGGGCCTTCCCGCATGCTCATGTTTGTTCGTCGACTGTTCTGTGACATTCATTCCGCAGACAGAATCTTTCAGCAGTTCTGAAGGATGCGTCTGTGCCCCGCCATCGTGCACTTGCGATTCGGCCGTGGCAGAAGGATGGTTGCTGCCCTGCAGTGGATGTTGATGTTTTTCCATAAGGGGCGGCTTTCGGTTTACGGTGAAGACTTACGGGGGGCGAGTGCCGCCGAAGCTTTTGGAGGATTGTGGGCGGCGAGCCTTTATGGCAGCCTCTCAGCTTTCCCCGTATTTTGTCGCTACAAAAAAACACATCACAGTTGTTAATGGGCCCGGGCGATGCTGTCGCTCTCTGTGCGTCATGAACCCTAGATCGATGAGTCTCGCTTCGCGCGAAGAATCTTTTTGAGCGATAAGGTCAGTGTCTGGCGCTCTCCAAAATCAGCAAACAAATAATGATCAACAAAGCCGACGAACTCAATCCTTATGTGCCGTCCAAACGCCGCATACTTAACCAATATTGAGACTGTCCGTCTGAGCTGAAGACTCAGACGGCACTGGTTTCTCGGCGTGATTTGGTCTTGGCCTTGGTCGTCCACGGTCCGGGCGCAGGCACCAGTGGTGTGCGTTTTTCTGCGGTTCGTGGGCCACGCTTGGTGTCTTCCCCTGCCAATTTCAGCCAATTCAATATGCCGGCGCGAGCGGCTTTTTCAAAGGAGTCGTAGGGCTCCTCAGCTATGGCAAAACGCTTTTCAAACTCGGCGTGCTCACCTTGGCTTTCAAGCAATGCCCAGTGGAAAAGTCCGGGACTGGGCTCGCTCACGGTGAGTGCGACAGGGCGTAATTGGTTGGCCATATATTTCCTTTGCATAGTGAGAGCACAAGCTTGGATGGCATGTGCAAAAAACCGTGTAAGAAGAAGCCTCAGGGCTCAGTAGGACGCATCGTATAGGTACGTAAAAATTATTTACTTTTATTTGAAAAACAAAAAATTTAAGTTTAATTTAAGATTTCTGCGGCGTATTGGACTGCAGACGTGGAAATGAGCGCATGTGACGATGAGCCAACGGAGACAAACGCCTCCTAGGTCTGGCGATGATCCAGAAACCGCGCGTTTCGACATTGAGATTTCAAAGCAACCTCATTTTTAAGGACACCTTATGAAACACTTCTCACTTATTTCCGTCTTCGTAGCCGCCTGTGCCTTTGCGCCGTTGACTGGCTTCGCCACAGGTTCGCAAGAACAGACAGTAGGCCAATACATCGACGACACGACTGTCACCGCAAGGGTCAAAACCGCCTTTTACAAAGACCCGATGCTCAAATCAGCAGAGATCAATGTAGAGACCTTTAACGGTCTCGTCCAGCTCAGTGGCTTTGTCAGCACGCGCACCGGCATAGAGCGCGCTGGCGACGTGGCCAAAGTCGTCAGCGGCGTCAAAAGCGTGACCAACGACTTGAAGTTGAAATGAGCAACGTCCATACTTTATTAGGCCCTGCACTGAACGCCCTCGGTCTGGCCGTACTCATGGGTCTCGGGGGTTGCGCAGGTATTTCCCCGCGTGAACAAAACACCGCAGCGGGCGCTGGTATTGGCGCAGCGGCGGGTGCCATCCTGACAGGTGGCAGCGCAGTCGGGACAGTGGGTGGCGCAGCCATCGGCGGCATCATCGGGAACGAAGCCGCGAAGAAGTAAGTTGCTGCCAGTCGGTCGGCTCGCCGTTTTACCGATTTCGCTTCAATTAACTGAAGGAAGAGGTTCACATGCAGAAAGTGTTCAATGCTCTATTGGCCGGACTGGGCGCCACGATCGTCTTGTCTCTTTTGATGGTGCTCAAGACAAAGATGGGTGTGATGCCAGATCTCGACATCATCAACATGATCGCTGTCACGATGGGCGGTGGTGCGGCGCTGGGTTGGGCCGTCCACTTCATCATCGGCGTGGTTGGCTACGGCGCGGCGATGGTTATTTTGAACGAGCGCTTACCGGGCGACAGTCCCACCGGGCACGGCGTGATCATCGGCTTTTTGGGCTGGTTGATCATGATGATTATGGTGATGCCAATGGCCGGGGTCGGCTTGTTTGGGATGGCGATGGGTCTGATGGCGCCGATGATGACGCTCGTACTTCACCTCATTTTTGGAACAGTGCTGGGATGGACATACGGCAAGCTGCTTTCGAACTCAACGCCTAGAGCTGGGCTACGTTGATGGTGCAATCAATCTGACCGCGATGCCAGCGGTGGTATTCACCGAACCGCAAGTCGCCACCGTGGGCTAAAGCGAAGCGGACGAGCATCACGGTGCAGGACCTGGCCGATCAGTTGCTCCACTGTCTGAGCATAAGCAGCTTTCGTGCTGCGCAGGCTGAATTTTGATTTAAAGATACAGAAATAGACGACATAACTTACGATCTGACCGTGATCGGCACAGCAATGGCGGCCAGTGTGACGGCATTCGGCTGCCGCAAAGCGGACTGGTCAGTGGCAATCATCGACCACCGGCCGTTCGGCGGCACCTGCGCGTTGCGCGGCTGCGACCCGAAAAAGAGGCTGATCGCGGCCACCGAAGTGGTCGACGGCTTCGAACGCCTGCACGTCATCGGTACGGTGCAAGGTAACGTGCGTATCGATTGAGAAGCACTGCAGCAGTACAAGCGTTCGTTCACCAAGCCGGTACAGGGCAATCCGCGAGCAGGCGTATGCCAAACAGGGCATCGATGCGTCTATGCGGCTGGCGACGCCGCCGGCGGCCCATTACCCTTGACACCGGTGGCCGCGCTGGAGGCGCATGCCATGGTCGACAACCTGTTGGGAAGCAAGCGCGCAACCGTTGACGCCACCGGTCTACCCAGTGCTGTCTTTAGCTTGCCGCCAATCGCGCGGGTCGGTTTGCTGGAGGCCGAAGCGAAGGCCCAAGGCCTGCGCTTCAAGGTCAAGCATGGGCGTTCCCGGTTGGTTTACTGCACGCCGTGTCAACAAACCTTGCTACGGGTACAGGGTACTGGTGGAGGATGGAAGTGAGCGCATTCTTGGGCGCCATCTGGTCGGCCCAGATGCTGCCGAAGTGATCAATTTGTCCGGCTTTGCCATGCGCAGCGGTTTATGGCCTAGAGAGGCGGCCATGGACCACAGTGAGAGCCGGTAAAGTTGAGTTTGGCTTAACTTTAGAGCTTGCTGAGCTCCAACTCCACGACCTTGTGTTTATCAACCATGGTGGGTGATGGCTTACCCATGCGGCTGACGATCACCGTGGCGAGCCACGCAAAGATGAAGCCAGGAATGATTTCGTACAAGCCCAACCAGCCAAATTGCTTCCAGACCAACACCGTCACGGCTCCGACGAGGATGCCTGCCAGCGCGCCGTTGCGCGTCATTTGCGACCAGAACAGCGACAAGATGATCGCTGGCCCAAACGCTGCCCCAAAGCCGGCCCAAGCGTAGCTCACCATGCCGAGAATCTTGGCTTCGGGGTCGCTGGCGATGCCAATCGCGACCAACGCAATCGCCATCACCATGATGCGACCAACCCAGACCAACTCATTGTTACCCGCGTTCTTGCGCAGGAACGTGTGGTAAATGTCTTCGGTCAGCGCGCTTGAGCACACCATCAACTGGCTCGACAAGGTGCTCATGACCGCGGCCAGAATGGCTGCTAGAAACAAGCCTGCAACCCATGGGTTGAACAACTGTTTGACCAGCTCAATGAACACGGTTTCAGAGTTGGCATTGACCGCCATGGCGCCTTCTGGGTACGTCAGAAAATACGGGATACCTACAAAACCAACCGCCAAGGCACCCGCCAGGCACAAAATCATCCATGCCATGCTGATACGGCGTGCTGATGGAATGGTCTTCACCGATTCCGCCGCCATGAAGCGCACCAAAATGTGCGGCTGGCCGAAATAGCCCAGACCCCATGCCATCAGCGAGGCAATTCCTACAAAGGAGGCGCCCTTCAGCATGTCCAACTTGGCGGGTTCGATCAAATCAGTCAGGGACTGCGTTGGCTGCAGACCATTGATGATGACGAAATAGCCCAGCACGGGTGCCACAATGAGCGCGGTGATCATCAACGATCCCTGAACGGTGTCTGTCCAGCTGACCGCCAGAAAGCCGCCAATAAAAACATAGGAAATGGTGCAGGCGGCACCGACCCACAATGCCGTTTGGTAGGGCAGGCCGAACATGTTCTCGAACAGGCGGGCCCCAGCCACCACACCAGAGGCGCAGTAGATGGTGAAGAACACCAAGATCACCACGGTGGTCAAGATTCGCAGCAAGTTTTCTTTGTCCTCAAAGCGATTTGAAAAATAGTCCGGCAGCGTGAGGGCGTTGCCCGCCCGCTCGGTATACAAACGCAGCCTAGCGGCGACAAAGCGCCAGTTGAGGTAAGCGCCCATGACCAAACCAACACCAATCCAGGCCTCGCTCACGCCTGACAAGTAAATGGCGCCTGGCAGTCCCATGAGCAGCCAGCCGCTCATGTCAGAAGCTCCTGCGGACAGCGCCGTGACAAAGCTGCCCAGCTTGCGCCCGCCCAGTATGTAGTCGTCCAAGCTGTTGGTCTTGCGATAGCCTAGAAAGCCGATGAACAACATAACCAACAGGTAAATGCTGAACATGATCACGGTGGGATCGGTAAAGTTCATAGAAGTCTCCTTGATGTAAGGCGGGCTGGTTCAAAAATTGAAGTGAATATGCTGCAATCCGGTTACGGGCTTCAGCCCATGGTCATGAGTTGCGCGTTACCGCCTGCGGCAGCGGTGTTGGTGCTGATACTTTGCTCGTGCATCAAAGCACTCAGGTCGTAGCGGGCACCCTCGGCGAGTTGTGCTGGCGTCAGACTCTCAATACGCAGAATGGCCCCTGGTCGCTGCGCGATGTGTGCCGACAAAATTTGCAGGGCATCGCCATCGCCCTCAAACAGCAGTGCGCCCAGGGATGCGTCATTCTTCAACTGGTCGTTGTTATGCAGCTGAATAAACTTTTGAACTTCGGTTGGCAGGGCCGCCAACACACGCGATAGAACACTGTTGGCACTTGGCGCTTCCAGCCAGCAGGTGTTACCGCTGGCCAAGGCCGCTGCAACTTGATGAATCAGCCCAAGCGCCGTATTGGGCACCACATAAACAACACCGCGCGGCAACAACTGGTAACGGTTGGCCTCGCCGGTGGGGCCGGGCAGAGTGAAAAGTTGGCCCAGCACGCTGAGGGCGCAGTAGGATTCGCAGGCCGCAAGGGCTTTGGCCGTGTCGTTGTGCTGCCAGCATGCCAGCAAGTGGAAAGCGGGGTCGGCCAGTGCGGCGCAGAGGCTTTGCAGAGAGAGCAAGGTGGGCTGCGCGGCAGGGTTGACCTGCATGTGCGTGCTCTGAGTGGGGTTCATGGGCATGTTTGGCAATGCGGCCAGCGCTTGGTTGCCCTGTGACTTGCCCGCTTGTAGCAGGCGGTATAAATAAAGCGGACCCCCGGCTTTGGGGCCGGTACCAGAAAGGCCCATGCCGCCAAATGGTTGCACTCCAACCACTGCACCAATGACATTGCGGTTCACATAAACATTACCGGCCATCACCTTTTTAGTGACTTGGGCGATAGTTTCATCAATGCGGCTGTGCACGCCAAAGGTCAGGCCATAGCCGGTGGCGTTGATGGCATCGAGCAACTCGCCCAGTTGTTCGCGGCGATAGCGCAGCACATGCAAAACTGGGCCAAAGACTTCGCGTTGCAGCCGATCAATGCGGTCGATCTCAATCAGGGCGGGCATCACGAAATAGCCTTTGACAGCGCTTTCGTCACGTGCCATGCGTGTGACGGGTTGTCCTTGCGCCTGCATGCGAACGATGTGCTGCTCTATCTGGGTCTGCGCTTTTTCGTCGATCACGGGGCCCACATCGGTGTGCATGCGGTCCGGATTGCCCATGACCCATTCGCGCATGGCCTGTTTGATCATGTCGACCACGCGGTCGGCCCCATCTTCCTGAATGCACAGCAAACGCAGCGCCGAGCAGCGCTGGCCGGCCGAATCAAATGCCGAGAGCAGCACGTCGCCGACCAGTTGTTCGGCCAGTGCCGATGAGTCGGCTACCAGGGCGTTTTGGCCGCCGGTCTCTGCTATCAGCGGAATGCAGCGACCCTGCAGGCTAAGCCGGTTCGCCAACGTCTGAGCAATCAAGCGGGCCACTTCGGTCGAGCCGGTGAACATCACGCCCGACACCAGCGGGTGTTCTACCAGCGCGGAGCCAACGTGTTCACCGTTGCCTGGCACCAGTTGTACGGCATCTTGCGGAACGCCCGCTTCGAGCAGAATTTTGACCATGGCATCTGCGATCAACGGTGTCTGTTCGGCTGGCTTGGCCAAGGCACAGTTGCCGCTAGCCAGTGCAGCGGCCACTTGGCCTGTGAAGATGGCGAGCGGAAAATTCCAGGGGCTGATGCACAGCACCACCCCGAGCGGTCGGTTCAAATCATTGTCAAAAGTGGCTTCTACCTGAGCGGCGTAGTAGCGTAAAAAGTCCACCGCCTCGCGTACTTCTGCAATCGCGTTGGGCAGCGACTTGCCCGCTTCCCGCACGATCAGGCCCAGCAGGCTTTGCATGCGCTGCTCAAGGATGTCTGCGGCGCGTTTCAAGCAGGCTGCGCGCTCTTGTGGAGGTGTGCCTTGCCAGATTTGAGCGGAGCTGCTGGCGCGTTGAATGGCCAACTCGACCTCTTGCAAAGTAGCCGGACGGACCCAACCCACGTGGTCGCGCGTGTCGGCTGGGTTCAAGATTTTTTGCCAACCGTCAACGGCACTGTACGTTGCAGAATTGGTGATGTCGGCAACGCTGGCCGTTGCCGCATACAGGGCTTGAGTGCTGCGCAGCAGGCTTGCGGCGAGCGAGGCCAATTGCTGCTCGTGAGCGAGATTCATGCCCGAGGAATTCTTGCGCGATTGCTCGCCTAGGTCTGCAAACATATGCCGTGGGAGCGGTATTTTCGGATGCGCTGCGCCGAGTTGTCCGGTTTCGGTTTCAATGTGACGCGCTTCGAGTATTGGGTCAACGACAAGTTCGGCTACGGGTACATCAAGGTCGCCAATTCGGTTCACGAACGACGTGTTGGCGCCGTTCTCAAGCAGGCGGCGCACAAGGTAGGCCAGCAAGGTTTCATGCGATCCCACTGGCGCGTATATCCGACATGGACGACCCAGCTTTCCGTCTGCGACCTGACCGGTGATCTGGCTATACAAGGGCTCACCCATGCCGTGTAGACACTGAAATTCGTACTGCCCGCTGTAATAGTTTTGCCCCGCCATGTGGTAAATCTCCGATACCGTCTGCGCGTTGTGGGTGGCAAACTGCGGGTAGATCGCATCGGGTGCAGCTAACAGCTTGCGTGCGCAGGCCAGATAAGAAACGTCTGTGTAGACCTTGCGCGTGAACACCGGGTAGCCATCTAGGCCGTCGACCTGCGCTTTCTTGATCTCGCTGTCCCAGTAAGCGCCCTTCACCAGTCGCAGCATCAAACGACGGCCGCTGCGCCTGGCCAAGTCAATCACATAGTCGATCACAAACGGGCAGCGCTTGAGATAAGCCTGCGCCACAAAGCCAATGCCATTCCATCCTTTGAGTGACGGTTCAAAACACAGGCTTTCCAGTAAATCGAGCGAAAGTTCCAGACGATCGGCTTCTTCGGCATCGATGTTGAGACCGATATCGTAATGGCGCGCCAGCAACGTCAGTTTCAGGAGTCGCGGCAACAACTCTTGCATCACGCGCTCACGTTGGGCCCGGCTGTAGCGCGGGTGGAGGGCTGACAACTTGACTGATATTCCCAGTCCTTCGTAGATCCCGCGTCCGTGCGAGGCCTTGCCTATGGCGTGAATGGCCTGCTCGTAAGACTTCAGGTAATTCTGGGCATCGGCCTCGGTCATGGCGGCTTCGCCCAGCATGTCGTAGGAATAGCGGAACCCCACTTTTTCAAGTGGACGACTATTGGCCAGCGCTTCGGCGATGGTTTGGCCGGTGACAAATTGCTCACCCATGAGCTTCATGGCGCGGTGGACACCTTGACGGATCAGCGGTTCGCCGCCCTTGCCAATCAGGCGGGTAAGCGATGTTGCTAAGCTTTTTTCGCTGTTGGTCGCGGTCATTTTGCCCGTCAGCATTAAGCCCCAGACGGCTGCATTAACAAACATAGAGTTTGAGTTTCCCAAGTGGGAATACCAGTCGCCATGGCTGATCTTGTCGCGAATTAAAATGTCACGCGTTGCGTTGTCAGGAATACGCAACAGCGCTTCGGCCAGACACATCAAGGCCACGCCTTCTTGACTGGAAAGCGAAAACTCCTGCACCAACGCCTCAACCCCGCTGACGTCCTTTTTATTGCGCAGGACTTGCACCAATTGGCTGGCTACTTTTTCTATGGAGGCGCGTTGGCTTACATCGGGTGTGTGCGCCAGTTGCACCAGCATCGGCAGGCACTCTGTCTCGGGTCGATGCCAAGCGGCAGTGATGGCCGCACGCAGATCGGTCTGCGGTTGCACGTTTTGCGCCCAGTCCAAAAAAGGTTGCTCTGAAGGCATCATTTCTTGGCGCAAGGCGGAATCGTCAGAGCCTTCTGTCAATGCGTCTGGGTCGTCAACGGTTGCACCCAAAGTGGCAACCCCATTTAATTGACCTCGCTCAAGGCTCTCCACATACTGTAAAACGGCTTGTTTGCACAACCAATGCGGTGTTCTGCCCAGCAAATTGGCAGCCTCCTTGATGCGGGTACGCAGTGTTTCATCAACCTTGAGCCCGAGCGTGACCATAGACATAGTGCAGGCCTTGTAATTTGTAAATTTAAATAATTATAAATTTGTGAAACCTATAGTACATAGAGGTTACCCTTGAGTGGGCATAGAGTTTGGGGAAACCGTTTAAGTGGGACACTGTTTGAAGAAGTTGGCAACCAATGACTGAATCAAAGAAGCGGAAATTTCATCTGTCGGAGTTCAAAGCCAAGGTGGGACTCGCGGCGCTGGGTGGGATGAAAACATCAATCAGGTCGCGCAAGAATATGGGGTTCGTCCGATGCAAGCCGGGCAATGGAAGCGGGAGATCCAAGCTCAGTTCAGGGTTCTGATTGAAGGCAAACGAGGCCCCCAACCGGGTTCCAGCCGAGAAAGCGCCCGATCGGCTTTACGGTGAGATCGAACGATTAAAAATGGAGTTCGACTGGCTCCAAAAAAGTCCGGGATCAGCCTGCCATGATCCACCGCGGCCGGATTGGCGCTCATGCCGTGTCGGCGCCACTTGAATATTGATCCACTGGGGGTGCGGACAAAAAATTGGACTACATGGAGGTCGTTCAGGTGTTCGTGCGAGATTCCCAATCGCTTGATCGATGAGGAGTACACACGTCATCCGTTCTACGGCAGCCGCAAGATAGTGGCGCACCAGTTTAGCTGTGGCCAGCGGGTCAACCGAAAACCATACAGCGCCTCATGCGGTCCATGTTTCTAGCTGGCATGGCGCCAAAACTGACGACTGACTGACTAAAGTATTTGGGTTCAGCTGATCCTGAAATGAGAAGCCCTTAGCAAGATCTTCTTTCGAAGTTCTCAGGAATTATTTATGCGACATCCGAATAGGTGACGCGACAACATGCAGGCCGAGGCCGAAGTATTCGGAGCCTTGACGGCCATGTGACCATCGTTCGAAGTCAAACAAAGACCGACTGGGTGCATCGAGTTCAATGAAGATAGCGAGGGGGATCTGGGTGAGGATGAAATTGGTCATTGCGACCCTTGGTTAGATAAAACTCAACTGTGAACCGTAGTCCATCACTAAACAAGAGACAAGTTGTAAGCTAGGCGGATTCAAAAGTGAAGTGCAACACTGATCAACCTGTAAAGTCAGGTAAGAGGTTTAGTTACCAATCGTGCCATGGCCAATCATCGTTGACAGTCGCACAGCACTTGATGGGCAACCATCTACCGCATTCAATCCGTGATCGACCTCAAGAGCCCCATCGGAAATTGGTGCTGATGTCTGAGGGGTGAAAGTATGGCAATTGAAAAGTGGTTTTCCGTACTTTTCCAATACTGGCGAAAAAAAAGCACCGAGCTGTTACGCTAAGTGCTTTATTTCCCTACCAAATTTGGTAGGCGCGAATGGACTCGAACCATCGACCCCCACCATGTCAAGGTGGTGCTCTAACCAGCTGAGCTACGCGCCTGAAACTGTTCGACCTTATGATTGTAGCAGTGAGAAACGCCTGTTTTTAAGACGCCAGCAACTTTTCTCGCGGAAACTTTTGCCGCGCCTGAAAAGGGGGTCAGCGCCTGCGCGCAGCGCGCACCCCAGAGACCTCCGCCACCAGACTCAGCACTTGGTTCAACCGGCCCGAATTGCCGACCTCGACGGTGAAGGTCATCCACGCTGTGCCGCCGCGGTTGTCTTTGACCGATTGGGTCTGCACACCAATCACGTTCATTTTCGCCTTTGAAAAAACCTCTGAAATATCACGCAGCAAGCCTTGCCGGTCGGTCGCCTCAATCGCCACATCGACCGGATAGAGCGAACCAGCAGCAGCCTGCGGACCGCCCCACTCGACATCAATTACGCGATCAGGACTACCGGTTGCCATGTTGCGAAAGTTGCTGCAGTCAGCCCGGTGAATACTCACGCCGCGACCTTTGGTGACGAAGCCCAAAATATCGTCAGGCGGTGCTGGTTTGCAGCACTTCGCCAGCTGCGTCAACAAAGAGTCAAGGCCGACCACCAGCACGCCGCCCGAGGTGTTTTTAGCGGACTTGTCGGCGCGCGGTTTTTTGGCGAGAACGTAGTCGTCTTGCGACGGCGACGGCTCGGGTGGGTTGAGCATGTTTTCGATGGTGCGCAACGACAACTCGTCTTTGCCAACCACTTCAAACAAATCCTCCGCGTTTTTAAAACCCAACTTTGACGCCAAGTCGTCCAGCTTGATGGAGGTCTTGCCTTCGCGCTGCAGCAATTTTTCAACCGCTTCGCGGCCACGCGCCACCGTCTGCTGCATGGCCAAGCCATTGAACCAAGCGCGCACTTTGGACTTGGCGCGGGCGCTCGACAAAAAACCCAGCTCTGGGTTCAGCCAATCACGCGACGGCCCACCTTCTTTGACGGTGATGACCTCGACCGTTTGCCCATTTTGCAAGGGCGTGTTGAGCGGCACCATGACGCCGTCCAGACGCGCGCCCCGACAACGGTGACCCAGGCTGGTGTGCACGCTGTAAGCGAAGTCGACGGTGGTAGCGCCGCGTGGCAGTTCAACCACGGCGGCTTCAGGCGTGAGAACATAAATGCGGTCTTCAAAAAGCCCTTGCCCAGCACTTTGTGCCTTGGCCGACAAGGGGCCAGACAGGTCTCGCTCCCAAGCCAATAATTGCCGCAGCACCGCGATTTTGGCATCGTATTCGCTGCTGGCTGAAACACCCACGTAGCCTTTGGTGCCGGCTTCTTTGTAAGCCCAGTGCGCCGCCACACCATGCTCTGCATGGTCGTGCATGGCTTGCGTACGGATTTGAATTTCAACCGCCCGACCAACCTCGTCGCGCACCACGGTGTGCAGCGATTGGTAACCATTGGCTTTGGGCTTGGCGATGTAGTCGTCAAACTCACCGTCGATCGGTGCGTAGTGCGCGTGCACAAAAGCCAGCGCGGCGTAGCAGCCTTTGACGTCAGCGGCGATGACGCGCAGTGCGCGAATGTCAAACACCTGCTCAAAGTCCAGCGACTTACCGCGCATCTTTTTAACGATGCTGTAGATGTGTTTCGGCCGGCCCTGCACCAGCGCCGCAATGCCCTGCTGATTCAAAGACCGCTCAAGTTGTGCCCGCAGCGACTCCATGAAGCCTTCTCGAAAAGCGCGCTTTTCGTCGAGCAAGCGCGCCACCTGCTTGTAGGTCTCGGGTTCGAGAAACCGGAACGACAAGTCTTCCATTTCCCATTTGAGCTGCCAGATGCCCAAGCGGTTGGCCAAGGGCGCAAACACATGCAAGGACTCATGTGCCAGTGAGGGCGGCGGCTCTTGCTTGCTGGCGGCGCAATAGCGCAAGGTCTGCAGGCGTGACGCCAGCCGCAGCATGACCACGCGCAAGTCGCGCGAAAAAGCCAGCAACATCTTGCGCACATTTTCAGACTGCAGCGCCGAATCCTCTGTCAGCTGCGCGTGAGCGTTGGCTGTGCGCGCCTGACGCTGCACGTGCACCAGCTTGTTGATTTCCAGTGCCAGCGTGGCGAAGTTCGCGCCAAAGGCTTTGCTGATGACTTCCTGCGGCTTGTTCAGGTGCGGGCACGAATGAACCAGGTAGGTGGCGGCCTGCATCACCTCGCTGCCGCCAATGGATTTGAGAATGGCGACCACCGCATCGGCATGGGCCAAAATGTTTTCACCCGTGTCGAGCGACTCACGACCAATCAGCGGCTCGGCGAAAGCGCGGGCGCGCTGCAAAACGTGTGGCTGATCCAGCGAGCTGTCTGCAGTGGCAGCCAAAATCGCACCACTGTCGGCGAAGGCTCCATTACTGATCATGTGCTGCCAGTAAAAAGTCAATGACAACCGCGACCTGATCTGGGGACGTCATGGTCGGCGCGTGGCCGACGCCTTTGAACTCGAGCAGACGGGCGCGTGGCCCACGCTCGGTCATGGCCTTGGCGGTGTCGACGCTCAACAAGTCTGACTCAGCGCCGCGCAACAACAATGTGTCAGCGGAAATTTGATCATATAAGTGCCACAACACGGCTTGCCCTTCTTGCGTGGCGGTTTCAGTCGCGGCACGAAACGGCTCGGCAATGGCTGGGTCGTAATGCAGTTTCCAACGCGGAGGAGTTAAGGTGCCTGCGTTGTCAACAAGCCGCAACATCGGCGTGGACAGCGCCAGCCACTGCGCTGGCGTGTGCGGTCCAAAGCCCAACGATATCGCCCACATGGCGTCAGCCGCCTGCTGCACCGATTCAAACTCGCCACCCTTGCCTAAATACCTGCCGATGCGCTGCAGCGCAGACCACTCCACAGTCGGCCCAACGTCGTTCAGCACCAGTTTTCGGACCCGCTGCGGCAGCGGCAAATCAGCCTGACCAAAGAGCACCAGACCGATCAAACCGCCCATGCTGGTACCGACCCAATCCAGCACACCGATGGGCGCTTCAGCTTGCAGTTTGGACAGCAAAGCGAGCATGTCCGCCGCGTAAGCCGGAATTTGATAGCCCGCGGGGTCTTCCAGACAGTCACTTTGACCCCGCCCGACCACGTCGGGGCAAATAACCCGCAAGGACGAACCCGCGGCACTGGCACGCTCGCACAGCGCACGGGCCAGCACGTCAAAGTCTCGGCCCTGCCGCGTCAACCCATGCACGCACACCACCACATGGGCGCTGGCCGGGTCTCCCCATTGCCAATAGGCCATGCGGTGAGAACCCGTTGCATCCGGGCAAATGACGTTGTTCAGCGTAGGCTGGATCATGACTTGAATCGTGGTTGACTAACTAGATAATAGAGATGGCGCTATTCAATTAGCACCGACTGACTTGATCCTAATTCATCCAGAGGAAACCCCATGCTCAAAGGTAAAACAGCACTCGTCACCGGCTCCACCAGCGGCATCGGTTTGGGCATTGCCAAATCCCTCGCCGCGCGCGGCGCCAACATTGTGTTGAACGGCTTTGGCGACCACGAAGGCCCCAAAGCAGAGATCGCAGCATTCGGAACGCAAGTTGCGTTCCATGGCGCCGACATGAGCAAGCCCGCAGAAATTGAAGCCATGATGGCTTTCGCGGCACAGCAGTTTGGCCAGGTCGACATTTTGGTCAACAACGCCGGCATTCAACACGCCGCCAAGATTGAAGATTTCCCAGTCGACAAATGGGACGCCGTGCTGACCATCAATTTGTCGAGCGCCTTTCATGCCATGCGCCTCGCCCTGCCCGCCATGAAAGCCGCCAACTGGGGCCGCATCATCAACGTCTCTTCCGCTCACGGCTTGGTCGGTTCGGCTGAAAAATCAGCTTACGTGGCAGCCAAGCACGGACTGATCGGCCTGACCAAAGTCGCCGCTCTTGAGACGGCCACCAGCGGCGTCACCTGCAACGCCATCTGCCCGGGCTGGGTCTTGACGCCCTTGGTACAAAAACAAGTTGACGCCAGAGCGGCTGCCCAAAACATCAGCAACGAGGAAGCCAAGCGCCAACTTTTGGGAGAGAAAGAGCCCTCCATGCAGTTCACCACACCTGAAGAGCTCGGCGAATTGGCTGTATTTTTCTGCTCACCCGCCGGCAACAACGTGCGCGGCGTGGCTTGGAACATGGATGGCGGTTGGTTGGCGCAGTAAAACTAGGGCTTCACCAACTCAAGCACAGCCGCCGCAAACACCGCCGGCACTTCCTGCGGCATGTTGTGGCCAACGCCGGGCACCACGCGGTGTGAACGCGGCCCCGTGAAGTTTGGCGCAGAAGCAGCCGCGGACGCAGGCGCTCGGACGCCATCGTCCGTGCCATCAAAAGTAATCACGGGCACGCTGATCGGTGGCTGCCCCGCCAGACGCGCTTCGATGTCTGAATAAGCCGGGTCACCCGCAGCCAGCGCAAAGCGATGCCGGTAGGACTGAATCACCACGTCGACAAAATCCGGGTTGTCAAACGCTGCGGCACTTAGCTCGAAGGTTTCATCGCTGAAGTTCCAGGTCGGGGACCACAGCTTCCACAACAAGCGCGCGACCGCGCGCCGGTCCTTTTCCAGGCCCGCACGTCCCCGCTCACTGTGAAAATAATACTGATACCAAAGCATGTGCTCGCTCTCCGGTGCGTCAGGCACCATCGCGCTCGCAATGTTCTGGATGTTGTAGCTGTTGAAAGAAACCAGACCCGAACAACGCTCAGGCCAAAGCGCAGCCACCACGCAGGCCGCACGACCGCCCCAGTCACAGCCCGCCAACACCGCCTGCGGAATCGCCAAGCCATCCATCAGCGCCAGCAAATCAGCACCCAACGCCGCCTGCTCGCCTGAACGCGGCGTCTCTGGATTCAAAAAACGGGTCGGGCCGAAGCCGCGCAGATAAGGCACGATGACACGACAACCAGCCGCAACCAAAATCGGCGCCACCTCAGCGTAGGCGTGAACGTCATAGGGAAAGCCATGCATCAGAAACGCAGGCGACCCGTCCAGCGGCCCGGATTCGATGTAGGCGATCTCCAGCACGCCGGCGTTGATTTTTTTCAGTGATGGCATCGGCTTTCCTCTGGCTTAGTGATCATTCAAGTTCAAGGCCAGCGCTCACCTTACGAGTCATACCCCGGATTATTTCTGTCCAGCCTGCGCAACAGACCAGGCCAAGCCAGACCGGCCCCTTTTCCATTTCTGACTTTTTTCAATTGCTCACCCGCCAACGCCAAAATTTCGGGGGCGATGTGGATCAGTTCACCACCGGCCTGGGCGCGAACCTGCACCATGCAGGCACTCTCGAACTTATGCATGGCCACAAAAGCTTCTGCGACTGATTCACCGACTGTCAACAGCCCGTGGTTTCGAAGCATGAAGTGCTTTTTGTCACCCAGGTTCGCCACCAAGCGAGGCTTCTCCCCTTCATTGACGGCAATACCCTCGTAGTCATGGTAAGCAATGGAGTCCAGCACGATGAACGCTTGTTGTGAGATTGGAAGCAGTCCATTCACTTGCGCAGAAACCGCAATACCGTTCACTGAATGGACGTGAATCACGCATTTGGCATTGCTACGACCGGCATGAATACAGCTGTGAATGATGAAGCCGGCCGGATTGATATCAAAGTCTGACGCCATTATTTTGGTGCCGTTCAGATCAATTTTGATCAGGCTGGAGGCCGTGATTTCATCAAACATCATGCCGTAGGGGTTGATCAGAAAAAAATCTGTGCATGGTATTTTGGCCGTCAGGTGGGTGAAGATCAAGTCGTCCCACCCAAACAAAGCCACCAGCCGATAGGCCGCAGCAAGGTCGACACGCATTTGCCATTCAGCTTCGCTGACGAGGTGCTGGACAGAGGGAATATTCAGTGCTGGACTTGGCATGTATTGATCCGGTTAGGTCTCTTGTTTAACTTTTTAATCTCAAAAACTGCTGGCCACCTTCAGTCAAACGTGACGCCAGTCTGTTTCACCACGCCTTCCCATCGGGCGAGCTCGTTTTGAATGTACTCAGCATAGGCTTCCAGGGTTGAGCCCAAGGGTTCTGCGCCCTGCGCCGCTAACTTTTGACGCACGTCAGTGGATTGCAGCGCTTTCATCACTTCCGCATTCAAGCGCTGGATGCTCGGCTTTGGCGTATTCGCTGGCACCATCAAGCCCTGCCAAGCACCCACTTCAAAGCCGGGCATGCCTGACTCTACCAGCGTTGGCACATCGGGAAACAATGACATCCGCTTAGGCGTCGTCACGGCCAGCATTTTCAGACGTTTGTCTCGCACAAAAGGCATGACTGAATTGACGGTGTCGGTCATGAACTGAATTTGCCCGCCGATGCGGTCGATGTCGGCAGGAGCGCTGCCCTTGTAAGGGGTATGCACGGCATCAATCCCATTGGCCCGCACGAACTGAAAAGCGCCCAGATGGGTGACGTTCCCGTTGCCGGCAGAACCATACGACAGCTTTCCTGGGTTGGCTTTGACATACGCAATGAATTCCTTGACGGTGTTGGCCGGTACGTTAGGCCCCATAACCAACGCCAAGGGGACGACAGCCGCCAAGGCAACGGGTGCAAGATGTTGTCTCCGTCACAGCTCAAGCTTTTTTAAAGCGCCGGGCTCAAGGTGATGGATGACGTGTTGTAAAGCAGCGTGTAGCCATCTGCTGCGGCCCTGACAGCCAACATCGCGCCCAAGTTGCCATTGGCACCGCCGCAGTTGTCAACGATCACCGATTGCCCCATCGATTCAGACATTTTTGTGCCAGGATGCGTGCTACGAGGTCAGTGGGTCCGCCGGGTGGAAACGGCACGATCATTGTGATCGACCTAGACGGAAACGGAGCCTGAGCCAAGGCGACCGTGCTCGTCAGCGTCGCCGCCCCAGCAAGAGCGACAAGTGCGATGGCGCTGGCAAGACGGCGAGATATTGGACGGGAAAAGCAGGTAATCATGGAGTTTGTCTCGGTTGTAGTTTTACAGTGATCGCATTTTGGCTGTGAGCGAGCTCCACTCATTGCGGCTTAACGCCAGCATCAATGGCCACCTGTTGCCAGCGGGCCATTTCTTCTTTGATGTAGCTGCTGAACTGCTCAGGTGTGGAGGCTGCTGTGACCGCGCTGTACTGCGCAAAGCGTTCTTTCATTTCAGACGTCGAAAGAACTTTGACGAGGTCCTGGTTCAGGCGTTGGATCACCGATTTAAGCGTTCTGGCCCGCACAACGATGCCCTGCCACGAACTGACGTCAAAGTTGGCGTAGCCAGACACTGCGACCGTCGGCAGCGTCGTTGCTGTTGCAGATCTTTTGTCCGTCGTCAACGCCAGCGCCCTCACCTTGCCCGATGAGACAAATGGATAAATGCTTAAGAAAGGATCGAACAGCACCTGAACTTGCCCGCCGATCAGATCGGTCAATGCTGACGCGCTGCCCTGGTAAGGAATGTGGTTCATTTTGATCCTTGCGGCCATACTGAAAAACTCTACAGCCAAGTGGATCGAGCTACCGGCCGTGCCGTAGTTGAGCTTGCCGGGCTGGCTTTTCGCGTACTGCACCAGCTCGCTCAGAGACTGCACGGGCAGCGAAGGGTGAACCGCAACGATCAGCGGCTGGATTGCCACCATGCTGATGGGGTCGAAACTGGCGATCGGATCGTAAGGCAGCTTAGCGAAGGTCACCGGGTTGATCCCCAGCGTGCTGATATTGCCCATCACGAAGGTAGAGCCATCGTCGGGCGATCGCGCACCCGCCTCTGCACCAATGACGCCACTGGCACCGGCCCGGTTCTCAGCAACGACAGCTTGCCCTAACGCGATAGCC
>JASDRC010000019.1:0-2510 GCA_041442125.1 Polaromonas sp. | reverse complement strand
ATGTAAGCCCGCACAATGGTCAGCGCGGCCACCACCAAGGCTTGGCGATTCTTGATGACTTCGGCGAGCGGGTCGAACGTGAACTCGCGTTTGAAGGGCGTTTCAATCTGCGCATCGAGCCGCGCCAGCAATATCCGCCGGTGGGTGTCGCCCGTCAAAACGAGGTTGTTGCCCGACACCAAAAACAGGGCGCGGTTGGGTAGCTCGACATTCTCCGAGACGCCCAGCACGCGGTCGGCAAACAAGGACGATGTCAAGAACGAGTCGATCACCGAGTTGCCCAGCGGGTCTCGCACGTTGTCCCACAGCAGGACTTTGGAGCCACCGCGCAGAGCGGCGAATAAGCGCTTGCGGCATTCGTCTTCTTCATTGGTGGGCGGCAGCACCGCAACGTCACCGCCGGTGGCCAGCGCGCCTATGCACTTGGCCAACAAAGTTTTGCCGGTGCCTGCCGCTGGCGCATCAAAGCCGGTGGCCGGGCAGGTGGGCAGTGCCGGGCGCAAACACGCGGCCAACATGGCGGCCAAGGTGACGCCGACGGCAACTTCCTCGGCAAAGGGGAACAAGCGGATCGGGTGCCACAGCTTGGCCAAAGCGTCCAAGGCTTGATCGACGGTCGGTGCCGACGGCACGGCCAGCGGATAGGCTTCGGTGGTGACGTACATCAGCCCGGTCGCTGCGTCATGGCCGGGTTCGTCCAACACGCTGCCATCGGGCCGCAAGGTGGGTGCGGTGGTGACTGCCGTCAATTTGCGGAAATTGCGGCTGCCGTGTTTGGCAATGATGGCGTTGGCAATGTAGGCTGGTGCGTCTTCGGCGATCTCCCGTGTAGAGGTGACGTTGCCATCTTCATCGCGGTCAATCTTGAGGCTGTAAAACTCGGCCACCCGGCCGGCGTGGTCTACCAGCCAGTCGCGGCTGACGGGGGTGGCTTTGCCGTCGGCGACGAACGCAATGGCATTGGTGCCAAAGTCAAACAACTCACTGCGGTCGCGCAAAACGTGCAGCACCGTATCGGTGGAGTCCACCCGCATACCCCGGCCCAATTGAACCCGTGCCGACTGGCGGCGCAGCTCGTAGCGCATGCCGCCATGCCGGTGTGAAAACAGGTCAGGGCGGGTGCCGTTGAGCAGGCGGGCCACGGCCACACGCTTGTCTGCGTCCGGGTCCAGCGGATCGGCAAACCGGGTGTTGTGCCAACGGTGCGGGTTGTCTAAAAGCTGCGCCGCCGTCACCACTTGGCCGTCGGCGCATGTCAGCTCGAAGTCGCCCATCAGCACTTGGTGAACAGCAGCGCGTTCCAGCACGTTGGTGGCTTGTGCCAGCTTGAGACCACGGCGTTGTGCAAGGGCCGGGGCTTTGTCTGTCACCCACTTTGTGCGGGCGGTTTCGCATTGTTCAGCGACGGCTGCGCGTGCGGCCTTGAGTCCGGCTTGGGCTTGTTTTTTGATCGACGGTGTGACGCTGTCGATCAGCAGCCGCAGGTTGAACTGCACTGTTGCGTCGCCGTGAATCACACCCTCCACACCGGCGCGAGTGACCCCGTCCACCAGCACCGACGGCCCGGCAAAGTCGAGCCGCTCGGGCTGCCACACTGCGGCGTCGACCAAGCAGCGGGACAGACGTTGGCCAGCCGTACCCACTTCACACCAGCCTTCGCCGGGCGTGGCCCACAGCAGAGCCTCCAACGCTTTGCCCGCCTCGGGAATTAGCGTGGCGTCGAGCACCGGGATGTAAACCAGACAAGATGCTGCCATCAGGATGCTCGCAACCCGCCGACGCACTGGGTCGCCAAAGCATGGGGGCATCGGCCAATGCTGGTGCGGCTTCAATCAAGCGCTCACGAAACTGGCTTGGCGACAACTCGCCGTCAGGCAAGCCATCGTGGTCCAGCATCATCACGCCCGGTGCGGCCCGAAACTTGAAGTTATCGCGGGTGCGGGCGATGGCACCGGCTTGCTGCGCCTCGGTGTCCCCTTGCGTGCAGACCGCCACCGCGCCGTCTTGGGTGACTCCACAGGTGACCGCCTGCGCACTGGTCAGGGTGTCAAGGTGGGACTTGAGGCCATGCAGATCGGCCACGACCACACGCTGCGCTTGACCCCGGCGGAGCATGGCCGAGGTCTCTTTGCGCATACCGCCCTTGGCGTTCAGGCCGATGATTTTGGTCAGCCGAGCCGGTTGGCTGCTGGTGATGACGGTGAAGGCCAACGGCTGTTTGGTTGCCTCAGGCTGCTCTGCTAAGTTGTCAGAGTTGTCAGGCGTTGCGAGATTGTCGGTGGCCAGCCGGGATGGGTTGGTGATGTCTGTCATGACGGCAATCCAAAAGCTACGCTCAGCTCGATGCGTTGGATGTGCAGCGACTTGACCAGCTCTCGGATCTCGTCTTCCGTCTTGCCGGTGATGCGGGCGACGTTAAGCGCTGCCAATTCATGGGCCGGCCAGCCAACAGCGCGCGGCCCCAGGCTGATTTGCTTGGTCCACAGGCCCTGTTTCATGCGCAGGTAAAT
>JASDRC010000018.1:0-36903 GCA_041442125.1 Polaromonas sp. | reverse complement strand
CCGTAGAACTTGTCTGAGCTGAACCCCATGATGTCCGTGTGCATGCGGTATTGCATGGTCAGCATGCGGGCTGTCTGCGGCTGCCGTTGGATGCACTTTTCAAACAGGGTTTCGCGCAAGCCTTCACGCGCCGCTTTTTCACTTTTCACCGTGGGTGGCAGCTGGTGGTGATCGCCAGCCAGAACAACGCGCTGGCCCTTGGCAATGGGAATCCAGCAACCCGGCTCCAAGGCCTGGGCGGCTTCGTCGATGAAAACGGTCTCAAAGCGCAGGTTGCGAAGGTGGCGGTGGCTGGCACCCACCAGCGTGCAAGTGATGACCTGCACCGATTCGAGCACATCTTCGGTTATGAAGCGCTCTAAATCATCGGCAGTTTGACGCAGCGTCCGCGCTTCTTCCCTCAACCATTGGCGATGCTGACGCTCCTCGAAGCCGAAATGCCGAACATGTTCGTTGGCAGTTTCACGATGCTGGTCGGCGGTTTGGCGCATCGCATGCATCTTGCTGTAGCTGGGATGGGCCATCACACCGGCATCGAGGGTGTGCTGGAGCAGCAGGCTTGAGACGCGGCTGGGGTTGCCCATACGGATCACGTTGACGCCGCGCTCGGCCAACTTTTCGGTGAGCAGGTCCACGGCTGTGTTGGAGGGGGCACACACCAGCACGCGCCGCTCACGCCGGATGGTTTCTAGAATAGCCTGCACCAGCGTGGTGGTTTTGCCCGTACCGGGCGGGCCGTGGATGATGGCCACGTCTTGGGCCGATATCACATGGCGCACAGCTGCCAGCTGCGAGTCGTTGAGCGCACTCGGGTAAAACAGGTCGTCGGCTTTGTGCTCGCGAAAGCTGGCCTGCCGCGCGCCCAGCAGCACGTCGCGCAGTTCGGCCAAGCGGTTGCCGTGTGCGCTCATGACCGCGCTCAGGGCCTGGTTCATCTCGCGGTAGCTCACCTCATCAAAGGTGAGATCTATGCCCAGCGTGCTGTCGTCAAGTGCCCAGTCGGGCAGCTCTTCTTTGCTGGTGGCAAACAGCAACTTGTTGCGCCGCACGCTGGTCACGACGCCGCTCAGCGCAGGCCGCTCGGATGTTGCGCTGCCAGGCGCGTGGCTGAACAGCGAAGCACTCTTGCCCACCTGAAACAAGTGAAGATCTTGCCGACTGGCAGGGCGCTCCAACTCAAGCACCAACTTGCCACCAAAACCGATGTCTTCTTGGGTGATGGTGACGGGGTACCAGGTCAAACCACGCCGCCGGCGCTCCTTGATGCTGGCACTGGCGTTTTTAAGTTTGAATTGCGCTTGGTCTTCCTTTTGCTCAAGTTGCATGAGTGCACGCACATGACGTAACTCATGTTGAACAGCGCAAGGGGCGGTGGGGGTGGGGTCTTGGTCAGCCAAAGGGAAGTGGGAAAGGACTTAACCGCTCTCGGTTTTGATAATGGACAGGACTCTAACCCAAGCAGCGAAGGCCTCATCAATCAGGGATATGTCGTGGCTTGCTCTGACGTGAAACGGCGATCAGTGCCGCTTGTCGGCCTTCCATGTGCCGCCATAGCGGTAGCTGGGGTGTCGCTCCACTTGGGTCCGGCATGCTTGGCAAATCAGGGTCCAAGCAGCGGTGTCGTCTTGCACCACCCGGTAAAGAGTTGAACTCACGGCTTTGCAGGTTTCGCAAGCTTTGATACGGGATCGAACAGGTTTAGGCATGGTGATCAAGAATCAGTCCGTCGCGTCAAACGAGGCAGCCGCGCGTCGGGAATTGGCAAGCTTTAGCACACTGGTTTTATGAGAGCCAGTCATGGCCTTTTTGACGACCTTGTAAATATCGAGATCAAAGTCAAAGTCTTCAGACTGAGCGATGTCGTCCAGCTCATCGTGGTCGTTGGCGGTGCCCAAGTAACACCATTTATTGATCACCAGCATGCTGTGCCCGTCCTTGATGGCCACCGCCCCCTCAAATGGCCAAACCGGGACTTTGTAAAGCTGAAGGGCCGTTTGCAACTTCAGGTTGTGCAGCGCCAAAGACACTTGGCCAATGCACGCGCCTTGGCACTGTTTGACTTGGTAGCCAAAGCAAGGTTTCCCCTCGTCCACTTTTTCCAGACCCAGCAAAGCCTCACACAGTTGGTACTTTTTGGCGACGGCGGCCAAGTAACCCAGCGCTTCTTTCTTGTTGTTAAAAAGCCCGTACAAATTGTCTTGAAAGCCTGGCAGCAAATGCTTGTGCGTGATGAGTGTGGGGCGTTGAAGGCCCGAGGGTTCTTGGCTCAATTGCCATGCGCACAGGTCTTTGGAGCGGCGAAGCTTGATGTTCGCGCTGGGCATGCGCTCTTTGATGAGCTTGGCCTCCAAAATCAAAGCGCTCAATTCGCCGCTTGTTTCGATCCACTCGATGTGATGAACCTGTTGGGACAGTTTCATTTCTTTGCGTACGGTCAGCGCACTTTGGAAATGGCTCATCACGCGGCTGCGCATTGAAATGCTTTTGCCAATGTACAAAGGGGCGTGGTGTTGACCGTAAAAAATATAGCAACCTGGCGTGTCTGGAATCGCATCGATGACGGATTGGCTGATGTTGGGCGGCAGGCTGACACTGCCCAGCAACTGATTCACCGCTTCAAGCAAGCGCGCTTGGCCAAAAGTCTTTTCACACACACGCCAAAACTGGACCAGCAAATCGGCATCGCCCAAAGCCCGGTGCCGCGCACTGACCGTCAGGTCGTGTACGGCGACGATGGTGTCCAAGTTGTGCCGGGCCTGTTGCGGGAAAAGCAGTCGCGAGAGCTTGACGGTGCACAGGACTTTCGGTCGAAAATCTATACCCAACCGTTTAAAAGAGGCTTTGATGAAGCCATAGTCGAAGCGTGCGTTGTGAGCAACAAAGATCTTTCCTTCCAGCTCTTTCTTAATTTGTAGCGCGAGTTCGTCAAATGGAGGGCGGCCCGCCACCATGTCAGGCGTGATTCCCGTCAATCTCTGGATGTTTTGAGGAATGAAGGTTTCTGGATCTACCAAGCACTCCCAAGCACTTTCTTGCCCGTTAGCCAGCGTCTTGATGCCGATTTCAGTGATCCGGTCACGATCGGAATTGCCGCCCGTGGTCTCGATGTCGACAAATGCAAAAACAGGAAATTCGGTGTCTGTAGGTTTCATTGAAAAGCCAAGTTTCGATAGCTTTTCATCATCCTACATAAACAAGCAACGTGTGACGATTTGTTTCGGCCGATGATCTTTTAATCCTGGCTGCCGATCCTGAATGCCCCAGGCCAAAGAGACTGCAATCGGAAATTCAGCGTCGACGCCAACAAGTGTCGCCAGCTTCCATCAAAATCCCCGCGCAGCCCATCGTCACATCAGTGTTTTTTGGCGCGTCCATCAGGTGTTGCCCTGATGCGCTGGGTAAATGCTGCACTCATAATATTTCCTCAGTTATTTGACTGGCTACTTTCCGGAAATCTTCATGCAACGCCGACAACTTCTACGTTCTGCAGCCGCCCTCGCTGTCCCCTTGCTGGGTGTGCACGCCGGAGCTCAAACACAAAATTACCCGGCGCGCGCCATCAAGCTGGTCATCGCCTTTTCGGCTGGTGGCCCGACCGACATCACGATGCGTGTGCTGGCTGAAAACGCTTCCAAAATTTTGGGTCAGCCAGTGATTGTTGAAAACAAACCCGGTGCCGGCGGCACGCTTCCCGCCTTGCAGCTGCAATCAGCAGCAGCCGATGGCTACACCGTGGGGCAAATTCCGTTGGGCGTGTTTCGCCTGCCCTACACCACCAAGATCAGTTGGGACCCGGTCAAAGACATCAGCTACGTGCTGAATGTGACCGGCTACGCTTTCGGCGTCGTCGTGCCAACGGACTCACCGCTCAAAAATTGGGCCGATTTTGTCGCTTGGGCCAAGGCCAATCCGGGCAAGCTGAGCTACGGCTCGACCGGCACCATGACCAGCCCGCACCTGACCATGGAGTTGATCGCGCAACAGCTGGGGCTAGACCTGCTTCACATTCCTTACAAGGGCAGCGCCGACCTGATGCAGTCGATCATGGGCAACAACCTCATGGCTGCAGCCGACTCCACCGGCTTTGCGCCGTTCGTGCAAGCGGGCAAGTTGCGCGTGCTCAACACCTGGGGCGCTGAACGCTTGGCCAAGTTTCCCGATACCCCAACGCTGAAAGAACTCGGACTCGACATCGTGCAGAACTCGCCGTTCGGTATTGGTGCGCCCAAGGGCACGCCTGCAGACGTCGTCAAGCGACTGCACGACGCCTTCAAACAAGCGATGGAGCAAGACAACTACAAAACCGCGTTGGCCCGCTACGACATGGTGCCCATCTACATGAACACCGCGTCGTACACCCGCTTCGCCCAAGAAACCTTCATGCGCGAAAAAGCCTTGGTCGAAAAACTCGGCCTGGCCAAGTCGGTCTGAAAGGCGCTGGCAGGCTCAACTGCCCGTGACGCCGGCGGTCTTGATGACCCCGGCCCACTTGGCCGTTTCACTGGCGATGAAGGCGTCACAGGCTTGTGGTGTGCTGCCTTCGGCAAAGGTGCCCATGGCATCCAACCGGGCCCGCGTGGCGTCGCTGCGGATGATGCGGCTCACCTCGTCCGACATGCGCTGCACAATCTCACGCGGGGTGCCGGCTGGGGCGATCATGCTGGCCCAGGTGCTGCCGGTGAAGTTCGTCAAGCCCTGCTCAATGAAGGTGGGGACTTCAGGCGCTACCTGCAGCCGCCGGTCGCTCGACACGCCAATCAGTCGGATGCGACCTGTTTTTGCGGGCTGGATCAAATTGGTCGGCGCATCAAACAGCAACTGAATATGACCGCCCAGTAAATCGGTGAGCGCTGGGGCAGAACCTCGGTAGGGAATATGCACCATGTAAGTTTTGGTGATGGCTTTCAGCAGCTCGGTCGTCAGGTGCGCGGCCGACCCATTGCCAGAAGACCCAAAGCTGACTTTGCCCGGATTGGCTTTGGCGTAAGCCACCAGCTCGGTGGCATTTTTGAATGGCGCGTCGTTGGCTACAGCCGCCAAAAGGGGTGAGATCCCCATCAGGGAGACGCCGACCAAGTCCTTCTCCGGGTTGTACGGCAGCTTAGGGTAAAGCGTGGTGTTGGCTGCGTGGGCCGCAATCACGACGCCGAAAGCGTGGCCATCCGGCGCCGCTTTGGCCACGACGTTGACGCCGATGATGCCGTTGGCACCCGGCGTGTTTTCGATCACCACCGGCTGACCCAGCCGGCTTTGTAAACCAGCTTGCACCAGACGCGCCATCTGGTCGGTGAAACCACCTGCGGTGTAGGGCACGATGATGCGGATCGGTCGATTCGGCCATGCACTCGACTGGGCCATTGACGGGGAGATAGACGGCAGCGCGACAGCGGCCAGCCCGGAGGCTGCAACCTGAATGACGCTGCGCCGTGAAATTAAATTGGACATACTGATCTCCTGCTTTTTTGTTGATGTAATTTCACTCATAAAGGCATTGTTTGATGCCGCTCGCGCAGTTCGCGCTTGAGTACTTTTCCGATGGCGCTGCGCGGCAACTCGTCCACAAAATACAGCGCCGCCAAACGCTGCGTCTTGCCGGCACGGGCGTTGTACCAAGCCATGATCTGCGCGGCCTCGTCGGTGGCACCCGACCGAGGGCACACAAACGCGACCGGGGTTTCGCCCCACTGCTCGCTCGGCACGCCCGTCACGGCGACGTCTTCCACGGCCGGGTGCTGGCGCAATTCAGCCTCTAGGTCGCTGGGGTAAATATTGAAGCCGCCACTGATGATCATGTCCTTGCGGCGGTCCAGCAGCGTGAGAAATCCGTCGGCATCAAAACGGCCCACGTCACCGGTGCGGATAAAGCGTTTGCCGTGCAGGTCAAACCATTCGACCTCGCGCGTCTGCTCAGGCTGGCCGTGGTAGCCAGTCATCATGCCGGGCGAATGACCGACGACTTCACCGATCGCACCGGCGGGCAACTCATGGCCTTCTTCGTCGATCAAGCGCATGTCGCTGGTGGCGGCTGGCTGGCCTACGGTGTGGAGTTTGTCGGGGTGCAGCTGCGCCACCAAAATGCAGGTACCGCCGCCTTCGGTCATGCCGTAGAACTCGACCAACCCGCCCGGCCAGCGCGCCAATACATCGGCCTTCAATTCAGCGCGAAACGGCGCGCTGGTACAGAACTTGGCTTTGAACGACGACAAATCAAACTCGCCAAACTGCGGCAGCGCCATGATGCGCTGGTACTGCACCGGCACCAGCATGGTGTGGCTGGCACGAATCGCTTGGGCTGTCTGCAGGTAGCGCAGGGCATCAAAACGGGCCATCAGCCGCACGCAGCCGCCCCAGCCCAGCGTCGGGAAAAACGACA
This sequence comes from Polaromonas sp., assembly GCA_041442125.1. GTDB lineage: Bacteria > Pseudomonadota > Gammaproteobacteria > Burkholderiales > Burkholderiaceae_C > Polaromonas. Next base: position 30,530 of record JASDRC010000018.1, on the reverse strand, counting down.
CCAAGGTGGTGTTGGAATATAACGGCGTGGCCAGCAGCGTGATGCTCTCGGCGCCATAAGCAAAGTCCAGCCCGCGCACCACATGGGCCCAGCGCATACCGTGCGATTGCACGATGCCTTTGGGCGTGCCGGTGGTGCCAGACGAGTAAATGATGTTGCACGGGTCCTCGGGCGCTGTGTCGACCGGCTTCGGCTTGATGCCATCGCTGGCGAGCCAATCGTCCCAGTTCTGCCCGTGCGGGGACTCATGTACAGCCGCAGCTTGATCCAGCATCACCAACGAGGCGCCAACCAGAGCACCAGCCTGCAGCAGCTGCTGGGTCGACGCGTCCACAAAAATCATGCGGGCCTGCGCATCGCCCAGCATGGCGGCCAGCACCTGCGGCGTGACCGATGGTGACAGCGGCGCCACCACCGCACCGCTGCGCAGCACACCGACAAACACGGCCGCGTAGCGTACGCAAGGCGCAGCGCAGAGAGCAACGACGTCGCCCGGTCGCAAGCCATCACGCTGTAACGAGGCCGCCACCGAGTCCACCAGCTGGTCCAGCTGCGCCCAACTCAGGGTGCTTTCGTCATCACACATCGCCAAGGCTTGGGGACGTTGCCGTGCGTGCTCTCGCACCAAGTCCGAGAGGCTTCGAAACGGTGGCAAGGCAGCGGTAGTTGACGGTTTTGTCATGGCCGGTGGCTCCCTGCGGTTAAAGCACGCCAAGGGCTTTGAGTTCGCTCAGGCGCTCGTCGTCCAGCCCCAGCAAGCCCGTCAATATGTCGCGCGTGCCTTCACCCAGCTCGGGTGGTGCATGGCGCACTGGCAGGCGCTCGCCATCCAGCCGGTAAGGGGGCGCCATGACATGGGTGCTACCGGCCACTGAGTGCGGCTGCTGCGTCACCAGACCGGCGCGCACTGCGCGCTCTGAGGTCAAGGCTTCGTAGAGGCCCAACACTTCGCCGCACGGAATGCCCGCGGACTTCAGGCGTTGCAACAGCAGCTGGCGCGTGCGGCAGCTCAGTTCACGTTGAATTTCGATCATCAAGACCTCGCGGTGGGAACCGCGCCCGAGGTTGGTCTTGAAACGCTCGTCGTCGGCGAGGTCGGGACGCTCAATCACGGCGCGGCAAAAACGTTCGAACTGGGCGTTATTGCCGACGGTGATAACCAGCGGGCCGTCTTCGGCGTCGAACACGCCGTAGGGCACGATGGAGGGATGCGCATTGCCGTAGCGTGGCGGGTCTTTTTGCATCAGCATGGCTTCCAGACCGTAGTAGGCTGAAATCATGAGGCCGCAATCGAACAAGGCCATTTCAATGTGGCGGCCACGGCCGTTTTTTTGGCGTTCGAACAAAGCCGCCAAAATCGCTTGAGCGGCATACATGCCGGTGAACATGTCGACCGCCGCCACGCCAAATTTCAGCGGCGGCTGATCAGCCTGGCCATTGATCGCCATCAGCCCGGCTTCGCCTTGCACCACCAAGTCATAGCCAGGTCGGGTGGCTTCGGGCCCGCTGCTGTCGTAGCCGGTGACAGAGCAATAAATGATGTCGGGACGCACGGCCTTGATCTGCGCGTAACCGAGACCCATTTTCTCAGCCCCGCCGAACTTGAAGTTCTGGATCACCACGTCGCACTGACACGCCAAGTCCAACACGATCTGCACCGCCTCGGGCTTGTGCAGGTCCAGCGTGATCGAGCGCTTGTTACGGTTCATGCTGTTGAAGTAGGCGGTTTCAGTTTTGCCAACGCGCAAGCCCCAGTCGCGGGTGTCGTCACCACGCTGCGGGTGTTCGACCTTGATGACCTCGGCACCAAAGTCACCCAACACCATGCCGCACAAAGGTCCGGCCAGCACGCGGGACAAGTCGAGCACGCGGATGCCGGCCAGTGGCAGCGATGAATTGAGTGGTGTCATGCAGTTTTATGTTTCAAGCCTGGCCCAGCGCGATAAAACGAGCCAAGTGGTGGTCTTCGTCGCCGAGCTGGTGGTCGATCATGACCAGTCGTTTGGCGTAGTGGGGCATGGAATACTCCCAGGTCATGCCGATGCCGCCATGCAGCTGAATGCATTCCTCAGCCACCAGCGTGCCGATGCGCCCGATGCTGTATTTGGCCGCCGACAAGGCGCGCTCGCGCGTGCGGCGGTCTGCGCCCAGTGCGGCGGCGGCATTGATCACCGCCGAGCGGGCCTGCTCGATCTCCAGCAGCACATCGGCCATGCGGTGTTGCAGGGCCTGAAAACTGCCGATGGCCTTGCCAAACTGCTGGCGCGTTTGCAGGTAATCGATGGTTTGCTTCTTGGTCACCTCCATCGCACCCAGCGACTCGGCGCACAGCGCCAAAATACCGCGACCGACGGCGTACTCCAGCGTGGCCAGGCCCTGGCCCTCTTGGCCCAGCAGGGCTGAGGCCGGCACGCGCACTTGGGTGAAAGTGACTTCAGCGGCGCGGCTGCCGTCAATGTTCGGGTAGGCGCGCAGGCTCAGGCCCGGGGCATCGGCGGGCACCACAAGCAGCGAAATGCCGTCTTCGTCGGCCACGTCGCCACTGCTGCGGGCCGACACGATCACGCTTTGTGCCTGATCGCCCAAAAGCACCACGGCTTTGGTGCCGTCGATCACATAGTGCTCACCGTCGCGGGTGGCGCGGGTGCTGACGCGGTTGAGCGCGTAGTGCCCGTCGGCCTCTTCATGGGCCAGCGTGGCGATGTGGCTACCGTCGATGAGGCTCGCCAGCAGCGCTTGCTGGGCGTCGTTACCGGCGTGGGCCAGGGCGCTGCCGGCCAGCACGGCGCTGGCCAGAAAGGGTTCCACCACCAGGCCTCGGCCCAGTGACTCAAAGACCACGGCAAGGTCAAAACCATCGCCGCCAAAACCGCCCTGTGCTTCAGTGAACAAGGCGCCGATGATGCCCAGCTCAGCAAATTTTGCCCATTGCACGGGGCTGTAGCCTTGGCTGGAGGCGCTGATTTTGTGGCGCACGTCCAGGCTGTATTGCTCGGCCAGATAGCGGTCGAGTGAGTCCGCCAGCATGCGGCGGTCTTCGGTGTGGGTGAAGTTCATGGTGTGTTTCTCGTCCGTGCGGTGTCTTACAGGCCCAGGATCATCTTGGAGATGATGTTCTTCTGAATTTCATTGGAGCCGCCAAAAATTGACAGCTTGCGGTTGTTGAAGTACTGAGCGGCGGCAAAGCTGGCCTCTTGCGGGCCGACGCTGGCTTCAGCATCCAGCGTTGCCTCATGGATAAAGGGCAGCGCATACGGGCCCATGGCACGGCGGGTCAGGGCGGTCAGCTCTTGGCGAATCTCAGTGCCGCGGATTTTGAGCATCGAACTCTCGGCCCCCGGCGCGCCGCCCTCGGCGACGGCGGCGATGACCCGCAGATTGGTGGTTTTCATGTTCTCGAGGTCGATCTCAACCCGAGCCAGCCGGGCTGCGAACAGCGGGTCCCGGCCTAAAGGCAGACCGTTTTTCTGCGTGTTGGCTGCAATCACCTTGAGGCGTTCCAACGCCGCATCCGAGAACCCAACACCAGCAATGTTGGTGCGCTCGTAAGTCAGCAGATACTTGGCACACGTCCAGCCTTTGTCCTCCTCGCCCACCAGATTGGCCAGCGGCACCTTCACATCGGTGAAGAAAACCTCGTTGACCTCGTGCTCGCCGTCCAGCGTGATGATCGGGCGCAGCTCGACACCGGGGCTGTTCATGTCGATCAGTAGAAAGCTGATACCAGCCTGCTGCTTGGCCTCGCGGTTGGTGCGCACCAAGCAAAAAATCATGTTGGCGTGATGACCCAGCGTGGTCCAAGTCTTTTGACCGTTCACCACATAGTGCTCACCATCCCGCACCGCGCTGGTTTTGACCGAGGCCAAGTCGGAGCCGGCGCCCGGCTCAGAGTAGCCCTGACACCACCAGTCAGCGCCGTTCAGAATGCGCGGTAGCCAGTATTGTTTTTGGGCTTCGCTGCCGTATTTGATGAGCACCGGGCCCAGCATGTTGAGGCCAAAGGGCAGCGTGCGGGGCGCGTAGGCCAGCGCGCATTCGTGCTCAAAAATGAACTTCTGCACCGCGTTCCAGCCAGGGCCGCCGTGCTCCACCGGCCAGTGGCTGGCGAGCCAGCCCTGCGCGTTGAGCAAGGCGTGCCAGTCTTCCAGGTCCGCCTTGGCCAGCGACTGGCCGGAGCGCACCAGAGCGGTCAGCCGGGCTGGCACTTTGTCGGCTAGAAAGTGTTGCACTTCGGCGCGAAAAGCGGTTTCTTCGGAGGTATAGCTGAGGTCCATGGCAAAGTTCCAGTTTATTGGGGAGGATACGAATTGCATTGTTACAGCGCAAAACTATCTTGACAATGGCATAAACAATTGACAGACTGTCAAATATTTTTTGACAACTAAGATGGGCTTTGAACATGGATCTGGTTTCCTTGACCCTGTTGGTCGACATCATCGATGCCGGCAACCTGAGCCAGGCCGCGCGCAATCTCAAAATGACGCGGGCCAACGTCAGTTACCACCTCAAACAACTTGAAAAGTCGGTGGGCGTGCAACTGGTGCGGCGCACCACGCGCCGGGTCGAGCCGACCGAGCTTGGCCTGCGTTTGTACACCCACGGCCGCAGCATTCAGAACGAAATGCTGGCCGCCCGCGAAACCATCACCACGCTCGGCCAGGGCCTGCAGGGCCGCGTCGGTTTGAGCGTGCCCAGTGGCTACGGCCAAATGGTGATGTCCGACTGGTTGATCGAGTTCAAGCGCCTTTACCCCGGCATCGTGCTGGACGTGTTGTTTGAAAACCGAGCCGACAACCTGCGCGACGAGGTGGACATTTCGATCCGCGTCCTGCCCGAGCCGCCACCGAATTTGGTGGCGCGTGAACTCGGCAATGTGCGCTACCTGGCCTGCGCCTCACGCGAGTTTGCACAACAGCATGGCCTGCCGACCACCGTGGAGCAACTGCGCAACACACCGCTGATCACCTCCGGCGTGGTCGGCCAGCAACTGCGACTGCGGGCCTACCGGGGCGACGAACGCGAAGAGGTGACGCTGGCGCCGACGCTGATGTCCGAACACTTTCCCTTTTTGCGACTGGGCATATTGGCGGGGCTTGGCGTCGGCCTGGTGCCCGACTATGTGGTAACCGATGCGATTGAAGCCGGCACAGTGCTGACCACCCTGGACGATCACCGCCTGAGTATTTTTGGCACCCGCCTGTACCTGCTGCACATGGCCAACCGGCACCAGACCCGCGCCGTGCGCACCTGCATCGCATTTTTGCTGGACAAGGCGCGCGCCAAGCAGACCGACCTTGACCTCATCTCAGTCCAGCGTGATGCCAGCCTTGGTGATGATGGCGCCCCACTTGCGCGATTCGCCATCGATGAATGACTTGAATTTCGCAGCTGAACCGCCGCTGATGATGAGACCTTGCTTGGCCATGGTCTGACGAAAGGCCGGGTCGGCCATAGCGGCATTCACACCGGCGTTGATGCGGTTGACGATCTCCGCGCTGGTGCCAGCCGGTGCAAACAGGCCGTTCCATGCGAGGGCGTCAAAGCCGGGGAAGCCGGCTTCGACAACCGTTGGCAATTCAGGACGCGCAGTCAGCCGCTGCGGGCTGGTGACCGCCAGCAACTTCAAGCGTCCCCCCTGCACCAAGGCCAGCAAGGCCGGCTCCACCGCCAACAACGCTTGCGTTTCACCCTGCGCCACCGACAGTGCTGCCGCCGGTGAACCATTGAAAGGCACATGCGTGGCCTCAAAGCCCGCCGTGCTTTTCAGCAACTCCATCGACAAATGCGATGAACTGCCGAGCCCGACCGAGGCGTAGCTGACCTTGTCGCCCTGCGACTTGGCCCAGGCCACGAACTCACGCAAATTGTTGGCCGGGTGATTGGCCGGCACCGCCAAGACGTTCGGCTGAGAGGTGGTCAAGATGATCGGCAGCAAGTCCTTGGTTGGGTCATAAGCCATCTTTTTGAACATGAACGGGGCGAAAGCGATCGGGCCGTTGAAACCGATGCCCAGCGTGTAGCCGTCTGGCGCCGCCTTGGCCACAGCGTCCATGCCAATGGTGCCGCCGGCGCCCGGTTTGTTGTCCACAATCAGCGGCTGGCCCCAGCGGGCTTTCAGCGCTTCTCCCATGCTGCGAACGATGACATCCAGCGAACTGCCCGCCGGTGCCGGCACGATGATGCGAACCGGTTTGTCGGGCCAGCTTTGCGCGGCGGCTGGCAACGCCAAGGCGCTCAATACGCAAAGGCTCAGCGTGGCGACGGCGACTTTAGAGAGATGGCGTCTGGAAATGGAATAACTCATGGTTTGACCCTGGCTGTTGATGGCAACATTTTGCATGCTTTCGGCGGCTTAGCATCACAAGAGGCTTGCCGGACCGCAGACCGCACCAGCGCACCACGACGAGGTCAAACTCACCCAGCCGCAAGGTGTCGCAAACTCACTGACCCGCAGCCGGTGCGACGGCAGCACCTTCAATGCCGTGCCGAGCCAAAGACTCGGCCACAAAACCACTGGCTTTCATTTCTTCAACAAATGCTGCGACGTACGCCTGAGCGGCCTCGCCGCGCGTCCTGGGCACGCCCATCGCTTGCTCGATGACCATGAAGCGGCCGGGCAACAGACGCAAACCCGGCAGGCGTTTGGCATCTGCTTCAAGCTGCTGCTTGACACCGGCAGCAACGTCATCGCCGTTGGCTAAAAAGGTGTCGACCACAGCCGGCGAGGTGAGCGCACGGACGATCTGCGCGGACTTCAAAGCCCGCGTCAAGTAAAGGTCGTAGGCGCTGCCCTTGCCGACGTTGACGCGGTGCGCGTCGTTGTCGACTTCTTCGTTGCGCTGCAAAGGCGAGGCGTCGCGCACCAGATAACTGCCTTCGATCAAGACGTACGCCGCGGTGAACAAAATACCTTGGCCGCGCACGGGGTCGATGGCGAAAAAGCCGATGTCGGCTTGGTCGGCGTTGACGATGTCAACAGACTTGCCGGCTGAATCGGACACCAGCAGCTCAGCCTCGACACCGAGCCGACGTGCCAGTTCACGCGCCAAGTCAATCGACACGCCCACCGGCAAGCCGGTGGCGTCGGGGTTGGCAAGGATGGGATTGCCCAGATTGATAGCCGCACGCAAGCGTCCGGTCGGTGTCAAAGCGCTCTTCACAGCTGCACTGAAGGTCATGATTCGTCGTTTCTGTGGTTGATTTATGGTGGATCTCAAGCCGGCGCATTGGCCGCATGTTTGTGCAGCAAAGCCATCACGTCAGCCGGCATGTGGATGCCGTGTTCACGCTGGTCTTTCATCTTGGCCAGCTCGATCTCGCCTGGCACCAACACCGGCTTGCCAGCTTCCGCCGCTGGGCTGTCAAGAAGGATGGACGCGAAGTCGTTCATGCGCTCTGTGAGCCAGGCGGTCGAACCCAGCAAGCGGGTGTTGATGAGGATGAAAAAGTGGCCGAGGTTTTGCGGCTCGTCAGGCGCGTCAACCCACGACTTGACGTGCGTCAAGTAGGCCGCGTTTGACAGCAGGCCGGCCAACAAATCAACCAGCAGCGCCAAGCCGTAACCCTTGTGGCCGCCAATCGGCAATAAAAATCCGTCAAGTGCTTGTGCCGGGTCGCTGGTCGGCAAACCTTGCTTGTCCGTTGCCCACGTGGCGGGAATGCTCTCGCCGCGCTTGAACGCATTGCGAATCTTGGCGCGGGCTACCACGCTCATGGCCATGTCCAACAAGAACGGGGCGCCACCCGGGTTGGGCACACCAAAACCCAGGGGGCTGTTGCCCAGACGTGCATCGGTGCCGCCCCAAGGGGCGATGGTGGTGGTCGCGTTGCTGCCGATGATGGACGCAAAGCCCGCTTCGGCCGCCATCAGCGAGTACGGTGAAATCGGTCCAAAGTGATTGCTGCCGCGCGCAAAAGCGATGCCGATGCCGCATTCGCCGGCGACTTCCATGGCCGCTTCCAGCGCCCGCAGACCGACCAAGGGGCCGACGCCGTTGTCGCCGTCAATCCGGACCATGGCAGGCGCCAGACGCTCAACCTTGACCTTGGCGTCGGGGTTGATCCCTTTGATCAACAAGCGTTCACCGTAGGACTCGACCCGGCTCAGGCCGTGAGTCGACAAGCCAAACAAATCGGCCATGACCAAAATGCGGCAAACGTCTTGGGCATCTGCCAGCGACAAGCCCAGCCCCTGAAAGGCTTTGACGCCGAGTTGGGTGAGTTCAGATTCAGGCACCCGCATCGGGTCATGGGCACGGGTGTTCACAGCAGTTCTTTCTTTAAAACCGCGATTGTCGAAAGACAGCGAGTCCGTGTAAAGGGCAAATATTCCATCTATTGTTGCTGTGAACGCATGGATTTTGATTTGGCCGACCTCCGAGCCTTCCTTGCTGCGGCCGATTTGGGCAGCTTCAAAGCGGCATCAGCTATGTCGCCAAACGCATCTCTGGCGAAGTGACCATCGCCTGCGTGCCCTCGGCCGTGGCCTATTTTTTACCAGCAGTGTTGCGGACGCACCACCGTGAATACCCCGGCATTCGCACCCACATCTCCGGCAACCGCGTCGCGTCATGCTTCAAGGCGACAAGCTACAGCCTGACACATAATTTAGACTGATTTAGTTCATTCACATGTATCTATCCGTTAAAAATATTGCTTAATGATGAACAATCATCGATACTCACCGATTTAGAGACTCCGCAAGAAACAAACACTCCACATGGGCTGCCCATCACACCGGGAGCCCGCCTCCGATTCCCTTGCGCCGGGTCAATAAGGAATAAATGACTATGGACTTTGTTGGCATTGGTGAGGCAACGAAAATTTTGGGGCTGTCGCGTACCTCCATCCAGAAACTGGTGGATTCCGGCAAGCTCCCGGCTGTCAAAACCAATGGCGGCCACAGGCGTATCTTGCGCAGCTCGATTGAAGCGCTGAACCAGAAGATGGGCCACAAAGCCATGCTTCGGCTGGCATCGTCACAACCCGGTGGCATGCAGCACATGACAGACGCGCACGCTGACCAACAGCAGCTGCATGTCCTCATCGTCGAAGACGACGAGCCCAATGCCAGCGTCCTTGTGGCCCTGATTGAAGCGCACTACCCCGACATCAAATGCACCGTGGCGACTGACGGCTTAGACGCCGTGCTGCAACTTGAGCGCGTGCGTCCACGGATTCTCATCACCGACCTCAACATGGAGCCTTTTGACGGCTTTCGCCTGCTCAATATGGTCTCCTCCCGCGCTGAGTACCGGTCTATTTCCACGGTTGTTCTGTCAGGCTTAAGCCCAGAGCAAATTGAACAGCGCGGAGGTCTCCCGAGTGAGGTGCTGTTTCTACAAAAACCAATGAGCATTGACCGACTTCGCGGCTTCTTGGATGCCCACGTCCAAATCCAACATCAATACCGGGCGATGAGCTGACTACAATCGCGTGATGAAGGATGAGCCAGAAAAGCAGCCGAAAACCGGCAGCTCTGATGCTTTGACCTGCACCATCATGAACACCCTGAAATCTTTGGCCCTGCTGTGCAGTGCGTTTCTGCTCGTGGCTTGCGGCAGCGTGGATATTCGGCCCACCGGCAAAGACGGTGCAGCGCCGCCTGAACCGTCGGTCTCGCAACTGGCAGGCGACCTGCCGATTCCGGCAACCGCGACAGTGCGGCCACAAGACACTTTGGTGATGGGCACGGGCAACCGCTGGATGGGCCGCATCAGCCTGAACGTTCCAGGCGAGTCGCAGGTGGTTTACGCTTACTTTCGGGACGGTCTGCCTAGCGCGGGTTGGGTTTTGACATCCAGTTCGTACTCAAAGCTGAGTTTTTTGACCTTCAGCAAGGCCGAACGGGTGGCCACAGTTCAAATCCAGTCGATGACCTTTGGCGGCAACGAGGTGACGATCACCGTCACCCCTTCGACCAAACCAGCCAGCGCAACGCCCTGAATTTTTCAACTGGCCGCCTCAGACGTTTGCCGGCTCGCCAGCACTTTGTCGATGCGCTTGCCGTCAAGGTCCAGCACCTCAAATCGCCAGCCGGCGCAATCAACGCATTCACCCACGCCCGGCAGTCGGCCTGAAGCGCTTTGCAGCAGACCAGCCAAGGTGTTGTAGCGACTGCGCTCTTCTTCGGGCAGCTGTTTGATGTCCAGTCGCGCCTTGAGCTCCGACACCGGCATCACGCCGTCCAGCAGCCAACTGCCATCAGGTCGCTGCGTCGCCCAGGCACCGACCTCGGCACCTGGTGGCAACTCGCCGGTGATCGCCTCCAACATGTCCATCGGCGTGACCAAGCCCTGCACCACACCGTATTCATCAACGACCAACAAGATGCGCGTTGAGCGTGCGCGGAACTGCTCCAGTAACTCCATGCCGCTGAGCGACTCGGGGACAAAAATGGCCGGCATCGCATACGCCCCGACGCGGTCCTCCACAGGCGCCACAGGCGCTGAAGCACCCTTGGTCAGATCGCGTACCACCAGCAACACGGCGACCTTGACAACCCCCACCACGTCGTCAAGACCACCGCGGCACACCGGATACCAAGAATGACCGCTGGCACTGGCTTTCTCAAGCGCTTGCGCCACCGTGTCACTGGCCTCCAGCCATTCAATCTCTGAACGCGGCAACATCAACGACGGCAGCAAGCGGTCGTCTAGCAAAAAGACGTTGCGCACCATCTGGTGCTCGTGTGCTTCGATCAGACCAGCGCTCACGCCCTCTTCCAAGCTGGCGTTGATTTCTTCTTCCGTCACCGCGCGACTCGCCGCGTTGTCAACACGCAGCAGCTTGAGCACAGCATGCGTGCTGAACGACAGCAAACGCACGAATGGCCGGGCCGCGCTGGCCACCCACATCATGGGCCGCGAGACCAGACGCGCCACGGTTTCAGGGTAAAGCTGGCCAATCCGCTTGGGCACCAGCTCACCAAAAACGATGGTCACGTAGGTGATGATGACGACGACGATCGCTGTTGCGGAAATATCGGAGGCGCGCAACGAGACGCCCCAAGTTTGGATCCATGCCGACAAAGCGCCACTGAAAGCGGCCTCGCCGATGATGCCGTTGAGCATGCCGATCGAGGTGATGCCGACCTGCACCGACGACAAAAATTGCGTCGGGTTCTCCAACAGGCTCAGCGCTGCGCGCGAGCCTTTGTCACCGCCTTCTGCGGCCGCTACCAGCCTCGCTTTGCGGCTCGACGCGAGGGCCAACTCCGACATGGCAAAGACCCCGTTGAGCAGCGTCAGCAGCGTAATCAGCAAAATATCCATGAATCCAGACGAAAATAAAGACATGGCACTTTACTTCATTGGCGACCTCCAAGGCTGCCACGAGCCGTTGCAGCGTCTTTTGCAGCGGATCGATTTTTCACCCAGCCGCGACACCCTCTACCTGCTCGGCGACCTCGTCAACCGCGGCCCCGACTCACTGGCCGTGCTGCGCACAGTCATGCAACTGGGCGATGCAGCGCAAAGCTTGCTCGGCAACCATGACCTGCATTTGCTCACGGTAGGCTTCGGCCTGCGCCAGCAGCACAAGGGCGACACCCTCGACGCTATTCTGCAAGCGCCCGACCGCGATGCCTTACTCGACTGGGTCCGGCACCGGTCCATGGCCCTGCACGTGAATGGCTGGTTGGTGGTGCATGCTGGTGTGCTGCCGCAATGGAGCACAAGCCGCACGCTGGCCTTGGCCGCAGAAGTCGAGCAAGCCTTGCGAGGTGAGCAGGTGATTGATTTTTTGAGCAACATGTACGGCAACACACCCGCCAGCTGGGACGACAGTCTGACGGGGCACGACCGGCTGCGCGTGATCGTCAACGTGCTCACGCGCTTGCGCTTTTGCACGCCGCGAGGGGCCATGGAGTTCAAAGCCAAGGGCTCCGCCACAGCTGCACCCGCCGGCTACCTGCCCTGGTTTGATGTGCCGGGTCGGCTGACGTCGGACACGCCGATTGCCTTTGGCCACTGGTCGACGGTCGGCCTAGACGCCCCTGAGCGCCCATCGGTCATGCGCCACAACACCTTGGCGTTGGACACTGGTTGCGTCTGGGGCAACTGCCTGACGGCGGCAAAACTGAGTCAGGCGCCAAGCAGCGCGCCGGGCGCTTACGAGCTGTTGTCAGTCGACTGCGAAGCGATGCAGAAGCACAGCGGAGCTTAGCTTTCTGTGACGGCAGTCTTGAACAAGGCTGCGATTTTTTTCTTCGGCTTGATGTTGGCCGAAATACCGTGCGGGCCGGTGGCCTTGGCGGCCGCTTCCCAAGCAGGCTGCGCTTCAGCTGACAAGGTGGACTCATAAGGCTTGTCAAAAAACGGATCGCGCACTGCGTTTGACTGACGCGGCGTGTATTCGCGGCGCTCACGCGGCTCGCGCGTGTCACGGCGCACACGCGGCGCGGGCAGGTTCACACCCGGCTCGTCCGGTTGGTCTGCGCCCTCCGCTTCAGCTGCGCGGTACATCCGGCGGCCGTCGTTGATACGCCCCTGCACGCTGATGCGCGGTGTGTCTTCTTCAAACTCCATCGGCTCCAATTCAATCTTGGTCTTGATCAGCTTTTCAATGTCAGCCACCAAGCGGGTATCGCTCGGTGCCACAAAGCTGACGGCCAGACCTGAAGCGCCAGCACGACCAGTGCGGCCAATGCGGTGCACATAGTCTTCGGCATTGAAAGGCACGTCGAAATTGAACACCGCTGGCACGTCTTTGATGTCCAGACCACGGGCCGCCACGTCGGTACAAACCAATAAATCGACTTCGCCACTTTTGAAGGCTTCGAGCGCCTTCAAGCGCTCATCTTGACTCTTGTCACCGTGCAGGGCGGTGGTTTTCAGCCCTTCGCGTTCCAGCGAACGAGCCAAACGCGCGCAACCCAACTTGCTGTTGACGAACACGAAGGCTTGCTTCATGCCGCGGGTTGTCAGAATTTGGTGCAAAGCGCGACGCTTGTCGTCAGCGCCGACGCTGTAGAAATGTTGCTCGACAGTCGACGCCGTGGCGTTCGAACGAGCGACTTCAATGGTCACCGGGTCTTGCAGGTAGCTCGAAGCCAGCCGCTTAATCTCGGGCGAGAAGGTTGCCGAGAATAGCAAGGTGATGCGCTTTTTCGGCAGGTAGCTCAGGATACGTTGCAGGTCCGGCAAAAAGCCGATGTCGAGCATGCGGTCGGCCTCGTCGAGCACGACATATTCGACTTGGTTCAGCACCGCATTTTTGGCTTCGATATGGTCTAACAAGCGACCCGGCGTGGCCACCAGCACTTCAACACCTTTTTTGAGCTCGGCGGTTTGCGGCTTCATGTCCATGCCGCCAAACACCACGGTGCTGCGCAGGTTGGTGTACTTGGCGTAGAGCTTGACCTGCTGCGCCACTTGGTCGGCGAGTTCACGGGTCGGCAACAAGACCAAGGCGCGCACCGGGTGCCGGGCCGGCGAGGTCGAGGCGTTTTCGTGGACCATCATGCGCTGCAGCAGCGGCAATGAAAATGCCGCTGTTTTGCCGGTGCCAGTCTGGGCTGCGCCCATGACATCTTTGCCCTGCAAAACGACAGGAATAGCTTGCTCCTGGATCGGAGTCATGGACTCGTAGCCCATTTCGGCCACGGCACGGGCCAGTGGTTCAGCCAGATTGAGATTGGAAAAAGATGACGTCATATTTGCTGCTATTGTCTCATTCTGGCGCGCCATGCCCTGTGGCCGGCCAGAAGCCCTGATTTTGCTGGCGCGACAGGAACCTTCTGAGCGGGCAGAATGTCGTATTAACCATGGCTATTGCACTTCACACCCCTTCATTTTTTCGCCTCAGCCGCGCCCGGCTGATCGGCGGCGCGCTGATCTTGGTCGCGCTGCTGAGCGGTTGCGCCTCGCCGATCACCGCACGGGTCAGCAGCTTTCAGCAGTGGCCGGCTGATGCGGCAGGTGCCAGTTTTGGCTTTCTGGCGCCGGCCGACCACACCCGAGAGCTAGAGCAGGCGTCTTATGCCAGTTTGGTGGCCACTGAGCTGGCCAAACAAGGCCTGCAAGCAGCGGCCAGCGGTCAGCCGGCGCGCATATTGGTCGACATGAGTGTCAGCAGCCAACTTGAACATCGCAGTTATTCAAGGCCGGTCTACCAAGACCAATACATCTACCGCCCGGGTTTCCGCGATGCAGCCGGTCGAATTTATCCTGGCTACTGGATGCCTGACCCTTTTGGTCCGCGTTATATTGGCAACCAGCAATCGATGGAGACAGTTCAGGTCAGCAGCTTGCGTCTGCGCTTGCTCGACACGCAAGGCCCGGCTGGCAGTTCACCGCGCACCGTCTTTGAATCCAACGCCACGCAGGAAGGTCGCCCAAGCCCCTTGTCACCGGTGGTGCCATACCTGGTGCGAGCGGTGTTTGAAGACTTTCCGGGCGCCAATGGACGCGTCCAGGTGGTGCGCTTCAAGGCTGACACCGGCGAGGTGATCCGCCAGTGAGCCCTGAAGTGTCAGTCGGCTTCAGCCACTGACTGGGCCGACAGCACATGCGGCACATCTTTCACCAGCCGCCAAGCAAACCAAGTACCCAGCACGGCGTTGATCAACGCAAAGCTGCCAATCAGCAACATGCCAAAGGTGTTCAACGGTCGGTTATGCACCAGCCATGCCAACGCCATGGACAGTCCATTCAAGGCCAGCATGATCCAGAAAAGCGGATTGCGGGGCTGAAACAGCCGACTTAATTTCATGCCATCAGCGCTTCGCTTTTTGACCAAGGATGGCTTTTACGCTTTGGGCAGCGTGACGCCGGTTTGACCTTGGTACTTGCCACCGCGGTCTTTGTAGGAGACTTCGCAAACATCGTCCTTGTCGCTTTCAAAAAACAGCACCTGCGCGCAGCCTTCACCGGCATAAATCTTGGCCGGCAGCGGCGTGGTGTTGGAGAACTCCAGCGTCACGTAGCCTTCCCACTCGGGCTCAAAAGGCGTCACGTTGACGATGATGCCGCAGCGCGCGTAAGTGCTTTTGCCGAGGCAAATGGTCAGCACATTGCGCGGGATGCGGAAATACTCCAGCGTGCGTGCCAACGCGAAACTGTTGGGCGGGATGATGCAGCTGTCGCCGTGAAAATCGACAAAGCTTTTTTCATCGAAGTTTTTCGGGTCGACCACCGTGCTGTGGATGTTGGTGAAGACCTTGAACTCGGGCGCACAGCGAATGTCGTAGCCGTAGCTGCTGGTGCCGTAGCTGATGATCTTCTGGCCGTCAGCGGCTTGCCGAATTTGACCGGGCTCGAACGGCTCGATCATGCCGGTGGTCTCGGCCATACGGCGTATCCATTTGTCGCTCTTGATGCTCATTCGGAAAGTTCCTTACGTTGCCCGGATTGTAGACAAGCACGTCAGGCTTCAAGCTACTTCAGCTGTCGCAGAGTTTGAAAGTTTGTCCAGCGCTGAGCGATGGGTTGTCACTGCAAGTGTCCGGTGGCCAGCGCCGCCGCTGCTGCGCGTGTTTCAACACCCAATTTTTCAAAAATATGCTCCAGGTGTTTGTTCACCGTGCGGTGGCTCATACCCAAAATATCGCCGATATCGCGGTTGGTTTTCCCTTTGGCCAGCCAAGACAAAACTTCGGTTTCACGCGGCGTTAACGCCGCATTGGCCAAGCGCGATGGCGCCGTGGCATTGACGCTGCGCTGCTCAAGCAAGAGCATGGTTTCACCGATACCGACCCGGCCCATATTTCGAACAGAAAGCTGCAAACCGCCAGAACTTAGGAGGACTGGTGCACTGTCGTCGATCAAAGCGGCGTCGATGGCTTGCGGCAATCGACCTGGCACGGCTTCGACATCTAAAGTGTTAAGCCACAGTGCGGCTTGAGGCGAGCGCCAAGCCACACGGCCTCGCGCATCGACCAGCAGCACGCCAAAACCGGCCACGTCAACCGCCTCGCGAGCCAGCCGCGTCATGCGAGCGTTGCGGGTGTGCGTGTGCAGCCGCACCACCACCTCCTGTGCCCGCAGCGGCTTGACGACATAGTCCACTCCGCCGCAGGCGAAACCCTCCAGCACATGCGGGGTTTCCGACAAGCCGGTCATGAAGATCACAGGAATATGTGACAGCGCTGGATTGGCCTTGATCAGTCGGCAGGTTTCAAAGCCAGACAAACCAGGCATGACAGCATCGAGCAAGATGGCGTCTGGCACCACCAACTCCAAACGCTGCAAGGCGGCGTCGCCGTCGCGCGCCACCAGCACGGTGTAGCCTTCGCCTTCCAAGGTGTCGCACAGCATGCCTAGGCTGCCGGGCGCATCATCGACCACCAAAACGACTGGCCGATGGGCTTCAGGATTCGCTTGCATCAACGCCTTCCGTCAGGTGGTCCAGCAGGGATTCAAGTTCGCAGCGGTTGACATAACCGCGCAATTTCACGCAGCTTGCTGCAATCCTTGGGTCTTCCGCCGTGAATCGATCCAACAAACGGTGCAGGCCGTGCACATGGCCCATTTTCACCAGCCTGATCAGCTCTGCGCGTGCGTCGCCGCCGAGCGCTACCAGCGCACCGGCTGGACTTGGCAGAGGGGCCGCCGGTGTCACCACGGACGTCACCCACTCCAACCCCAAGTGACGCTGCAAGGCATCCATCAATTCCGATTCCAGAACGGGCTTGCCCACAAAGGCTTGGCAGCCTGCAGCCTTGAGCCGCGAGGTCTGGTTCTCGAACACATTGGCTGAAACAAGAATGATCGGCAGCTTGGCATAACCGAGCTGGCGTATTTGCAAGGCGGTTTCCCAGCCATCCATGCCGTCCATGCTGATGTCGAGCAGGATGGCGTCGGGAAGGGCGACTTTCAAGCTGTCTAGGCACTCAAATCCGCTGGCCGCTTCGAGAATCTCAAACCCCAGGGGCATCAGCATGCCGGCCAGCATTTGGCGCTGCACCGGCTGGTCGTCGACCACCAACAGCGTGCGGCGTTTGCCAAAGAAGCCAGCGATTTGGTGCGGTGGGTCAGCGAGCGGTCCAGGGTCGTCGATCTCTCGCAGATACAGCCTCACGCCAAATGTGCTGCCTTTGTCGGGCTCGCTTTGCAGCGACAAATCGCCACCCATCAGCGAGGTCAACAAGGCCGTGATGGTCAAGCCCAGTCCGGTGCCGGGGTCGCCACGCCGGCGGCCAGCAGCGCCACGCTCAAACGGCAAAAAGATGCGCTGCTGGTCCTGCAGCGCAATGCCGATGCCAGTGTCCACAACGTCGAAGCGGACGACTTCGCGTCGGCAGTCGACATGCAGCGTCACGCTGCCAGTGTCAGTGAAACGCACCGCGTTGCTGAGCAGGTTGATGATGATTTGGCGCAGCCGCTTCGCGTCGGCCTGCACCCAAGCCGGCATCCGGCCGCTGTGGCTGTAGATGAAGTCGACGCCCTTGGCTTGGGCCTGCGGCCGCACCATGCTCACCAGTCCCTCCAAGAAATCTGGCAGAGCCACCGGGCTGGTCTCTAAGCGCAGCCTGCCGGCTTCGATACGCGCCAGGTCCAGCAAACCATCGACCAGTTGCAGCAAATGCTCGCCGCTGCGCTGGATGGTTTGCACCGCTTCGCGCGGCATATTAACCAGCGCTTCATTTTTGAGCAGTATTTGTGAATAGCCCAAAATACTATTGAGCGGCGTGCGCAGCTCGTGCGTCATGCCGGCGACATAGCGGGTCTTGGCTTGGTTGGCCGACTCGGCCAGTTCCTTGGCACTCTGCAAAGCTTGATCGGTTCGTAAGTGCGCCTCTATCTCGCGCGACAGCAACAGGTTTTGCCGGTTCGACTCGTCCTGCGCCATGTGTCGGCTTTCGCTGCCCAGCACCACCCACCAACTGCAAACCGCCACGATCAGCAGCAGCATGGCGAAGACTTTGACAAAAGCAGAGCGCAACAGCAGCGTCGGATCGCCCAAAAATTCTTGCGCCGTTTCCTGTGTATAGACCATGCCCATCACGGTGGCCAACAAGATGCACAGCGACAGCAACACGACCATGTAATGACCGACACGAAAATTAACCCGACCTGACAAGGCACTCGGCAACAAAGCGCGCAGAAATTGCTCAACCTGCTCGGCCGCCCGAGAACGTGTTTTGCAACGATCGTGACAGCGTGACTCCAGGGTGCAGCACAAAGAACAGATCGGCGCGCTGTAGACCGGGCATTTGGCCATGTCTTCGGCCTCGAAAGCGTTTTCACACACATAGCACTTGACCATCTGGCCGGGCAAACCCATGGCTTGCGGCTGCCGTGCAATGTAATAACGTCCACCCGTCAGCCAAGCCAGCAAGGGGGACAAAGCCAAAGAAGTGCCCAGCGCGATAAAGGGCGAAAAAGCCTCAGCCCACAGGCCCAAAAAACCCGTGTGAGCAACCACGGCCAGCGCCGCTGCCAGCAGCATCGAGCCCAAGCCGACCGGGTTGATGTCGTACAAATGCGCTCGCTTGAACTCAATGCCGGGCGGGCTCAGGCCGAGCGGCTTGTTGATGACCAGGTCGGCCACCAGCGCGCCAACCCAAGCAATCGCTACATTGCTGTAAAACCCCAAGACTTTCTCAAGGGCAGAAAAAACCCCCAGCGTCATCAGTAACAAGGCGATCGCCACGTTGAACACCAGCCATACCACGCGGCCCGGGTGGCTGTGGGTCAGGCGTGCAAAAAAATTCGACCAAGCGAGCGAGCCGGCATAGGCATTGGTCAAATTGATCTTGATCTGCGACAAGACCACGAACAGGACTGTTGCCGCCATGACCCAAACAGGGTCGGTGAAGACGTAGGAAAAGCCAGCCAAGTACATCTGCGTAGGCTCCACTGCTTTGGACAAAGGCAGTTCGTGCTGCAGCACCAAAAAAGCCAAAAAAGCCCCACCCAACATCTTCAACATGCCCAGCGCGATCCAACCGGGTCCGGCCATCAGCACCGCCGCCCACCAGCGCTTTCGATTGGCCGCAGTCTTTTCTGGTAGAAAACGCAAAAAATCAACTTGCTCGCCGATCTGCACCACTAAGGAGAATGCCACGGTGGTGGCCGCACCAAACATGAGCGGATCAAACTCGCTGTTGCCTGACGTGTGGCCCGACAGACCGGTGAAATCGGCGAAAGCTTGCGGGTTTTTCCACAGTACCGCAAGATACGGCAGCAGCAAGAGAACGCCCCAGACCGGCTGCGTCCACATCTGCAACCGCGAGATCAAGGTGATGCCGCGCACCACCATCGGCACAATGACCACGGCGCTGAGCACGTAGCACCAGGCGATCGGAATGTCCAGGTACATCTGCAGCGCTAGCGCCATGATGGCCGCCTCCAGCGCGAAAAAGATGAAGGTAAAACTCGCGTAAATAAGCGATGTGATGGTCGAGCCGAGGTAACCGAAGCCAGCCCCACGCGTCAACAAATCCATGTCCACACCAAAGCGAGCCGCGTAGTAGCTTATGGGCAGGCCCGTCAAAAAAGTGATCAACCCGACCACGATGATGGCCCACAGCGCGTTGGTGAAGCCGTAATTTAGGGCAATCGCAGCGCCAATCGCTTCAAGCGCCAGGAAAGACACGGCGCCAAAGGCGGTGTTACCGACGCGCCATTCCGACCATTTTCGAAATCCACGCGGCGTGAAGCGCAAGGCGTAATCCTCGATAGATTCGTCAGCGACCCAAGCGTTGTATTCCCGGCGTATGCGAAATATTTTTTGTGTGGGTAAGGGCAAAAGAGGAACTCAGACGAGCGGCATGGGTGCAACCCTAGGGTCAAAACAGTTACAAATTGTTATGCAGGAAGTGTGCCCGCATCAGATCAACTTCGTATGTGCGGTGGCCTACGTTGATTGACGTATAGGGACTCCGAGGACTTGTGAAGATCATCAAGGCTTGAAAAGAAATTTTTCAACATTTCCTTCTTCACCAACCCTAGGAGTTCCCAGCATGTCCAACGACGAACGCAATTCCGCGTCCTTGATTAATCGACGCCGCCTGATGCAAGGTGTGGCTGCAGCCTTGCCATTGGCAGGTTTGCCTTTGTGGGCCCAAGCACAGTCCTTCCCCACCGCCAAAATCAACACCACTAAATTGGCTGTCACCGACACTGAAGTGACCGTTGGTCAGCTTCATTCATCCACCGGCACGATGGCGATTTCGGAAACTGGCTCGATCCAGGCAGAGCAACTGGCGATTGACCAGATCAACGCCATGGGCGGCATTCTGGGTCGCAAGATCAAGGTTATCAAGGAAGATGGCGCCTCCGACTGGCCGACCTTTGCAGAGAAAAGCAAGAAGCTGCTGATCAACGACCACGTTGCTGCCGTCTTCGGCTGCTGGACGTCGGCCTCCCGCAAAGCCGTGTTGCCCGTGTTTGAGAAAGAAAACGGTTTGCTCTATTACCCGACTTTCTACGAAGGCCTGGAGCAAAGCAAGAACGTGATTTACACAGGCCAGGAAGCCACGCAGCAGATTCTTTTCAGCCTCGACTGGGCCCAAAAAGAAAAGAAAGCCAAGACATTCTTCTTGATAGGCTCCGACTACATTTGGCCGCGTACGTCGATGAAAATCGCGCGCAAGCACGTCGAAAACTTCCAAAAAGGCAAGATCGTCGGCGAAGAGTACTACCCACTGGGCAGCACCAACTTCGGCTCACTGATGAACAAGATCAAGCTGCAAAAGCCAGACTGCATCTATGCGGCCGTGGTGGGTGGCTCCAACGTCGCGTTCTACAAGGCACTCAAGGCAGCCGGCATCACCGGTGATAAACAACTGCTGGTCACATTGTCCGTGACAGAAGACGAAATGACCGGCGTGGGCGGCGAAAATTTTGCCGGTTTCTACTCATCGATGAAGTACTTTCAGACGCTAGACAACGACAACAACAAAAAGTTCGTTGCCGCCTTCAAGGCCAAGTACGGCAAGGATTCAGTGGTCGGCGACGTGACGCAAGCCGGTTACCTCGGGCCTTGGTTGTGGAAGGCAGCTGTTGAGAAGGCCGGCAGCTTTGATGTCAACAAGGTCGTAGCAGCGTCTGAGACCGGCACCATCGAGCTAAAAACTGCTCCAGAAGGCTACGTCAAGCTGGACCCTAACCATCACCTGTGGAGCAGATCGCGTATTGCGCAAGGACAACTCGACAGCACCTTCAAGGTAGTGGCTGAGTCACCTGAGTTGATTAAACCGAATCCGTTTCCAAAAGGGTACCAGTAATCTAATCGGGCCCGGTTCTCCGGGCCCGCCCCTAGCAGCATGATTGAGCGAGCAGAACATGACCTTTTCCGAGCTACTTAACATTGGCCTGATGCAGGGCTTCGCGGGCTTGAGCCTGTTTGCGGTGCTCCTGTTAATGGGTCTGGGTTTGGCGATTATTTTTGGACAGATGGGAGTCATCAACATGGCCCACGGCGAGTTCATGACAATCGGTGCCTACACCATCTTTCTAGGTTCGACGCTAGCCGAAAAATACGCGCCGCAATTGCACAATATTTACTTCCCGATTTCGATTTTATTGGCCTTCGCTTTCGCTTTTGGAATAGGTTGGTTGGTCGAATGGGGCTTGATCCGCCATCTCTACAAACGCCCTCTAGACACTTTGCTGGCGACTTGGGGCCTGAGTTTGGCCATGCAGCAGTCATTTCGGACTTTCATCGGGCCCAAAGAAGTCAGCCCGACATTGCCCGATTGGTTGCTCGGTTCCTGGGCGCCTGCGCCTGGCTTGGACATCCCGATCAATGGCATGTTCGTGCTGGGCTTAACCGCTTTGGTGACCTGCGGCGTCCTACTTGCATTGGCCAAAAGCCGCTGGGGTTTGCGGGTTAGGGCCACGGTCAGCAACCGCACCATGGCCAACGCCATCGGCATCAACACCCAAAAAACTGACCGCCTGACATTTGCCATTGGCTGCGGCATCGCTGGCATGGCCGGTGCCGCCTTCACGACTATTGGCTCGACCGGCCCGACCTCGGGCTCGCTCTACATCGTTGACTCGTTTCTGGTTGTCACTTTTGGCGGTGCCGCCAGCTTGCTGGGCACTGTGGTTTCGGCTTTTGGGATAGCTCAAGTCCAATCGATCACCGAATTTTTCTTGTCGGGATCCATGGCCAAAGTGATCACGCTGTCCATGGTGGTGCTAATCCTGATGATCCGGCCGCAAGGACTTTTTGCCAGCAAGGTACGGCGGTGACAGTCATCACTCCACAACGGAACACCACACTATGAATGACATCAAAGCCCTGATCAAGCGCTACCAGTTGGCCAGCCTGCTGCTGCTCACCGTATTGCTCGCAGTTGTTTTCCCACTCACGCTGGACATCTTTCGCCTGAATTTAGTCGGCAAATATCTCACCTACGCTTTCGTCGCCATCGGGCTGGTGATGGTCTGGGGTTACGGCGGCGTATTGAGCCTGGGTCAAGGCGTTTTCTTTGGCCTTGGTGGCTACGCCATGGCCATGTTTCTCAAGCTCGAAGCAAGCGATCCGATCAGCACCAAAATTCAGTCTACACCCGGCATCCCGGACTTCATGGACTGGAACCAGCTTACCGAGCTGCCTGCGCTCTGGCTACCCTTCAAGAGCCTGCCACTGACCCTGATCGCTGTCGTCGCGGTGCCTTCGGTATTGGCCTGGGTCGTCAGCTACGCCATGTTCAAACGACGCGTCGGCGGTGTCTACTTCGCCATCATCACGCAAGCTGTAGCCTTGATTGTCACGGTCTTGATCATCGGCCAGCAGGGCTACACCGGCGGGGTCAATGGCATGACTGACCTGAAGACAATGCTCGGCTGGGACACCCGCACCGACTCGGCCAAATACATCTTGTACTACGTCTGCGTCGTGCTGCTGATCGCCAGCATCGTGTTGTGCCGCTGGATCCAGACCGGTAAAGCCGGCACCTTGCTGTTGGCCATGCGCGACAAAGAAGACCGGGTCCGTTTCTCGGGCTACGACGTGGCTAACTTTCGGATCTTTACTTTTTGCCTTGCGGCGGCACTGTCCGGCATTGGCGGCGCCTTATTTTCCTTGCAGGTCGGCTTCATGTCGCCCAGCTTCGTTGGCATCGTCCCGTCCATTGAAATGATCATCTATGCCGCAGTGGGGGGGCGCATGAGCCTGGTGGGTGCGGTCTACGGCACACTGCTGGTGAACGCCGGCAAGACTTTTTTCTCTGAAAGCTTCCCAGACCTGTGGCTCTTTTTGATGGCGGCCATGTTTATTGGCGTCACCATGGCCTTCCCGATGGGCCTGGCGGGTGTCTGGGTTGACCACGTGGTGCCGTGGTGGAACAAATGTCGTCAAGCAGCCACCCGGCATCAGCGATCAACTAGCCTGAACCAGAAAGCCAAGCCATGAGCAATACCGATTTTGCGCTGGCGATTGAAGACCTAACGGTCTCCTTCGACGGCTTCAAGGCGATTGACTCGTTGACGCTTTATATTGACAAAAACGAGTTGCGGGTCATCATCGGCCCCAACGGTGCGGGAAAAACCACGCTGTTGGATTTGATCTGCGGCAAAACCAAAGCGGCATCCGGCAGCATCAAATTCAAGAACATCGAGTTGACCAAAATGGCGGAATTCCAGCGCGTTCGACTGGGTATCGGTCGCAAGTTTCAAACGCCTTCGATCTACGAGAACCTGAGTGTCTTTCAGAACCTGGAAGTTTCGTATCCCAAAGGCCGGTCCGTCATGGGGGCGCTGGCTTTCAAGTGCACCAATGAAGTAATGGACCGCGTCAAATTAGTCGCGCAGGATATAAATTTAGCCGACAAGCTAGACACCGAGGCCGGGCTGCTGAGCCACGGCCAGAAACAGTGGCTTGAAATCGGCATGCTGCTGATGCAGGATCCAGAACTGCTGCTGCTCGACGAACCGATTGCCGGCATGAGTGCCCGTGAGCGCGAGCTGACCGCCGAGCTGTTGCAGCGCATCTGCAAAAACCGCTCCGTAATCGTGATTGAGCATGACATGAATTTTGTCAAGCAGATCGCCCACAAGGTGACGGTCATGCACCAAGGAAAAATTCTCGCCGAAGGGTCGATGGACAAAGTTCAAAACGACCCCAAGGTCATCGACGTTTACTTGGGCCATTGAGGGTGATATCTATGTTGAGCGTGAAAAATTTGTTCGTCGCCTATGGGCAAAGTGAAGCGTTGCACGGCATTTCCTTCGATGCTGCCAACAAAGAAACCGTTGCCATCATGGGCCGAAATGGCATGGGCAAAACGACGCTATTCAAAAGCCTGATGGGCGTGCTGCCCTCCCGCAGCGGCTCGGTCACCGTAGCCGGACAAGAAATCAGCCAGGACGAGAGCTTTCGGCGCGTCGCCAAAGGCATTGCCTACGTGCCTCAAGGCCGCATGATTTTTCCGAATTTGTCTGTGGAAGAAAACATCCAAACAGGACTTGAGAATGCAAAAAATCGGGTGATCCCCGAAGAAATCTATGCCTTGTTTCCCGTGCTCTGGGACATGCGCGCACGCAAAGGCGGCAATCTATCAGGCGGACAACAACAGCAACTGGCCATCGCCCGCGCGTTGGTCACCAACCCCAAAGTGCTGCTGCTGGACGAGCCAACCGAGGGCATTCAGCCCTCCATCATCAAGGACATCGCCAAGGCACTCAACGAGATAAGAAAGAGACGTGAGATCACCATCATTGTGAGTGAGCAAGTACTGAGTTTTGCGCTCGAGGTAGCGGACCGTTTGTTTGTCATTGAGGGCGGCCGCTTAGTCCATGAAACCGCTCGCGCCGACACCGACATTGCGCAGATCAAACAGTACCTGTCCGTCTAATGACGAACCTCAAAAAATTCCCAACCCACCACTGACCACCTTAAACCAAGAGAACACACATGACCGATACCTTGATCAAAGTTGACCTGACCAAATCACCGACTGAAAACGAAAATATCCACAACCGCTGGCACCCGGATATCCCAATGGCCTGCTGGGTCAACCCGGGCGACGACTTTATATTAGAAACCTTCGACTGGACGGGCGGCTTCATCAAGAACAACGACAGCGCCGACGACGTCCGCGACATTGACCTGACAACCGTGCATTACCTGTCGGGCCCGGTCGGCGTTAAAGGGGCACAACCCGGCGACTTGCTGGTGGTGGAGTTGCTCGACATTGGCGCCAAGCAAGACAGCTTGTGGGGCTTCAACGGCTTCTTCTCGAAGAAGAACGGTGGCGGCTTTTTGACCGAGCATTTCCCCGAGGCACAAAAGTCGATCTGGGACTTCAAGGGCATGTTCACCAGTTCACGCCACATCCCCGGCGTCAACTTTGCAGGCCTGATTCACCCCGGCTTAATTGGCTGCTTGCCCGATCCGAAAATGCTCGCTCTGTGGAACGAGCGCGAGCAAAACTTGATCGATACGAACCCCACCGCTGGCTTGGCCAATCCACCATCGGCCGGCACTGCTCACATGGGCCGACTTAAAGGTGAGGCCAAGGCCAAGGCCGCGGCCGAAGGCGCTCGTACCGTGCCGCCCCGCGAACACGGCGGCAACTGCGACATCAAGGACTTATCGCGCGGCTCCAAGGTGTTCTTTCCGGTCTATGTCGATGGCGCAGGCCTGTCCGTAGGCGATCTGCACTTCAGCCAAGGCGACGGCGAGATCACCTTCTGCGGTGCTATCGAAATGGCCGGCTGGGTGCACATGAAGGTCTCGATCATCAAGGATGGCATGGCTAAGTACGGCATCAAGAATCCGATCTTCAAGCCAAGCCCGATTACCCCGCAATACAACGACTACATCATCTTCGAAGGCATCTCGGTAGACGAAGCCGGCAAGCAGTACTACCTCGACGTGAACGTGGCTTACCGTCAGGCCTGCCTGAACGCCATCGAGTACCTCAAAAAGTTCGGTTACTCCGGAGCGCAGGCTTATTCGATCTTGGGAACGGCACCCGTGCAGGGCCATATCAGCGGAGTGGTTGACGTACCCAACGCCTGCGCCACCTTGTGGCTACCCACCGGTATCTTCGACTTTGACATCAACCCGAATGCCAACGGGCCGACGAAGTTCATCGACGGCAGCATCCAAATGCCCCTGTCGCACGACCTGTAAAGCGAGGATATTGACGATGCCGACTTACGACTACCAGTGCAATGATTGCGGCGGCTTCGAAGCCCGCCGTAACGTCAGCGAACGCGACGACACCATCGGCTGCCCCGACTGCAGCAAGGCGTCGGTGCGCGTCATGTCGGCAGCCCCCCGACTTGCCCTGATGTCGGACGGCACACGGCGCGCCATCGCCACCAACGAGCGTGCCGCCAACGAGCCCAAACGCTCCGGAGATTACGCCCGGCTTAAGCACCCGTCAGGGTGCGGCTGCTGCAGCACCGGCAAACGCGGCGCCACAGTGACCAGTGCCAACGGCAACAAAGCCTTTCCATCCAAGCGACCTTGGATGATCAGCCATTAACCAGGAAATTTTATGATTCACGGCGATATTTCAAGCAGTAAAGATACGGTCGGCGTGGCTGTAGTCAACTACAAAATGCCGCGCCTCCACACCAAAGCTGAAGTGCTGGACAACTGCCGGGCCATCGCCAAGATGGTGGTCGGTATGAAGTCTGGTTTGCCGGGCATGGATTTAGTGATCTTTCCCGAGTACAGCACCCATGGCATCATGTATGACACGGCGGAAATGTACGAAAACGCCACCACGGTTCCGGGCGCGGAAACTGAGATTTTTGCCGAAGCCTGCCGCAAAGCCAAGGTCTGGGGCGTGTTCTCATTGACTGGCGAGCGCCATGAAGGGCACCCGAACAAGGCTCCCTACAACACACTCATCTTGATGAACGCCCAGGGCGAGATTGTGCAGAAGTACCGCAAGATCATGCCGTGGACCCCCATCGAAGGCTGGTACCCGGGCGATCAAACGTACGTGAGCGACGGGCCCAAGGGCATGAAGATCAGCCTAATCATCTGCGACGACGGCAACTACCCCGAAATCTGGCGCGACTGCGCGATGAAAGGTGCCGAGCTGATCGTGCGTTGCCAAGGCTATATGTACCCGGCCAAGGAACAGCAAGTGCTGATCAGCAAAGCCATGGCTTTTGCCAACAACACATATGTAGCGGTGGCCAACGCGGCCGGCTTTGATGGTGTGTATTCCTACTTCGGCCACTCGGCGATCATCGGTTTCGACGGTCGCACTTTGGGCGAATGTGGTGAAGAAGAAATGGGCATCCAGTATGCTGCGCTGTCCAAACATTTGATCCGCGATTTCCGCCGCAATGGTCAGTCTGAAAACCACTTGTTCAAGCTGCTGCACCGTGGCTACACCGGTATGCTCAACTCAGGTGACGGCGACAAAGGCATCGCGGATTGTCCGTTCAGTTTTTATGCCGACTGGTTGCGTGACCCTGCCGATGTGCGCCGACAGGTGGAGTCATTTACTCGGGCCACAATTGGCACAGACGAAGCGCCGATTGACGGCATCCCCAACCAAAGCAGTTGAGCTTTCAATTCAACCCGCTTGGGAGATCACCGTTGTCTCGACCAGTCGGTCGTCGCCCAGCACGATCATCGCAAACAGCAGTTCATCCAAACTGTTGGCTTGCGTTGTTTTGCGGGCCAGCAGCGGCGTGGCGCTCGGGTTGAGGACGATGAAGTCAGCCTCGCAGCCGGCTTGCAAATTACCCACCACACCGGCCAGCCCGAGCGCTTGAGCGGCGCCCGCCGTGTGCTGCCACCACAGCTGCTGTGGCTGGAGCGACAAGCCAGTTTTGGTATGCCCTTCGCGCCCCACGTAATAAGCCGCCAGCATGGTGTGAAACGGGCTGAAACTGGTGCCGCCACCGACATCGCTGGCCAAGCCGTAAGCAAAGCCAATGCGCTCGGCGCTGGCGTAGTCAAAAAAGCCGCTGCCCAAAAACAGGTTGCTGGTCGGGCTGATGGCCGCCGCCGCACCGCTACTGCGCATCAGCGCGCGGTCGTTGTCGTCAAAATGAATGCAGTGCGCATAAATGCTGCGCGGCCGCAGCAAACCGAATTGCTCGTAGACCGCCAAGTAGCTGCGGGCCGCCGGGTACAGCGAGCGCACCCAAGCAATTTCTTCGCGGTTTTCGGCCACATGCGACTGCACCCAAACGTCCGGGTATTTAGCGGCTAGCGCACCCGCGCCACGCAACTGCGCGTCGCTGCAACTCGGTGCAAAACGCGGGGTGATCGCATAACCCAGCCGGTCTTGGCCGTGCCAGCGCTGGATCAGCACCTCGGTGTCGATCAAGCTTTGCTCGGTCTGGTCGCGCACGCCATCGGGCGAGTTCCGGTCCATCAGGCACTTGCCGGTGATCAGCCGCAGCTGCCGTTGTTGGGCCTCTTCAAACAAGGCGTTGACCGAACTCGGGTGCGAGGTGGCAAAAGTCAGCGCGGTGGTGACGCCGTTTCGCAGCAGTTCATCGATGAAAAAGCCCGCCACCTCCGCCGCATGCGTCGGCTCACTGAAACGAGTTTCCTGCGGAAAAGTGTAGTTCTCTAGCCAAGGCAACAAACCTTCCGCTGGCGAGCCGATGACATCGACTTGCGGGTAGTGAATGTGCATGTCGACAAAACCCGGCGCGATGATGCGGCCGGGTAAATGTTCGATGTTGAGGTGCGCATAAAGCGGCGCTAACTCGCGCCAAGAGCCGACCGCCTCGACGCGTTGTCGACCGCTGACGTCAGCCGCCACCACCAGCAAACCGTCGGCCTCGTAAACGGCAGAGTGGTCAGCGGCAAAACGAAGAATGGCGGCGCGATAAGCTTTCATGCGGCAAGCGTAACGCAGCCAGGCGGCCCACACACACCGTGCGCCGGATACTGACTATTTAAAGACTCTTTTGAGCCACTGTGGCGCGCAAGGTGCAGCTGTCACCGATCGAGTCACGCCAGACCCGCACGGACGACAGCTGCGGCAGGCTTGGCAGCAAGGCGCGCCAAATGAAGGCGCACAAATTCTCCAGTGTGGCGGGCCCCAAGCCCGGCACATCGTCGAGCATGCGGTGGTCCAGCTGTGGCCGCAGTTGCTCAATCGCCAAGCGGACCAAGCCGAGGTCAACCACCATGCCGGTGCGCGGGTCGGGCTGACCCGAGACAGTGGCTTCGGCGTAGTAAGTATGGCCGTGAATACGGCGACTGCTGTCGGCTTCGATCTCGCGGTTCAGCGTGTGCGCGGCGTCAAAGAAAAACTTTTGACCGATCTCAAAATTGTCGTGACTCATCGGATTCCCGTGATCTTGTGGGTCTGCAAACTCAGCCGCCAAGCTGGTCGTTGCTTGCAAAGCGCAATGCAGTCTTGCAAATTGTCCTCGCGCAGGACGTTGTCCATGGGCTGCAGATAGCGGTGCGTGAAATGCGCGGCTTCAAGCTCCGCCAAGTCCAGCAAGGGTTGTGGCCAGATGACTTTGAGCTCATGGCCTTCGCGCTGCAACCACGCCGCGCCAGCTTTCGGGCTGACGCAAATCCAGTCGATACCGGCGGGCGCAACCAGCGTGCCGTTGGTCTCTACGGCGATCTGAAAACCCCGCGCATGCAGAGCGGCAATCAGCGCATCATCAACCTGCAACAAAGGTTCACCACCGGTCAGCACGACAAAACGATGCGCGGTGTCACCCGTTGGCCATTGCGCTTGGATCTGGTTGGCCAGTGCATCGGCGGAAGAAAACTTGCCGCCCAGCGTGCCGTCGGTGCCGACAAAGTCGGTGTCGCAAAACTGGCAAACCGCGCTGGAGCGATCTTGTTCGCGCCCCGTCCAGAGGTTGCAGCCGGCGAAGCGACAAAACACCGCCGGACGACCTGCATTGGCACCCTCACCTTGCAAGGTGTAGAAAATTTCTTTGACCTGGTAGCTCATACGCCGCTCCGCATGACTGCCGGAGCCGTGAGGTTTTTATACATGGTAGTCCTCTACATGGCCCCGGAAAGGTGAAATCCCTCAGCGCCGGGACGCCGCCAAGCGGATGTGTATTCTAACGGGCAGGCGTCAAAGTAGCCGCAACTTTTGCCTTCACCGGATAGACCCGAGACATCCAGAAGAAGATAGCTGCACCGAACAACAAGCTGGCCATGGCGATCTGCAGTGACAAGGTGAAGGTGTCACTCGGCGTGCGAGCGCCGTGCATCAAAATGGCCACCAGCGGCGGGCCCATGACTTGCCCCACGCTGTAAGTGGTGGTCATCAAACCCATGAAACTGGCGGCGGCAGCAGGCCGCAGACGACGCACTTCTTGCAGCGCAAAAAAAGTGTTCGCCGTGAACGGCAGACCCAACAACAAACTACCCAGGGCAAAACCCAGCAAGCTCGGACTCCACAAAGTGATGCCAATGCTGAGCGCCTGCATCAGGTAGCCGCCCAGCAACAAGCAGCGGTAGTCACCCCCCGGCCTAATGCGCGTGGCCAACCACGCGCCGGTCATCACGCCGACCCCAAAAATCGGCCAAAACAAATCAAGCCATGGCGAACCTGGCAAGGCTGCGCGAGCAATCACTGGCAAAAAAGTGGCGGTGATGATGTAGCCGAAACCAGCGATGCCATAGGCCAGCGTGAGCAAGACCATTTCCAGCGAACCGTGACC
>JASDRC010000017.1:0-37105 GCA_041442125.1 Polaromonas sp. | reverse complement strand
GGGCGCAGGTCAAAGTGTTGGTTGACCAAGGCGGCGATTTTTTCATCTGAAATAACGCCTGTGCCTTCGGTGTTCACCGTGATGTTCATCGGGCGTGCCACGCCAATCGCGTAGGCCACCTGAATCTCACACTTGGTGGCTAAGCCGGCAGCGACGATGTTTTTGGCGACATAGCGGGCTGCGTAGGCGGCAGAGCGGTCCACTTTTGTGGGGTCTTTGCCGGAAAACGCACCGCCGCCGTGACGGCAGGCGCCGCCGTAAGTGTCAACAATGATCTTGCGACCGGTCAGGCCGCAGTCGCCCTGAGGGCCGCCAATGACGAAACGCCCAGTCGGGTTGACCAAGAATTTGGTGTCCAGCAGCCATTCTTTGGGCAGCACCGGCTTGATGATTTCTTCGATCACCGCTTCGATGAAGGCCGGCTTCATCTTGCTGCCGTCGCTCATCTCGGGGCTGTGCTGGCTGGACAGCACGACGGTGTCAATGCTGTGCGGTTTGCCATCGACATAGCGCATGGTGACCTGGCTTTTGGCATCGGGCCGCAGAAACGGCAGGCGGCCGTCTTTGCGCAATTGGGCTTGGCGTTCGACCAAGCGGTGGGCGTAATAAATCGGTGCGGGCATGAGCTCGGTGGTCTCGCTGCAAGCGAAGCCAAACATCAGGCCTTGGTCGCCGGCGCCAGTGTTCAGGTGGTCGTCGCTGGCGTGGTCAACGCCTTGGGCGATGTCGTTGCTTTGCTTGTCGTAGGCGACCAACACGGCGCAACCTTTGTAGTCAATGCCGTAGTCGCTGTTGTCGTAGCCAATCCGCTTGATGGTGTCGCGTGCCACTTGGATGTAGTCGACGTGCGCGTTGGTGGTGATTTCGCCGGCCAACACGACGAGGCCGGTGTTGGTCAGGGTTTCAGCGGCCACGCGGGATAACGGGTCTTGTTTGAAAATTGCGTCCAGAATAGCATCTGAAATTTGGTCGGCAACCTTGTCAGGGTGACCCTCAGAGACAGATTCGGATGTGAAAAGAAAATCGTTCGCCATTGCGTACACTCCATGAGATTAGTCGGCACGTTGCCGGCTGGAATGCCTCGGCGAACGCTTTAGCAGTGATGTTTAACGTCGCCCTGCAAGTTGTTCTGTAACTCGGCGACCCATTAAGTATAAAGATAAAGCGGCTTTGATGTTTTTGTTGTTTCGTTTCTTCTCTCATTGGCCTTTGCGGGTCTTGCATGCCTTGGGCGCATTCATGGGTTGGGCCGTGTGGTGGCTGAGTCCGGGTTACCGCGCCACTTTTCGGGCCAATGTGGCGCAGGCCGGTTTGCCTTTTTCGGCGGCCAGGCCGGCCATCGCCGAAGCCGGCCGCTTTGTGGCCGAATTGCCCAAGTTGTGGCTGCGGCCGCACGATCAATCCTGTTTAGAGCTGGTAAAAGTCAGCGGCCAAGCCCATGCTGAAGCGGCTTTTGCGGCCGGTCATGGCGTGGTTTTTTTCGCCCCGCACGCGGGTAGTTTTGAGCTGGCGCCGCAGGCTTTGGCGGAACTCTATGGCCCGGTGACGGCGATGTACCGGCCCGCGCGGCAAGCCTGGTTGGCGCGCCTGATGCAGTCCAGCCGTTTGCGGCCGGGACTGCTGGCGGTGCCCGCTAATTTGAGCGGTATTCGGCAAATGCACCGTGCCCTCAAAAGCAATGGCGCGGTGGCTTTGTTGACCGACCAAGTGCCGCCTGAGGGGTTGGGTGTCTGGGCTTCCTTTTTTGGCAAACCGGCTTACACCATGACCTTGGCCGCGCGGTTGGCGCTGCAAAGTGGCGCTCTCATGTTGCCTGTGCGCACCTTGCGCTTGTCGCGTGGCCAAGGCTATTCGCTGGAGATTTTGCCGCCGGTCGCTGGCCTGAACACCACGCCGCCGCCCGACTTGCCGCAGGCGGTGAGCTTGGTCAACCAAGCCATCGAGGCCTTGGTTTTGAGCCAGCCCGGTCAGTACTTGTGGGGCTATGCGCGCTACAAAACGCCGCGGCGAGAAGCGTCTACGTCCGCACCAGCCACCGCCTTGGCACCTGCCGTGGACAATGAGCAGATAGAAAAAAATAAAAAGTGAGTATGAACGTCGGTTTATTTTTCAGCACCCTGGCCACCCGAGCCGGCATTGCTTTCATGCGACTGATCGCCCACTTGCCCTTGCCCGTTTTGCGCGCTCTAGGGGCTGGCCTCGGCTGGTTGTTGTTCTGGGTGGTGGTACCGCGTCGGCGTGTGGTGCTGACCAATTTGGCCCTGTGTTTTCCTGAGCTCAGCGCCGAAGATCGGGAAGCCTTGGCGCGGCAATCTTTTGTTTATTTTGCGCAAACTTGGTTGGACCGCAGCTGGCTTTGGCACGGCCGGCCCGAGGTGCTGGCCAAGCGGCTGCATTTGCATGGCGCTTTGCATGAGTTCGAGGGCCATGCGCCGACGATTGTTTTCAGTCCGCACTTTTACGGCCTAGACGCTGGCGCCACCGCCATCAACATGAACATTGACCGCGACTTTACGTCGATCTACTCGGAGCAGAGCAACCCGCTGCTCGATCAGTGGATCAAAGCTGGACGCTTGCGGTTTGGCCGGGTCAGGTTGTTTTTGCGCAGCGAGGGTGTCAAATCGAATGTCAGCGCCTTGCGTTCTGGCGAAGTGCTGTATTTGTTGCCAGACATGGACTTTAGCTTTGAGGGCACGGTGTTCGTGCCCTTTTTTGGCGTGCCGACTGCCACCGTGCCCTCGATTCCGCGCTTTGCCCGGTTGGGCCGCGCCAAGGTGATTTCAGTGGTGCCGCGGCTGACGCCCACAGGTTATGACGTCGAGGTGATGCCAGCCTGGGAGAACTATCCCAGCGGCGATATTGAAGCCGACACCGCTTTGGTGAACCAGCATTTGGAGCGCTTTATCAAAACCATGCCAGCACAGTATTACTGGGTTCACAAACGCTTCAAGACCCGGCCTGAAGGTTCGCCTTCGGTGTACTGAGTGGTTGAGTAGTTGAGTTATTCGGCTGGCAGCTCGGGTTCCGGCTTAACAGCCGGAATCGGCGCGCTTGGCGCACTGGCTGCAGCGGGATTCGGCAGGCCTTCAGGATGGGCCCAGTCCCACAAGTGGCGCGCGACTTCATCGACGCCTTTGCGCTTGAGGGCCGAAAAGAGCTTCACATCGCCGCCGCCGGCTTGCAATTTCACGATTGACAGCACCTTGGCGGCTTCGGTTTTGTTCAGCTTGTCGGACTTGGTCAGTAGCACCAGAAACTTCAGGCCTTCAGCGACGCGCGGCCGAACCACGTCGAGCAAGACTTCATCCAGCTCGGTCAAGCCCAGTCGTGGATCGCACAGCAGCACAATGCCGGTGAGGTTGCGGCGGGTTTGCAAATAGTTGGCCATCACCTGTTGCCAGCGGTACTTGGCGGCTTTGGGCACGGCCGCGTAGCCGTAACCCGGCAAGTCGGCCAGCACGGCGTCGGTGATGCCTTGTTTGCCGAGCGAAAACAAGTTGATGCTTTGTGTGCGGCCTGGCGTTTTGGAGGCGAATGCCAGCCGATGCTGCTGCGTCAAGGTGTTGATGCAGGTCGATTTGCCGGCGTTGGAGCGGCCAACAAAAGCAATTTCAGGGTAGTCCAGCGCCGGCAGATGGTGCAATTCAGGCGCGGTAGTCAAAAATTTAGCTGTGTGCATCCAACCCATGGCGATTTTTTCAAAATCGATGGGCAGACCCGCGGTGGGGGGGGTGGCAGCGGGGGAGGTCATAGGCAAATTTCGGTGAAGGGCGGTAAGGCGGCTGAACCCTCAAATGACGCGGTCAGGTCGCCTGAGAAAAGTCTGCCGATGTGTCTGAAAGATCAGAGATTCAACCTTGCTCGGATCAGCTGCCCGGTTCGGCAGGGCCAAGCCATTGTAAAATCATAAGCTGTCTGTTTTGTTGTGCCCCCTAATTAAAACGCCCGATATGAAGCTCTTTGCTACTTATGTCCTCGCCGCCCTCTTGGTGGTGCCTGCTGTTTCATCTTTCGCTGCCGAAGGTTCCGCCCCGGCGGCCGTTACCAAACCTGACCTCGTGGCCGGGGAAGCCAAGTTCACTGCCATGTGCGTGGCTTGCCACGCCGCCGACGGCAATTCAGGTGTGCCGGCTTATCCCAAGCTGTCTCAACAACACCCGGAGTATTTGGTCAAGCAGCTGCGTGAGTACAAAAGTGGCGTCCGTAAAAACGCCATCATGCAAGGCTTTGCCTCGCAACTGAGCGATGCCGACATGACCAACATCGCCTTCTGGCTGGCCGAGAAGAAGATCAAGCCCGGCTTTGCCAAAGACAAAGAGCTGGTGGTGCTGGGTGAGCGTATTTACCGCGGCGGGGTGTCTGAACGCCAGATTGCCGCTTGTGCGGGTTGCCACAGTCCAAACGGTGCCGGCAATCCGTCCCAGTACCCGCGGCTGGGCGGTCAGCACGCTGACTACACAGCAGCTCAATTGACCGCCTTCCGCGACGGCGTGCGCACGGGCAGTCTGCCGATGACCCAAGTGGCGGCAAGGCTCAACGACCGTGAAATTCGCGCCTTGGCAGACTACATCGCGGGCCTGCGTTAAATCATCATTTTCAGCAAGTGGTATTTTTTGTGGAACCCTGAGCTGAAAAAATGGTCACATGCAGGCGGGTCTTTCGCAGAAAGGCCCGCCTTTTTTAGTGGCGCTTCGTTTTTCATACGATGTGCCTCCGATTTATTGGTTTTCATCGCTTCAAACGCCTATCTGAATGACTGTTTCTACCCAAGGTATTGAGCTTGACACGGGTTCCCGCACATGGCGCAGCACGGTTGAGCTGCTGTCGTCGATGCGGTTTTCGATTTCGCTGCTGACCGTCATCTGCATTGCTTCGGTGATTGGTACGGTACTCAAGCAGCAAGAGCCGCTGACCAATTACGTTAATCAGTTTGGGCCTTTCTGGGCGCAGGTGTTCAGCTTGGTTAGCCTCAATACGGTTTACAGCGCTTGGTGGTTTCTGCTGATCATGGCTTTTCTGGTCATCAGCACCAGCTTGTGCATCAGCCGCAACGCACCGAAGATTTTGTCGGAGCTGAATCAATTCAAGGAAGATCTCCGCGAACAAAGCTTGAAGGCTTTTGGCCACCGCGCGGAAAACAACTTACACGAAGCCCCAGAAGTGGCCGCACGACGCATCGGTCAGACGCTGGTGCAGGGCGGCTGGCGCGTCAAGCTGCAGCATCGCGACACCGGCTGGATGGTGGCGGCCAAAAAAGGCTCGGCCAACAAGCTCGGCTATATCGCGGCGCACAGCGCCATCGTGCTGGTCTGCATTGGCGGCCTGTTGGACGGCGACTTGATGGTGCGTGCGCAGATGTGGTTCAACGACAAGGTGGTTTTCACCGGCGGCGGACTGATCGCTGACGTGGCGCAAAAGCATCGTTTGAGTGATGGCAACCCGACTTTTCGCGGCAATTTATTGGTGGCCGAAGGCACCCAGTCGAGCGTGGCAATGCTGAACCAGCCCGGTGGTGTTTTGTTGCAAGAATTGCCTTTTTCGATTGAGCTGAAGAAGTTCATCGTTGAGTACTACTCCACCGGCATGCCCAAGCTGTTTGCCAGCGAGATAGTGATCCACGACAAAGAAACCGGCGAGCAAATACCGACGCGTGTGGAGGTGAACCACCCAGCGAATCACCGAGGCGTCGAGATTTACCAATCGAGCTTTGACGACGGTGGCTCCAGCGTCACGCTGAAGGCCGTGCCCATGAATGCGGCCACCAAACCGTTTGAAATTCAGGGCACTATTGGCAGCTCTAGCAACCTCAGCAACGGGCCTGAGAAACTCACGCTGGAATACACCGCGCTGCGTGTCATCAACGTTGAAAACTTCGGTACCTCCGGGGCTCAAGCCGGGTCATCCGGTTCTGCGGTAGATGTCCGAAAAGTTGATCTGCGCCAAGCCATCGACAGCCGCCTTGGCGCGGCCAACAAGACCCGAACCAACAAAGAGTTGCGCAATGTCGGGCCAAGCGTGAGCTACAAGCTGCGTGACGGTGCTGGGCAAGCCCGTGAATACCAAAACTACATGCTGCCGGTGCGCATGGATGACAACCCTGACAGCACCTCTGTGTTCTTGCTCGGTGTGCGCGAAACCCCGATCGAGCCGTTCCAATATTTGCGGGTTCCGGCCGACCAGGAATACACCATGGAGACGTTTCTGAACGTCCGTGCGGCTCTCGCCGATGAGCGCCAGCGTGATGAAGCCGTGCGGCGCTATGTGCGGCAAGCCATCGCGCCAGACCGGCCCGACTTGGCGGCCCAACTGACAGCGTCGGCCTCGCGCGCGCTGGGCTTGTTTGCCGGCGCTGAAAGCGTGGCTCCGATGGCCAGCCCACAAACCGCCCCAACGACGGCCACTGCAGCGGCAGCCAAAGCTGGCCCACAGACTGCCGGTCTGCAAGCCATCTCGGACTTCATGGAAATGAACGTGCCCGAAGCCGAGCGCAGTCGGGCTGGCGAAGTGCTGGTGCGCATTCTCAACGGCGTGCTGTTTGAGTTGGTCTCTATGTCGCGCGAACAAGCGGGCTTGCCGCCGATGGTGCAAGACGAAAAAATGCAAAACTTCATGGCTCAAACGGTCTTGAGTTTGAGCGATGCACACCACTACCCGGCCCCCATGACATTTGCCTTGGCGGACTTCACGCAAGTCCAAGCCAGCGTCTTCCAAGTGGCCCGTGCGCCCGGCAAAAATATTGTTTATCTAGGCTGCGCCTTCTTGATCGTGGGCATTTTTGCCATGCTTTACGTGCGCGAACGCAGGCTGTGGGTTTGGCTCTCACCACGCCAGGGCATGGTTGACGCAAATGACACAGGCAACACCAGCCATGCGACCATGGCCTTGTCGGCAAATCGCAAGACCATGGACGGCGACAAGGAATTTGAAATGTTGAAAACCCGACTCTTACAGGTGTCCCCATGAAAACCACCCGGCTCAAGCGCAGCCGCGCCAATGACAGTTTCATCTTGAATGAAGGTTATTTTGCGCGTCGCAATGTGCTCGATTGGTTGTTTGCCGCGTTGGTACTGTGCGGCGGTTTTTACACCTTTTTCCGTTACCAAGCCCATATGGATGTGTACGAAAAAGGCATTTTGCTGTGTGCGATTCCATCAGCCATTGCCATGGGTTGGTTCTGGCGGCCGTTGCGCGCGTTGATGCTGGCGGTGACGGTCGGTTCTTTGCTAGGCATCGTCTCGTATCAGGGCGAGTTGGCGCGTGCGGAGCAGGTTTTTTGGCTCAAGTATTTTCTGTCCAGCCAGTCGGCTATATTGTGGATGAGCGTGCTGTTTTTCATGGGCACCTTGTTTTATTGGTTTGGCATGGTGGCCAGTCGCGGCAAAGACGGCAACAGCGATGCGCTGGAGTCTTTGGGCTCCAAAATTGTCTGGGTCGCTATCACCATGGCTCTGATCGGCACCATGGTGCGCTGGTACGAGGGTTACCTGATCGGGCCTGATGTCGGCCACATTCCCGTCAGCAATTTGTACGAAGTCTTCGTGCTGTTTTGCTGGATGACCGCAGCTTTCTATTTGTACTTTGAAGCCCAATACAACACCCGAGCGCTGGGCGCTCTTGTCATGCTGGTGGTCAGCGCTGCAGTGGGTTTTCTGCTTTGGTACACCGTTGTGCGCGGAGCCCATGAGATTCAGCCGCTGGTGCCGGCCCTGAAAAGCTGGTGGATGAAAATCCATGTCCCCGCGAACTTCGTTGGTTACGGCATGTTCGCTTTGGCGGCGATGGTCGCGCTGGCTTACCTGATCAAGCAGCAAGCCACAGAAAAGCGCTGGTACAAACTGACGCCCTTGTGGATGCTCGGTGTGGTGATCTGCTTTGTGCCGATTGTGTTTCGCAAGGCGGAAGTCGGTGGCAGCAATTACTGGCTCGGTTACCTGCTGGTGTCGGGCTTGATTTCAGCAGGTATTTTGCTGGGTCGCCAGCGCTTGGCGGAGCGGTTGCCAAGCTTTGAAGTGCTCGACGACGTGATGTACAAATCCATTGCCGTTGGCTTTGCGTTCTTCACCATCGCCACCGTTCTGGGTGCGCTGTGGGCGGCTGAAGCTTGGGGCGGTTACTGGAGCTGGGACCCGAAAGAAACCTGGGCCTTGATCGTCTGGCTCAACTATGCAGCTTGGTTGCACATGCGCCTCATGAAGGGCTTGCGCGGTACCGTGGCGGCCTGGTGGGCGCTGGTGGGTCTTGCGGTCACGACCTTCGCTTTCCTGGGCGTGAACATGTTTTTGTCGGGTCTGCACAGTTACGGAACCTTGTAGCCTGAAGGCGAGTCTTTGTCATTGAATCCGTAG
Source organism: Polaromonas sp. (assembly GCA_041442125.1). GTDB lineage: Bacteria > Pseudomonadota > Gammaproteobacteria > Burkholderiales > Burkholderiaceae_C > Polaromonas. Next base: position 28,760 of record JASDRC010000017.1, on the reverse strand, counting down.
CGAAACTTGTTGCGTACTAACGTTAATTGGCAAATTTAAAGGACTCACCATGCTTATCAAGACGAATTCAAGCGGAGTTGACCATTCGGTACCCAGTGACATCACGCCACAAGGAATTTACCAAGGCCGGCGCGACCTGATCAAGCTCATGGCTACCGGAGCAGCCGGTGCGGCACTGGCAGGTTGGGCTGGCCGTGAGGCAATGGCGCAGGCCATGACCGCGCCCGGCAAGCATGCGGCTTTGGCCGGTGCTAAGTCGGCGGTCGCCGGTGCGGTGACGATGGACAAGCTGACCGACTACAAAGACGCCAGCACCTACAACAATTTCTACGAGTTCGGCACCGACAAGGCCGACCCGTCCCGCAACGCTGGCACGCTGCAGACGCGACCTTGGACTGTGAGCATCGAAGGTCTGGTCAAGCAACCCAAAACCTACGGCATTGAAGAATTGCTCAAGCTCAGTGCACAAGAAGAGCGGATCTACCGTCTGCGCTGTGTCGAGGGCTGGTCCATGGTGATCCCTTGGGTGGGCTATTCACTGGCCGAGTTGATCAAAAAAGTGGAACCATTGGGCAGCGCCAAGTACATTGAGTTTGTCACGCTGGCAGACCCCAAGACCATGCCTTTTGTCGGCTCGCGTGTGCTCGACTGGCCTTATGTGGAGGGCCTGCGCATGGACGAAGCCATGCATCCGCTGACCTTGTTGACCTTTGGCATGTACGGTGAAGTGTTGCCGAATCAAAACGGTGCGCCGGTGCGCTTGGTCGTGCCTTGGAAGTATGGTTTCAAGAGTGGCAAGAGCATCGTCAAGATTCGCTTCACCGACAAAGAGCCACGCACCGCCTGGAATAAAGCCGCCGCGCAAGAGTATGGTTTTTATTCCAACGTCAACCCGAACGTCAGCCACCCGCGCTGGAGCCAAGCGACAGAGCGGCGCATTGGCGAAGACGGTTTGTTCGCCAAGAAGCGCAAGACGCTGATGTTCAACGGTTATGAGGCGCAAGTGGCGCAGCTTTACGCTGGCATGGACTTGAAAAAGCTGTTCTGATGCCGCGATGACGATGCGTTTTTCATGAACAAGTGGCTGTTGCGACCGACCGCCAAGCCCACAGTTTTTGCGCTGTGTTTGCTGCCATTCATCTGGCTGTTTTATCGTGCATTGGCTGACCAACTTGGTGCCAATCCGCAGGAGGCGCTGATTCGCGCCACTGGGGATTGGGCTTTGCGATTTTTGTGCATTGTGTTGGCCGTCACGCCGCTGCGGGTGCTGAGCAAAACACCGAGCTTGGCGCGTTTTCGGCGCATGCTTGGTCTCTTCATGTACTTTTATGTACTGCTTCATTTCCTGAGTTACAGCTGGTTTGACATGGGTTTCGACTTCCTCGAAATCGTCAGCGACATCATCAAGCGGCCATTCATTTTGGTCGGCGCCTTGTCGCTGTTGTTGCTGACGCCCTTGGCCGCGACATCCTTCAATGCGGCCATCAAGGCGCTGGGTGCGAAACGCTGGCAACTGCTGCACAAGCTGATTTATGCGGTGGCTGGTTTGGCCATCCTGCATTTTTTCTGGATGCGCGCCGGCAAAAATGACTTTGCCGAAGTGGCGATTTACGCTGGGATTCTGGGCTTGCTGCTGGGCTGGCGGCTGCGCCAGTATTTACGCAGTCGCACCAAGTCTTAGCTTGGCTTGGAGCGGCTTAATTAGCAACAAGTCGCTCAAGCCGCATTTGATCGGCAGCGTTCTCACGCTCGCGGATCACATGCACCTTGTCACCATCGACCAACAGTTCGACGGCGCGGCCGCGGGTGTTGTAGTTGCTGGACATGCTCATGCAGTAAGCGCCTGCTGAGAGCACCGCTAATTGGTCTCCAGCCTTGACCGCCAGCGTGCGGTCGCGGCCGATCCAGTCACCGCTTTCGCAGATAGGGCCGACCACGTCGTAGCGCGCTTCAGGTGTTCCTAGCGTTTCAGACGGCTCCGCCAGCAAGGGCACGATGGCATGGAAAGCTTGGTACATGGCGGGGCGCGGCAAGTCGTTCATGGCTGCATCAATGATGCAGAAGTTCTTGAGTTCACCTGGCTTGACGTACAGCACCTCGGTCACGCAAACACCGGCATTGCCGACGAGCGAGCGACCGGGCTCGATCATGAGTTTTTTCTGGCCGTAGCCGCGCTCATCCAGCTTGCGCAGCAGCTGAGCCCACAGCGCGTCCGCTGCTGGTGGTGTGTCGTTGTTGTAGTTAATGCCGAGGCCGCCGCCAAAGTCGATGTGCGCCAACGAAATGCCGCTGGCTTCGATGCTGGCGACCAGATCGAGCACGCGGTCCATGGCGTCTAGGTAAGGTGTGGCGTCGGTGATTTGTGAGCCGATGTGGCAGTCAATGCCGACCACTTGCAAGCCTTGGAGGCTGGCGGCGTGTTGGTAAATCCGCAGCGTGTCTTCGTGGGCGACGCCAAACTTGTTGTCTTTCAGGCCGGTCGAAATATACGGGTGTGTTTTCGGATCGACATTCGGGTTGACACGAATGCTGACGGGGGCTCTCAGTCCGAGGGATTCGGCTACTTGGGACAACACATCGAGCTCAGCTTCGCTCTCGACGTTGAAGCAACCAATGCCGGCTTGCAGGGCTTGTCGCATTTCGGCGCGGGTCTTGCCGACACCTGAAAAAATGATCTTCGCGGCATCGCCACCAGCGGCCAGAACGCGTTCAAGTTCACCGCCGGAGACGATGTCAAAACCGCAACCAGCGGCGGCAAACACCTGCAGCACGCCGAGCGAAGAATTGGCCTTCATGGCGTAGCAAATTTGCGCATGGCGGCCAGCGAAACCGTGTTGATATGCGGCCAGCGCCGCCAACATCGAGGCTTTCGAATAGACAAAAAGCGGCGTGCCGTGCTCGGCTGCAAGCTGGCTCAGGCGTGCGCCTTCGACCTGCAATTCAGCGCCGTGGTAGGCCACAAAAGGATGACCAGGCAGGGCTTGGGCTGCGCCGACGATAGAAGATTGCTGGCTCATGGTGTTGTGGTGGCTGGACGGTTAGGCGTAGCTGGGAGAACTGGCGCGAGGACGATGACAGGCGCTGCAAGCGGCGGGGAAGTCGCCGTGGTGGGCAGCGGCGGTGGTGGGCCGGGCAAAAAGAGAGGGCCTTTCTGGCCACAACCGACCAGGGCTGCAGCCAACAGGCAACTCAAGGCGATACTGGCAAGGCCTTGTGCCCTGACAGGCAAAGCGCGACGGCCTAGAATTTGGGCGTGAATTTGAAGAGAAGCAAACATGATGGGATTGTAATGAGCGACCTGGAATACTTAGACCATGCTGAAGCCGTTCTGCAAGCGGTGGAAACAGCCTGCGACCGGATCAATGATGCGGCTGACGCCGATGTCGACAACCAGCGCACCGGCGGCATGGTGACCTTGACCTTCGAAAACCGCAGCCAGATTATCATCAACTTGCAAAAGCCCTTGCAAGAAATTTGGCTGGCGGCGCGTGCTGGTGGCTTTCATTACAAGTGTGTCTCGGGTCAGTGGCTTGACACCAAAACAGGCGAAGAATTTTTCAAGAATTTGTCACGTTACGCGAGTGAGCAAGCGGGCCAGCCGCTGCTCTTCGCTTTTTAAGACGGCTTAACTTTTAAACAAATCCAGAATGCGTCGGCGTTCGTCCGACGGCGGCGTTACCTGAACCGGCGCACCCGGCCTACCGGTTTCGCCTGGCAAGCCGGACGGGCGGCCTTCGACGCCCATGCTGCTGATACCGGCACCGCGGGCATATTCTTCGTAATACCATTCGCCGTCGACATTGACCACGCCGGCTGGCACGGGCATGTCGGCGATTGGCGTCGACTTCAGCGCCGTTTCCATGAAATTGATCCAGATCGGCAGGCTGAGGCCGCCGCCTGTTTCGCGGTCACCGAGTTTTTTGGGTTTGTCGTAACCCATCCAAACAGCGGCCGCTAGGGTTGGCTGGTAGCCGACAAACCACGTGTCGATAGAGTCATTGGTGGTGCCCGTCTTGCCATAAAGATCGGGTCGCTTGAGCATGGCTTGGGCTCTGGCAGCGGTGCCGGTACGGGTCACTTCTTGCAGCAAACTGGACATGATGAACGCATTGCGCGGTTCAATGGCGCGGCTGCTTTCGTCGCGTACTGGCGCGGGTGTTTCCACCAGCGTGCGGCCTTGCTGGTCGGTGATCTTGGTGATCAGGTAGGGGTTGATGCGGTAGCCGCCGTTGCCAAAGACCGAATAAGCCGTGGCCATCTGCATTGGTGTGACCGACCCGGCGCCTAGCGCCATCGTCAGGTAAGCCGGGTGCTTGTCTGCCTCAAAGCCAAAACGGCCGATCCAGTCTTGCGCGTTTTGCGTGCCGACGGCTTGCAAGATGCGGATGGAAACCATGTTTTTGGACTTTTTCAACGCGGTTCGCATGCTCATCGGGCCATCAAACGTACTGTCGTAATTTTTGGGCTCCCACGGCTGGCCGCCGGTCACGCCCGAATCAAAAAACAAGGGTGCGTCATTGATGACCGTGGCGGGCGTGAAGCCTTTTTCAAGGGCGGCTGAATAGATGAATGGCTTGAAGCTGGAACCCGGCTGGCGCCATGCCTGCGTCACGTGGTTGAACTTATTTTTGCCGTAATCAAAGCCGCCGACCAGTGCGCGGATAGCGCCGTCACGCGGGTCTATGGCGACAAAAGCGCCTTCGACTTCAGGCAACTGCGTAATTTCCCAAGTGCTTTTCTCAGTCTTGGCGACACGTATCAGCGCGCCGCGGCGAAGTCGAATGTTGGCCGGGGCTTTGTCACTCAAGCCCGATTGGGCTGGCTTCAGGCCATCGCCGGTGATGGAAACCGCCTCGCCGTTACGCCGGACAGCGGTGATTTTTTTTGGCGTGGCTTCGAGTACAACGGCCGACATGACGTCACCGTTGTCTGGACTGTCGGCGAGCGCGTCGTCAATCACATCTTCGGCTTCTTTGGAGTCCTCCGGCAAGCTCAGAAATTTCTCCGGACCGCGGTAGACCTGGCGCCGCTCAAAATCCATGATGCCTTTGCGCAGAGCCTTGTAGGCTGCGGTCTGGTCAATCGCAGACAAGGTGGTGTAAACGTTCAATCCGCGGGTGTAGGTTTCGTCGCCGTACTGGTTGAAGACGAGCTGTCTCGCGGTCTCTGCTACGAACTCAGCATGGACACGACCGTCGTTGCCTGCGCGCCTAATTGTCAGTTCCTCTTTTCTAGCGGCCACAGCTTGCGCGCTGGTGATGAATTTGTTTTCCTCCATGCGCTCGATGATGTACTGCTGCCGTGCTTGCGCCCGTTTTAGATTGCTGATCGGGTTGTTGGCGGAAGGTGCTTTCGGCAGTCCCGCCAGCATGGCGGCTTCAGCGATGCTGAGGTCTTTCAATGGTTTGCCAAAATAAGTTTCAGATGCGGCAGCAAAACCATAAGCCCTCTGACCCAGATAGATCTCGTTCATGTAGATCTCAAGAATCTGGTCCTTGGTCAACATGTGTTCGAGCTTGAAGGTCAGCAAGATTTCATAAATTTTGCGGGTGTAGCTTTTCTCAGCCGACAAGTACACGTTGCGCGCAACCTGCATGGTGATGGTCGAGGCGCCTTGGCTTTTGGCGCGGCCGAAATTGGCTAAAACGGCGCGACCCATGCCCAGGTAATCAACGCCGCCATGCTGGAAGAAGCGGGCGTCTTCAATCGCCAAAACGGCGTCCTTCATGACTTGCGGAATGTCCTTGATGGGCGTCAGGCTGCGCCGCTCTTCACCGAACTCACCGATCAACACGCCGTCTGAGGAGAACACACGCAAGGGCAATTTAGGTCTGTAGTTCGACAGGTCAGAAATATCCGGCAAATTCGGATAAGCCACTGACAGCGCAACCGCCAGCACCAACAGCAAGCTTAGCCCGCCGGCAGCGGCCAAGCCACTCGCCCAGATAAATAACCGAACGGCGGTAGGGCGCGGACTGTCTGACGAGTTGGCAGAATTTTTAGCGTTGGGATTTTTTGCAAGCATGGGACCGATCTTAGGACAGCCCGACATTATAAAAACGCTGAGCCGTTCGTGTCGACTGCTCTTGTCAGGAGTCGTTCCGGATCGGCGTGAAGTGTAAGAAATGTAATATAAGTACTTATAAATTGGTAATTATGACGATACTTGTTCCTATGAAAACTACTTTAAACCTCACTTGAGACGCATTTTCAAGTTAGTTTCCAAGCCTTTGATTGGTTTGGATGTCAGTGCGTCAAGTCTGAAATGGGTTGAATTAGCCCAAGACGACAAGGCCGGCCTGGTGTTGGAGCACTGCGTCATGGAGCCTTTGCAGGTCGGCTGGATGGCGGCGGACCACATCGCGCAATTTGACGAGGTCGTTGCCGCGTTGCGGCGGCTGGTCAAAGCCAGCGGCAGCCAGACTCGGCAAGTGGCGTTGGCCATGCCTGACTCGGCAGTGAGCGTCAGCAAAATCCGGCTGCCTGCGGATTTGGGCGAGGCCGAGCTGCTGCGTCAAGTCGAGGCTGAAGTCGAGCGGCTAAGTGGCAGGCCATGGGCCGATATGCATGTGGATTACAGCGTGCAGGGTCGCCCACAAGCGCCGAGTCAGGGCGCTGAAGTCGAGGTCTGGATCGCGGCTGCCGCCAATGAAAAAGTGCAAGACCGTTTGGGGCTGGCCGAGGCCGCCGGCCTCGAGGCTGTTATTTTGGATGTTGCGGCCGAGGCGGCGATGCTGGCGGCCCGCCGTTTGATCCCGGCGCGACAGTCAGCGCCCACCCACCCGGTGATGGCGCTGATCCAAGTCGACACAGAGGGCTGGAGTCTGCACGTAACATACCAAGGGGCGGTCGTTCACGCGACACGCCAGCCTTTGCACAATGCCGACCGCCACCAATTTCAAGAGGCCTTGCCGGTGGCTTATGCGCCAGCCGTTATAACGCTCTCGCCCTTGCTCACGTCCTTTATTCTGCGCCTGGCCGATCACTTGGCGAGTGCGCTCGATGGTTTTTTGAGCACTGCGCCGCACCGAAAAATAGACACCATCTTGTTGGCAGGCGGCTCGCCCTGGCTGGCGGTCTTGCAACAGGCGCTCAAGCAGCGGACATTCTCCGACTGCCTGCTGGTCGACGCCTTCAGTGGCATGCGTGTCAATCAGGTGAGTCAGAACGCGGCTTGCCATGCCGGCGGGCGCTCCAGCATGTTGACCGCTTGCGGGCTGGCTTTGCGCCGGTTTCACGGTGCATGATGCTTAATTTATTGCCGCATCGGCAGTGGGCCATGGCGCGTAAGCGCAAAGCATGGGCGGTTTCGATGGTGCTTGCGGCACTGGTCGGTGTGCTGGTAGCGGTTGCCATATCTGTTTGGCTGGCGCGCCAGCTGGCGGCCCAGAGGCTCGCCAGCAGCAGCCTGCAACAAGCCATCGCCGCGCTTGACGGGCAGCTCAAGGACAAGGCGCAGGTCAAAACGGATCTTGTTCAGCTGCGCCTGCGGGAAAAAAGCTTGCAAGCCTTGCGCGATGAAAGTCAGTTGGCGGGGGCGTTGTTACAAGAATTAGCCGTGCATTTACCGGAAGGGCTGTACTTGACAGCCCTGACCCAGGACGGCGACAAGGTCCGCGTCAACGGCGCCGCCCGATCGGGTCAAGAGGTGTTCGAGTTGTTGCGCCAGATGGCCAGTGGCGGTCAATGGCTGGTGCGGCCCGAGCTGATCGAGGTGGCGGCAGCCCCCGCTGCATCTGTGCGGCAGGGCGAGCCGGTCGGTACACCGTTTTCTATGCGAGCCTGGTTGCAGCGCCCCGAGTTGCCCGCGTCAACCCTTGACTGATGGAGGCGGCTAGACGCCATGCTCAACTCATTGCAACATCTGCGGCGTCAGCTGGAGAGCATGAACCGCGATGCGCCCATGGCTTGGCCCGCTTGGCTGCGGCTGTTGACGCAGGCCTTGGTTTGTTGGGCTGTTGTCGGCATGCTTTGGTGGCTGATTTTGTCTGCCGATCAGCAAGCCTTGATGCGCGCAGAGGCAGCGCATGAGCGGCTGCGGGCTGAGTTCAGTGCCAAGCTGCTTCGGGCCGCCCCATTGTCTGCGTTGCAAAGTCAGCAAGCTTGGCTGCAGCAGCGCTTGGCTTTGCTTGAGCAGCCATTGCCGGGCGCGCGTGAGATAGACCTGTTGCTGTCAGACGTGAACCGAGCGGGCCGCGAGCGCAGCCTGCGCTTCGAGCTGTTGCGGCCGGCAGAACTGACGCTGCAACCACTTTATGCGCAGCAGCGGATCGCCCTGCGCGTGGTCGGTCGCTATCAGGATTTGGCGGCTTTTGCGACCGATCTAGCGGGGCTGGCGTGGTCGGTCTCGATCCAGAGCTTCACACTGAAGCCGGCTCCAGACGGTGTTTTGGTGATGGAGGCGGTGGTCCGCACCCTGCGGCCACTCAGCCAGCCGCCAAGCCAGATGACTGGAAAGGGCGTATCTTGAAGACTGAACCATGGTCAGCTGTCTTGCGCGGGATGCCGGTGGTCACAGCGCTTGTGGCAGCGGTGTGGCTGTCCGCCTGCGCGGAGGCAGACCCAGCAGACTCAAACAATTTACAGCTCTGGATGCAGAGCGAACGGGCCAAGCACGCGCCGCCGATACCGCACGTGCCGGCGCTTCCTGGGGAGGCTGTGCAACCGATCCACCCGCAGCCCGAAGGCGTCGAGCCGTTCAACCGCCAGCGCTTGCTGGCAAGCGCAGCGGTTGACGCGCCCCGACCCGCCGAGAGCGCACAGCTGGAGCGCGGATCCGGTCCAACCAGGCCGCCGCTGGACGCCTTGCCGCTGGCGGGCATGCGGCTGGTCGGCAGTCTGCAGCGGGGCGGCGAGACCTTGGCCCTGTTGCGTGTGCAAGGCTTGATTTATCCAGTCCGGGTCGGCGACAAAATCGGTCAAGACCAAGGGCGCGTCAACGCCATCACCTGGGCTGGCTTGGTCGTGCGGGAGATCGCACGCAACGCGCAGGGCGAGCCGTCGGAGCGCGTCGTCAGTTTGGCCCTGGTGCCGGAACCTTGAAGAACATGAACGCCAAGCAGTCAACAACTACGTGCTGGCAGGCGTTGGTTGCCGCCGCGCTCGGTCAGGCGGTGGTGAGCACAGCGCTGGCGACAACTGCCAAGCCCGTTGAGGTTGTCGCTGCCAAGCAAGCCACGCTTGAGAGCAGCACCGACACCGATCTGATCACGCTGAACTTTCAAAACATCGAAATCCATGCCCTGCTGCGCATCATGGCTGAGTTCACGGGGCTCAACATCGTCGTCTCTGACAGCGTCATGGGTGCGGTCACCTTGCGCCTGAAAGAGGTGCCTTGGCAGCAGGCGCTGGAAATCATTTTGGCCTCACGCGGCTTGGGCATGCTGCAGGCCGGCAATATTTTGCACATCGCACCGAATGCCGAATTAGCGCAGCGCAAAACGGCAGAGCTGTTGGCCCAGCAAGCCTTGCAGGTGCTGGAGCCGACGCGCACACAGGAATTTCGCTTGAACTTCGCCAAGGCGGCAGAGGTTTCGCGCAGCCTGAGGGGCGGCCCCGGCGGCGGGGTGGCCACGGGCGTGAGCGCCGCTGCAACGCGCATCTTGTCGCCGCGCGGCAGCGTGCTGTCTGATGTGAGGACCAATCAGATTTTTGTGACCGATATTCCGCTCAAGCTGGCGCAGGTTGAAGCGTTGATTCGGCAGCTCGATATTCCGGTGCGGCAGGTCTTGATCGAGGCGCGGATTGTCGAAGCCTCTGACACGTTTGGCCGCTCCATCGGTGTTCGGCTCGGGGGCCGTCCGATCACGCTGAACAGCGGCCGCAACACACAGTTTGGCGCCAGCTACATCACGCCGAACCTGTCGTCGGGCACAGCGCCGGCAGTGGGCGAGAACTATGGGGTGACCGCCGGCGACTTCGTCAATTTGCCCGCTGCGCCGCAAAATGGCACCGCCAGCGCGACCTTCGCGGTCTCGCTGTTCAACGCTTCGCTGACGCGCTTGTTGAACCTTGAAATCTCGGCGCTGGAGGCGGATGGCAAGGGCAAGATCATTTCGAACCCGCGCATTGTCACGACAGACCAGGTCAAAGCCATGATCGAGCAGGGCACCGAGCTGCCCTACCAAACCGGCGGCACGGCGACAACCGCGCCCTCCATCGAGTGGCGCAAAGCCAGTTTGAGGCTTGAAGTCACGCCGCAGATCACGCCCGAAGGCAATATTATTTTGACGCTCGATGTCAACAAAGACAGCGTTGGCCGCGTCACGGTCAACGGTTTTGCCATCGACACCAAGCGCATTCAAACCCAGGTCTTGGTTGATAACGGCGGCACGGTCGCGATCGGCGGGATTTTTGAACAGACCGAACGCAACGACGACACCAAGGTGCCGTTGCTGGGGGATCTGCCCCTCATTGGCGCGCTGTTCAGAAGCCGCATCCGCAGCACCAGCAAGTCGGAAATGCTGGTTTTCATCACTCCGCAATTGCTGCCCGAAGGGGTGCCGCCGCCGGTGCAAGCGCCGGGCACCGAAGGCTGGCCGGGTTTTCTCAATTCGCCATGAAGGCTTTCAAGTCATCACCGCTGACCACGGTTATGCTTTCTACCTTCAGTGGTTCGCCCAAAACTCAAACGATTTTTTTCAATCCCTAGAACTTGAACTTGAACTCGAACTCGAAACCGCAACGCATTGCCTGCGTCGGCTTGCCCGGCTCCGGAAAAACCACGGTCGGCCGGCAACTGGCCAGGCGCATCGGTTGGCGTTTCGTTGACTCAGACCATGTCTTGGAGCTGCGCATAGGCGCTTCGATTCGCGAGTTTTTTGAGCGCGAAGGGGAGGCAGCTTTTCGCGACCTCGAAGAAGCGGTGATCGATGAATTGACGCTGGGCGACAACTGCGTCTTGTCGACCGGCGGCGGAGCGGTGTTGCGCCCGGCCAATCGCCAGTATCTGCATGCGCGCACCACTACGGTCTACCTGCACTCGGCACCTGAAGAGGTTTTCAGGCGCTTGCGCCACGACCAGAATCGCCCCTTGTTGCAGGTGGCCGATCCGCTGGCGCGACTCAACGAGCTGTATTTGGCGCGTGATCCTTTGTACCGTGAGACGGCGCATCTGGTGATTGAAACTGGTCGCCCTTCGGTGGCCAGCCTGGTCAGCGCCATCATGCTCGAGCTCAAACTGCAAGCCTGTGAGCCGCCGCTGACTTGAGCGTGCGGTCATTCTTCGGCCGATACACTTGGGCTCATGCAAACCGATCCACTTTCCACGTCAGATCTCCCCGTCACACAGCAGGTGCGTATTGAGCTCGCCGAGCGTTCTTACGACATTCTCATTGGCAGCCAGCTTTTGGGCCGCCCCGAAACGTATGCTGGGCTGCCGCCGGCCCGCACCGCGCTGATCGTCTCCAACACCACCGTGGCACCTTTGTATGCGGCGCCATTGCAGGCGGCGCTCAAAAATCATTACGCCAAAGTCTTGCTGGTCAGCCTGCCCGACGGCGAAGTCTACAAAGACTGGCCGACGCTGCAACTGATTTTTGACGCCCTGCTGGAAAACAACTGCGACCGTAAAACGGTTTTGTTTGCCTTGGGTGGTGGCGTGGTCGGCGACATGACCGGTTTTGCGGCGGCCAGCTACATGCGTGGCGTGCCGTTTGTGCAAATTCCGACGACCTTGCTGGCGCAGGTGGACTCATCGGTGGGCGGTAAGACCGCTATCAACCATCCGCTGGGCAAGAACATGATTGGCGCTTTTTACCAGCCGCAACGCGTCATTTGCGACTTGGGCGTGCTCGCCACCTTGCCGCCACGTGAACTCAGCGCCGGGCTGGCCGAGATCATCAAATACGGCCCGATCGCTGACATGGATTTTCTTGACTGGATCGAAGCCCATGTGGACGATTTGCGCGCTGGCGACACTGCCGCGCTGGCCCACGCGGTCCAGCGCAGCTGCGAGATCAAGGCTTCTGTGGTGGGTCAAGACGAGCGTGAGGCGGGCTTGCGGGCGATCTTGAATTTCGGTCACACCTTCGGTCACGCGATTGAGTCGGGCATGGGTTATGGCGCTTGGCTGCACGGCGAAGGCGTCGGTTGCGGCATGGTCATGGCGGCTGAGTTGTCGCAGCGGCTCGGTTTGATCGATGCGGCTCTGGTGGCGCGCTTGCGTCGCTTGGTCGAGCGCGCGGGTTTGCCGACAGTCGGCCCGCAGCTCGACACCACCGACAACGCCGGTCGCTACATGGCGCTGATGCAAGTCGATAAAAAAGCCGAAGCCGGCGCGCTTAAATTCGTTGTCATCGACGGCCCTGGTCGCGCTGCTGTGCGCGGTGCACCCGATGCGCTGGTACGCGCGGTCATCGACGCGTGTTGCACGCCGGTCTGAGCTGTCTTTTTTGCACATGATTCTCGCTGTCTACGCCTCTGACCCCTCGAAAACGCGCGGTCGCCTGTTTGCCGAGTCTGTCGCGCCGACGCGCACCGACTTCCAGCGCGACCGCGACCGCATCGTTCATTCCACGGCTTTTCGGCGCTTGGTATACAAGACGCAGGTTTTCTTAAACCACGAAGGCGATTTGTTCCGCACGCGTTTGACGCACTCGCTGGAAGTCGCGCAGCTGAGTCGCTCGATCGCCCGGCCGCTGGGTTTGAACGAGGACTTGGTGGAAGCGGTGGCGCTGGCGCATGACCTGGGGCACACGCCGTTTGGCCATGCCGGGCAAGATGCACTGAACGACTGCATGGCCGCGCATGGCGGTTTTGAGCACAACTTGCAGAGCCTGCGGGTGGTCGACCAGCTCGAAGAACGCTATCCGGCCTACGACGGCCTGAATCTGACCTTTGAAAGCCGCGAAGGCATCCTCAAGCACTGCTCGCGGCGCAACGCCGAGTTGATCGAGCAGTCGGAGCCGGGTGGCGTGGCGCGGCGCTTTTTAGACCGCAGCCAACCCAGCCTGGAAGCGCAGCTGTGCAATCTGGCCGACGCCATCGCCTACAACGCGCACGACATTGACGACGGCGTGCGCTCCGGTTTGATCACGCTGGCGCAGTTGCAGTCGGTCGAGCTGTTTGAGCGCTACCGCGTTGAGGCGTTGGCTGAGCATCCCGATTTGGCCGCGCCCGCGCGCGCCCGCCGCTTGCTCTATGAGACCATCCGCCGCATGCTCAGCGCGCAGGTTTATGACGTCATCGCTGCTACCCGGCAGATGCTGAATCAAGCGGCACCGGCCAGTGCTGATGAAGCCCGCTTGGCCGGCCCGCTGCTGCGCTTCAGCCCCGCCATGCAGGCGCAATCGACGGCGCTGAAGCAATTTCTGCTGGCCCAGTTGTACCGCCATCCGCAAGTGATGCAGATGACCGGTCAGGCCCAGATCGTGGTTCGCGAGCTGTTTGAAGCCTATTCCGCTCAGCCGGCTGAAATGCCGCCGGTATTTGCGGTCCGGGCCGACGCCGCCCGCGCCGTGGCCGACTACATCGCCGGCATGACCGACCGTTTTGCGGGCCGCGAGCATCAGCGATTGACGGGTCGCAAATTGCTCTGAGCTCGCTTAAGCTGTTAAAACGGAAAATCGACCATGGCCCGCCAACCTCGCCTCACCGTTCCCGGTTATCCGCACCACGTGATCCAGCGTGGCAACAACCGCCAGCCGATCGTGCTGGACGACGCCGACCGGCTGTGCCTGCTGGCCTTGCTGGCGGAGCACGCGGCACGCTGCCAGGTGGCGCTGCATGCCTATGTGTTGATGGACAACCACTTCCACCTGTTGGCCACGCCAGAGACCGAAGACGGCCTGCCGCTGCTGATGCAGGCGCTGGGCCGCAGCTATGTCCGCTATTTCAACAACCGGCACGGTCGCAGTGGCACTTTGTGGCAAGGTCGTTACAAATCGACCTTGATTGAAACTGAGCGCTATTTGCTCGCCTGCATGGTTTATATCGACCTCAATCCAGTGCGCGCCGGCATGGTGGCCGAGCCAGCCCAGTACCCTTGGTCGAGCCACAGGCACTGTATCGGGCAGGGCGTGGACAAGCTGGTGACGCCACATGCACTGCTTTGGGACTTGGGTAACACGCCTTTTTCGCGCGAGGCCGCCTACCGCGATTTGGTCCGAACAGGCGTTTCGTCTCAGCAGCAAGAAGCCCTGACGCAGACCGCCTTGAAGGGCTGGGCACTGGGCTCGGCAGCCTTTTTGAAGAGCCTGCAAGAGGACACGACGCGTCGCCTGGCCCCTGGTCAGCGCGGCCGACCCCGACTTCCCAGTAGACCCGCCACGCCAAGGGCATAGCCCTTTTTTTAATCATTTTGATCTGACCCTAATTTATGCGGGTGATCAACTCAAAAAAAATAAATGGGGTCTGACCCCATTTATTTTGTTTGGCATTATTGTTGCTTTGGACTATGCTGGCCTTTCGGAATTTTTATTGACTGTATTGGATGGGGATTGCCATGACCACGGCTGCTGAAATCAAGGATTTTGAACAACACGGTTTGTACTCAGGCCACAACGAGCATGACGCTTGCGGTGTCGGCTTTGTGGCGCACATCAAGGGCCATAAGAGCCATGCCATCGTGCAGCAGGGTCTGAAGATCCTCGAAAACCTGGACCATCGGGGCGCTGTTGGCGCTGACAAATTGATGGGCGATGGCGCTGGCATTCTGATTCAGCTGCCGGACGCGCTGTATCGCGAAGACATGGCGCTGCAAGGCATTGAGCTGCCGCCGCCTGGCGAATACGGTGTTGGCATGGTGTTTTTGCCGAAAGAACACGCTTCCCGCCTGGCTTGCGAGCAAGCCATGGAACGCGCTGTTCGCCTAGAAGGCCAAGTGATGCTGGGCTGGCGCGACGTGCCGGTTAACCGCGAGATGCCGATGTCGCCGACGGTGCGGGAAAAAGAACCCCTCCTGCGCCAAATTTTCATTGGCCGCGGCAATGACGTGATCGTGCAAGACGCGCTGGAGCGCAAGCTGTACGTGATTCGCAAGACCGCCAGCCGAGCCATTCAAAACCTCAAACTGACCCACAGCAAAGAATATTACGTGCCGAGCATGTCCAGCCGCACGGTGGTCTACAAAGGTTTGCTGCTGGCTGACCAGGTCGGGGTTTACTTCAAAGACCTCAGCGATGTGCGCTGCATGTCAGCCTTGGGCTTGGTGCACCAGCGTTTTTCGACCAACACCTTCCCCGAGTGGCCGCTGGCCCACCCGTACCGCTATGTCGCGCACAACGGCGAGATCAACACCGTCAAGGGCAACTACAACTGGATGAAGGCCCGCGAAGGCGTGATGTCTTCGCCCGTGCTGGGGGCCGATTTGCAAAAGCTCTACCCGATCAGCTTTGCCGACCAGTCCGACACTGCCACCTTCGACAACTGCCTCGAACTCCTGACGATGGCCGGCTACCCGATCAGTCAGGCCGTGATGATGATGATTCCTGAGCCGTGGGAGCAGCACGCCACCATGGACGAGCGCCGCAAAGCGTTCTATGAATACCACGCTGCCATGATGGAGCCGTGGGACGGCCCAGCGTCGATCGTCTTCACCGACGGCCGGCAGATTGGCGCGACCCTCGACCGCAACGGCCTGCGCCCATCGCGCTACTGCGTGACGGATGACGATTTGGTCATCATGGCTTCAGAGTCCGGCGTGTTGCCGGTGCCTGAGCACAAGATCATTCGCAAATGGCGCCTGCAGCCCGGCAAGATGTTCTTGATCGACCTTGAACAAGGCCGCATGGTCGACGACGAAGAGATCAAGTCCACGCTGTCGCACAGCAAGCCCTATAAGCAGTGGATTGAAAACCTGCGCATCAAGCTCGACGATGTGAAACCACCGCCAGCAGGGGCCGCGAAACCACACGAAGTGGGGGTCAACGGGGGCGTCCCTAGTCTTCTCGATAGGCAGCAGGCCTTCGGTTACACCCAAGAAGACATCAAGTTCCTGATGGCCCCGATGGCCCTCAATGGCGAAGAAGCCACTGGCTCTATGGGCAACGACAGCCCCTTGGCCGTGCTGTCCAACAAAGACAAGCCGCTGTACAACTACTTCAAGCAGTTGTTTGCGCAGGTGACGAACCCGCCGATCGACCCGATCCGCGAAGCCATCGTCATGTCGCTGGTGTCCTTTGTTGGCCCCAAGCCAAACTTGCTCGACATCAACCAAGTCAACCCGCCAATGCGGCTCGAGGTCAGTCAGCCGGTGCTCAACACCGCCGACATGCAAAAGCTGCGCGACATTGAGGCCCATACCCAAGGCAAGTTCAAAAGCTACACGCTGGACATCACCTACCCACTGGCCTGGGGTCATGAGGGTGTTGAAGCTAAGCTGGCCTCGATGTGCGCTGAAGCGGTAGACGCGATCAAAAGTGGCAAGAACATTCTGATCGTCAGTGACCGTGCTGTCAGCCCGACGCAAGTCGCTATTCCGGCCGCGCTGGCCTTGTCGGCGGTGCACCAGCACTTGGTCAGGGAAGGCCTGCGCACAACCGCCGGTTTGGTGGTTGAAACCGGCTCTGCCCGCGAAATACACCACTTTGCCGTGCTGGCCGGTTATGGCGCTGAAGCGGTTCACCCGTACTTGGCGATTGAAACTTTGGCCGAAATGGCCGCTGGTTTGTCGGGCGATCTCAGCGCCGACAAAGCGGTTTACAACTACACCAAGGCGGTTGGCAAGGGCTTGTCAAAAATCATGTCCAAGATGGGTGTGTCGACCTACATGAGCTACTGCGGTGCGCAGCTGTTTGAGGCCATTGGCCTGAACCGCGCGACCATCGACAAGTACTTCACTGGCACCGCCAGCCAGGTCGAAGGCATGGGTATTTTCGAAATTGCCGAAGAAGCTCTGCGCATGCACCGCGCGGCTTTCAGCGACGATCCCGTGTTGGCCACCATGCTGGACGCTGGCGGCGAATACGCTTGGCGCGTGCGCGGTGAAAACCACATGTGGACGCCCGATGCGATCGCCAAGTTGCAACACGCCACGCGCGCCAACAACTGGAGCACCTACAAGGAATACGCGCAGCTGATCAACGACCAGAACCGTCGCCACATGACGCTGCGCGGCATGTTCGAGTTCAAGATCGAGCCGTCCAAAGCCATCCCGATCGACGAGGTCGAGTCGGCCAAGGAAATCGTCAAACGTTTTGCCACCGGCGCCATGTCGCTCGGCTCGATCAGCACCGAGGCTCACGCTACCTTGGCCATTGCCATGAACCGCATCGGCGGCAAGAGCAACACCGGCGAGGGCGGTGAAGACCCCAACCGTTACCGCCAAGAACTCAAAGGCATCCCGATCAAACAGGGCCAGACGCTGAAAAGCGTGATCGGCGACAGCGTTGTCGAAGTCGACATGCCTTTGCAAGACGGTGACTCGCTGCGCTCCAAAATCAAGCAGGTCGCCTCTGGCCGCTTTGGTGTGACGGCCGAGTACTTGGTCTCGGCTGACCAGATTCAGATCAAGATGGCGCAGGGCGCCAAGCCCGGCGAAGGCGGTCAGTTGCCAGGTGGCAAGGTTTCCGAATACATCGGCTCACTGCGCTATTCGGTGCCAGGTGTGGGTTTGATTTCGCCACCGCCGCACCACGACATTTACTCGATCGAAGACTTGGCGCAGCTGATTCACGATTTGAAAAACGTCAATCCGAGCGCCAGCATCAGCGTCAAGCTGGTCTCTGAAGTTGGCGTTGGCACCATCGCCGCCGGCGTGGCCAAAGCCAAGGCCGACCACGTGGTGATCGCCGGCCATGACGGCGGCACCGGCGCTTCGCCTTGGTCGTCCATCAAGCACGCTGGCTCGCCTTGGGAAATCGGTCTGGCCGAAACTCAGCAGACACTGGTGTTGAACCGCTTGCGCGGTCGCATTCGGGTGCAGGCCGACGGCCAGATGAAGACCGGCCGGGACGTCGTTATTGGCGCGCTGTTGGGTGCTGACGAATTTGGCTTTGCCACCGCACCGCTGGTGGTCGAAGGCTGCATCATGATGCGCAAATGCCACCTCAACACCTGCCCAGTGGGTGTCGCCACGCAGGACCCGGTGTTGCGGAAAAAGTTCAGCGGCAAGCCTGAGCATGTCGTCAACTATTTCTTCTTCGTCGCCGAAGAAGCCCGCCAGTTGATGGCCCAACTCGGCATCCGCAAGTTTGACGACTTGATTGGCCGTGCCGATCTGCTCGACACCCAAAAAGGCATTGAGCACTGGAAGGCCGACGGCCTGGATTTCAGCCGCCTGTTTTACCAACCAAATGTACCGGCCGACGTGCCGCGTCTGCATGTGGCTGAGCAAGAACACGGGCTTGAAAAAGCCCTTGACGTTCGCTTGATTGAAAAGTCAAAGGCGGCGCTCGAAAAAGGTGAAAAAGTCCAGTTCATCGAAGTCGCCCGCAACGTCAACCGGACGGTCGGTGCGATGTTGTCAGGCGAATTGACGCGGCGTCACCCGCAAGGGCTGCCTGACGACACGCTGCGGATTCAACTCGAAGGCACAGGCGGTCAATCCTTTGGTGCGTTCTTGGCCAAAGGCATCACCATGTACCTGATTGGTGACGCCAACGACTACACCGGCAAGGGCTTGTCGGGCGGCCGCATTGTGGTCCGTCCAAGCATTGATTTCCGCGGCGACGCGGTCAAGAACACCATCGTTGGCAACACCGTGTTGTACGGTGCGACCACCGGCGAAGCCTTCTTTAGCGGCGTCGCAGGCGAGCGTTTTGCGGTGCGTCTGTCAGGCGCAACAGCGGTGGTTGAGGGCACCGGCGACCACGGTTGCGAATACATGACCGGCGGCACGGTGGTGGTGTTGGGCAAGACCGGTCGCAACTTCGCCGCCGGTATGAGCGGTGGTGTGGCTTACGTTTACAACGAAGATGGTCAGTTCGCTTCGCGCTGCAACACCAGCATGGTGTCGATGGACAAGGTTGTCAGCTCGGCCGACCAGCACCTGCATGACACCTCTGGCTGGCACGGCAATGAAACCGACGAAGACCAGTTGAAGCGTTTGTTGCAAGACCACAACCGCTGGACCGGCAGCAAGCGCGCTAGAGAGTTGCTCGACAACTGGAGCGAAGCGCGCCTGAAATTCGTCAAGGTCTTCCCGAATGAGTACAAGCGTGCGCTGATCGAGCGCAAGGACAAGCAGCTGCAAGCCGCCACCGAAACCACGCGCGCTCAAGTGGCGACCAACGTTGCATCAAACTGAATCGACAGGACATTCATCATGGGAAAAATCACTGGCTTCATGGAATTCGAGCGGCTTGAAGAGGGCTACAAGCCGGTCGCTGAACGTCTGAAGAACTACAAAGAAATCGTCATCGGTCTGGATGACAAACAAGCCGTGCAGCAGGCGACGCGTTGCATGGACTGCGGCACACCGTTTTGCAACAGCGGCTGCCCGGTCAACAACATCATTCCCGACTTCAATGACATGGTCTCTCGCAACGACTGGAAAAATGCCATCCAGACGCTGCACAGCACCAACAACTTCCCCGAGTTCACCGGCCGCATTTGCCCGGCGCCCTGCGAGGCAGCTTGCACGCTCAACGTCAATGACGAGGCGGTTGGCATCAAGTCGATTGAGCACGCCATCATTGACCGCGCTTGGGCTGAAGGTTGGGTCACGCCTGAATTGCCCAAGCACAAGACAGGGAAAAAAGTCGCTGTCGTGGGCTCTGGCCCGGCTGGTTTGGCAGCGGCGCAGCAACTCGCGCGGGTTGGCCATGACGTCACGTTGTTTGAAAAGAACGACCGCGTCGGCGGCTTGCTGCGCTACGGTATTCCTGACTTCAAGATGGAGAAAATCCACATCGACCGCCGGGTTGAGCAGATGACCGCCGAGGGCGTGACTTTCCGCTGTGGCGTGTTGATTGGTGAGTTGCCAAAGGGCAGCAAGGTCACCAACTGGGCGACTGAAACCATCACACCTACGCAACTGCAAAAAGACTTTGACGCTGTGGTGTTGACCGGCGGCGCCGAGCAGTCGCGCGACTTGCCGGTGCCTGGCCGTGATTTGTCCGGTATTCATTTCGCGATGGAGTTTTTGCCACAGCAAAACAAGGTCAATGCCGGCGACAAGCTGAAAGACCAGCTGCGCGCTGCCGGCAAACACGTCATCGTCATCGGCGGCGGTGACACCGGCTCCGATTGTGTCGGCACCAGCAACCGCCATGGCGCGGTCAGCGTCACCCAGTTCGAATTGATGCCCGAGCCGCCGATCGAAGAAAACCGGCCGATGACCTGGCCTTACTGGCCGATCAAGCTGCGCACCAGCACCAGCCACGAAGAAGGTTGCGAGCGCGAGTTCGCCATTTCGACCAAGGAATTCATCGGCGAAAAGGGCAAGCTCACCGGCCTGAAAACCGTTCGTGTGGAGTGGAAAGACGGCAAGATGCAAGAAGTTGCCGGCTCGGAGCAACTGCTGAAAGCCGACTTGGTGCTGCTGGCCATGGGCTTTGTGGCGCCGGTCAGCACCGTGCTCAAGGCCTTTGGGGTCGAGGCCGACAACCGCGGCAATGCCAAGGCCAGCACCGAATTCATCGGCGGTTATGCCACCAACGTGCCCAAGGTGTTTGCCGCTGGTGACATTCGCCGCGGCCAGAGCTTGGTGGTGTGGGCGATTCGCGAGGGTCGGCAAGCCGCCCGCGCGGTTGATGAATTCCTGATGGGCGTCAGCGACTTGCCACGCTGAACCGTTGCTGAAGAGCCCGGCACTTCGCCGGGTGTTCTGCGGTCGCTGGTGGCTTTGTAAGATAAAAGCCGTATCATCAGGGCTTACCCTCACCCAAGCCGGCGCTCTGCCGGCTTTCTATCTTTCATGGCCGAACAGTCGTCTACTCTCGTCGAATTCAAGCAAGTCAGCTTCGCTTACCCTGGCGCCAAGGGCGACCGCGTCATTCTGAAAGACATCAGCCTGAGCATCCCGCGCGGCAAGGTCACCGCCTTGATGGGCGCCTCCGGCGGTGGCAAAACCACTGTCTTGCGGCTGATCGGCGGTCAGCAACAAGCCACGTCAGGTGATGTTTTGTTTGACGCGCAGAATGTCGGCGGTTTGAGCCAGACTGAGCTGTATGCGGCCCGGCGCCGCATGGGCATGTTGTTCCAGTTTGGTGCACTGTTCACCGACCTCAGCGTCTTTGACAACGTGGCCTTTCCTTTGCGTGAACACACCCGCCTTGGCCCTGAATTGATCCGTGACATCGTGCTGATGAAGCTCGACGCGGTCGGTCTGCGCGGTGCGCGTGATTTGATGCCTTCTGAGATTTCAGGCGGTATGGCGCGGCGTGTGGCGCTGGCGCGGGCCATCGTGTTGGACCCAGAACTCATCATGTACGACGAGCCGTTTGCCGGGCTGGACCCAATTTCTTTGGGGACAGCGGCGCAGCTGATTCGCCAGCTCAATGACACCCTCGGCATCACCAGCATCGTGGTCTCGCACGACTTGGAAGAGACCTTTCGAATCGCCGACAAGGTGATTATTTTGGCCAACGGCGGGATTGCCGCGCAAGGGACGCCGGATGAAGTCAGACATTCCAAAGACCCGCTGGTGCACCAATTTGTCAATGCCCTGAGCGAAGGCCCGGTTGAGTTTCATTACCCGGGCCCAGACGCTGAAGCCGATTACGGCTGGCTGAGTCGCGGCGGCAAAGGCCCTGCGCCTGAAGTGCAACAACCTTCGAAAGGTGGCCGCTCATGAAATGGCAGCCGATGGATTCGATCGCCGACCTCGGTCAGGCGACGCGCAGTCAGCTGGCCCAGCTCGGTCAAGCGGCTCGGCTGTTCGCCCGTCTGGTCGCGTTGTCGGGCCCGACGCTGCGGCGTTTTGGCCTGGTCCGCGATCAAATTTTATTTTTGGGCAATTACTCGCTGGCCATCATTGCGGTGTCGGGCCTGTTTGTCGGTTTTGTCTTGAGTTTGCAAGGTTATTACACCTTGCAGCGTTACGGTTCGGCCGAAGCTCTCGGGCTGTTGGTCGCACTTAGCTTGGTGCGGGAACTCGGCCCGGTGGTGACGGCGCTGCTGTTCGCTGGCCGCGCGGGCACCGCACTGACGGCTGAGATTGGTCTGATGAAAGCCGGTGAACAGCTCTCAGCCATGGAAATGATGGCGGTCGACCCGATTCGGCGCATTTTGGCACCGCGTTTTTGGGGCGGTTTGATCGCCATGCCGCTGCTGGCGGCCGTCTTCAGTGCGGTCGGTATCGCGGGCGGCTGGATGGTCGGTGTCTTGATGATCGGTATCGATGCAGGCTCGTTCTGGAGTCAGATGCAGGGCGGCGTTGATGTTTGGAGAGATGTCGGCAATGGCGTCATCAAAAGCTTTGTGTTTGGTGTCACCGTCACGTTTGTGGCGCTTTACCAAGGCTTTGAAGCCCAGCCAACGCCTGAAGGCGTGTCGCGCGCGACGACCCGCACCGTGGTGGTCGCTTCCTTGGCTGTGCTGGGGCTGGATTTCCTGCTGACCGCGTGGATGTTCAGCTTGTAATAAAAAAGTAAGTGCAGCGCTTTGCGCTGTCGTGCGTGAGCCAGCGTCGCATGAGAAAATCACGCTGTCACTTTTTTGATGCGGGATCCTTGGGCTCAGTGAGCTGTCCCAGTAGATGTTTTTGAAAGCAAGTCATGTCACGTTCCAGAACCGATGTTTGGGTCGGCCTTTTTGTCTTGGTCGGTGGGGTTGCCCTTCTTTTTATGGCCTTGAAGGCCGCCAATCTGACGAGTTTCCAGCTGGTGGACACGTCTTACCCCGTGGTCGCTAGATTCGACAACATCGGTGGCTTGAAGCCGCGCG
This sequence comes from Polaromonas sp., assembly GCA_041442125.1. Classification (GTDB taxonomy): domain Bacteria; phylum Pseudomonadota; class Gammaproteobacteria; order Burkholderiales; family Burkholderiaceae_C; genus Polaromonas. The sequence continues at coordinate 5,993 of JASDRC010000017.1, read as the reverse complement.
CCGCAGTCAGAAGCGCCGGTGTGGTGGTCGGTCGTGTCGAGAGCATCAACTTTGACGACAAGCGCTACCAAGCGAGTGTGAACCTGGCTTTGGAAAGCCGCTACGTTTTCCCCAAAGATAGTTCGCTGAAAATTCTCACCAGCGGTTTGCTGGGTGAGCAGTACATCGGTATCGAACCGGGTGCCGATGAGAAGCTGTTGGCGGCCGGTGACGTGATTAATCAGACCCAGTCTGCCTTGGTTTTGGAAACACTGATCAGTCAGTTTTTGTACCGAAGTGCGGCTGACAGTGGTTCGTCCACCCCACCAGCACCAGCACCAGCCGCAGGCACGGGAGCCATCAAATGAACGCTTTGAAAGTTTCTGCTCTGAGTTCCCGGACACTTTGGATGGGCGTTGTGGCGCTGCTACTGGCCATGTTGCAGGGCTGTGCCATGTCGCCGAACGCCAACCCGCGTGACCCTTGGGAGCCGTTCAACCGGGGTGTTTACAGCTTCAACGATGGACTCGACGAGGCCGTTGTCAAGCCAGTAGCGACCGCTTACCAGCAGGTCACGCCGCAAATCATGCGAACCGGCGTGACTAACTTTTTTGGCAACATCGGCGATGTCTGGTCGTTCGTCAACAATGTGTTGCAACTCAAGCCAGCCGAGTCTGTCGAGACTTTCTTTCGTGTCGGCGTGAACACCAGCATTGGCCTGTTCGGCTTGATTGATGTGGCGAGCGAACTGCGACTGAAAAAGCACTCAGAAGACTTTGGGCAAACGCTGGGTTACTGGGGCATGCCGGCGGGGCCTTATGTGGTGCTGCCACTGTTCGGTCCTTCGACCTTGCGCGACTCGTTGGCCTTGCCGGTGGATGCCAAAGGGAACTTGGTGGGCCGTGTGGACGATGTGGCGCTGCGCAACAGCTTGGTCACTTTGCGTCTGGTCGATCTGCGGGCGAATTTGTTGCGTGCTGGCCGACTGCTTGACGCTGCTGCGCTCGACAAGTACAGCTTCACGAGAGACGCTTACCTGCAACGCCGGCGCGGTCTGGTCAGAATGCAAGAGAGCGAAGTGAACTGGGACGAAGAGCGTTTTGACTTGCCAGCGCCGAATCAACCAGGCGTTTCACCTGGCGATACCAAAACTTCACCTTGAAACCTGAACCTTGGGCGGTGAAGGGTGTCTTAATAGTTCTTTTGAAAGAACTTCCAGCCCTTTTTCTCTGTCCGTGGTCGGCTTCCCACGACATTTGTCAAAAAACTTGCAGACTGCTGCTGTAGATCCGTTTTTCTCGCCTCCGCAAGATTGAAAGAATTTGATGACCATGAGCCGCCGCCGTTTGAGCTATTTTTTGACCGCCTCATTGAGCGCGCTGATGCTGCTGACGCTGCCCGCCGCGCAGGCGGCTGAAGGTCCTGATGAGATGATCCGCCGCCTGTCAGTTGAGGTGCTGAACAACATCAAGGCTGACAAGGATGTGCAGCGGGGAGATCTGCGCAAGGTCACCGCCTTTGTTGACAGCAAAGTCATGCCGAACGTGAACTTCACGCGCATGACCGCGTCGGCGGTGGGGCGCAGTTGGCGTCAAGCCACGCCCGAGCAGCAAAGACGCCTGCAAGAAGAGTTCAAAAGCATGTTGGTCCGAACTTATGCCGGCGCGCTGAGTCAGGTGAAAGACCAAACCATTGATGTCAAGCCACTGCGGGCTGGCGCGAATGACACCGAAGTGGTTGTGCGCACCGATGTTCTCGGCGGTGGGCAGGCTGTCCAAGTGGATTACCGGATGGAAAAAACCCCCACGGGCTGGAGAATTTATGACCTCAACGTGCTGGGCATCTGGATGGTGGAAACCTACCGCACGCAGTTTGCGCAAGAAATCTCGGCACGCGGCATTGACGGCCTGATCGCGACGCTAGCGCAGCGCAACAAAAACTGAGTTTGATCCGATTTTTTGTTTGCTCACTTTTGATAGGATCCAACGTGTTGCTCAAACTTCCCGCGGTACTCACCCACAACCAAGCCGGTGTCTGGGCGCGCAATCTGACGGTGGCCCTGCGGGCTGCTCCGGTTGATACGCAACCGGTCATTGCGGATGCCAGTGAACTGACGCAGTTTGATTCGTCAGCGCTGGCCGTTTTGTTGGCATGTCGGCGTGAAGCGATGGCGCTGGGGCGAACCTTTTTTGTGCAAGGCCTGCCACCGCGCCTGCGTCAATTGGCCGGTCTTTATGGCATTGCCGCGTTGATCCCATCTCCCTCCTGAGCGCTGGCGTCACGCTTGCCCTTAAAATGGATAGCCAATGCCTGCTATCTCATTTCAGTCCGTCTCCAAAACATTCAAATCTTCGCGGGGTGCTCCCGGTCCAGCCGTGCAAGCGCTGGACCAAGTCAGCTTTGACATACAGCCCGGCGAATTCTTCGGCCTTCTGGGCCCTAACGGCGCCGGCAAAACCTCGTTGATCAGTATTCTGGCGGGCTTGTCGCGTGCCAGCAGCGGTCAAGTTTTGGTGCACGGTCACGATGTCGTCACTGACTATGCCGAAGCCCGTCGCCAGCTCGGCGTGGTGCCGCAAGAACTGGTGTTTGACCCCTTTTTCTCGGTGCGCGAGTCCCTGCGCATTCAGTCTGGCTATTTTGGTGTCAAGCACAACGACGACTGGATCGACGAGTTGCTCAGCAGCCTCGGCCTGACCGACAAAGCCAACGCCAACATGCGGCAACTCTCTGGCGGCATGAAGCGACGCGTGCTGGTCGCCCTGGCCCTGGTGCACAAACCGCCCGTGATTGTGCTCGACGAACCCACCGCTGGTGTTGATGTGGAGCTGCGGCAAACCCTCTGGCAGTTCATCGCCAAATTGAACCGAGAGGGCAGCACCGTGCTGCTGACCACGCATTACCTTGAAGAAGCCGAAGCGCTGTGCAGCCGCATCGCCATGCTCAAGCAAGGTCGGGTGGTGGCGCTGGCGACGACTTCCGATTTGCTCAAGAGCGCGTCGTCGAACGTGCTGCGCTTCAAGGTCGACCGCGAGTTGCCTGAGGCGCTGGCGCTGCAGGCCCGGGTGACGGGCCGGATTGTGCAGTTCCCCGCGCACAACGCGCGTGAGATCGAGAGCTATCTGGCCGCTGTGCGTGAGGCAGGCTTGGTGGCCGAAGACGTCGAAATCCGCAAGGCCGACCTCGAAGATGTCTTCCTCGAAGTGATGTCCGATAAATCCGTCAGCACCTTCGCGGCAGCCGAGGTTACAGCATGAACGGCTGGCAAACACTGTTGTACAAAGAAGTCCTGCGCTTTTGGAAAGTTGGTTTCCAGACCGTTGGCGCACCCATCCTGACGGCCGTGCTCTACATGCTGATTTTTGGCCATGTGTTGCAAGACCAGGTGAAGGTCTATGGCAGCGTCAGTTACACCGCCTTTTTGGTGCCTGGTTTGGTCATGATGAGTGTGTTGCAAAACGCTTTTGCCAACAGCTCTTCATCCATGATTCAAAGCAAGATCATGGGCAACTTGGTGTTTTTGCTACTCACGCCGCTGTCGCATTGGCATTGGTTTGTGGCCTACGTGGGCTCGTCTGTGCTGCGCGGCTTGGCGGTTGGTACCGGTGTTTTTGTCGTCACCGTGTACTTTGGCCAGCCCAGTTTTGTGGCGCCGCTGTGGATTGTGGTGTTCGCCGTGCTCGGCGCGGCGCTGCTGGGTACGCTCGGTTTGATCGCCGGTCTGTGGGCTGAAAAGTTCGACCAGATGGCGGTGTTCCAAAACTTCATCATCATGCCGCTGACGTTTTTGAGTGGCGTGTTCTACTCCATCCATTCACTGCCGCCCGCGTGGCAAACGGTCAGTCATCTGAACCCGTTTTTCTACATGATCGACGGCTTTCGATATGGCTTTTTTGGTGTCAGCGATGTCTCACCTTGGGCCAGCTTGGGCATTGTCGGCAGTGCCTTGATCGTGGTCAGCTGGATCGCCGTGCACTTGCTGAAAATAGGCTACAAAATTCGGCATTGAAACGCCCAGACTGCGCATCGATATTTCATTGAACTCACTGACCTAATTTTTCAACACCATGACCAGCGACGAACTTCAGGCCCTCATCAGCGCCCACATTGATTGCGAACACATCGAACTGTCGGGCGATGGTCGGCATTGGTATGCCACCATTGTCTCCAGTATTTTTGAAGGTCAGCGGCTGATTCAGCGGCATCAGCGCGTCTATGCCACGCTGGGCGGCCGGCTGCAGACCGACGAAGTGCATGCCTTGTCAATGAAAACCTTCACGCCTGCCGAGTGGGCTGCGCAAAATCAAAACTAAAAAACATGGACAAGCTACGTATCAAAGGCGGCCGATCACTGGCAGGCACGGTGGATATCTCCGGGGCTAAAAATGCCGCCTTGCCCGAGCTCTGCGCGGCGCTGCTGACCGACGAGCCGGTCACGTTGACGAATGTGCCGAGGCTGCAAGACGTCTCGACCATGCTCAAGCTGATTCGCAACATGGGTGTCACGGCCGAGCAGGGCGCCATGGGTCAGCCGGATGCCGGCACCGTGCGGATTGACGCCGGCCCCCTGCACACGCCAGAAGCACCGTACGAGCTGGTGAAAACCATGCGCGCCTCGGTGTTGGCGTTGGGGCCGCTGCTCGCGCGCTTTGGTCGCGCTCGGGTGTCCTTGCCGGGCGGTTGCGCGATTGGTTCGCGGCCGGTAGACCAGCACATCAAAGGTTTGCAAGCGATGGGCGCCGAGATTGTGGTCGAGCACGGCTACATGATGGCGCGTCTCGCCCCCGGCCTGGCGCGGCTGCAGGGTTGCCATTTGACGACCGACATGGTGACCGTGACCGGCACTGAAAACTTCATGATGGCGGCGGCGCTGGCCGACGGCGAAACCATTTTGGAAAACGCCGCGCAAGAGCCGGAGATTGGCGACTTGGCCGAGATGCTGATCAAGATGGGCGCGAAGATTGATGGCCACGGCAGCCGGCGCATTCGCATTCAGGGCGTCGCGCGTCTGCACGGCGGCACGCATCAGGTGGTGGCTGACCGCATTGAAGCCGGCACCTTTTTGTGCGCGGTAGCCGCAGCTGGCGGGGATGTGGTGTTGCGCCATGGCCGCGCCGAGCACCTGGAAGCGGTGATCGAGAAGCTGCGCGAAGCGGGTGCTGTGGTCAGCGCCGGTGCTGGTTTTATCCGCATCCAATCGCAGGGCCGGCTCAAGGCGCAGTCGTTCCGCACGACTGAATACCCCGGCTTCCCGACTGACATGCAGGCGCAGTTCATGGCGCTGAATGCGATTTCGCACGGCACCAGCGTGGTCACCGAGACGATTTTTGAAAACCGCTTCATGCACGTGAATGAAATGGTGCGGCTGGGCGCGAACATCCAGATCGACGGCAAGGTCGCGTTGCTGGAAGGGGTTGAAAAACTCTCAGGCGCTACTGTCATGGCGACTGATTTGCGGGCGTCGGCCAGCTTGGTGATTGCCGGCTTGGTGGCCGAAGGCGAAACCGTGGTCGAGCGGATCTACCACCTGGACCGCGGTTACGACCAAATGGAAACCAAATTGCGCGGCCTTGGCGCAGACATCGAAAGGGTCAAAGGATGATCACGCTGGCGCTGTCCAAGGGACGCATTTTTGACGATATTCTTCCGCTGCTGCGGTCGGCCGGCATCGAGGTGCTGGACGACCCGGACAAGTCACGCAAACTGATTTTGGACACCAACCAGCCCGACCTGCGCGTGGTTTTGGTGCGCGCCACCGACGTGCCCACCTATGTGCAATACGGCGGTGCTGACCTCGGTGTGGTCGGCAAAGACACGCTGCTCGAATCCGGCAGCCAGGGCTTGTACCAGCCGCTGGATTTGCAAATCGCCAAATGCCGCATCAGTGTGGCGGTGCGCGATGGCTTTGACTACGCCGCCGCCGTGCGCCAAGGTGGACGGCTCAAGGTCGCCACCAAGTACGTGGGCATTGCGCGCGATTTTTTCGCTAGCAAGGGTGTTCACGTTGACCTGAT
>JASDRC010000016.1:71977-96887 GCA_041442125.1 Polaromonas sp. | reverse complement strand
ACGCCGGCGTACTCGCCTTCGGAGTTTTCACGCACGATGACCCAGTTCAGGTCGTCAGCGCTACAGCGTTTGAGTGGGCTGTCAATGCCCGGCAAGATGCGCGTCGGCCGGACGTTGGCGTACTGGTCGAAGCCTTGGCAAATCTTCAAGCGCAAGCCCCATAAAGTGATGTGGTCCGGGATGTACGGATCACCGGCGGAGCCGAAAAGAATCGCGTCCATGGGCCGCAGCGCGTCCAGACCGTCGGCCGGCATCATCACGCCATGTTGGCGGTAATGGTCACCGCCCCAGTCGAAACCGTGGAAGTCAAACTGGAACTTGTTTTGGGTCGCGGCCAGCGCTTGCAGCACGGTTTGCCCAGCCGGCACCACCTCTTTGCCAATGCCGTCGCCAGGAATACAGGCTATTTTGTAAATTTTCATGGCCTGACTTTAGCCATTGTTGAAAGCGCTTCAAGCGCTTAAAGTGATGTCATTATTTACCTGAGAGTTACCAATGACTGTTTCGGCTGCGGCCCTTCTGAGATGGCTTTTTTCAGCGAACTGGTGCGCTGCGGCGGTTTCTCATTGGCAGCGCGCGAACTGGGCGTGACAACCGCCGCCATCAGCAAACGGTTGGCGCACTTGGAAGAACGGCTCGGCGTGCGCTTGCTCAACCGCACCACGCGCCGCACCAGCTTGAGCGCTGGAGGCGAAATTTACCTGGCCCACGCGCGCCGCATTCTGGCCGACATCAGCGACATGGAGCAGTTGGTGTCGCAAGCCAACGCCATGCCGCAAGGCCTGCTGCGCATCAACGCCACACCGGGTTTCGGCCGCAGCCATGTCGCGCCGCTGATTTCGCGCTTCGTCAAACTGCACCCTGAAGTCCAGGTGCAGTTGCAGCTGACCGTCGATCCGCCGAGCTTGGCCGAAGACACGTTTGATGTGTGTATCCGCTTTGGTGAGCCGCCCGATGCACGGGTGATGGCCCGCAAAATGGCCCCTAACCGAAGGCTGCTGGTCGCCTCACCGGCTTACTTGGCGTTGCGCGGCGCACCCAAGGCGCCGGGCGACCTGACGCGGCACAACTGCCTGGGCATCCGCCAAGGCGACGATGCTTACGGCAGCTGGCGGCTGGCATCAGGCAAGCGCACGGAAACCGTCAAGGTGCGCGGCAACCTCAGCACCACCGATGGCGAAATCGCCGTTGACTGGGCGCTGGACGGCCACGGCATCCTCATGCGCGCCGAGTGGGACATCGCCAAATACGTCCGCAGCGGCCGTTTGGTGCAGGTGCTGGAAGGTTATGAAACGCCACCGGCCGACATCCACCTGGTGTACCCGCAGCGCCTGCAGACGTCGGCGCGGGTCCGAGCCTTTGTGGACTTCAGCAGCCAACATTTCGAGAAATCATCGACGCTGGCGGCGGGTTTGGTCACGCGCTGGTGAAGTCAAGCCGACTGGCTCAGCGCCCACTCGCGCAAGGCCTCGGCAAACTCCAACACGGCCGGCGAAGTGTTGTCGGTGCGCCGCAGCAGATAAACATCACCGCTGACGCCGGCGGCCTGGAGTTCGCCTTTGAGCTGGCACAGCACCACCGCGCCTTCGCGCAAGCGAACCAGTGAAGCCGGCACCAAAGAAACACCCAAACCGGCGGCCACCAAGTTCAGCACGGCCGGAATCTCCACCACCTGCTGGACGATGCGCGGCGCAAAGCCCGCTTGCACGCAGGCGTCGAAAACACTTTGCGCAAAGGCCGACGATTCCAACCGCAAAAACACAAAGTCCTCGTGTTTGAGCTCCGCCAGCCGAATGCGTTTGCGCCCAACCAAGGCGTGGCCCAGCGGCAGCGCGCAGACCAGTGGGTCGCGCCAGAGCAGGGCCGAGACCAATTCACCGTCGCCCGGAGCGCTTCGCGACACGCTCAAATCGAGCTGCCCCTCTCGCAATGCCTGCACATGGTCGGCCGGTCGCATTTCTTGCAGTACCACTTCAACACCTGGTCGGCGTTCGCGGAACTGCTTGATGAAACTCGGGAACGGCCCCAAAAAGTGTGAACCCGCCAAGCCGACCTGCACGCGTCCCTCGACCCCTTCGGCAACGCGTCGCACATGGCTGCGGGCGTCTTCAATGCGCTCCAGAACGGCGCGTGCATGCGGCAGCAAAGCCTTGCCAGCTTCGCTGAGTTCGACACTGCGGCTGGTCCGATTGAACAGACGCGTGCCCAACTCGGCCTCCAGATTTGCAATTTGATAGCTCAAAGGCGGCTGCGAGACGTGCAGCTTTTGTGCCGCCCGGGTGAAGCTCAGCTCGCTGGCCAGCACCGTGAAATAGCGCAATTGTCGAAGGTCCATGATTCATCCAATATCTGTATAGATCAATCCATATTATGTATTTGTGCGTATCAATCAAGCCGCCGAAGATCGGGCCACTTTGACACCCCGATACCAACTGAAAGCAATGCATGAGCCGTTCTTACCGCGTGGGACTGATTGTTCCGAGTTCCAACACCACCATGGAAACCGAGATTCCGGCCATGCTGCGCGCCCGCGAGCTGGTGTTGCCTGAGCGCTTCACCTTTCATTCCAGCCGAATGCGCATGAAGGAGGTCACCAAAGCCGAACTCGAAGCGATGGACCGCGACTCTGACCGCTGCGCCCTCGAACTCTCCGACGCCCGCATGGACACCATGGGTTACGCCTGTCTGGTGGCCATCATGAGCATGGGCAAGGGCTACCACCGCGAATCGCAACGCCGGCTGCAAGAAGTCTGCGCCGCCAATAGTGGGCCGACCTCGGTCACCACCAGTGCGGGTGCCTTGGTCGAAGGTTTGCAAGCGCTGGGCGCCAAGCGCGTGTCAATCATTGCGCCCTACATGAAACCGCTGACGCGCATGGTGATTGACTACTTGGAGCATGAAGGCATTGAAGTGGTCGACAGCATTTCGCTGGAGATCCCCAACAATTTAGAAGTCGGCGCACGTGATCCGAAAGCACCGGCCGAGTTGTACAAGCAGCTCAATATCAAAGGCGTGGACGCCATCGTGGCGTCGGCCTGCGTGCAGATGCCGTCGCTCGCCGCCGTGCCCATGATCGAGCAAGCCAGCGGGCTGCCGGTGGTCTCTAGCGCGGTTTGCACCACTTGGGCCCTGCTTAAAAACCTCGGTCTTGAGCGCCGCGTGCCCAACGCCGGTAGGCTATTGTCCGGTGGCTTTTAAAAATTACAATTTTTAACAATACTTTACTTTTTTACAAACCCGAGACACCATGAATCACCCACGCCATTTCATTCGCCAGACCGCCTTGGCCGGCTGCGCCCTGCTGCTGAGCGCTGCCGCGCTGGCACAAGCCTTCCCGAGCAAACCTATTACCTTGGTGGTGCCGAACCCACCCGGCGGCTTTGTCGATGCCTCAGCCCGCCTGCTCAGCGATCCGCTGTCGCGTGTGATGAACCAGACCGTCATCGTGGACAACAAAGGCGGCGGCAGCGGCAATGTGGCTTACGGCCAAGTCGCCCGTGCCCGCGCTGACGGCTACACCCTGCTGACGTCTTACTCGGCCTATCACGTTGGCAACCCAGCGCTGTCACCCAAGCTGCCTTGGGCGCAAAAAGACTTGACACCCGTGGCCTTGATCACCGTCGCCACCAACATCATTGCGGTCAATCCTGCCGTGCCGGCAAACAACTTGAATGAGTTCATCGCCTACTTGAAAGCCAACCCCGGCAAGCTGAGCTACGCCTCGCAAGGCAATGGCTCGCTGTCGCACATTGGCACCGAAATGTTCAAAATGCAGACCGGCACCAGCATGGTTCACATCCCCTACCGCGGCTCTGGCCCGGCCCTGCAAGACGTTTTGTCAGGCCAGGTGCAGGTCTTCATCACCACGCCGCCGTCCGTGATGAGCCAGGTGCAAGCCGGCAAGCTGAAAGGCTTGGCGGTCGCCGGCAAGACGCGCCATCCCGGCATCCCGACCGTGCCGACAACCACCGAAGCTGGCCTGAAAGGCTTCGAACTCGAAGCCTGGGTCGGCATCTTCGCACCGGCTGGTACGCCCGCTGACGTGGTCGCCAAGCTGTCTACCTCGATCAAGCAAGCGCTGGAGCTGCCCGAAACCAAAACCCGCGCCAGCGCCGCCGGCATTGACCTGCGCTACCAGCCACCGACTGAACTCGACGCACTGGTAAAACGTGAAACAGAGTTCTGGGCCAAGACCATCAAGGCGGCCGGCATCACGGCTGACTGATCTTTTTTCGCATCAGTGAAAAGAGTCTGATCAGCGCACCGGCGCACCACCTTCGAACCAGCGGCCGACCAAAGCCCGCTCGTCGTCGGTGATGTCGGTGGCGTTGTTCATCGGCATGATCTTGCTGACCACCACCTGCTGGTAAATTGCTTGCGCGTGCAGCTGGACGGCTTCAGGCGAGTCAACGCGCAGGTTCTTCATCTGAACCTGCTCGCCGTGGCACATGTAGCAGCGCTGGGCCAGCACCGGTTGCAGCATCTGGTAACTGACGACCGCAGGCACAGCGCTGGCCGCCGCACGCGGTGCGGGTTTGAGCCAAACGATGGTGGCCAGAATCACGGCCACGCCGACCAGCGCGTAGGCCAGCGGGTTGCCATTGCGACCGAGCTTGTAGCCGTGGCGCAGCACAAAAAATTGACGAATCGCCGCGCCGGCGAACATCATCAAAATCAGCACCAACCAGTTTTGCGGATGGCTCCAAGTGAAGCTGTAGTGGTTGCTGAGCATGGCGAACAGCACTGGCAGCGTGAAGTAGGTGTTGTGCACACTGCGTTGCTTGCCGCGCTGGCCATGCACAGGGTCAACCGGCTCGCCTGCTTTGATGCAGGCCACCACCGTGCGCTGGCCGGGAATGATCCAGAAAAACACATTGGCGCTCATGGCCGTGGCCATTATCGCACCGACCAGCAAGAAAGCCGCGCGTCCGGCAAACAAATGGCAGGCCAGCCAAGAGGCCACACAGACCAGCACCAGCACGCCGGCACCGACCAACGCGTCGGCATTTTTGCGTTGACCCATGACGCGGCAAATACCGTCGTACAGCAGCCAAAAAATAACAAGAAATGAAAGCGCCGCCGCACCGGCTGCAAGCGGCGACCAATCCATCAGCGATTTATCAATCAGGTAGGTGCTGGCCTGCCAAAGGTAAGACACCGAGAACAGCGCAATACCGGTGAGCCAAGTGCTGTAGGCCTCCCAGTAAAACCAGTGCAGGTGCGCCGGCATCTGCGGCGGCTTGACGGCGAACTTGACCGGGTGATAAAAACCGCCGCCATGCACCGCCCAAAGCTCACCGCTGACACCCTGCTGCTTCAGGTCTTCGTCCACCGGTGGCGTCAAGCTGGAGTCTAAAAAGACAAAATAAAAGGAGGAACCAATCCAGGCGATCGCGGTGATCACATGGACCCAGCGCAGCAGCAGGTTGGCCCAGTCGAGAAGGTAAGTTTCCATAGAGCGGCTTTGGCAATCCTCATGACTTGGCTGCGAGACGACGTCGCGCCAACATGACATGGTTGTCGGACTGCTCACCACTGCGGGCGCTGTAAGCAGCATGGACCGCGACACAGGAATGAGATTCCGGCTCCGCTGCGGTCTAGCGGGTAAATTTTATACACAATTGGCGCCGAGGTACGTAGAAACCACGCTGAAAATCACAGTTCCACAACAGAAAATAATGTGTCTAAAAAGTAAAGATCCATGTATCCACGGAAAATTTTCAATCGTATGGGGTTATGGCCGAGTGCGAAGCGTTCCCCCGAGCCGCCGCATTTGATGAATTGTGCACCGATGGAACATCAACTCACTTGGCCATCGATGGCCCATGTGATCGGCGTCATTCGCTCCAGCCAATTCATCCATCGGCTCAAATACACATGCCGGATGTTGCAGGCCTCGTCAGCGCGGCGGAGCTTCATGCGCTACCTGTCGGCCGACGCTGCTTGGCAATCGCTTTTTAGCTTGAATCAGCGCTGCTATTACGTTCCCTTCAGACTCTACCTGGACCGCCGTTGGTCGCAAAAAAAGCGCTTTGAGCAATGCGCCACAGACCTTCGTGTCGCCGAAACCAAGTTTGGTTTGAGACTGGCCCAGCAACTCAGCGATGGCCAGCGCGCACGGCTCAGCGAGCAGGCTTCTTTCTCGGTCGACCTGGAGCTCAACCGCATCAGTTTTCATGAGGGCTTTTGGTCACTCTCACTCAAAGACAGCCAAGGACAAGCGCTGTTCAACATGAGCTTCGGTTTTTTGAGCCAGCACGCGGTTTTGGTCGCCTCCGTTCAAGGAGTTCGGGCTGACTCAGGCTGCAATTTGGAAGCCATCCAGTCCATCACCAAGCAAAACCACGGCCTGCGCCCGCATCACTTGTTGCTGAACATCTTCCAGCTGGCCTGCGCTGATTGGGGCATCACGGAGATACGCGGCATTGACCCCGATCACCAGGTCAAAAAACGCCGTCACGCAAACAAGCAAGGCTTCACGTTTGACTACCGTGAGTTCTGGACAGAACTGGGCGCCGTGCAACTCGACGATCAACATTGGTTGTTACCCAAGCAACCGCAGCGTCGCTGCGCAGAAGACATTCCCGCCAGAAAGCGCGCCTTGTACCGCAAGCGTTACGCCTTCCTCGACGACCTCGCCGCTGAGCTTGCGACGAATTGGTTGGCCCGCAATTGCAGCAATTGCGCCGCCACGGCCAGCGCAATCACTTCGGGCTCTTTCCCCTCAATGCCCGGCACGCCAATCGGGCAGGTGACCTGCGCGAGTTCTTCGGCACTGTAGCCGCGGGCTTCCAGCCGGTGCCTGAAAGTCGCCCATTTGGTTTGGCTGCCGATGAGACCGATATAAGGTAAATCTTGCTCTTTGCGCTGCCGCGCCAAACACTGGGTCAAGACGTCGAGGTCTTCGGCATGGCTGAAACTCATGATGAGAACGCGGGACCCCGGCGCCAAGTCTTTCACTGCGGCCTGCACCGGCTCGGAATGTTCGCAGACCACATGCGCCGGCAAACCGGCCGGGAAAATACCTTCGCGGCTGTCGATCCAATGCAACGTCACTGGCAAACGCGCCAGCACGCTGGCTAACGCATGGCCCACATGGCCGCCACCAAACAACACCACTGGCATTCGCTCAACATCCAAGCGCCGTTGCAGCGCCGGCAGGTCTTGTGCCGTGACACGCTCTAGTTGCAGGTGTACCACGCCGCCGCAGCATTGACCCAAAGAGGGACCTAGGGCCAAGCGCATCGTCACGGCTGGCTTGTGAACTTCGGATTTCAGCAGAACACGCGCCCGGTCGATGGCCTCAAACTCCAGATGTCCGCCGCCGATGGTGCCAATCAGTGCATCCGCAAACACAGCCATCCACGCACCAGCATCGCGCGGCGCAGAACCTTCCGTGGCTTGCACCTGCACCAGCACTGCCGGCTCAAGAGCGAGCCGCGCAAAGAAAAGCTCAGCGAACGGTGACATGCTGGATTGCTTTGCGCTTTACTTCGCGGCTTACTGCGCGCCAGGAGTCAGCTGCGTGAGGCCGCCCATGTAAGGCTGCAAAGCCACTGGCACCTCGACGCTGCCGTCTTCGCGCTGGTAGTTCTCCAACACCGCCACCAAGGTGCGGCCGACGGCCAGACCGGAACCGTTGAGGGTGTGGACGAACTCGTTTTTACCCTGCGCATTTTTGAAACGGGCTTGCAAACGGCGCGCCTGAAAGGCTTCGCAGTTGGAGATTGAGCTGATCTCGCGGTAGGTGTTTTGGCCCGGCAACCAGACTTCTATGTCGTAGGTTTTGGTCGAACCAAAACCCATGTCACCGGTGCACAGCAGCATGACGCGGTAGGGCAGGCCGAGCGCTTGCAGCACGGCTTCGGCGTGGCCGGTCATGGCTTCAAGGGCTTCGTAGCTTTTCTCGGGATGGACGACCTGCACCATCTCGACTTTGTCGAACTGGTGCTGGCGAATCATGCCGCGCGTGTCGCGGCCGTAGCTGCCCGCCTCAGAGCGAAAGCACGGCGTGTGCGCGGTGAGCTTGATCGGCAAATCAGCTTCAGCAACAATCTCATCGCGCAGCAGGTTGGTCAGCGGCACTTCGGAGGTTGGAATCAAATACAGCGCAGCGTTCTCGGCTTCGCCTTCTTGGCCGCCTTTTTTAGCAGCGAACAAGTCTTCTTCAAACTTCGGCAATTGGCCGGTACCACGCAGCGAATCCGCGTTGACGATGTAGGGCACATAGCATTCGGTGTAGCCATGTTCACCGGTCTGCAAGTCCAACATGAACTGCGACAGCGCGCGGTGCAGTTTGGCCAGCGGGCCTTTCATGACCGTGAAACGCGAGCCGGTCAACTTAGTACCTGCGGCAAAGTCCAGCCCCAGCGGCTCGCCCACGTCGACGTGGTCTTTGGCCGTGAAAGCCAAGGCGGCGGGCACACCGCCCAAGCCTTGTGCCGGCGTCCACTTGCGCACTTCGACGTTGCCGGCTTCGCCAGCACCCTCGGGCACGCTGCTGTGCGGCAAATTAGGAACCGCTAACAGCAGCGCCTGCATCTCGGTTTGAATCTGCTCTAAGCGCTGCGCCGTGCTGTCCAGCTCGGCTTTGAAGGTGCCGGCTTGCGCCATGATGACGCTGCTGTCCTCGCCTTTGGCCTTGAGCTGGCCGATCTGTTTGGACAGGCTGTTGCGCTGGTTCTGTAAATCTTCGGTGCGAATCTGGCAGGTCTTGCGCTCAGCCTCCAAGGACTGGAAGGCTTCGACGTTCAAAAACGCTTGCGGGCGCTTGCGGGTGTCGAGTCGAGCGATGGCGGAGGGGAGGTCTTTGCGGAGAAGGTTGATGTCAAGCATCGTGAGATTTTAAAGGCGGCTTTCAGGCGTCGGGCTGGTGCAATTGACTGTTGCCGGCGGCGAGAGCCTGTTCGCTGTCCATCTTCAACCCTTTGGGCAAAGGAAACTTGATGGTTTCTTCAATCCCGTCCATCTTGCGCACCGACACCGCACCCATCGCCCGCAGGCGATCGACCACCTGCCGGACCAGCACATCAGGGGCCGAAGCACCGGCCGTCAGGCCAACGCGGCTGCGGCCTTCGAACCAGCTTTCCTGCAGCTCGCTGGCGTCGTCAACCATATACGCATCAGTGCCCAGTTTGGCGGCGAGTTCACGCAGGCGGTTGCTATTGGAACTGGTCGGACTGCCAACCACAATCAAAATATCCACCTGTGGGCTCATCACCTTGACGGCGTCTTGGCGGTTTTGCGTGGCGTAGCAAATGTCTTGCTGCTTGGGTGCGCGCACCGCAGGGAAACGAGCCTTCACCGCCGCGCTGATCTCGGCTGCGTCGTCCACGCTGAGCGTGGTCTGCGTGACCACCGCCAGCAGGCGAGTCTGGCTGGGCTGAATCCGCGCCACGTCGGCCACGTCTTCCACCAAATGAATGCCGCTGTCGAGCTGACCCATCGTGCCTTCGACTTCAGGGTGCCCTTTGTGGCCAATCATGATGAACTCATAACCTTCTTTGTGCAGCTTGGCCACCTCCACGTGGACCTTGGTGACCAGCGGGCAGGTCGCGTCAAAAATCTGAAAACCGCGCGCGCGGGCTTCGTCTTGCACCGCGCGGCTCACGCCATGGGCACTGAAGACCAGCGTGGCACCGGGCGGCACATCGTCAAGTTCTTCAATGAAGATCGCGCCCTTGTCTTTCAGGTCGTTGACAACGTAGGTGTTGTGAACGATTTCGTGGCGCACATAAATCGGCGCGCCAAATTTAATCAAGGCGCGCTCCACGATTTCAATCGCCCGGTCGACGCCGGCGCAAAAACCGCGCGGCTCCGCCAATAAAATTTCTTGCGGATGCGCCGCCAAGCGTGCCAAAGAGTCAGTCATAAAACCCCAATCACATGCACTTCAAACACCACGCCCTGCCCGGCCAAGGGATGGTTGAAATCAAATTGAACTGCGCTGCCGTCGGCTCTGACTTGTTGCGCCGCACCGGCGTACTGGCCCATGCCGTCAGGCGTCGGGAACTGCACCACGTCGCCCACTTGGTATGGCTCGTCGGGGTCGCCCAATTCATTGAGCAGCTTGCGCGCCACCCACTGGATCAGATCGGGGTTGCGCTCGCCAAAAGCCTCACCCGCCGGCACTTCAAACGTCGCACGCGTGCCTTCCTTCAGGCCCAGCAAGCGTTGCTCCAGCGCCGGCGACAACTGACCGCTGCCCAAGCTCAGCGTCGCCGGTTTGTCCTGAAAGGTGTTGATGATGTCGGCACCCGGTTGACCGTTGACGGCGGGTGCAGCCATGCGGTAGTGCAGCGTCAAAAAAGAACCGGGCGCCACAACAGGCACGGGCCCCAGGCTGGCGATGGACAGATCAGACGAAACAAACGACATGAACAACTTTCGGCGGAACGCGTGGTCCGCAAAGACAAAGGCTAAATGGACCTCCATTGTAAGAAAAGACGGCTGGCTGGTCTGTTGCATGGTTTTGGAATGAACATTCGATGGGCGCTGGTCGCTTTAGCTTGTACTGAACAAAGTCAGCCTCCGCTGCCAAGCCCACCGGCTAAGCTGCACCATGCTGCTCAAAGACCTCCCCGAAGATGCCCGACCGCGTGAAAAACTGTTGGCGCGCGGCGCGGCAGCCCTGAGCGATGCAGAGTTGCTGGCCCTGATGCTGCGCAGCGGTATCCGCGGCAAAAACGTGTTGCAGCTGGCGCAAGAGCTGGTCGACACCTTCGGCGGTGTGGCCGGCTTGCTGCACACGCCGGCCGAGGCGCTCAAATTGATCAAAGGGCTTGGGCCGGCCAAGCGCGCCGAGCTGGTGGCGGTGCTGGAGTTGTCGCGCCGGGCATTGACACAACAGCTGGCTGAAAAGCCGATTTTTGCGTCGCCGCAAGCCGTCCGTGATTACCTTCAACTGCAGCTCGGCAGCAGGCCGCACGAGATTTTTGCCGTGCTGTTTTTGGACAGCCAGCACCGACTCATCGCGCTGGAAGAAATGTTTCGCGGTACGTTGACGCAAACCAGCGTTTACCCGCGCGAAGTGGTGCTGCGCGCGCTGGCCCTGAACGCCGGCAGCGTGGTGCTGGCGCACAACCACCCGAGCGGCAGCGCCCAGCCGTCACGCGCCGACGAGGCACTGACGCAGACCCTGAAAACCGCACTGGCATTGATCGATGTGCGGGTACTTGACCATTTTGTGGTGACCCGCACGGAGGCGGTCTCGATGGCCGAGCTCGGATTGGTCTAAAGTTCGGACATGACATCGCTAGATCGCACCGCCTCAGCCAAAAAAACGATACTCAAAGACCTGCGCGGCCTGAAGGCCCTGAAACTTGAGATCGAAAACAGAACTCGACTCGCCGCTGAACAGCAAGCCGCCCGACTCGCCGCTGCCCGCCAACTGAAGGCTGAAAAAGAACTTTTCAGCCACAGCATCGGCCCGATCAAGGCGCTGCCGGTACGCCACGGCCCGGGTCAAAAAGCGCAGATCAGCATCGTGCAGCCGGCACCGATTCCGGTGCAACTGCAACTCGACGAACAAGCCGTCATGCGCGAAGCGCTGTCAGACGAGTTTGATGGCGACGCGCTGCTCGACACCGATGAAGCGCTGAGCTTCAGGCGACCCGGCATCGGCGTCGATGTAGTGCGCAAACTGCGACGCGGCGCTTGGCGCATTCAGGGCCAACTCGACCTGCACGGCCTGCGCCGCGATGATGCCCGCGACACGCTGTCGAAGTTCATCCGCGAGGCCCAGAAAACCGGCTGGCGCTGCGTTCGTGTGGTTCACGGCAAAGGCCTCGGCTCGCCCGGCAAGACGCCGGTTCTCAAAGGCCGCGTGCAAAGCTGGTTGATTCAAAAAATAGAAGTGCTGGCCTTTGCCCAAGCAAGGCCAGCTGAGGGTGGCGCGGGTGCGCTGGTGGTCTTGTTGGCACCGGGCTGAGGGCGCAACCCCAACTTAAATACCCCGGTTGCGCATCCAGTCGGCTGTTTGAAAGAACGAGTCTTTCAAGCGTGCCCGCAGCACCTCATCGACACCGGTTTCTTGCATCGCTTGGTCCATGCAGGCGACCCACTGGTCACGCTCCAGCACACCGATGGAAAACGGCATGTGGCGCCGGCGCAGCTGCGGGTGACCAAAGCGCTCGGTGTAATGTTGTGGCCCGCCCATCCAGCCGCACAAGAACATGGCCAGGCGTTCTCTGGCATTGACAAGCTCTGGACCATGCGCAGCTCGCAACGCCTTGTAGCCCGGCTCCAAGTCCATCAGGTCGTAAAAGCGCTCGACCAAAGCGTGGATGCGCGCTTCGCCGCCAATCCATGCAAAGGGTGTTTCGAACGGCGGCGTGCCAAGTGGTTTTTCTTCAATCTGCATGGTGCCGATTATTGCCCTTGCGTCTGACGCAAGGTTTCAACCACTGGTGTGTTGAGGACTGAGCGCAGGCCCCACCAACCGGCCGCCAGCGCCAAAATGGCACCGGCCAAACTGCCGAGCACCGGCACATACCATGAGGCCGTCCAAGGAAAGCCGAACACATAACGAGCCAAGGCCCAGCCCACGGCCACAGCGGCTACAGACGCCAGAAAACCAGCCAGCAAACCAACGCCTGCCAGTTCGGCGCGCTGCACTTGCCGCAGCAGTGAAGCGCGGGCACCGACGGCACGCATGATGGCGAAGTCACGGGCGCGTTCTTCACGTGTGGCAGTCACAGCGGCAAACAACACCACCAAGCCAGCCGCCAAGGTGAAGCCAAACAGAAATTCGATGGCGCGTATCACTTGGTCCAGAATGCGCTGAACCTGCGCCAGCGTGTTGGTCATGTCGACATTGGTGATGTTTGGAAAAGACCGCACCAAGGCGTTGTCAAAGCTGCCCGGCGGGCCGGCCGTTTCTGGCGCCCGGAAAGCACTGATGTAGGTGATCGGCACATCAGGCAACTGACTGACGGGGTAAATGACGAAGAAATTCACCCGCAGCGAACTCCAGTCGACCTTGCGCAGGCTGGTGATCTTGGCCTCACTGAGTTGCCCAGCGATGTCAAAGCGCAAGGTGTCTCCGAGCTTCAGGCCCAAGGTGTCGGCAATGCCCTCTTCAACGCTGAGACCGTCTTTTTCTTCAGGCGTCCAGCGACCGGCCACCACCTGGTTGTGAGATGGCTTTTCGGCGGTGTTCGAGAGGTTGAACTCCCGGTCGACCAAGCGTTGCGCGCGATCGTCGGTGTAATCTGATGGCGCCACGGCTTGGTCATTGATGGCCACCAGCCGACCGCGGATCATCGGGTACCAGTCGTAACGCTCCACGCCCGCGTCGCGCAAGGCCTGCTGAAAAGCAACGCTTTGATCGGGCTGCACATTGATGATGAAACGATTCGGTGCATCCACCGGCGTGGCTTGACGCCAGCTGCTGATGAGGTCAGTCCGCAGCAACACCAACAACACCAGTGCCAGCAAACCGACCGCCAGCGCGCTGACCTGCACCACGGCATACACCGGGCGCGCTGCGAGTTGCCGCGTCGCCAACACCAACCAACGCGGCGCGGTGACTTCGTTGACGCTGACACGCAGCAAACGCACGGCAGCATAACTGGCGAGGGCGAACACCAGCACCGCCGCAGCAAAGCCACCGACAGCGATCAGCCCGAGTTTCAGGTCGCTGCTGGCGGCCAGCAACAAGGTGGCAAAACCCAGCACACCCACCGACAGCACGGCAATCGACACCGGTTTGAGGTTGCCAACGTCGCGGCGAATGACGCGCAGCGGCGGTACTTGGGCCAGCTGCAACACCGGCGGCAGGCCAAAAGCCAACATCAACGTCAGGCCCATGCCCATGCCAAAACCAGCTGGCCACAAAGTGGCGGCGGGCAACACAGATTCCACCAATCCAGCCAACAACAAAATAAACGCGTAGTGCACGGCAAAACCGATGGCCACGCCCACCGCGCTGGCAAACAACCCCACCACCACGAACTCAAAGGTGTAGGCCAAGGCAATCGTTCGCTGCGGCTGACCGAGCACGCGCAACATGGCGCAGTCGTCCAGATGCTTGGCGGCAAAACCGCGCGCCACGATGGCGACAGCCACAGCGCTCAGCAGTGCGGCCAACAGGCTGACGAGATTCAGAAATTTTTCCGCCCGGTCCAGTGTCTGTTGCATTTCCGGGCGCCCGTTGTCAAGTGACTCGATGCTGACGCCCCGATCACCCGGTTTTTTCACCTCCTCGGTGGCCCAGTCGGTGAATAGCTTGACGACTGGATCGGTGCCGGCCACTGCCAAACGGTAAGTGGTGCGACTGGCTGGCTGTATCAACGCGGTCGCTGCGACGTCGGCCTGATTGACCATCACGCGCGGCGAAAAGCTGATAAAGCCGCCACCTCGGTCAGGCTCGCTGACGATGATTTTGCTGACCGTGAAGCTGGCGTCGCCGAGCAACAAGGACTGACCCATTTTGAGGCCCAGTGAATTCATCAGCGGTGCGTCGACCCAGACGTTGCCGGGTGCCGGTATCTCGCGCGTGGTGTCAGCCGGCGCGCCCGGGGTGTCTGCAATGCGCAAGTTGCCGCGCAAGGGATAGCCGGCTGCCACGGCCTTGAAAGCCACCAGCTTGGTGGCTCCACCGGCGTCGTCAGGCGCACGCGCCATGGTCGGGAAGCTGACCATCGACACCGTCGCCAAGCCCAATTCAGTTGCTTTGGCCATGAAAGGTGCAGGGGTCGGCAAATCGCTCCTGACAATGGCATCGCCGCCCAGCAGCTGACGCGCGTCACGCGCCAACCCCCCCTTAAGGCGGTCAGCAAAAAAACCAACCGCTGTGAGCGACGCCACAGCCAAAGCCACCGCGACGATCAACAGATGCAGCTCACCCGCACGCAAATCTCGCAGGGTGCTCTTCCAACCCAGTTTCAAGTAAAGAAAATTCATGCATCTGACCTTAGCCTAAAGAGATTAACCGTGGTTAACCCTAGCTTGGGGCTCCAGTTGCAAGCGCTCCGGGCTGGCGTAACAAACAAAGCGTTTGTTGGTGGCGCGGCCGATCGCGCACAAGCCCACGGTTTGCGCGATCTGATGGCCCATCTGTGTGATGCCACTGCGCGAGACCACAATTGGCACACCCATCTGCGCTGACTTGATGACCATCTCGCTGGTCAGCCGGCCGGTGGTGTAAAAAACCAGCCCTGGGCTGGTGATCTCGTTCATGGCCAGCCAGCCAGCAATCGTGTCGATGGCGTTGTGGCGACCGACATCCTCGACGAACAGTAGCATCTTCGGTTCATCACCGCCCAGCTGGAACAAGGCGCAAGCATGCACCGAGCCGGCCGACTTGTAGGTGGTTTCTTCCAAACGGATGGTATTGACCACGCTGTACAGTTGGCGTTGTGTGATGCGGATGTCTTTGGGCAGGACCAGCTGGTCGACCTCGTCCATCAGCCCGCCAAACACACTGCCTTGGCCGCAACCGGTGGTGACCACACGACGCGCTGTTTTTTCTTCGATGTCGTCGATGCCAGTGCGGGTCTTAACGGCCGCTGCACCGACATCCCAGTCGACGGTGATCGATTCGATCTGCTCCGGTAAATTGACCAAACGCTGGTTGCGCAAATAGCCCAACACCAGCAGTTCCGGGTGAGCGCCCAGTGTCATCAAGGTCACCAGTTCGCGCTTGTCGACATACACCGTGAGCGCACGTTCGGCCGGAATCGACATGCACAGTTGCTCACCGTATTCATTGACAGTGTCAACTTCGCAGGTCAGCGGGGCGCTGGCGTGGGTCAGGATGGGCAGCACAGGAGGCGAGGTCATCTGGGTCATTTGTCGAGGCTACAACAAAAAAGCCGACCCTAATATAGTCGGCTTTCTAAACGAGCAGCTTGTGCAGTCAGGATTTTTTAGCTGCCGCAGCAGCCAGTTTGTAAGCAAACGGGCCCGGGTCAGCGCAAGGCGGTGTCTGCTCAGCTGGCTTGGCTGGCTTGCCTTTGGCCTTGGCAGTTTTGTAGTAATGCGCCACTGACTTGTCTTGCGACTTGCAAAGCAGGTAACCATTTACCTTGCCGCTCCAAGCGGTTTTAGCAACGGTTTCAGCGGCTTTGGCCTTGGCTGCATCATCAAGCGCAGGAGGTGCAATTTTAGCCGCCACCATCAGAGAGGCACTGAGCAACAAGCCTGCAATTAAGAATTTTTTCATGTCCGTTCTCGCTTAATTTTAAACCGGCTGGCTGGATGTGATGGGCGGCGAAGTAGGTGTTAACACGGTGCGCTGAGCAGGAATCTTGCCCGACTTGATGTCGTCATACCAATATTCATGATGCTCTTTGGCCCAAGCTTCATCGACGTAACCATGTCGCATACCTTCGTAGGCACCTTCCATACCAACCGATCCGAGGTAAGCATGGGCCAAAAACATCGCCAACATCAGGACACTGGTAACTGCGTGCGCCATGTGTGCAATCTGCATGGTACCGCGCTCGTAAATCAGCCCTGGGACTATTTTGTCCATCACAAAGCCGGACGCAATAATGATCAAACCCAAGAAAAACACACCACCCCAAAAAATAGCTTTTGAGCCTGGGTTGAAGCGATTCGTCGCTGGTGCGTGTCCGCCCAACATACCGCCACCCTTGAGGACCCACTGCCAATCGCCTTTTTCGGGCCAGTTGTCTTTCAAGAAAGTCACAAAAACGACCACCATCGACACCGCGAACAGCGGGCCCGCAAAATTATGCAAATTTTTCAGGGCGTAAGTTAACCACCCGAACAACGTTAAACCCATCACAGGCAGCAGAAAAAATTTACCGTAAGCCATCACAACACCGGACACTCCCAACGCAACAAATGCAATGGCGTTAGACCAGTGCGCTGCACGTTCAAACGGCGTGAAGCGTTCAATTTTTCGACCTGTGGCTGGCAGCGTAGTCTTCATCGGACCCTTGGCAAAATAGACAAAAGCCAGCGACAAGATCACGATAACCAAGAGCGAGCCGCCGTAAGGGATCAACCAGTTGTTGCGGACTTGTCGCCAAGCGTCTCCCGCATTAGTCAGGCGTGAGCCGGGGTACTGAACAGACGGCTGAATCAAATTGCCAGCCTCAGGCGCCTGGCTCTTGGGTAAGCTGCTGAAGCCGGTGACACCCGTCCCGACCTGCCGCCACATGGGCGCGTTGTTTCGGGGCTGAACCTTGGCACGCTCAGCATTAGTCTGCGTGGCGTAGCCGGGATCCGCACTGGCTTCAGGCTGGATGTCCAAAATGTTGACACTTTGGATGCCGCTGTTGCTCGCTGGCGTAGTCTGCGCTGAAACGCCAACCCCTGCCAGTGCAGCACAAGCTGCCAGCAGCAGCGCTCTTAATAAGCGTGATGGGTGTTGCATGAAAACTCCCTTCTTATCTGATGCGGTTGTATTCGTTTTGCCCGTTTTGCAGACGCGACTTGAGGTGCAGCTCCCAAGCCGTCTTGTCACCGGCTTTCCAGCCAGGTGCAGTGTACGGGTTGCTGGTGCCTTGGAAAGCGGCCGTGTCGCGCTTAGCGCCGGTGCCGGTCTGTGGTGTCTCACCGCAAGCCGCCAAGCTCACCACAGCAGCCAAAGTCAATACTGTGCGAATCATTTTTGAACCCCTTTTGCAGGTGGCCGGCCAGCTTGCTTCGAGCCGTAAGCGGTACCCCAGCCCCAAACTTCAGCACCCTTGCCGCGTTGGACCACTCGGGTACGGAAGATGTCGGCTATGACATCACCATCTCCTGCCAGCAAGGCCTTGGTCGAGCACATCTCGGCGCAAGCCGGCAATTTGCCTTCAGCCAAGCGGTTGCGACCGTACTTTTCGAATTCAGCCTGGCTGCCATTGGCTTCAGGACCACCGGCGCAGAAAGTGCACTTGTCCATCTTCCCGCGAACACCGAAGGTGCCTTGGGATGGAAACTGCGGCGCGCCAAACGGGCAAGCGTAAGAGCAATAACCGCAGCCAATGCAGACGTCTTTGTCGTGCAAGACCACGCCTTCGTCGGTACGGTAAAAGCAATTGACCGGGCAAACGGCCATGCAGGGTGCATCGCTGCAATGCATGCAGGCCACTGAGATCGATTTTTCGCCAGGAACACCATCGTTCAGCGTGACCACTCGGCGGCGATTGACACCCCAAGGGACTTCGTGTTCGTTTTTACAAGCGGTGACGCAACCATTGCATTCAATGCAGCGTTCCGCGTCACAGACAAATTTCATGCGTGCCATATTTTTTTCCTTATGCCTTTTCGACGTTGCAAACCGTCGTTTTGCTTTCTTGCATCATCGTCACGCTGTCGTAACCGTATGTTGTTGCTGTGTTGATGGCTTCGCCGCGCACGATCGGCGCCGCGCCTTCTGGGTAATAGGCCAGCATGTCAGCGCCTTGCCAGCGACCCGAGAAGTGAAACGGCAGGAAGACCGTGTCGGGTCCAACCCGCGGCGTTACCATGGCTTGCACATTCAGACGCGCACCTGTCGGGGTGGTGACCCAAGCGCGCTCGCCATTGCGAATGCCTTTGTCAGCCGCCACTTTGGGGTTGATCTCGATGAACATTTCCTGCTGCAACTCAGCCAGCCAAGGGTTGGAGCGGGTTTCCTCGCCGCCACCCTCGTACTCAACCAAGCGACCAGAGGTCATGACCAGCGGGAATTTCTCATGGACTTTGTCGGCAATGTTCTTGTCTTGAATCGACTTGTAGAGCGTCGGCAAGCGCCAAAAAGCCTTTTTGTCTTCATGCGTTGGGTACTTGGCTTGCAAGTCAGCCCGGTTGCCATACAAAGGCTCGCGGTGCTGGGGAATCGCATCGGGGAAGTTCCAGACCACCGCACGCGCCTTGGCGTTGCCAAATGGATAGCAACCATGGTTTTGCATGAACACACGAATCATGCCGCCAGAAGAATCGGTCTTCCAGTTTTTACCTTCAGCCGCGAGTTTCTCGGGCTCCGACAATTCGTTCCACCAGCCAAGTTTCTTCAGCATCACGTGGTCGAGTTCTGGGTAACCGGTCGTGATGTCCGCACCTTTGGAGTGCGAGCCATCTTCAGCCAGCAGGTTGACACCTTCGCGCTCGACACCAAAGTTGGCGCGGAAGTTACCGCCGCCGTCCATGACGTGTTTCGATGTGTCGTAGAGATTCGGGGTACCGGGGTGCTTCATCTCGGGAGTGCCCCAGCAAGGCCATGGGAGACCGAAATAATCACCACTCAAGTCATAGCCGGTTTCTTTGTCTATTCCGCCATTCGATTTCAGTGTCTTGACATCAAACACATGCATATTTTTCATGTGTGCTTTGAGGCGCTCTGGAGTCTGCCCGGTGTAACCAATGGTCCAGCAGGACTTGTTGATTTCTCGCAAGATATCTTCAGGCACTGGCTCGTCCATGCCTTTGACTTTTTGCATCTTGTAGTTCTTCGAGAGCTCTTTGGCAAAGCCAAATTTCTCAGCCAACTGGTGCATGATCATGTGATCAGAACGGCTCTCCCACAGCGGCTCAATGACTTTTTCACGCCATTGGATTGAACGATTCGAAGCAGTCACAGAACCCGCGGTTTCAAACTGTGTAGCCGCTGGCAGCAGGTAGACACCGCGGTTGGGGTTCAAGTCCTCGGGCTTGCCTGGCATAGCGGCCATGGCCGCTGTCGCTGACGGATACGGGTCGATCACCACCAACAAGTCCAGCTTGTCCATGGCGCGCTTCATTTCCAGGCCGCGGGTTTGCGAGTTGGGTGCATGGCCCCAGAAAACGCAAGCCTTCAGATTCGAGTCTTGGTCGATAAACTCGTTTTTCTCAAGCACGCCGTCAATCCAACGCGACACCGTGATGCCGGGCTTGCCCATCATGGCGGGCGAGGCATATCGGCTTTTGATCCAGTCAAAGTCCACACCCCAAGTCTTGGCGAAATGCTTCCACGAACCTTCAGCCAAACCGTAGTAGCCAGGCAACGAGTCAGGGTTCGGGCCAACGTCGGTTGCGCCCTGCACGTTGTCGTGGCCGCGGAAAATATTGGTGCCGCCGCCTGACACGCCAATATTGCCCAATACCAACTGAAAGATGCAAGAAGCGCGAACAATGGCGTTGCCGATGGTGTGCTGGGTTTGGCCCATGCACCAAACGATGGTGGATGGGCGGTTTTTGGCCATCATCTCAGCGGCCATGTAAACCTGCGCTTCAGGCACGCCGCAGGCTTCTTCAACCTTCTCTGGCGACCATTTCGCCATCACTTCAGCCTTGACCTTGTCCATGCCGTAAACACGGTCATTGATGTATTTTTTATCTTCCCAACCATTTTTGAAGATGTGGTACAGCATGCCGAACATGAACGGAATGTCGGAGCCAGAACGGATGCGAATGTGGTGATCGGCCTTGGCCGCTGTGCGGGTGAAACGCGGGTCGACCACGATCATCTTGCAGCCGGTTTCTTTGGCATGCAACATGTGCAACATGCTGACCGGATGCGCTTCAGCGGCGTTGGAGCCAATGTACAGCGCAGCCTTGCTGTTCTGCATGTCGTTGAAGGAATTTGTCATGGCGCCGTAGCCCCATGTGTTGGCGACGCCGGCGACGGTGGTCGAATGACAAATACGGGCTTGGTGGTCGCAGTTGTTGGTACCCCAGAAACTGACAAACTTGCGCAGCAAATAGGATTGCTCGTTGTTGTGCTTGGAGGAACCAATCCAATACACGGAGTCAGGGCCGCTGGTTTTACGCAACTCAAGCATACGGGCGCTGATTTCGTTCAGCGCCACGTCCCAGCTGATGCGTTGATACTTGCCGTTGACCAACTTCATGGGGTAGCGCAGACGGAACTCGCCATGGCCGTGCTCGCGCAGCGCGGCGCCTTTGGCGCAATGCGCGCCGAGATTGATGGGCGAGTCGAAGACCGCCTCTTGGCGCACCCAGATGCCGTTTTCAACCACTGCGTCAACCGCACAGCCGACCGAGCAATGGGTGCACACCGTACGCTTGACAACCAACTTGCCGCTGCCGTCACCGACCGCGCCACCGTCTGCCGCTTTGGCTTTTTTCACCAAAGTGAGTTGCGTGGCGGCCAAGCCAACGCCCACACCGAGACCCGAACGGCGCAGAAAAGCGCGTCGATCCATGGTCGGTAGAGCGTTGCTCAGGCCGCGTGACAGACTTTGCACAAAGCGTGTGGAGCCTGCATCGTGAGCGACGCCGCGTTGGGCGTCAGAGGATTTTTTCGTGAGCAGCATAAGCTCTCCGTAGAAGTTAAAGGGGGTTGACCGGCTTGAGCCTGGTTCGCGTGGAAAGTGGGATGCGGTTAAAGCCGGGTTGTCTTGTAATAGCGCTTAACGTGCTCTGAAAGGCTGTAGCCACCGCCATTGGCTGGCGCTGGTTTGAGTTCAGCCTGCACGGCCTCAGGCAAGGTGGCGCCAGGCATGGCAACGATCGCAGCAGCAGCAGCGCCAGTGGCAGCTGCACCGAAAAAGAACCCCCGACGGGAAGGTTTGGAATGGCTGTCTTGCATGGTCTCTCCGCAATAAAGGTATGAATATGAATGCCTAGGATCCTACGCCACAAAAGTTTGTGACTGCGAGTAAAAACCCTAGAATTCGAAAAAAATAGCAAGTTATGGTTTTTAGCCATAGTCCACTTGGCCTATAGCCGGCCCGAAAAAGCCAACAAGTCAGGTCAGCATGTCAAAACCTTGCGACTCGACGTTGGTGAAAGCCTGCGTGAAGCCAGCCAAGCTTTTGTAAAATCGCGCTTTCGGCTGCGCGCGGATGGCCTCACACATCAGCAGCGCCCATGACTGCAGGTGCCGCGTGAAAAACTCCCGCTGTCGCGTCAGATTGGCGACGGCGACGTCTTCACCGGCGATCAAATAGCGCATCACCTCGCAAACATAAGCGTAGTGGTCTTCTGTCTCAGACATCTCATCGCCGCGATCGAGGCCGAGCGCCGCCAAGTCACCACGCAGGGCCGCCAACGGCTTTTCGTTCAAAAAACCGCTGAGGTAATGGGAGCCGTACAGATACACCGCCGGCTTGCCAACGCCACCAAAAAGAGCGTCGTATTCGTCGGCCACTTCTTCCACAGACATGGTACGGGCGGCGGCCACCACCTCGCTCCAACTGGCTTCTAGCAGGGCGCCAGCGGCTGGTGCTTCGGTGACAGCTGCGCGCAGGTTGTCCCACAGCGCAGGCGTTGGGGCCGCGTAATAAAGCGCCGCCAACAGGCCGTAAATCTCGGCGCGGGCGGTTTCTTCGTCAAGCGTTGACGGGATCAGGATGGCGGGTTGCATGCGGATACTTTTCTAGCGGATGTCGGTGATTTTGATTTCGTTCTCAGCCGAGTAGATGTCGATGACGCGGCAGTCACCGCACATCTTCAAACGGTCAGCCGCCGCACCCTGAAACATGGCGTGGCCCGAGAGTTTGCCCAACATCGACTCGATGGCTTTCAGCGTGCCAAACGGTTTGGCGCAGCGAATGCAAGCGTAGGGTTGGGTCTCGTTCAGCACCCGTGCCTCTTTGCGCAGCGGCGTCAGCAGCAGGCGCGGCTGCAAGGTGATGGCATTTTCTGGGCAGGTGCTGACGCACAGACCACACTGCACACAATTTTTCTCGATGAATTTGAGCTGCGGCAATTCAGGGTTGTCTTGCAGCGCGCTGGCGGGGCAGGCGCTGACACAGCTCAGACACAGCGTGCAGCTGTCTTTGTTAACGATCAAACTGCCAAAAGGTGAGCCCAGCGCCGGCAACTCGATCGCTTCGGGCAACGCGGCAGGCGCTTGCGTCATCAGATGGTCGAGCGCCATGTCGAGCGTGCTGCGTTTTTCTTGGGCCACCGCAAAACGCGCGGCAACTGCCGGGCCGGTGGCTTTGGCTTTGCCGATGGCCTGCAAGCTGGCGTCAAACGCGGCCACGCTGTGGGCGTTCAGCACACCGGGTGCCTGGATCAAATGAAAGTGCACGCCGCTGTAACCCAGCCCCGTGAGAATGGTTTGCGCGACCTTCATTTGTGCGGTCAAGCCAGTCAGGTAATCAGGCGCTTCTTCGTTGGTCACCAGCACCGCCACTTGCCGTGCACCGAGCGCAATGGCGCTCAGCCAAAGATCGATGCCGACGCTGGCGGTGTGCCACAAGGCCTGCGGGATCATGCTGGCCGGCACGCCTTGGGCCGAGCCCAATTGCGCCGCCCGACCCAAGGCGTCAATCGCTTGCTGGCCGCTGCCTTGGCTGTGAAACAGCAGGCTGGCGTTGTGACCACCGGCCTTGGCGTAGGTGCTCAGCAAGGTTTTCAGACGCACCCCTTGCTCGCTGGCACGCGGGTAAGCGTAGGTCAGCGCGCCGGTTGGGCAGACCGTGGTGCAGGCACCGCAGCCGATGCACAGGTTGGGGTTGACCTTGATTTGCTGGCGGCTCTTTTCGCTGCTGACAGCGCCGGCCGAGCAGATGTCGACGCAGGCGTTGCAGCCGACGGTTTCGTTGCGGCTGTGAGCGCAGAGTTTTTGCTTGTAGGCAAAAAATTTGGGCTTCTCAAACTCACCGACCATGTCGCGCAGCTTGACCACTGTCGGCAGCAAACCAGGCGTGGCCAAACCTAAAAAGCCCGGCAAGGCGAAATAGCCTTGCGGCGGCGCATGCAGCGTAATCAGCGGTTTGGCGCCGAGATCCAGCACCAAGTCAAAGGCCTCAGTCAGCGCTTGTGGCGCACGCGCAAAATCAATCGCACCCGCCACTTTGCAGACCGCCACGCAGTCGCGGTGCGAGGTGCATTTGTTGCTGTCGACTTGGTAGCTGAGGTCGATCGCGCCTTCGGGGCAAACGGCGACGCAGGCGTTGCAGCGGGTGCAGAGGTCGAGGTCAATCGGGTTGGTTTTGTTCCAGTTCAACTCAAAGGCACCTAGCCAGCCCTTGAGCTGCAACGCCTCACCGCTGATGACCGGGTACAGGCGCTCTTGCGCCGGTGGCAGCGCGCCACTTTGGGCCGACACGCCTTGCGCAAAAATCGTCACGCTGAGCGTGTCCGACAGCAGGGCGGCCACTTGCTCGGCTTGGTCAACCGGGCCGACGATCAGCAGACGACCGCTGCTTTTGTAGGTTACTGTAGCCACCGGCTCGGCATCCGGCAGATGCGCGGCGGCCAGCAGGGCGGCCACTTTGGGCATGGCGTTGGCAGCGTCTTTGCTCCAGCCACCGGTTTCGCGAATGTTCACGAACTTGATCGGCGACACAGCGCCGACGGTCTGTTTGCCGAGTTCAGCAAACAAGCGCTTTTCCTGCGTGCAGGCGACCACCACGTCGTCACCCGACTGGATGGCTTTTTGGAACGCACCGGCCTCACGGCGGCACAGGGCCGAATGCAGCGTCAGCTCTTCATGCAGCGCTGCGCCCAGTGTCTGGGCCTTCAGGGGCATGGTCTGGTTGCAGTCGCAAATCAATGTGGGCATGGTCTTCCTGGCAAATACCGGAAGGCATGAGGGCTTCCGGCTGGGGGTCTGTGTCTGGGTTAGGCAAGGCGGCCAGCGCTTCGGGCGCTGGTGCTGGCTGTGCCACTGAATCTTCGGGCGGGGTATGCGCGATTTCCCGCGTTGGCTCGGCGTCTTGGGCTACGGCGGCAGCATCTGCCGCTTCTTTGGCTTTTTTTGCTTCGTCCTCATCATCGTCAAAGAGTTTGAGGAACTTCGCACTGGTCATCTGCCGCAGCATCGACAGCGGCAACGGGTCGGGTTTGGAATAATCGTCGATGTAAATATCCAGCCCATCCATCACATTGAAGTGCGGATCAGAGAACAGCTTTTTCATGGCGGCATTGCGCACGCCGGGCTCGACGCCACGGCCCATGAAAGGCTTGAAATCGGACTCTTTGGTCAGGTCTTTGACGTCATCCAACGAGAGCTGCTTGACGGGTTCAGCCGGCTTGGTTGACTCATTGTCGGGGGCGGGATTAGCCCCGGGCTCTACGG
>JASDRC010000016.1:17553-71877 GCA_041442125.1 Polaromonas sp. | reverse complement strand
GCGCCGTCAGCCATGACTCGGCCCCCGTATTTTGTCGGTACTGACCCGCGCCGGATTGCCAAAACGGTCTTGCAAGGATCTGAAACTGTCCGGGCGCTTGCGCCGCTTGAGCTCCAGCACATGATGTTTGTCCACAAAGGCCTGCATCCAGCTCAGCACCTCAACAGGCGCAGGGACTTGCTCGACGGACTCTTGGGCGTCCAACCAGCGACCGGCGTCGGTGTAACTCAGCGTCACCGTCTGCGGTACCGCGATGCATTCATCGCTGATGGCCGGCTCTTCTTCCATGCGCCAGACTACCCAAAAGCAGGGATGGTCGGTCGTTAAATTCAGGTGGTAGCCCTCGGTATCGTCGGTGAACAATTCAACCGTGAAACCTGGATGCAGCCAGCGCTCCTGTTGATCGTCCTTGATCAGCAGGCGCGGTTGCGGGCCAAAACCGTCTACCTGCGGAATGATTTCAGACAGACTCCAGCGCCAAGGCTGCCAGCGGTTGTCGATGTGTTCACGCTGCATGACCACCGCCACCTGCGTGAACGGCCGACGCACCACATCCGCCGCGTCAAGCGAAGCGGCTTCGGGCGACCCGGTAGGGGCAGGTGAATACAAGACAAATCCAGACATGGGGCCAGAGTGTAAGGCCGACGGCAGAAACTGAAACCACAAGGGGTCTTGGTCGGTCAGGTTACGCTCGACAATCACTTCATTGTTTCGCGCAATTTCACCATGATGCCCTTCACACTCAAACCCATCAACGACGGCAGCTGCCAACTGCTGGATGCGCACGGCCAGCATGTCGGTAATTTGAAATTGATCAACGCGCTGTGGAAGTTCAAAGCCATTGGCTATGGCCCGCAAGGCGAGCTGATTCCCGGCGGCGGGCCGCTCACCGACCGGCACAACACCACTTTTGCACGGCTAGACGCGGTGGAGATTGAGGCCGGATTGGTGGGAACCTGAACGGTTTTCACTGGGCGGGTACTGTCGCTCAAGGCTCCAGCGCGACATTTAGAATGAAGGCCAAATGACAGCACGCTTCGCACACCTGACACGGCATTTTTCGTTGGCTTCGCTGGCTAATTTGGCCCTCGGCTTGGCCTTGTGCAGTGTTGCAACGGGGTCAGCGGCCGCCGAAGTCAGTGTGGCGGTGGCCGCCAATTTCACCGCACCCATGCAAAAGATTGCCCGCGCTTTCGAGCAAGACACCGGCCACAAGGCCCTGCTGGCCTTTGGTGCCACCGGCGGTATCTACGCGCAGATCAAAAACGGTGCACCGTTCCAGGTGCTGCTGTCAGCCGACAAAGAAACGCCTGCGCGCCTTGAAAAAGAAGGCTTGGTCGTGGCCGGCGCCCGCTTCACCTACGCCATCGGCAAACTGGTGTTGTGGAGCCAACAGCCGGGTTGGGTCGATGACAAAGGCGATGTCTTGCGCCAAGGCGGTTTCGATAAATTGGCCATAGCCAACCCCAAGCTGGCGCCCTACGGTGCGGCCGCCATCGAAACCATGACGAGACTCGGTTTGTTGGCACAGCTCAAGCCCAAGTTCGTCGAAGGCGCCAACATCGCCCAAACCTACCAGTTTGTGGCCAGCGAAAACGCCGCGCTTGGCTTTGTTGCTTTGTCCCAGGTTTTTGCGGAGGGACGACTGACCCGCGGCTCAGCCTGGATCGTTCCGGCGCGTTTTTATACGCCCATTCAGCAAGACGCAGTGCTAATGAAAACCGGTAAAGACAACGCAGCGGCCACCGCCCTGATGGCCTACCTGCAAAGTGACACCGCGCGAGCCATCATTCGCGCCTACGGCTACGACCTGTGAGCGGGTTGTCCCTTCCCGACTTTGACCGCCACGCGCTGTCGGCCATCTGGCTGACGCTGAAGCTGGCAAGTCTGACCACGCTGTTGTTGATCCTCATCGCCACGCCCATCGCTTGGTGGCTGGCGCGCTCCAAATCAGGGTGGCGTGGGCCGATTGCCGCGGTGGTGGCGCTGCCGCTGGTGTTGCCGCCCACCGTGCTGGGTTTTTATTTATTGGTGGCGCTGGGGCCGAACGGGCCGATCGGCCAGCTCACGCAGGCGATGGGCTGGGGCACCTTGTCTTTCACCTTTGCCGGCCTGTTGCTGGGCTCGGTAATTTACTCCATGCCGTTTGCAGTGCAGCCCATTTTGCATGCGTTTGAAGCCATCGGTGAACGCCCGATGGAGGTCGCCGCCACACTGCGGGCGCGCCCCATCGATGCTTTTTTTACGGTGGCGCTGCCGCTGGCCAAGCCCGGTTTCATCACCGCCGCCATTTTGAGTTTTGCCCACACGGTTGGCGAATTTGGCGTGGTGTTGATGATTGGCGGCAACATCCCCGACAAAACCCGCGTGGTCTCGACGCAGATTTACGGCCATGTGGAGGCCATGGAATACGCGCAGGCGCATTGGCTGGCCGGCGGCCTGCTGGTGTTTGCCTTTGCGGTGCTGCTGGGCTTGTCCCTGATGAACCGCAACAACACCCAGGTGATGAGATGAGTGCGCCCCCGAGCCGCATCCGGCTCAAGCTTCAACGAGCCGACTTTGCGCTGGACGTTGATCTTCAATTACCAGGGCAAGGCATCACAGTGTTGTTTGGTGTGTCTGGCTCGGGTAAAACCAGTTTGCTGCGCTGCGTGGCGGGACTGGAGCGCACGCCGGGTGCGCGGGTAGCGATTGCCGGTGAGTCTTGGCAAGACGACGCGGCCGGCATTTACCTGCCGACCTGGCAACGCCCGCTGGGCTATGTGTTTCAGGAGGCCAGCTTGTTTGAGCACCTGACTGTGCGCGGCAATTTGCAGTTTGGCTTGAAGCGCGCCAAGGGTGCCGACAGCTCGGCGTTGAACGCCGCCATCGTCTTGCTGGGCATTGCTGCGCTGCTGGAACGCACCACCAGCCAGCTGTCCGGAGGCGAACGTCAGCGCGTGGCGATTGCGCGCGCACTGGCCACGCAACCCCGCTTGCTATTACTGGACGAACCGCTGGCCGCGCTCGACCACGCGCGCCGGCAAGACATCCTGCCCTGGTTGGAGCGCCTGCGCGATGAGCTGAAAATCCCCATGCTTTACGTCACGCATTCCTCGGACGAAGTGGCCCGGCTGGCAGACACCTTGGTGGTGCTGGACGCCGGCCAGGTCAAGGCCTGTGGCCCGGTGGCCGAGGTCTTGGCCGGACTCGACATCCCGGTGGTGCTGGGCGACGACGCCGGTGCGCTGCTGTCGGCCCGCATCGAGGAACGCGACGAACGTTGGCAATTGGCGCGGCTGGCGTTCAACGGCGGCAGTCTTTGGTTGCGGGACACCGGTCTGCCGCTGGGGCGACAGGTGCGCGTAAGGGTCTTGGCCCGCGATGTCAGCATTGCGCTGGACCAACCCAGCCAGACCAGCATCCAGAATTTGCTGCCTTGCGTGGTGCAAGCGATTGGCCCGGACACGCATGCGTCGCAGACTTTGATTCAGCTTCAGTGCGGTCAGTCGGTTTTGCTGGCGCGCGTCACCGCGCGTGCGGTAGATGCGCTGCAACTAAAGCCCGGCATGCAGGTCTGGGCTCAGGTGAAATCAGTGGCTTTGGTCGAGTAGGTGGCCAACGGCTAGGCCAACACAGGTCGAACCGGTTGCTTCGCCAACATGAACGAGACCGAGCCCAGCGCCGCCAAGATCGACAGCACGGTGAAGCCAAGCCGGTAGTCGCCGGTCAGGTCGGCCAACATGCCGGCGACCATCGGCCCGGCGATCTGACCCACAGCGATGATGGCCGCCGAAACGCCCATGATGGCGCCAATCGCTTGGCGGCCAAAATAGTCGGCCCGGATCGCCTGCATGAAAGGGCCGCGCAAACCCCAGGCCAAACCATGAAACGCAGCAAAGGCGATCAAGCCCTGCATCTGACTCGAATACGTCAAAAACATCAAACCGAGTGCGTGCGACAACATGCACAGCGCAGCCACCTTTCGTTTTTCAAAGCGGTCGCCCATCGCGGCACCCAGCAGCACGCCCAAGAGTTGACCGAACGTCATCAACATGATGACCCAGCCCGCCGTTGCAAAGGTGTAGCCGAGACCTTCTTTCATGTGCGTGATCGCATGAACATTGACGGCGGTGACCACCAGCAAGGCCAGCCCGTGACCGATCGCCAGTAGCCAAAACGCTTGCGTGTTGAGGGCTTCGCGGAGTGAAAATTCTGGAGAACCGGCGGCTTTCAAAACCACCGGTCCAGACGCCTCGTCTTGCGGCCGAATGCCATCGACAAACTCACCGTGGTCTTCGGGACGCCTGCGGATCATGCGCGCCAAGGGCAAACCCACCACCAGCGCCAAAACACCGGATGCTGCCGCCGTAGCGCGCCAGCCCCACTGCTGCATCGACCAAGCCATGGCGGGCACCACCAAACCACCCAGCGCCAGACCCAGACTCATGATGGACAGCGCCCGAGCACGGTATTTTTCAAACCAGTGAACGATGGCCACCGAGAGCGGGAAATAGCCACCCAAACTGGCGCCAAGCGCCATCAGAACAGCGCTGGCATAGAAGGTCGCCACGCTGTCCACCTGACTCAACAGCAAAAGCCCGGCACTGAAAATCACCATGCCCCAGCGAATGATGGATTGCGGGCCCCAGCGGTCCATCAACCAACCGAGCAGCGGCCCGATGATGGCTGACTCCGCCGACTGCAGGGCCGCCGCACCCGACAGCGTGGTCTTGCTCCAACCCATTTCTTCCGACAAGACGGCGATGTACAAACCGAAGGTCTGCAACAGCAAAGCACCCACCAAAAACTGGATGCCGCAAGCCGCAGCCACCATGCGCCAACCGTAAAAAATGGGCATCTCAGTTCAGGCGCTTGTCAGTGAAGCGCTGCTGACTCAGGTATTTTTGGAAATGGTGATGGTCGGAAATTTGGACGAAAAGTCTTTGTTCTTAGCGGCAATCGAGACCGCCACTTTGCGCGCCACGGCTTTGTAAATACCCGCCACATCGCCGTCGGGGTCGGCCACCACAGTCGGCCGGCCGTTGTCAGCCTGCAGCCGAATTTGCATGTCCAACGGCAAGGCGCCCAGGTAGTCCATGGCGTAGTCAGCAGCCATCTTCTTGCCACCGTCTTCGCCAAAGATGTGCTCGGTGTGACCGCAGTTGCTGCAGACGTGCACCGCCATGTTTTCAACAATACCGAGGATGGGCACGCCGACCTTCTCGAACATCTTGATACCTTTTTTGGCGTCCAGCAAGGCGATGTCTTGCGGCGTGGTGACGATCACAGCGCCGGTCATCGGCACGCGCTGGCTCAGCGTCAGCTGAATATCGCCGGTACCAGGCGGCATGTCGACGATCAGGTAATCGAGGTCTTTCCAGTTGGTCTGGCGCAGCAGCTGCTCCAGCGCCTGGGTCGCCATCGGGCCACGCCAGATCATGGCTTCATCTTGGGCCACCAAAAAGCCGATCGACATGACCTGAATACCGTAGTTTTCCATCGGCTCCATGTTTTTGCCGTCGACACTTTCAGGCCGGCCTTCAATGCCCATCATCATCGGCTGGCTGGGGCCGTAAATATCGGCATCCAGCAAACCGACGCTGGCGCCTTCAGCGGCCAAGGCCAGCGCCAAATTAACCGCGGTGGTGCTTTTTCCCACGCCGCCCTTTCCAGAGGCCACGGCAATGATATTTTTCACGTTGGGCAGCAGCTGCACGCCGCGCTGCACGCTGTGGCTGGAAATTTTGACGCTGAGGTTGACAGAGACGTTGGCTACGCCTGCAACGCTTTTGGCCGCCGCAATCAGGCTTTTCCGAAATGCCGGCAACTGGCTTTTGGCCGGATAGCCCAGCTCGACGTCGAAGGCCACGTCGGCGTCCGAGATTTGCAAGTTTTTAATCGACTTGCTGGTGACAAAGTCTTTGCCCGTGTTGGGGTCGATAACGTTGGCGAGGGCTTGAAGCAGTTGGTCTTGGGTCGGCATGCGGTGAGTTCCTGTGAATCTCACAGTGTAGCCAAGGCACTTAAAATAGTTGAACAACCATCTAAAAAGAACCCTGATGTCCCGTCAACTTTTCGTCACCACTGCCCTGCCGTATGCCAATGGCAACTTCCACATCGGCCACATCATGGAGTACATCCAGGCCGACATTTGGGTGCGTTACCAGCGCATGCAGGGCCACGCGGTGAACTTTGTCGGGGCCGACGACGCCCATGGCGCACCGATCATGATTGCCGCCGACAAGGCGGGCAAAACGCCACAACAGTTTGTCGCCGACATCGCGGCCGGCCGCAAGCCTTACTTGGACGGCTTTCACATCAGCTTTGACAACTGGAGCTCCACCGATTCGCCGGAAAACCACGAACTGGCCCGGCAAATTTACCGCGACCTGCGTGACAACCCGCAAGGCTCTTTGATTGAAACCAAAACCGTCGAGCAGTTCTTTGACACCGAAAAGAACATGTTCCTGCCGGACCGCTTCATCAAAGGCGAATGTCCGAAATGCCACGCCAAAGACCAGTACGGCGACAACTGCGAGGCCTGCGGTGCGGTTTATGCGCCCACCGACTTGATCAACCCATTCTCAGCCTTGTCGGGCGTGACGCCAGTGCTGAGAAGCTCGGAGCATTTCTTCTTCAAATTATCGGACCCGCGCTGCGTTGAATTTCTGGAGCGCTGGACGCAAGGCCAAGACGAGTCCGGCAAGCCACGGCTGCAACCGGAAGTCGCCAACAAGGTCAAAGAATGGTTTTCAGTGCGCACCAACCCGGACGGCACGCAAAGCGAAGGTCTGGGCGACTGGGACATCAGCCGAGACGCGCCCTACTTCGGCATCGAAATTCCCGACGCCCCCGGCAAGTACTTTTATGTCTGGTTGGACGCGCCGGTTGGTTACTTGGCGTCACTGAAAAACCTGCTCGACCAACGCGGCCAAAACTACGACGCCTACATGGCTGACCCGGCGCTTGAGCAATACCACTTCATCGGCAAAGACATCGTCACCTTTCACACCTTGTTCTGGCCGGCGATGCTGAAGTTCAGCGGTCGCAAGACGCCGAACAACATCTTTGTGCACGGCTTTTTGACCGTCAACAACGGTGAAAAAATGAGCAAAAGCCGCGGCACCGGGCTCGACCCGCTGAAGTACCTCGGCCTCGGCATGAACCCCGAGTGGCTGCGTTACTACCTGGCCGCCAAGCTGAATGCCCGCAATGAAGACATCGACTTCAATGCCGACGACTTCATGGCTCGCGTCAACAGCGACTTGGTCGGCAAGTACATCAACATCGCCAGCCGGGCGGCGGGTTTCATCAGCAAACGCTTCGGTGGCCAGTTGGGCCACATCACAGCTGACGGCGCTGCGCTGCTCGATGCACTGCGGGCGCAACGCAGCGTCATCGAGCCACTCTATGAAAGTCGCGAATTCGCCAAGGCCGCGCGTGAAGTGATGCTGCTGGCCGACCAAGTCAACGCCTACGTAGACCAAAACAAACCTTGGGAACTGGCCAAAAAAGAAGGCATGGAAGCGCGCCTGCACGACGTTTGCACCGTGTGCATTGAGGCTTTCCGTTTGTTGAGCCTCTACCTCAAGCCGGTGTTGCCAGCGCTCGCTGCGCAAGTCGAAGACTTCCTGAAAACGCCGGCCATGCGCTTTGCCGATGCGGCTACGCCGCTAGGCCAAGGCCACCTGATTGGTGACTACAAACACCTGATGCAGCGCGTTGATGTGAAACAACTCGACGCCTTGTTTGAGCCGCCGGCAGGCGCAGAACCAGCGGTCACTGTGGCCGTTGCAGGAGACCTTTCAGAAACAGGTGAGGCCCTGATTCCCGGCGGTGAAGCCATCGCTCCGACCATCACCATTGACGACTTCGCCAAGATTGATTTGCGCATCGCTAAGATCGTCAATTGCGAGCGTGTTGAAGGCTCGACCAAGCTCTTGCGGCTGACGCTCGACGCCGGCGAAGGCCGGCTGCGCAATGTCTTCAGCGGCATCGCCTCGGCCTACCAGCCTGAGCAGTTGATTGGCCAACTTACCGTGTTGGTGGCGAATCTCGCGCCGCGCAAGATGAAGTTCGGCATCAGCGAGGGTATGGTGCTGGCCGCCAGCCACGCCGACGAAAAAGCCCAGCCCGGTATTCACGTGTTGACACCTTGGCCGGGCGCCACGCCGGGCATGCGGATTCATTGATGCGCCCATTGCTGCTCGCCGCCTTGCTCGCCAGCTCGGCGCTTCTGCTCCAAGGCTGCGTTGTCATCGCGGTGGTCGACACGGCCGCCTCGCTGGCCGTCGGTACTGTCGGGCTGGTTGGCAGCGCGGCCATCGGCACGGTCAAGGTGGCTGGCAAAGTGGTCGGCGCCACGGCCGACGCGGTACTGCCGGGAAAGTAGCCCTGAATCGGTGTTTAACGGTCAGAATAGATGCTTTCTGACCAGCGGATCACATGGGACCCCATGACAATGCCCGTTCCCTCAGCTTCTTTTAGACCTCGCCTGCTTGACGCCATCAAAGGCTACTCACAAGAGCGCTTCTTCAAAGACGCAGGCGCTGGCATCACGGTCGGTATCGTCGCGCTGCCGCTGGCGATGGCCTTTGCCATTGCCTCGGGCCTCAAACCTGAAGCCGGCATCTGGACCGCCATCATTGCAGGCGCACTGGTCTCCTCGCTGGGCGGTTCGTCGGTGCAAATCGCCGGTCCGGCGGGTGCCTTCATCGTCATTGTGTATGGCATTTTGGAGCGCTACGGCTTAGCCAATCTGCTGATTTCCACCGCCTGCGCCGGTGTGCTGATGGTCCTGCTGGGCTTGTTCAAACTCGGCACCCTCGTTCGCTATGTGCCGGTCAGCATCGTGGTTGGCTTCACCAACGGCATCGCCGTGCTGATTGCCTTGTCGCAGGTGAAAGATTTTCTGGGCCTGCGGGTGGACAAAATCCCGGCTGATTTTTTCTCGCAGATTGGCGTTCTCGGCCGCTACATGGGGACGGTCAACCTGTACGCGCTGGGTTTGGCGCTGGCTTGCTTGATAGGCCTGTTCGTCTGGCCGCGCATTTTTGCCGCAGCGTCGAATGAAAAAAATACCTTGGCAACACGTTTATTGAAAGCGCTGCAGGAGGTCGAGGGCTTGCCGATGCGCCGCGTCACGCGGGCGACCGCACGACTGCCCGGCCCGATTGTGGCGCTGGTCAGCCTGACGGCCTTGGCCTACATGGCCAACTTCCCGGTCGAAACCATCGGCTCGCGCTTTGGCGGCATTCCACAAGCGCTGCCGGTTTTTGAGCTGCCCGACTTTTCGTGGGACACGGTGCGGCTGTTGTTCGCCCCGACTCTGACCATCGCCTTGCTGGGCGCGATTGAATCACTGCTGTGCGCCCGCGTCGCCGACCAAATCTCAGGCCTGCCCCGGCATGACCCGAACCAAGAACTGATGGCGCAAGGGATCGCTAATTTTGTTGTGCCGTTTTTTGGCGGCATGCCAGCCACCGGCACCATCGCACGCACCGTGACCAATTTGCGGGCGGGCGCGACCTCACCGATTTCAGGGCTGGTTCACGCCCTGACGCTGGTGGTGATCGTGCTGGTGGCGGCGCCGCTAGCCGTCCACGTGCCGTTGGCGGTGCTGGCCGGTGTCTTGGTGTACGTCGCTTGGAACATGGGCGAGTGGCGCGAATTGGTGCACCTTCGCCGACACAGCAGCCATTACAAGCTGCTCATGTTGGGGACTTTTTTCTTGACCGTGGTGTTTGACCTGACAGTGGCGCTGCAAGTCGGGCTGATTCTGGCCTGCGTGCTGTTTGTGCGGCGCATGAGCTCGCTGTTTCGCGTGGTCGAGACCGCGCGGGATGCAGAATCGGCCAGCTTTCAGCTCTATGGCTCCTTGTTTTTTGGTGCCGTGGCCAAGATCGACCCGATCTTGACAGCCGTCGAAACCGCCCCCCAAGGCCTCGAAATCAGGCTCGACTTACAGTCGCTGCAATCGCTGGACCGCTCTGGGCTGGAGGTGCTGGAGCAGCTCCACAAGGCGGTGCTGCTGCGCGGCGGACGGCTCATCATGACGGGACTGAACGCCCAACCACGCGAAACCATGGAGCGCGCCGGCTTTCTCGCCAAGGTCGGGGCCGCCATCCCCTAAAATGCCTGTCAAAGGTATACGACATGTCCATTTTCCGCCGCCCCGATTACACCTCTGAAGTGACTCAGTTCATTGAGTCGCTGAAGGCCCAAAAGCCGACGCTCGAAGCCGAACAGCGCGAAGGCCGCGCCATCTGGTGGGACCAGAAGATCGACCGCAACGCTGAACAGGACTACCAAGAAGCCCGCGTCGCGCAGCAACCCTACGTCTACCAGACCGACCAGCACCCGAACGGGAAATAATGCGTTTGTCGGCAGAACCGCCCCGCAGCAGCGACCCGGTGCTGCTGCCTGCCGGCGCGCCAGACATGCCGGGCATGCCGGCGGTGGTTGACCAAGTGGCACTGGCCCGTCTGTATGGCGAGCCCTTGTTTGCGATGCCGCACGACCTGTACATCCCGCCGGATGCACTGCAGGTTTTTCTGGAGGCTTTTGAAGGCCCACTGGACTTGCTGCTCTACCTGATCCGCAAGCAAAACTTCAATATTCTCGACATCCCGATGGCGGCGGTGACGCGTCAGTATTTGGCCTATGTCGATGAAATTCGATCGACCAATCTGGAGCTGGCAGCCGAGTATTTGCTGATGGCGGCGATGCTGATCGAGATCAAATCGCGGATGCTGCTGCCACCCAAGAAAACCGCCGAAGGCCAAGAAGCTGAAGACCCGCGCGCCGAGCTGGTCCGGCGTCTGCTGGCGTACGAGCAGATCAAACTGTCGGCGCACCAGCTCAACAGCATGCCCCAGTTTGGCCGGGATTTTTTACGTGCGCAGGTGTTTGTCGAGCAAGCCTTGCAGCCGCGCTTTCCAGACGTCAGCGTGATTGACCTGCAAGACGCTTGGCGTGACATTGTCAAGCGGGCGCGCTTGGTGCAGCACCATGTGATCACCCGCGAAGCACTCAGCGTGCGCGAGCACATGAGCATCGTGCTGCGCAAATTGCAGAACCACCGTTTCGTCGAGTTTGAGGCGCTGTTTGACACCACCCGCGGCATGCCGGTGCTGGTGGTCACCTTCATCGCCATGCTGGAACTGTGCAAAGAAGGTCTTGTCGACGTCACGCAGGCTGAAGCCTTCGCTCCGATTTACGTTCGGCTGGCTTATACGCAGGCTTGACGCCGCTGAGGGCTTGTCTGCTCGCACCTTGAATGCCCTGCGCAATTTTCACCTGTTTCAACTTTTATATTTTTGGACCGCCATGGACAACCCCACGCTGATTCAGCGCAGCCTGCAACATGTGTGGCACCCTTGCACGCAAATGAAGCGGCACGAAACGCTGCCGCTGGTGCCCATCGCCAAGGCCGAAGGCGTCTGGCTGTATGACTTTGAAGGTCGCCGCTACTTGGACGGCGTCAGCTCTTGGTGGGTCAACTTGTTTGGTCACAGCCATCCGCACATCAAGGCGGCGCTGGTGGCGCAGCTGGAGCAGCTCGACCACGTCATGCTGGCGGGATTTACCCATGAGCCCGTTGTCGAACTGTCCGAAAAACTCGGCCAACTGACCGGTCTGGGCCATGCCTTTTACGCCAGCGACGGCGCTGCGGCCACCGAAATCGCTTTGAAGATGAGCGCCCATTACTGGCGCAACAGCGGCCGGCCTGAGAAGTGCTGCTTTGTCGGTTTGGCGGGCGGTTATCACGGTGAAACCGTGGGCGCGCTGGCGGTCACCGACATC
This sequence comes from Polaromonas sp., assembly GCA_041442125.1. Lineage (GTDB taxonomy): Bacteria > Pseudomonadota > Gammaproteobacteria > Burkholderiales > Burkholderiaceae_C > Polaromonas. The sequence continues at coordinate 60,090 of JASDRC010000016.1, read as the reverse complement.
GCGCTTTTTCGCCAAGCCTACGCACCGCTGGTGCGGCTGGCGGCCACCGTGCCCAGCCCCGACGCACGTTCAGCGCAGCCGGGTGAAAGTGCCGCCCACGTGGCTACGCGCGCCGCCACAGCGCTGCAAGTCTGGCTGGAGGCGAACCACGCCAACACGGCGGCGCTGATTGTCGAGCCGATGGTGCAGTGTGCCGCCGGCATGGCCATGTACGACGCCAGTTATTTGCAGCAAGTGCGTGCGCTGTGCGACCGTTATGAGGTGCATCTGGTGGTCGATGAAATTGCCACCGGCTTTGGCCGCACAGGAACGATGTTTGCGCACCAGCAAGCCGGCATTCGGCCCGACTTCATCTGCCTGTCGAAAGGGCTGACCGGCGGCACGTTGCCGCTCTCCGCCGTGCTAACCACCGACACGGTCTACCAGGCCTTTTACGACGACGATGTGGCGCGCGGTTTTTTGCATTCCCACTCTTACACTGGCAATCCGCTGGCCTGCCGCGCCGCGCTGGCCACGCTGGAACTGTTCGAAAAAAACGATGTGCTGACCAACAACATCACCTTAGCCAAGACCATCAGCCAAGCCTTCGCACCCTTGACCGGCCATGCACGCATCCGAAATGCACGGCAACTCGGCATGATTTGGGCTTGGGATGTGGACACAACGTCGCCTACTTTTTCGCGGGCCTACCAGCAACACGCCATGGCCAACGGCGTGCTGCTGCGGCCGATTGGCAAGACAATTTACGCCATGCCGCCGTATGTGATGGACGAGGCCACTGCCAGCCACTTGGCACGCGGGGCTCTGACCGCACTAGAGGCCACATTGGCAGAAGACAACACCCATGCTTGAGCGGCAAAAATTTTCGATCTTTGTCACCGGCACCGACACCGGCGTTGGCAAAACGCTGGTGAGTGCGGCGCTGTTGCACGCGCTGGCTAGGCATTACCCGCGCGTCGTCGGCATGAAGCCGGTGGCGGCCGGCACCGCGCTGGTCGACGGCGTACAGGCCAACGACGACGTGCTGGCCTTGCGCGCGGCCTCCAACTGCCGTGTGCCGCCCGAGCTCGACAACCCGGTGTTGCTGGCAGATCCGCTGTCGCCGCACATTGCGGCGGCGCGCGCCGGTGTGACGATTTCCATCCCCCACTTGGTCGCTTGCCACCGCCAATTGCTGGCGCGCGCCGATGCGGTTTTGGTCGAAGGCGCAGGCGGCTTCATGGTGCCGCTGTCGGCCACCGAAACCGGCGCCGACTTGGCCCAAGCGTTGGACTTGCCGGTGGTGCTGGTCGTCGGTCTGCGGCTGGGTTGCCTGAACCACGCCTTGCTGTCGGCCTGGGCGATTCGCGCACGCGGCTTGACGCTGGCCGGCTGGGTGGCGAACCATGTCGACCCGACCATGCTGGCGCAAGCCGACAACATCGCTTTTTTACAGGACCAACTCCAGGCACCGCTGTTGGCCAGCATCCCGCACCAGGCACAGCCTGACGCCCGGCAGCTGAACCTTGAGATTCCGCTGGCATGGCAAGCCACGCCGCCGAGAGCAACGCTGTGAGCAACACGGAGACCCCAGCATTGACCGGCTCTTGGCTGGACGAATTTCCAGCACGCCTGCGTGAACTGGACGGCACGCATTTGCGCCGCCAACGCCAAGTGGTGGTACCCGAAGCAGGGGCTTATCTGCGCGTCAACGGCGAGCGCCTGTTGGCTTTTTGCAGCAACGACTACCTGGGGCTGGCCAATCACCCGGCTCTGGTGCAAGCCGCCTGCGACGGGGCACGTGCGCATGGCGTCGGCTCGGGTGGCTCGCCCTTGGTCAGCGGCCACAGCGCCGCCAACGACGCGCTGGAACACGCGCTGGCCAGCTTTGTGAGCCTGCCGCGTGCGCTTTATTTTTACGCGGGCTACGCCACCAACATCGGCATCGTGCCGGCACTGGTGGGCAAGGGTGACGCGATTTTTTCGGATGCGCTGAATCACGCCTGTCTGATCGACGGCGCGCGACTGTCTGGCGCGCAGATTCACCGCTATGCGCATGCCGACATGGCGGCGCTGGCACAACAACTCGCCAGCAGCTCGGCTGCGCACAAACTCGTCATCAGCGACGCCGTGTTCAGCATGGACGGTGATGTCGCCGATGTGCCGGCGCTGTTGGCGCTGTGCGAACGCCACGACGCCTTGCTGCTGCTCGACGATGCGCACGGCTTTGGTGTGCTGGGGCCGCAAGGACGCGGCTGTTTGGCCCACTTCGGCTTGGCGGGTGAACTGGCTTCGCCACGTATTTTGTACATGGCCACACTCGGCAAGGCGGCAGGCGTGGCCGGGGCTTTTGTCGCGGGCAGCGACGCGCTGGTGGAATGGTTGCTACAAAAAACCCGCAGTTATATTTTTGCTACCGCCGCACCCGCGATGTTGGCCAGCGCCTTGCAAACCAGCCTGCACCTGATTGAGCGTGACGAGTGGCGGCGCGAGCAGCTGCAGCGACTGATTGCGCGTCTGCAGACGGGTCTGGCGCAAGGTCTGCAAGGCAGCACTTGGCAACTCGGTGTCTCATCGACCGCCATTCAACCACTGATGATCGGCCCCAACGACGCTGCGCTGGCCGTCATGCAAGGCCTGCGCGAACGCGGTTTGTGGGTGCCGGCGATCCGTCCGCCGACCGTGGCCGAAGGCACGGCGCGCTTGCGCATCGCCTTGTCTGCCGCCCACACCGAAGCCGATGTGGACCGCTTGGTGCAAGCGCTGACGGCGCTGGCCAAGTCCGCATCTGCGTGAGCTGTCCGACGGTCTCAAGGCTGGGTAAAATCGCCGACTCAGGTTGGCGAGCCCCAACCGCACAATCATTCTGGAGCCCCCCTAGTCATGTCCGCTGTTTTGACCCAACCCCTCGCTTTTCACCCACCGCGACCCGCTGCCCCCAAAGAGGCTGGCCGTTGGAGTGTTGACGCCATTGAAGCGCTGCTGAACCTGCCCTTTCCGGAGCTGATGCACCAAGCCCAAATAGTGCACCGTGAGAACTTCAACCCAACGCACATTGAATTTGCCACGCTGCTGTCGGTGAAAACCGGCGGCTGTGCCGAAGACTGCGGCTACTGCCCGCAAGCCGCCCGCTACGACACCGGCGTCGAAGCCAGCAAGCTGATGGAGCCGGCTGAGGTTTTGCTGGCGGCCAAGGCCGCGCAAGTCGCTGGTGCGACCCGCTTTTGCATGGGTGCCGCCTGGCGCTCACCGAAAGACCGCGACATTGAAAAAGTCGCCGAGTTGGTGCGCACCGTCAAGGCGCTGGGCTTGGAAACCTGCGCCACGCTGGGCATGTTGGAAGACGGCCACGCCCAAACTCTGCAAAGCGCCGGCCTGGACTACTACAACCACAACCTCGACAGCGCACCCGATTTTTACGGCGACATCATCACCACCCGCGACTACCAAGACCGGCTTGACACGCTGGCGCGGGTGCGCAGCGCCGGCGTCAAGGTCTGCTGCGGCGGCATCGTCGGTATGGGCGAAACACGCCGCCAACGCGCCGGCCTGGTCGCCGAGCTGGCCAATTTGACGCCCTATCCCGAGTCGGTACCGATCAACAACCTGGTCAAAGTCGAAGGCACGCCGCTGGCGAATCAGGCCGACTTGGACCCGTTTGAATTTGTCCGCACCATCGCCGTGGCGCGCATCACCATGCCCAAAGCACGGGTGCGCCTGTCGGCCGGTCGCCAGCAAATGGGCGACGGTGTTCAGGCCCTGTGTTTCTTGGCCGGCGCCAACTCCATCTTTTATGGTGACAAGCTGCTGACCACCGGCAACCCCGACACTGACGCCGACGTGAAACTGCTGGAACGTCTGGGCATGAGCCGCGCTGCCCCCGAAGTGCGCTGAAGTCGCTTGCCGCCCTTGGCCAGGGCGCGCACCATCGCCCCGCACCGCCAGCCACAAGCTGGTTAGACTCTCGCTAAATTAAGGACTCGTACTGATGAACAGCACCGCCACGCCTTCAGCCACCCCTTACGGCACGTTGCCGCCCGCTAACACGACGGCACACCGTAAACCCGTCAGCTTGCCGCGCTTACGCGAGATGCATCAACAGGGCGAAAAAATCACCATGCTGACGGCCTATGACGCGACTTTTGCCGCCGTGGCGGACGCCGCTGGCATCGAATGCATTTTGGTCGGCGATTCGCTCGGCATGGTCTGCCAAGGTCTGACCAGCACCGTCGGTGTGTCGCTAGAAACCATGCGCCACCACACCGAATGCGTCGCCAACGGCCTGCGTCGCTCGCAAAGCACGGCTTGGTTGATTGGCGACCTGCCCTTCGGCAGTTACCACGAGTCGCGTGAGCAGGCTTTTCGCAGCGCCAGCGTGCTGATGCAAGCCGGTGCGCACATGGTCAAGTTAGAGGGCGGCGGCTGGACCACCGAGACCGTGCGCTTTTTGGTCGAGCGCGGGATTCCGGTCTGCGCGCACCTCGGGCTGACGCCGCAAACCGTGCATGCGCTGGGCGGCTACCGGGTACAAGGGAAAACCGACGAATCTGCCGCGCTAATGAAGCAGCACGCGCATGAACTGCAAGACGCCGGGGCCGCCATGGTAGTGCTTGAAATGGTGCCGGCCGCCGTTGCCGCCGCCCTGACGGCCGAACTCACGCGCTGCGCGACCATCGGCATTGGCGCCGGCAAAGACACCGCCGGTCAAGTGCTGGTGCTGCACGACATGCTCGGCATCAACCTGGGGAAAATGCCACGCTTTGTGCGCAACTTCATGGACGACGCCGGCAACGTGCGAGGGGCTATGGAGGCTTATGTCAAAGCCGTCAAAGAAGGCAGTTTTCCGGTTGACGCCTTGCACGCCTGGTAGTCGCTTGGTCATTGCTGGCCAGTCGCTGACTAAAGTTTTTAATTTTTAATCTCTCTGGCTTTAGGATTTTTTGATGCATATTGTTCACACCATTGCCGACTTGCGCCAGCACCTGAGTGCCTATCGGCGGCCGGCTTTCGTGCCAACCATGGGCAATCTGCATGACGGTCACATCGCGTTGGTCAAGCAGGCTTCGGCTTTGGGTGACGTCACCGTCTCCAGTATTTTTGTGAACCGTTTGCAGTTCGCGCCGCATGAGGATTTCGACAGCTACCCGCGCACGCTGGACACCGATGCACAGCGCCTGAAAGAAGCCGGCTGCAACGTGCTGTTTGCACCGCGCGAAAAAGAGCTCTACCCCGAACCGCAAACCTACAAGATGCACCCAGCCTCGGAACTGGCGGATATTTTGGAAGGGCACTTCAGGCCCGGTTTTTTCATTGGTGTCAGCACCGTCGTGCTGAAGCTTTTTTCCTGTGTCTTTGCCGGTAAGCCAGAGGGCATCGCAGCTTTTGGCAAAAAGGACTACCAACAGGTCATGGTGATCCGCCGCATGGTGCAGCAATTTGCCCTGCCGATCGTGATCATGGCCGGTGAAACGCAACGCGCTGATGACGGCTTGGCCTTGTCTTCTCGTAACAGCTACCTCAGCCCTGCTGAGCGTACAGAAGCGGTGCAACTGTCGATGGCGCTGACAGCCTTGGGCCAAGCCGCCAGCAACGCCCAAGCGGTCGACCTGCCGGCACTCGAAGCGGCGGCCATGCAAGCGCTGGCGCGGCGCGGCTGGAAGCCGGATTACCTGACAGTGCGCAAGCGTGCAGATTTGTTGAACCCCCACCCGCAAGCCGGCCCGCTCGGCACAGAACCCTTGGTGGTGCTGGGCGCCGCCAGGCTCGGTATGACGCGGCTGATCGACAACCTGGAAATTTGAGCCGCCTAGAGGCCAGCCCGGCAGGCTTCAGCTTTGCTCAACGGTGGCGCTGCGCTCCATCAGCGAGGCCACTGCCTGCACGGGTGTGACTTCGCCGTCCAGCAAGGCGACGACGGCCTCGGAAATCGGCATTTCAATGCCGAGCGCCTGAGCCCGCTGCACCACTGTCCGGGCGCAGTAAGCGCCTTCGGCAACATGCCCCAATGAGGCCACCGCTTGCGCCAGCGTTTGACCTTGCGCCAACAACAAACCGACTTGGCGGTTGCGGCTCAAGTCACCGGTGGCGGTGAGCACCAAGTCACCCAAACCGGACAAACCGGTGAAGGTTTCGTTTTGAGCGCCGAGCGCGACGCCGAGACGGCTCATCTCGGCCAAGCCGCGGGTGATGAGCGCGGCACGGGCATTCAGACCGAGCTTCAAACCATCGCAAAAACCAGTCGCAATTGCCAGCACGTTTTTAACGGCGCCACCGACTTCAACACCGACGATATCGTCGCTGGCGTAGACCCGCAAGGTGTCGCTGTGAAAAGCCTCGACCAGCGCCGCCCGGACGTCGGCATGGTCACTCGCTGCGACCAGTGCCGTCGGTTGACCCGCCGCCACTTCACGCGCAAAACTGGGGCCACTCAGAACGCCGGCCAGCAAGTCGGGAGCCACTTGCGCCAGGATCTCGTGGACCAGCAAACCCACGCCGGACAAGGCGGCCGGTGCAGCGCCAGCCACCGCAGCCAGCGGCGCCTCAAAGCCCTTGCTCAACCAAGCCACCGGCACGCGCACTTGGGCTTGTTGCAGACGCTGGAGCACGCCGCGCACGCCAGCGATCGGCGTGGCGATAACAATCAGGTCTTGTCCAACCAGAGCCGCTTCTAAAGAAGCGTCCGAGCCGCCCAGCACCTGCAGGCTAGGGGCCAGCGTGATGCCTGGCAAATAGCGCTCGTTTTGGCGAGTCGATTGCACGGTCTCGACCAAGGCTGCGTTGCGGGCCCACAGCGACACCTCATGCGCCGTTTGTCCAGCCACTGTTTTGAGGTTGGCCGAAACAGCCAATGCCGTGCCCCATGCGCCTGCGCCGATGACCAGAATCTTCATGCGGCGCCCTGCCCTGCAAGCACGCCAGTGTTCAAGAGTGGAAAATAAATCAAAACTTAAACAATGATCTGCGGTGCAGCTTGAGCAGCAGCGGCATCGGCTTGCTGTTGCAGGAACATCGCTTGAAAGTTGATTTCAGCCAGATGCACAGGCGGGAAACCACCGCGCTGAATCACGTCAGCGACGTTGCCACGCAGGTAGGGATAGACGATTTGTGGGCAAGCGATGCCAAGGATCGATCCGAGTTGATCGGCCTCGACGTTGCGCACTTCAAAAATGCCGGCTTGCTTGGCTTCCACCAAAAACACCGTCTTGTCATTGATTTTGGTGTGCACGGTCGCGGTCACGGTCACTTCGAATAGACCGTCGGCGACAGGCGATGTTTCAACACCCAGCTGGATGTCCACGCTAGGTTGTTCCGGGTCGAGCAGGATCGCGGGCGAATTAGGTTGCTCCAGCGAGATATCTTTGAGGTAAACGCGCTGAATCTGGAAAACAGGGTCAAGGTTGGCTTCGGCCATGGTGCTCTTTCAACAAACTAAAAAAGGAATGCCTGCGGCCTGTGAAGGCCGTGCAGGCTGAATGATTATGAACGGACGGATCGGCTGAAACTCAAGCCGCGCTCAGCAAGGGCAGCAGACCGCCGCGGCCATCCAGCGCGACCAGATCGTCGCAGCCGCCCACATGCGTGCTGCCGATGAAGATCTGTGGCACGCTGCGGCGACCGGTGATCTGCATCATTTTTTCGCGTTCGCCCGCAAGCATGTCAACGCGCACTTCGTCGAGTTCCACAACGCCGCGCTGCTTTAAAAGCGCCTTGGCTTGGATGCAATAAGGGCAAGAACCCGTGGTGTAAATTTTGACGACTTGCATGCTCATGCCTTTTCAACAGGTAAATTGGCTTCGCGCCAGGCTCTGAGTCCGCCGCTCAAGCTTTGGGCCTGGGCGTAGCCAAGTTTTTGGGCCACGGCCACGGCGCGACCTGCGCGAGCACCCACCGGGCACAGAAAAATAAGCGGTAAAGCTTTGTTCTTGACCGTGCTGGCCAAGCGGTCTTCAAGCTGGCCAAAGGGAATGTTCTTCGAATTGGCGACGTGGCCAGCGGCGAACTCATTCGGCTCGCCGACGTCGATGACCACGGCTTTTTCGCGGTTGATCAATTGCACTGCAGCCGCAGCACTGAGGTTTCCGGCAGCCGTGCCGGCGGCGACCAAGGGCCAAACCAGCAGGCCGCCCGCGGCCAGCGCGACGGAAATCAGCATCCAGTTGTCGATCAGAAATTTCACTTTTAAGCCTTTTAGTGTTGTGCCGTTGGGCAGTTAAGCACTCATTTTAGAATGGAGGACGAAACGCCGGCAGCAAGTCTGTGCTCAATCCCCTGCAACCCGATTTTTTTCGAACGTCCGCTCATGTACAAATTAGTGCTTATCCGCCACGGCGAGTCCACCTGGAATCTTGAAAACCGCTTCACCGGCTGGGCCGACGTCGACCTGACGCCGACCGGCATCGCCCAAGCCCTGAGCGCTGGCCAACTGCTCAAAAATGAACATTACGAGTTCGACGTGGCTTACACCAGCCTGCTTAAACGGGCGACCCGCACCCTCTGGCATGTGCTCGACGAGATGGACCGCACTTGGTTGCCCGTGGTCCACAGCTGGCGTCTGAACGAGCGTCATTACGGTGCGTTGCAAGGGCTGAACAAAGCCGAAACGGCTAAAAAATTCGGCGATGAGCAAGTGCTGGTCTGGCGCCGCAGCTACGACGTACCACCACCAGCCCTGACGCCGGACGACGAGCGCTGCGAACGCAGGGACCCGCGCTACGCCAAGCTGGCGCCAGAACAAGTACCGTTGACAGAGTGCCTACAGGACACCGTGGCCCGAGTCATGCCGCTCTGGACTGAATCCATCGCGCCCGCCATCAAGGCTGGTAAACGCATTGTGATGGCGGCCCACGGCAACTCCATCCGGGCGCTGGTCAAGTACTTGGACAACATGTCAGACGCTGACATCGTTGGGCTGAATATTCCCAATGGCATTCCGCTGGTCTATGAGCTGGATGCCGATCTGAAACCGATTCGCCACTACTACTTGGGCGACACCGAAGCGATTGCCAAAGCCGCTGCCGCGGTGGCCGCGCAAGGCAAAAGCTAAGGAATCAGCTTGAATCACGGAAGTCTGTAACAACTGTGTAAAAACAGCCGGTTTCGACCAGCTGTTTTGAGCTTCTTCAGTTTTCCTGCGGAACTCCATCGCAGGGCTTTTCTCCAAGGTGTATATTGATCCACACTCTTGCCCTAGGCTTGTACAACGCGTGTTGTAACGCCTTGGAGGGCAAGGCCAACGAAGGTATTTTTTTATGGGTCAAAAACTCAAGGTAGCAGGTTGGATTTCGGTGGGCGCCATTGCCGGCGCGTTGACCACCGTGCAACTACAGGCGGTAGCGCGTGGCGGGATGGCGCCTCTGCCGCTTGAAGAATTGCAACAACTGGCCGCTGTTTTCGGCATGGTCAAGAGCGACTATGTCGAGCCTGTCGACGAGAAAAAGCTCATCACTGATGCCATTGCAGGCATGGTCGCCAGCCTCGACCCGCACTCGGTTTATTTCGACAAGAAGTCCTTCAAGGAATTCCGTGAAGGCACCAGTGGCCGATTTGTCGGCGTTGGTATTGAGATCAGCCAAGAAGATGGCCTGGTCAAGGTGGTCTCACCGATCGAAGGCTCGCCTGCCGACCGAGCTGGCCTCAAACCCAACGACCTGATCACCAAAATTGACGACAGCTTTGTCAAAGGCATGAGCCTGAATGACGCCGTCAAGAAAATGCGCGGCGAGCCACAAACCAAAGTGATGCTGACGATCTTCCGCAAAGACGAGAACCGCACCTTCCCAGTCTCCATCACGCGTGAAGAAATTCGCACCCAGTCGGTTCGCAGCAAAGTCATTGAGCCAGGCTATGCGTGGATTCGTCTGAGCCAGTTCCAAGAGCGCACGGTCGAGGATTTCGTCACCAAGATGGAGCAGATTTACAAACAGGAACCCAACCTGAAAGGTTTGGTGCTTGATTTGCGCAACGACCCGGGTGGCTTGCTGGACGCTGCCGTGGCGGTGTCTGCGGCTTTCTTGCCCGAGAACGTCACCGTGGTGTCGACCAACGGCCAACTCGCCGAAAGCAAGTTCACTTACAAAGCATCGCCTGAGTTTTATGCTCGCCGCGGTGCCGATCCGCTGAAACGCCTGCCGGCGGCCCTGAAAACCGTGCCGCTTGTGGTGCTGGTGAATGAAGGCTCTGCCTCGGCCAGTGAGATCGTGGCCGGCGCACTGCAAGACTACAAACGCGCCACCATCATGGGCAACCAGACATTCGGTAAGGGCTCCGTGCAAACGGTCCGCCCGCTAGGCCCAGACACAGGTCTGAAGCTCACCACGGCACGCTACTTCACCCCTAGCGGCAAGTCGATCCAGGCTACCGGCATCATTCCTGACGTGATGGTCGATGACACGCTGGAAGGCAGTCCGTTTGCCGTTTTGCGCACGCGTGAAGCCGACTTGGAAAAACACCTGAACAGCGGGCAAGGCGCTGAGGTCAAAGACCCAGAGCGTGAAAAAGCACGCGAAGAAGCCATGAAACGGCTTGAAGAAGAATCACGCAAGACCCCTGAGCAACGCCGAGCGCCCGAGTTCGGCAGCGACAAAGACTTCCCGCTGATGCAAGCCCTGAACCACCTCAAGGGCCAACCGGTCATCGTCAGCAAGACCATGGTTGAGCGCAAACAAGCTAAAAAAGAGAACTGAAGCCAAGGGCCAGCCACGGCCCTGGTTTTGTTTTTATGAATGATGCTCAGCTGCTGCGTTACTCGCGGCATATTTTGCTCGATGAGATTGGCATTGACGGTCAGACTCGACTGCTGGCAGCGCATGCGCTGATTATTGGCGCGGGCGGGCTGGGTTCACCGGCTGCGCTTTATTTAGGCAGCGCGGGGGTTGGCCGCATCACGGTGGTAGACCACGACCGCGTCGAAGCCACCAACTTGCAACGGCAGATCGCGCACACCACGGCGCGCATTGGCCAGTTCAAAGCACTGTCGATCGCTGAGGCGATTGCGCAGATCAATCCCGATGTGCAGGTCAGCGCCGTGACGCAACGCGCAGACGACGGGCTGCTGAACGAGCTGGTACAACAAGCCGATGTGGTGCTCGACTGCACCGACAATTTTCAAACGCGCCACGCCATCAACCGGGCCTGCGTACGCCACGCTAAACCGCTGGTGTCGGGCGCGGCGCTGCAACTCGATGGTCAGGTCTCTGTCTTTGACGTGCGCCAAGCCTCAGCCCCCTGCTACGCCTGCTTGTTTCCTGAGGCCGAAGCACCCGCGGAAGCCGACTGCGCCACCATGGGCGTTTTCGCCCCGCTGGTCGGCATGGTTGGCAGCATGCAAGCGGCCGAGGCGCTGAAGTTGTTGTGTGGTTTCGGTGAGTCGCTGGCCGGCCGATTGCTGATGCTGGACGCGCGGCACATGCGCTGGACAGAGATGGGCGCCCAACGGCAAGCCACTTGCCAAGTTTGCGGCTTGGATCACACCCGTCACGGTGCTAATGTCGATTGAACTTTTTTATTATTTAAGCAACACGCGTCAAAAGTGTAGATATTGCCCTACATCTTCGCCGTCAAGTCACTGTCAAAATTCATCGTTGATACATGACGAAACACGAATGACCCAAGGCTCATACCAAGCGCTCTTCGATAGTCGAATGAGCGCTGAAACCCAGCCGTCACGACTACTGGACATCAAGTGAGACTGAAGACTTTTATCGTTGAAGACAACGCCACGATCAGGGAAAACCTGATCGGCACACTCGAAGAGCTGACCTGCGTTCAATCGGTAGGGACCGCAGAAACCGAACTAGAAGGCCGGCAGTGGTTGACCCAAAATCAGGGGGCATGGAACCTGGCCATCGTGGATTTATTTCTTCGGCAAGGCACTGGCTTGGGCGTGCTGGAGGCTTGCCAGGGTCGTCAGCCGCAGCAAAAAGTGATTGTACTGAGCAACTACGCCACAGCTGACATTCGCCATCGCTGCGCGCAACTGGGGGTCGACGCTGTCTTCGACAAGTCCAACGAAATTGACGCCTTGGTGAGCTACTGCCTCGAGCAGTGCCAACTCACCGAGGGGTAGCGCGGTCAGTCGATCAGCTTGTTTTTGAGGGCGTAATAAGTCAGGTCACTGTTTGACGACAGGCTCATTTTTTCCATCACGCGGGTCCGGTAGGTGCTCACTGTCTTCACGCTCAAAGACAGCGCCTTCGCAATGTCACCAGCGGTTTCACCCTTGGCAAGTTTCAGAAAAACTTGAAATTCACGCTCCGACAACTGCTCATGCGCCGCAATGTCATGCGGCCGATTGAGTTGCTGCGCCAGCAGTTCGGCAACCGCTGGTGTGATGTAACGTTTGCCCAGGGAAATGACACGAATGGCGTTGACGATCTCGGTCGGGTCGCATTCTTTGTTCAAGTAGCCACTGGCACCTTGCCGAATCAAATTCACCGCGTAATGTTCTTCAGGATAGCCACTTAAAATCAAGATACCGACATCCGGTGCCTTGGCACGAATCATGGCCAAAGCGTCAATGCCGCTTTGGCCGGGCATGGACAAGTCCATGACCAAAATATCCAGCTCGACGTTGCGCACCAAGTCAATCGCTTCACGGCCGCTGGCAGCTTCACCAACGACCCGCAGATCGACGTGGTCCGAAAAGAACTGCTTGAGTCCGGAGCGAACAATCGCATGGTCGTCAACAATACCTATTTTTATCATTTCAACGTCTTTCGAGAATACCTATTGTCTGCGCCAATGCCATTTTTCACAGCTGATCATTGGCAGAGATCATCTAATTTCTGCAGCCTTTCATTATTGACGAATAATTCACCCACTTTTAACTGGAGCTCACCTTGAAGCAGTTTTCCATCCCAAAGATGGCCATCAGCTTGCCGCTCGCCATCTTGGCCGCGGCCATATTGATTTCGGTCAATGAGGCCAGTTTTCACGCCTCCTCGCAAGCCACCACGAAGATTCAAGAAGCCGAGATTGCCCGCCAATCAGTCGGCAAACTCATGAGCACCATGCTGGACGCAGAGACCGGCACGCGTGGTTTTTTGCTGACAGGCGATGATAAGTACCTTCAGCCTTATGAAAGCGCCTTGGCCCAACTCGGAGAAAATTTGGGACAACTGCGCCAGGTGCTGGCCAACCAACCAGAGGAGTTAGCCGAGTTTGAATTGATGGCGATGCACATCAACCGAAAACAAAGTGAGCTCGACTTGAGCGTGCAGATGCGAAAAATTGGCAACGACGACGCTTGGAAGTTCATACTGACCACCGACGTTGGCAAGCAGCACATGGACGCTATCCGGGTTCAGTCCGAAAAGCTCATGACTGCCAGCTTGCTGAACATGGAGGCCGCGCACCAGCAGATCAACAGCTCACTGTTGCTCTCACGCACTGGCATTGCCGCCATCAGCCTGAGTGGCCTGTTGGCTTTTTACATGTACCTGCTGCAGACCGAGGCCCTGCTGGCAGCCGTTACACGCGAGAAACTGGCCCTGCTCAACGAGCGTGATCGACTGGAAGCGCAGGTGCGCGACCGCACCGCCAAACTCGCCCAGCTGGCCACCTACTTGCAAGAGGTGCGGGAAGATGAACGCGGCCATTTGGCGCGCGAACTGCATGACGAACTCGGTGCCCTGCTCACCGCCGCCAAGCTGGATGTGGCGCGCATCCGATCGCGTTTGGGCGGCAGCTTGCCCGAAGCCAACGAGCGCATCGAGCACCTGATCAGCACCCTCAACAGCGGTATTGCTCTCAAGCGGCGGATTGTTGAAGACTTACGGCCGTCTTCACTCTCGCACCTGGGGCTGGTGGCCTCCCTTGAAATCCTCACGCGTGAGTTTGCCGATCGCTCAGGCATCGACCTCACAACCTCATTCGAGTCGGTCGAGCTGGGCGGTTCCGCCCAACTCACGGTCTACCGGCTGGTCCAGGAGTCGCTGACGAACATGAGCAAATACGCCCTGGCCAGCCATGCTGACATCACGCTGAGCAGCTCCGAAGACCAAGTCATCATTGAAGTCCGTGACAACGGCCAGGGTTTTGATGTCGACAAAATCGCGACAAGCAGCCACGGACTCGCCGGCATGCTGCATCGCGTTGAAACCGCAGGTGGGAAATTCCTGATTGAATCGAGCCCTGGCCAGGGCACGCACATTCGCGCCAACTTGCCGAAGACGCGCTGAGCGCACGATCAGCAAGTCGATGTCCTACAAGGTCTGCGCGCATGCGCTGACAAAGTGACCCGCAGCTCACCGATGAAACTCATCACAAGAGCGTCCTAAACTGAAAGCCAGACGTCGCCTCCAGCACTCTGCCGAATCAGCGCATAGGATTTGACGCCGATCGCAGAGGCTTTCTCGACACATTGGCTGGCGCAGCTTTGCTGCCTCATCTGGTTCAATCAACCCACACCGTCCGAAGGATTTACCATGACCACCACCAACGCCGCAACCCAAGCCGCCCGCGCTACCCGTGACGAAGCCCTGCAAGCAACAGTCCAAGCGACTGAGCTGTCACGCAGCTACGCCAAAGAAGCCTTCGACCAAGCCGAAGGCAAGATCCGCGAACTGCGTGGCAACGTCGATCCGATGGTCGACAAACTGGCCGACACAGCCCAAAAATTAGCCCGCCAGAGCATGGAATTGGCCACCGAAGCCAAGCACAAAGCTGAAGAATCGATGGCCCGTTACGCCGGTATCACCACCAAGTACGTCAGCGAGCAACCGATGCGCTCGGTGCTGATCGCCGCAGCCGTGGGCGCTACAGTCGCGCTGTTGGTGGCCGCAGCCCGGAACAACAAGCGCTACTGATCTGCCTTGATCCTGCTCAGACTGCCACCCTCTATTTATGCTGCACCCCCTTTTCGCCACCCTGATCAAGCGCCCTGACCTGATCGCTGATCACATTGCGGCTTATGTTGAACTGACGCACCAAGAGACCTCTGGGCTTGTCGCAGATTGGTTGCAGCGTGGGCTGGCTTGGGCGCTGGTGGCTTTGGGGGCTTTGGTGTTTGTTCTTTTTTCTGGCATCGCGCTCATGTTCGGTGCTTTGAATCAATTTCATTGGGCCTTGGTTGCGGTTCCGGGTGTGGTCTTGCTGTTGACGTTGCTGGCTTTTTTGAAAGCCCGAACACCGGTCGACATCGAGCGTTTCACCGAGCTCAAAGCGCAAATTGACAGTGACTTACGCGCCTTGCGTGAGGCCGCAGAATGAAGCCGCCACCGCAGCAACGTCTGGCAGCCAGCCGGCGTGCGATCGTCCAGAGCATGCACCGAGACCAACGCGAGCATCGCCACGACAACACTTCAGATGGCGCGCCAGCAAGGCCTGCTGAATCAGGTGATGCGTCTGCGGCCGGCGCATCGCGCTCAAGCCGGAGGCATTCCTCAGGCTTCAACGGACTCTGGCGTGTCGCGCGGCGAACCGCCTCGGGCTGGTGGCGCTCTCATCCGGCCAGTTTGGCCGTGGACGTGGTGCAGCCGATGGTCGAGAATTACGCGCACGCCAACCCCCTGAAACTGATCGGTCTGGCTGCTGGCGTTGGTGCGCTGGTGGTCATTGCCAAACCCTGGCGGCTTATTTCCGTCACTGGCGTCTTACTGGCGGCCTTGCGGTCCACCCAAATGTCGGGGCTGATCGCCTCTTTTTTGTCAGCAGCGCCGCGTGACCGCTGAAGCACTGGCTCAGCGCTGGTAAGGACAATGGCCGTGACGGCGTCTGAAATCTCGCGGGTACTCGGCCGGCATCTGGGCAAAGAGTCCCCGGCCTAACAGTTTGGCGTTGTCTTCTTCTTGGGCATAAGGACCACTGTCTTGTCGGTAGCGGCTGGACCAAGCGTGACCGCGCTGCACCATCCACTGCCCTACATCTTCTTGACTCAGATAGATCAGCGCCAGGTCGCGGCCATAGACATCGACGCCTTGCAACTTGACCGTCACCAGCCGTTGGAGAATGCGTTCGTTCAAAGCGGTCCGCGCCGCCTCGCCGCCGGCCTGACAAATTTCAGGCGCGTCCATGCCTACGAGCCGAATCTTGTGCACGGCCCCGCCCTCGACCGGTCGCACGTGCACTGTGTCGCCATCCACCACGCGCGTGACCACGCCCTGCCATGGCGTCGACTCGGCGGCTGGTTTGGATGTCGCAGGCAAGGCCAGCATCAGCAGCAGCAGTCCGACCCCATATCGCCCTGTCATCATGCGTCCTGTTCTCAGCGCATCAAGCCGACACAATCCAGCCTTCGAGCGGATCAACCGCTTCTGGCAGACCGTAGCGAGGCTTGCCATCCAAGTGCTGTTGCTGCGCCCAAGCCGCCTGCACCAGGCACAGCACGGCATCCAGCGAATCGCCGGTGGCGTCATCCACCAGACGATCGCGCTGCGCATGCGTCAGCTTGAGGCGCAGTCCCAGCCGCGTTTGACCGTGCTCCAGCGCCGTCAGCATGTCTTTGCGGGCGATCAGTCGATCAGGCGTTTGCAAGGCCTTGGCGTCGTTCTTGTAGCTGCGGGTTTTGCTGCTCACAGCCGACTGGCCCGCCGGCTGAAGCAGTTCACGCGCCAACAAACCTGGGTAAGCCTCCAGAGCAATGCGGGCAGTCGCGGACGCCGCAAGAGCAGGCGCACCCAAGCCGGGCAGTTGCACGCCGGCGGCAATCAAACGCGGTACACCCGCATGCAGCATGTAAGCGACGGGTGGATTCACCCACTTCATGGAACTGCTGGAGCCAGCCGGTCTATCGGTGGCGCGGTGCGCAAATTTTTGACCCGCGGGCCGGGCATTGCAAAAGGCCGCGAAGCTGTTGCGAATCTCGGGCCGACTCAAGCTGGCGTAGTGCTGCATGCAAGCCAGCCAATCGTCCGGCCAACCCAGCGTGGCCACCAGCTCACGCGGCAAACCAAAGGGTAAATCAAAAGCGCCGACCCAAGCACGGTCTTGCGTCAACCAGAGCGAAAAATCTTCCAGCGTTTCAACCCGCTCCAGTTGCGCCAACTGAACCCGACCGCGGTGCAACTGGCCCGTGGCAAAAACGATGGGTTTGCGGCGGCTGGGGCTACTGGAAAAATCGCAGCCGACAAGAAGCGTGTCCAAGGCGTCAGGAACGGCCGACGATGGACGCTGTCGCCATCAGTTCCTGCAACAAAGCCATGGACATGGCACCAGACATGCCATAAGGGTCGAGCTCTGGTCGCTCTGAGTATTTGAGCAAGATGGAGGTGTTGAGCTTGGCCGCGTTGACCTGCCCCATGGTCCAGCCGCCAAACTTGCGCTCGCTGATTTCTTCGTAACTCAACAAAATCACGTCTTGGTGACGCAGATCGTTGAGGATCAGTTTGTAGAGCGCGTTGACCGCCGTGCGCCCACCCTCCAGAGCCTGCAAAAAGATGCCGCCGCCGTAGCACAGAATGCCGGTGATGCCGCATGCCGGGTTGTGGCTGCGTGACTGGGCCAGAATGGCATCTGTGGCTTCAGAGTTTTGGGGATCAGCCGCGCGGCTAGCGTAGAGAAGGCGAACCAACATGATGAGATGTCCTTTGGCGATGAATACGCACTGTCATGAAAACACAGAAGACCGTACAACACGGCTGGGTTTTTAACCGTTGGTCTTCTTTGGGATGAGGGAGAGAAATTCACGGCGCAAGTTCGGGTCTTTCAAGAAGACGCCGCGCATCACCGAGTTGATCATCTTGCTGTCGAGGTCTTTGACGCCGCGCCAGCCCATGCAGAAATGCGTGGCTTCCATGACGATGGCGAGGCCGTCAGGCTGTGTTTTTTCTTGAATCAAGTCGGCCAACTGGACCACGGCTTCTTCTTGAATCTGTGGCCGGCCCATGACCCACTCGGCCAGACGCGCGTACTTTGACAGGCCGATCACGTTGGTGTGCTCGTTCGGCAAGACGCCGATCCAGACCTGACCAATCACCGGGCAAAAATGATGCGAGCAAGCACTGCGGACAGTGATGGGCCCAACGATCATGAGTTCGTTCAGGTGCTCGGCGTTGGGGAACTCGGTGATCGCTGGGGCTTGCAGGTAACGGCCCTTGAAGACCTCGTTGAGGTACATCTTGGCGACGCGCCTAGCGGTGTTGTTGGTGTTATGGTCGTTGACGGTGTCGATCACCAAACTGTCCAGCACACCCTGCATCTTGATCTCGACTTCATCCAGCAATTTTTCGAGATCACCGGGTTCGATGAAATCGGAGATATTGTCGTTGGCGTTGAAGCGCTTGCGGGCGTGAGCAATGCGTTCCCTGATCTTGACCGACATCGGGGTGCCTTCGTCGTCGGCGACGGGCGCCGATCCGGGCGCTGCGGGCGGGTTTAATTTCATAAGCATGCGAGATGTTAACAGCCCTGAAAAAAACCTGTTCGGACTACTGCCTTGTAGGAAATTCACTCCAAAAACCCCTTACACAATGACGTTATCGCTATAGATTAAATAGCAGAAGTACACGGTCGTTAATACCGCTGACCTGCCAACAGCAAAGCCAGCCGCATCAGTGCGTAGGCCGCAAGGTCGAGCAGGCGCTGACGCCACGGTCGTCTGTTGTATTCAGCAGCATCAACACGTCGACCATGGCCAGAAATGGCTGCCAACAGCCGCGCCCGCAGCGTCTCAGCAAAGGTACGGTCATCCAGCGCCACATTGGCTTCACGGGCCAACAGCAGGCTGAAGGGGTCGAGGTTGGATGAGCCGACTGTGGCCCAGTGACCATCGACCACCGCCACTTTGGCGTGCAAAAAGCTGGCTTCGTATTCGTAAATGTCAACCCCGGCGGCGAGCAGCGCGCCATAGACCGGTCGGGCGGCGTGGTACTGCATGAAATACTCATACCTGCCCTGCAGCAGCAAGGTGACCTTGACGCCGCGCCGCGCCGCCTTGATCAGCGCGCGCCGCAAGCGGCCACCCGGCACAAAATACGCATTGGCGATGAGAATGTCTTGCCGCGCTTGGCCAATCGCCTTGCGGTAAGCGCGCTCAATGGTGTTGCGGTTGCGTAAATTGTCGCGCAACAACAGCGCAGCCCGAGCCGTCGCTGAGGCCGGCGACGTTCTGACCTTTGCGGGCTGGCCTGACAGCGCCAAGGCACGCCGACGTGCCAGACGCTCAGCACTGACGCGGCCACCGTAGCCCGCGGCCTTGAAAGCCTCCCAAGCTTGCGCCAAGTGGTGACGACGCGCGCTGTAACCTGCCTGCACGCGCCACCACAACAAGGCCATCGCTTCAGAAGCGGCTTGCGCCACCGGTCCATGCAGAGCCACGCTGAAATCAAAACGGGGCGCATCGAGAACGCCATGCGTGAGGTCGTAGTGATCGTCCAAGACGTTGATGCCGCCACAAAAGACCAGGTCTTGATCCACCACGCAGAGTTTGCGATGCAAGCGCCGCCAACGGTCGGGCCGCACCAGCCCCAAACTGGGCCAGTTGCCGGTCAGCGGCGAATAGACCTGCCAGTCCACACCGGCGGCTTTGAACTTTTCTTGCCACTCAGACGCCAGCGCTGCCGTGCCGATGCCATCGACCAGCACCTGCACCGTCAGGCCGCGTCTAGCGGCGCGCACCAAAGCAGCTGCCACATCGGCACCGACCCCATGAAAGTCAAAGATATAGGTTTCAAGCTGCACCCAATCAGCCGCGCCATCAATTGCGGTGATCAGCGCCGGGAAAAAAGTCGCGCCGCCGGGCAGCAGCTGCGGCGGCTGTCGTGGTGTGGTTAAAGTGGACGACGTCGCTTCAAGCATGCGCCAAGGGTGACACGAACTTTGGCAACTGCAAAATCGCCTCGGCATTCGACGGTGAATAGCACAGGTCAGCAGCAGCGCGCCAATCCAACCACTGGTGAGCCGTGTGTTCGCGCGGGCTCAAGCGCACGGGCCCAGCTTGCGGCACAGACAAGCTGAACAGATGCTCGGTGTTGCGCGTCACGCCGGGCGCATAACGGTGCCGCCAGGCCGGATAGATCTCGTAGACATTGGTGATGCCCCAGTCCAACAGATCGGCAGGCTGGACAACCAAACCGGTTTCTTCCTGCACCTCCCGCGCGGCGGTGTGGCGCAGATCAGCGTCTTCGGCATCGACCGAGCCGGTCACGCTTTGCCAAAACTCAGCGTGGTCGGCACGGCGAATCAGCAACACCTCTAGCGCTGGCGTGTGAATCACCACCAGCACGGAGAACGGCAGCTTGAAGACCTTCATTGGAATGTTCAGGTCCGGCATCCGCACAGCTGATAGCCCAAGCTGGATGCTGGATTCAGGCCGGCAGCGGATTGCGCAAACGGATGTGCAGTTCGCGCAATTGCTTTTCGTCCACCGAGCTCGGTGCATGCGTAAGCAAACATTGGGCGCGCTGGGTTTTCGGGAAGGCAATCACGTCGCGAATCGACTCGGCACCGGTCATCATGGTGACGATGCGGTCCAAGCCAAAGGCCAGACCACCGTGCGGTGGCGCGCCGTATTGCAGCGCGTCAAGCAGGAAGCCAAACTTTTCTTGGGCTTCTTCTGGACCGATTTTCAGGGCGGCAAAGACCTTGCTTTGCACGTCAGCGCGGTGAATCCGCACCGAGCCGCCGCCGAGTTCCCAGCCGTTCAGCACCATGTCGTAGGCTTTGGCGATGCAGCGGCCTGGGTCGGTGTCCATCCAGTCTTCGTGACCGTCTTTCGGGGCCGTGAACGGATGGTGCACAGCGCTCCAGCGGTCGTTGGCTTCGTCATGCTCGAACATCGGAAAGTCAACCACCCAGAGCGGCTTCCAGCCCGCTGTGAAGACACCAACTTTTTTACCCAGTGGGCTCAGACCAATCTTCAGCCGCAAGGCGCCGATGCTGTCGTTGACAACCTTGGCCTTGTCGGCACCAAAGAAAAGAATGTCGCCGCTTTGGGCGCCGCAGCGCTTTAAAATTTCGGTCAAAGCAGCATCGTGAATATTCTTCACGATCGGGCTTTGCAAACCCTCGCGGCCCTTGCTGATGTCATTCACCTTGACCCAAGCCAAGCCCTTGGCACCGTAGATTTTGACGAATTCGGTGTAGCCGTCGATCTCACTGCGGCTCATCTCAGAACCGCCCGGCACGCGCAGCGCGACGACTCTGCCGCCCGGCGTGGTGGCCGGTGTGCTGAAGACTTTGAAGTCGACATCAGCCATCACATCCGTCAATTCTGTGAATTCAAGGCTGATGCGCAAGTCCGGCTTGTCTGAGCCGAAACGGTGCATGGCATCGGCATAGGCCATGACCGGAAATTCACCCAAGTCGGTGGCCAGCACAGTCTTGAACATGTTGCTGATCATGCCTTGGAACATGTCGCGAATTTCTTGCTCGTCCATGAAGGAGGTTTCAATGTCGATCTGCGTGAATTCAGGCTGACGATCAGCGCGCAAATCTTCGTCGCGAAAGCATTTGGTGATCTGGTAGTAGCGGTCAAAACCGGCCACCATCAGCAACTGCTTGAACAACTGCGGGCTTTGCGGCAGCGCAAAAAACTGGCCTTCATTGACGCGGCTAGGGACTAAATAGTCACGCGCACCTTCGGGCGTGCTTTTCGTCAGCATCGGTGTTTCGATGTCGATGAAGCCATTGGCGTCGAGGAACTTGCGCGTTTCCATGGCCACGCGATACCGCAGCATCAGGTTGTTCTGCATGTAAGGGCGGCGCAGGTCCAGCACCCGATGCGTCAGCCGTGTGGTCTCCGACAGGTTGTCGTCATCGAGCTGGAACGGTGGCGTGACGCTGGCGTTCAGCACCGTCAGCTCATGACACAAAATTTCGATCTTGCCGCTTTTCAGACCGTCGTTGACCGTGCCTTCAGGACGCGCGCGCACCAAGCCTTTGATCTGCACGCAGAACTCGTTGCGCACAACTTCAGCGGTCTTGAACATGTCAGCGCGATCCGGGTCGCACACCACCTGCACATAACCCTCGCGGTCACGCAGGTCAATGAAGATCACGCCGCCGTGGTCACGTCGGCGATTGACCCAGCCGCACAGGGTGACGGTTTCGCCCAGCAGGGCATCGGTCACCAGACCACAATAGTGAGAGCGCATTTTGGAAGCGTTGGACATACGGAGATTGCTTTACGGTTAACAGTTAGCGGATTTCGCGAAAGGGGGAAAGAGCGCAGCCTGCGGTGAAAGCTGGCGCGCCATAACGAGCGTGGCTAAAGTGGTTTGTGCGTGGCAGGACTGCCGGGGGACACCACGCCCATGGAGATCACATAGGTCAGCGCTTCGTCGACACTCATCTTGAGTTCAATGCAGTCTGACTTTTTCAACATCACGAAGTAACCGCCAGTCGGGTTCGGCGTGGTCGGCACATAAACACTGAGGTACTCACCCGCCAGATGATTGACGACATCACCGCCGGGCGTGCCGGTCTGAAAACCAATCGTCCAGACGCCTTCACGAGGCCACTGGATCAGCAGCGCTTTGCGAAAAGCATTGCCGTTCTCTGAAAACAAAGTGTCAGAGACTTGTTTGACGCTAGAGTAGATCGACCGGACGATGGGAATCCGACCCAGCAAAGCGTCCCACCAACCGACCAGTTTGCGGCCTAAAAAATTGCTCGCAACGGCGCCGATAATCAAGACGATCGCCAGCGCCAGCAAGACGCCAAAGCCGGGGATGTGAAAGCCAATCAAACGGTCCGGATGCCATGACAGAGGCAGTATTTGCAGGGTCTGATCGAGCGTGCTGACGATCCAGTCGAGCACCGCCGCCGTGATCGCCAGCGGCACCAGCACCAACAAGCCAGCCAGCAGCCAGCGGCGCACGGCAGCCATCAGTCGGCTTTGCCAGAAGCAGCCGCTGCAGGGGCCGGGGCCGGGGCCGCCGCAGCGCTGGGCGCCGGCGCGGCAGCAGCGCTGTCGGCTTTGGCCGCTGGCGCTGAGCTGTCCGCGGAAGCATCAGAAGTTGATGCCGCAGGAGCCTCGCCGTCCTTGGCCTTAGGCGCGCCAGAGTCGCCGCCGCGAAAGTCTGTGACGTACCAACCGGAGCCTTTGAGCTGAAAGCCGGCTGAGGTGAGTTGCTTTTTGAAAGCCGGCGCACCGCACTGAAGACAGTCTGTCAGCAGCGGGTCCGAGAGTTTTTGTAATACGTCCTTGGCATGCCCGCAGGACTCGCATTTGTAGGCGTAAATTGGCATAGCGCTAAGTGGTTTCGGATGAGTTGGGCTGCCTGCAAATGAGTGTCAGGATGCAAACCTTTAATTATAGGCGCTGCCTTTTGACACGCCGCCGCTCAAAACAGCTGCAGGCGCAGCACCACTTGCATGGCCAGCAGCCCGAGAGCAAAACCCAAGCCGCCATAAATCAGTCCCTGCAACAGCCTGTTGGTGCGTTTTTGCTCGGCCAGCAGCTCGACCAGTTCGCGTCGGTTACCCGACGATTGCGTCTTCAAGAACTGGTGGAACAAACGCGGCAAGGCTGGCAATAACTTGGCGTAAGTCGGCGCTTCGGCCTTGAGTTCAGCCAGTAATTTTTCTGGGCCGACCTGCTCCCGCATCCATTTTTCAAGGAAGGGTTTGGCCGTGCTCCACAAATCGAGCTCAGGATCGAGCTCTCGGCCCAAGCCCTCGATGTTGAGCAGCGTTTTTTGCAGCAGCACCAACTGCGGCTGGATCTCGACCTGAAAGCGCCGCGAGGTTTGGAACAAGCGCATCAGCACCAGTCCAAGTGAAATTTCTTTCAGCGGCCGGTCAAAGTAAGGCTCGCAACAGGCACGAATGGCCGACTCAAGCTGGTCGACACGGGTTCGCGCTGGCACCCAGCCGGACTCGATGTGCAGTTCGGCCACGCGTTTGTAGTCGCGCTGGAAAAAAGCAATGAAGTTTTGCGCCAGGTATTCTTTGTCGATCTCGGTGAGGGTCCCGACGATACCAAAATCAAGCGAGATGTAGCGACCAAAGGTGGCCGGCTCCAAACTCACTTGGATATTGCCCGGGTGCATGTCGGCGTGAAAGAACCCATCACGAAAGACCTGCGTGAAAAAGATCGTCACGCCATCGCGGGCCAGCTTGGGAATGTCCACGCCAGCGTCGCGCAGGCGCTGCACCTGGCTGATTGGCACGCCGTTCATGCGCTGCATGACCATCACATTGGGCATGCAAAAGTCCCAGACAATCTCTGGAATCATCACCAGGTTCAGGCCCTGCATATTGCGGCGCAGCTGGGCCGCGTTGGCAGCTTCGCGCAACAAGTCCAACTCTTCATGCAAATAGGCGTCAAATTCAGCCACCACTTCGCGTGGCTTTAGGCGCTTGCCGTCGGTGGACAGGCTTTCGAGCCAAGTGGCCATCATACGCATCAGCGCCAGGTCTTTTTCAATCGCCGGCAGCATATTGGGCCGCAAGACCTTGACGGCCACTTCACGCCCATCGGGCAAGACCGCAAAGTGCACTTGGGCAATCGACGCACTGGCCACCGGTGTGCGCTCGAAACTGGCGAAAATTTTGTCAATCGAACGGCCAAAGGCACTCTCGATGATGGCCACAGCGATTGACGACTCAAACGGTGGCACACGGTCTTGCAAGCGCGCCAATTCGTCAGCAATGTCGGTCGGCAGCAAGTCGCGGCGGGTCGACATGACTTGGCCGAACTTGACGAAGATTGGACCGAGTCGCTCCAACGCCAGCCGCAGACGCTCACCCCGCGGTGCCTTCAGATTGCGTCCGAGCGAAACGATGCGGGTCAGCAGACGGATCCAAGGTTTTTGAAAACTCGACAGAATCAGTTCGTCCAGACCGAAACGAAGCACCGTCCAGACGATGAAAATACCGCGGAAAAGCCGGCTCATGCGCCTGCCTGATAGGCTGGCGTGGCGGCTGGGGTAGCGGCATCTGTGCCCTCACGGCCGGCTGCAAAAGGTGGCCGCGGTGCGCGCGCCACGAAGTCGCGCAGCGCCGCCAGCAAACGCTGACCCGCCCCGGCAATGGCATGCGCCGGCACGTCACCCAGGAGGCGTGACAGGTCCTCTTCGACATCCCAGCGCAGGTTGTCTGCCAACCAGCCCAATTCGGCGGCCAATTGCACATCGCCTTCAATCTTGACCGGCGGTGCCTTGCCTTCGAGCACCGACTGCGCCACGACCCAAGGCGATTCCATCGCCACCGACAACGTCAGGTCGGCTGGCAGCGCGCTGGTCGCGCGGTCCGTCAGACCTGCTGGGGTGATCAACAGCTTGAGCGCAAAAGCGCCCCAGCGCAAATGAATCACGCTGCCCTTTTTGCGGGCGAGGCGCGTTCGCGCCTCTTTTTCCTGCAGCAAAACATGGTTGAGAAACAACACCAAACGCTGCTGACCCTCGGCGACCAGCCAAGTGGGCGGTTGCAGGTGTTGAGCGAAGGATTCCAGAAAAGAAAAAGGGGACGATGTATTCATACGTCCCCGATTTTGACGGAAAAATGACCGGTCAGATCATTGCAGGGCTTGAACACCCGCCACCAACCAACCGCCAGCGCCATTGCGCTGCTTGGTCATGTTCCAGACTTCGCGGAACGGGCTCGGGCCGGCCGAAGCGTCTTCGCGGATCATTCCGGAGAATTCAACGCTGGCCATGTAAACGTCTGCCAACTCCTCGATACCCAGCAACTGCGCATCCAAACGCAGTACGTCGGTTTTGTTGAAGACGCCGCCGGTGTGCGACTCGCGTTCAGCCAATTGACTCTTGATTTGCGCCAGCATGTCGTCTGTCATCATGGCCCGCAGCGAGCTGATGTCAGAGCGGTCCCAAGCGTCTTGCAAGGTTACGAAATTGGTTTTGCAAGCTGCTAAGAAGCCATCGGCGTCAAAGCCGGCGGGCACACCCCAAGACTGTGAACCCAGCAGGGCCGAACCAATCATTGAACCGCCAGCCGCCGTCGTGGGCGCCGGCGCTGATGTCGATTCAAACAATGCACCTGGACGCTCCCACGGCCGGGCCGAGGCGTCGTTGCCGACATTCGCCGGGCTGTAGTCACGCACTGGCGTGGCACCCGCGCCCTGAAACGCAAAGGGCGAAGCCGATGACCCTTGGCCTTCGCGATTCGACTTGAGCTTGCGCATGACAAAGCCAATCACCAGCATGACGGCCAGCGCCAGCAAGGCAAAGGTCATGAACTGCGCCAAGCCAGCGCCCAAGCCCAAGGAAGAGGCCAGCCAAGCCAGGCCCAGACCAGCGGCCAAACCGCCGAGCATGGCGCCCCAAGGCTTTTTCGGTGCGGCAGCGGCGGCTGCCGGTGCAGCAGGCCTCGCAGCTTGTGCGGCAGAACCACCCGCAGGCGACGCCTGACGCTGGGTGACATTGGAAGATTGCTTGCCAACGGAACTACCGCCACCGAAGCGCTTGGCTTCGGCTTCACCGCCGCTCAAACCCAAAGTGGCCGTCAATGTGAGCGCCAAAATTGCGGACCAGATTTTCATGATGTCACCTACTTTATTTTTAAAACACGCCAGTCATTGGTTCAAAAAATCAACTTGATGCACTCGTCTCACTGCCTGCAGACAAGGGCAAATCAAGTACGGATTAAACTAAAATTAAATCAGCATTTGATGCCCACATGCAAGGCAACCATGCCGCCTGTGAGGTTGTGATAGTCCACATGGCCAAAACCACTCTGGTGCATCAAGGCCTTAAGAGCGTCTTGATCGGGGTGCATGCGGATCGATTCAGCCAAATAACGATAACTCGTGTCGTCATTGGCGACCAGTTTGCCAAGCCGCGGCAAGACCTTGAACGAATACCAGTCGTAGATTTTCTCCAGCGGCTTGGCGACTTTGGAAAATTCCAGCACCAGCAACTTGCCCATGGGCTTGAGAACGCGCAGCATTTCCTTGAGGGCAGCATCCTTGTGCGTCATGTTGCGCAGACCAAAGGCCACCGTCACGACGTCAAAACTGGCGTCTGGAAAAGGCAGCTTCTCAGCATCGCAGACCAGCGTCGGCACAGCCACGCCAGCGTCAAGCAGACGGTTGCGGCCTTCGCTCAGCATGGCTTGGTTGATGTCGGTGTGCACCACGCGACCAGTCGGTCCAACCTGCGGCGCAAACGCCAGGGCCAGATCGCCCGTGCCGCCGGCAATGTCAAGGACTGATTGACCGTCGCGGACATTGGCCACCTTGACGGTGTAGGCCTTCCAGACGCGGTGAAGACCGGCCGACATGAGGTCATTCATGACGTCGTATTTGGACGCGACCGAATCGAAAACACCGCGCACGCGCTGCGCTTTTTCTTGCTCGTCGACCGACTCAAAACCGAAATGCGTGTTGCTCATGGACGGCCTCAGTGGCTGGCGCAAGCAGAACCACCAGCGCTGGTCATGGGCGCATCGCGTTCAGCACCGGCCGCTTGCAGACGCGCCAAATAGTCGGCCCACAAACGGCTTTGCTCCGAACCCAGAAAGTACAAATAGTCCCAAGAAAAAATACCGGTATCGTGGCCGTCCGAGAAGACCGGCTTGACAGCGTAATTGCCAATCGGTTCTAACTCCACCAAGGTGACTTCGCGCTTGCCGGTTTGCAGCACTTCTTGGCCGGGGCCGTGGCCCTGCACTTCGGCTGACGGCGAATAGACGCGCATCAACTCGAACGGAATTTGGTAATCCGAGCCATCCGAAAACGCCACCTGCAGCTGCCGGGACTGGCTGTGCAGCGTGATAGCCGTGGGTGTCGGCGCCCCCGTTTGAAGACCTGCCATGAGCGTTCTTTCAGTGATTAAAGTTAAAACGAAGTTGGTGCGAGGATCACACCAGCACGCGCTCGATGCCGCCGCGATTGGCAACCTCGACATAGTTAGGCAGCCAGTCTTTGCCCAAAATCTGGTTGGCCATTTCGACCACGATGTAGTCGGCTTCGAGCAGACCGTTGTTCAGGTCATCGCCAAAACGCGACAAGCCCTGCAGGCAACTCGGGCAGCTGGTGAGAATCTTCACCGGGCCCTTGGCCGCCACCGCACCGGTGGCGCGCAATGCGGTCTCGCCCTTCAGCAACTCTTCTTCCTTGCGAAAGCGAATTTGCGTCGAGATGTCAGGCCGGGTCACGCCTAGCGTGCCGGACTCACCGCAGCAACGCTCGTTCTTCAACACGTTGTCGCCGAGCAAGGCTTTGACCGTCTTCATCGGCTCTTGCAATTTCATCGGGCTGTGGCACGGGTCGTGGTACAGATAGCCTTGACCCGGTTGATCGGTGCGCAGTGTGATGTTTTTCTCAAGCAGGTATTCATGGATATCGATGATGCGGCAGCCCGGGAAAATCTTCTCAAACTCGTAGCCCTGCAGCTGGTCATAGCAAGTCCCGCAGCTCACCACCACGGTTTTGATCTCGAGGTAGTTGAGGGTGTTGGCCATGCGGTGAAACAGCACCCGGTTGTCGGTGATGATCTTGTCTGCTTTGTCGAACTGACCGCTGCCGCGCTGCGGGTAACCGCAGCACAGATAGCCCGGCGGCAAGACAGTTTGCACCCCGGCATGCCAAAGCATGGCCTGCGTCGCCAGCCCGACCTGAGAGAACAAACGCTCAGAGCCACAACCCGGGAAATAAAACACGGCTTCGGTTTCGGCCGTCGTGTTCAGCGGGTTGCGGATGATCGGGACGTAGTCTTTGTCTTCAATGTCGAGCAACGCCCGCGCCGTTTTCTTCGGCAGACCGCCCGGCATTTTCTTGTTGATGAAGTGAATCACCTGCTCTTTGACTGGCGCCTTGCCCAAGCTGGACGGCGGCTTGGCGGTTTGTTTGCGCGCCAAAGAGCGCAGCAAGTCATTGGCCACGCGCTGGACTTTGAAGCCGACGCCGACCATGGCGCTGCGCATGAACTTGATGGTCTGCGGGTTGGTGGCGTTCAAAAAGAACATCGCCGCCGCATTGCCAGGACGGAATGATTTTTGGCCCATCTTGCGCAACAAATTGCGCATGTTCATCGAGACCTCGCCAAAGTCAATGTCGACTGGACAAGGCGTTAGGCACTTGTGGCAGACCGTGCAGTGGTCCGCAACGTCTTCGAATTCTTCCCAATGCTTGATGGAAATGCCGCGCCGAGTCTGCTCTTCGTACAAGAAAGCTTCGATCAACAGCGAGGTTGCTAGGATTTTGTTGCGCGGGCTGTACAGCAG
The DNA here is from genome assembly GCA_041442125.1 of Polaromonas sp. Classification (GTDB taxonomy): domain Bacteria; phylum Pseudomonadota; class Gammaproteobacteria; order Burkholderiales; family Burkholderiaceae_C; genus Polaromonas. The sequence goes on along the minus strand of JASDRC010000016.1, from coordinate 31,050 downwards.
GTTGGCCCGCGGCACGTGCGTGGCACACACCGGTTTGCATTTGCCGCAGCGCAGACAGTCTTTGATGCTGCCGGCAATCGCGCCAATGTCCGACTGCTGCATGATCAGCGACTCGTGGCCCATCAGGCCAAAGCTTGGCGTGTACGCATTGGTCAGATCGGCCGGCAAAGCGGCGTCGCGCAGCAGCTTGCCTTTGTTGAAGCGGCCTTCCGGGTCGACCCGTTTTTTGTAGTCGGTGAACGGCTGCAATTCGGCTTCGGTCAGGAAATCCAGCTTGGTGATGCCGATGCCGTGCTCGCCTGAAATCACGCCGTCAAGCGAGCGCGCCAACACCATGATGCGAGCCACCGCCGCGTGGGCGGTTTGCAGCATGTCGTAGTCGTCACTGTTGACCGGCAAGTTGGTGTGGACATTGCCATCACCCGCGTGCATGTGCAAAGCGACCCAGACGCGGCTCTTCAGCACACGCTTATGCACAGCTGTGCATTCGGCCAGAATCGGCTGGAACGCCGCTCCGTTGAAGATGGCTTGCAGCGGCGCGCGGAGCTGGGTTTTCCAGCTGGCGCGCAAGGCATGGTTTTGCAGCTCTGGGAACAAGGTTTCAACGCCATCCAACCAGCCGCGCCAGAGCTTGCGGACTTCGCGCACCAGCGCCAATGCCTGCACCACCCGGTCTTCGAGCAGCTCGGCCGAAGGGATCTCGTTGGCGTCGTCAGACTTGCCCAAAGGCAACTGGCCTTTGGCGAAAAAGGCTTCGAGTTCGTTGCACAGCTTGAGCTTGTTGGCCAAGCTCAGTTCGATGTTGATGCGTTCAATGCCGTCGGTGTACTCGGCCATGCGCGGCAGCGGAATGACCACGTCTTCATTGATCTTGAAGGCATTGGTGTGGCGCGAAATGGCCGCCGTTCGCTTGCGGTCGAGCCAGAATTTTTTACGCGCGTCGGGGCTGACGGCGATGAAGCCCTCGCCTTCGCGCGAGTTGGCCAGACGCACCACTTCAGAGGTGGCGCGCGCCACTGCATCCGCGTCGTCGCCAGCGATGTCACCGAACAACACCATCTTAGGAAAACCACCGCGCTTGGATTTGGTGGCGTAACCCACGGCCTTCAGGTAGCGGTCGTCCAAGTGCTCGAAGCCGGCCAAAATCGCACCACCGCGCTTTTGCTCGGCGAACATGAAGTCTTTGATTTCGACGATGCTCGGCACGGCGTCCTTGGCATTGCCAAAAAACTCCAGGCAGACGGTGCGTGTGTGCACCGGCATGCGGTGCACAATCCACCGCGCACTGGTGATGAGGCCGTCGCAGCCTTCTTTTTGAATGCCTGGCAGGCCGCTCAAAAACTTGTCGGTGACGTCCTTGCCGAGGCCTTCTTTACGAAAGCTCTTGCCCGGAATGTCCAGACGCTCGGTGCGGATCGGCGTCTTGCCGTCGGCCTTGAAATAATTCAGCTCAAAGCTCGCCACCTCGATGTCATGAATCTTGCCCAAGTTGTGGTTCAACCGAACCACCTCTAACCATTCGGCATCGGGGGTGACCATGCGCCATGAAGCCAGATTGTCGAGCGCGGTGCCCCATAAGACGGCTTTTTTGCCGCCCGCGTTCATAGCGATGTTGCCGCCAATGCAGGAGGCTTCAGCAGACGTCGGGTCTACCGCAAAAACAAAGCCGGCCTTTTCGGCCATGTCGGCAACGCGCTGCGTCACCACCCCGGCTTCGGTCCAGATGGTTGCAACGGGTTCCGCCAAGCCGGGCAACATGACTTGTTGCACCTCGGTCATGGCCTCGAGTTTTTCGGTGTTGATGACGGCTGATTTCCAAGTCAGGGGAATCGCGCCGCCGGTATAACCGGTGCCACCGCCACGCGGCACAATCGTCAAACCGAGCTCAATACAACCCTTGACCATGCCGGCCATTTCGACTTCGGTGTCGGGCATCAGCACCACGAACGGGTACTCAACACGCCAATCGGTGGCGTCGGTCACATGCGAGACGCGCGACAGGCCGTCGAACTTGATGTTGTCTTTTTGCGTGCACTTGCCCAGCTTGCGCTCGGTCTGACGACGCAGGTCTGTCATGTGTTTAAACGAAGCCGAAAACCGCTCTACTGCGGCCCGGGCTAAGCCCAGCAATTCGCCAACGATGGTGTCACGCTCGGCATCGGCGCCCGGTGTGCGGCGCTTTTCGACTTCGCCAAGACGGTGCTGCAAAGCCTCGACCAGCAACTTGCGGCGCTTCGGGTTGTCCAGCAGGTCGTCTTGCAAATAGGGGTTGCGTTGCACCACCCAAACATCGCCCAGCACTTCGTACAGCATGCGGGCGGAACGACCGGTACGGCGCTCGTCGCGCAGCCGATTCAGCAAATCCCAGGCGCGTGCACCGAGCAGACGAATCACGACTTCCCGGTCGGAAAAAGAAGTGTAGTTGTACGGAATTTCACGAATACGGGCTTGCTCAGCGGCAAGGCCAGACGTCAAATCACCAGCATTGCCAGTGATGGCATGAAATTCATCAAGAGTAGTAGGAGCGTTCATTGTGCGAAAGTTAGCAGCCAAGGAGGGGGAAGCCACTTGAAAGTCGATGTTACCGCAGCACCGAAGCTGCCACACCACGAGCATGGACAAACCTCATGGAAACTCCGGTTGTTGTTTTTCTGCCGGCCATGTAAAAGAACTGTCACAAATCATTCATAAACTGTTGTTTTTACTTTTTTCACTATTTCAGGAGTTTCCATGAAAATTCGCCTCACTGCGCTCGCGCTGGCTGCCAGCGCCCTGCTCGCCCCTTTGGCCAGCCAAGCCCAAACCGAGATTCAGTGGTGGCACTCCATGACCGCCGTCAACAACCAGTGGGTCAATGACTTGACCAAGGAGTTCAACGACAGCCAGAAAGACTACAAAGTTGTGCCAACATTCAAGGGCAGCTACGACGAGTCCATGACAGCGGCCATCGCCGCCTTCCGCTCGGGCAATGCGCCGCACGTGCTGCAAGTGTTCGAAGTGGGCACCGCCACCATGATGGCCAGCCAAGGCGCCACCGTGCCGGTCGGCAAGATCATGAGCGATGCGGGCTTGGCTTTCAACCCCAAGGCCTACATCCCCGCCGTGGCCGGGTACTACACGGCTCCCAACGGCCAGATGCTAAGCTTCCCGTTCAACAGCTCCACCACCGTCTTCTATTACAACAAGGACGCCTTCAAAAAGGCTGGCCTGAATGCCGACAAGGCCCCTGCCACCTGGCCTGAAGTCTTCGCCGCCGCCAAAAAACTCAAGGAAAGCGGCCACAGCTGCCCGATGACGCTGGCCTGGATGGGCTGGACCCAGTTGGAAAGCTTCTCCACCTGGCACAACGTCGAGTTCGCCACCAAGGGCAATGGTCTGAACGGCATGGACGCACGCCTGAAGGTCAATTCGCCGCTGCACATCAAGCACATCGACAACCTGTCCAAGGCCGCCGCAGCGGGCGAGTTTGTCTACAAGGGCCGTGGCTCTAACGCTCAGGCCTCGTTCACGGCTGGCGAGTGCGCCATGATCCAGACCTCGTCCGGTTTCTACGGTGACGTCTCCAAAAACGCCAAGTTTGCCTACGGCCTGGCCCCGCTCCCCTACTACGCTGACGTCAAAGGTGCACCGCAAAACACAGTGATCGGCGGCGCTTCGCTATGGGTCATGTCAGGCAAAAAAGCCGATGAGTACAAAGGCATCGCAAAGTTCTTCGATTTCCTGTCGCAGACCAAGGTGCAGGCCGCCAGCCACCAGCGCACCGGCTACTTGCCGATCACCATGGCCGCCTTCGAGCTGACCGAAAAATCCGGTTTCTACCAGAAGAACCCTGGCACCGACGTGGCTGTGCAGCAGATGGTACGCAAGGTGACCGACAAGTCACGCGGCATCCGCCTGGGCAACTACGTGCAAATCCGCACCATCGAAGACGAAGAGATGGAGCAGGTCTGGTCCGGCAAGAAGTCGGCCAAGGACGCACTGGACGCCATCGTCAAGCGTGGCGACGAACTGCTGGTCCGCTTTGAGCAGGCCAACAGCAAAAAATAAGCCCTAACAATAAGCATTGAAACTGCACCCAGCCTCCGTGGTCCCGCAAGGGACACGGTGGCTTTTTAATGATGTGACCCATGGAAAAACGCGTCCTTTTTCGCTCCGGCTGGCTGCCCTGGGCACTGATCCTGCCGCAGATGCTGATCATCAGCGTCTTCTTTTTCTGGCCGGCGAGCCAAGCCTTGATGCAGTCCCTGCACTTAGAAGATCCATTCGGCATGAGCCGCGAATTCATCGGGCTGGACAACTTTCGCCGCCTGTTCAACGACCCGACTTACCACGCCTCGTTCAAGATCACGGCGCAGTTCTCGGTGCTGGTGGCGGTCATTGGCCTGTCGCTGTCGCTGCTGCTGGCCATCTTTGCCGACCGCATCGTGCGCGGTGCCATGGCCTACAAAACGCTGCTGATCATGCCCTACGCGGTAGCGCCCGCCATCGCCGGCGTGCTGTGGCTTTTCATCTTCTCGCCGTCCATCGGCGTGTTGCCGTATAGCCTCGGCCAGCTGGGCTACCAGTGGAACCACCTGATGAATGAGGACCAAGCCATGGCGCTGATCGTCATCGCCTCGGTCTGGAAGCAGATTTCCTACAATTTCCTGTTTTTTCTGGCCGGTCTGCAGTCGATCCCCAAGTCGCTGATCGAGGCCGCGTCCATTGACGGCGCCGGTCCATGGCGGCGCTTCTGGAGCATCCAACTGCCGCTGCTGTCGCCGACCACCTTTTTCCTGCTGGTGATCAACATCGTCTACGCCTTCTTCGACACCTTCGGCATCATCGACGCCATGACCTCCGGCGGCCCGGGCCAAGCGACCTCGATCTTGGTCTACAAGGTCTACCAAGATGGCTTCAAAGCGCTGGACTTGGGCGGCTCAGCCGCGCAATCGGTGATCCTGATGATGATCGTGGTGGCGCTCACGGTGGTCCAGTTCCGCTACGTCGAAAAGAAAGTGAGCTACTGATGGTTGACCGCAGCCGCTGGCTCACCTTTTTGTCCCATAGCGTGATGCTGCTCGGCGTGCTGGTGGTGGCTTTCCCGCTTTACTTAGCGCTCATCGCTTCGACCCACACGGCCGAAGCCATCGTCCAGGTGCCCATGCCCCTGCTGCCTGGCAGCAACATGCGGGAAACCTACAAGGCGGCGCTGTTCGGCGACGGCAAACTGGGCTCTAACACCACGGTGGCCCACATGATGTGGGTCAGCTTCGTCACGGCCATGGTGATCACGGTTGGTAAGATTTCGATCTCGCTGCTGTCGGCTTTTGCCATCGTCTACTTTCGCTTCCCGTTCAAGATGTTCTTTTTCTGGGCCATCTTCGTGACGCTGATGCTGCCGGTCGAAGTGCGCATTTTGCCGACCTACAAGGTCGTCGCCGATCTGGGCATGATCAACACCTACGCCGGCCTGACGCTGCCGCTGATCGCCTCGGCCACCGCGACCTTTCTGTTCCGCCAGTTCTTCTTGACGGTGCCGGACGAGCTGGTCGAGGCCGCCCGCATGGACGGCGCCGGACCGATGCGTTTTTTCAAGGACATTCTGCTACCGCTGTCGAAGACCTCGATTGCCGCGTTGTTCGTGATTCAGTTCATCTATGGCTGGAACCAGTACCTCTGGCCACTGCTCATGACCACCAACGAGGACATGTACCCGGTGGTGATCGGCATCAAGCGGATGCTGGCTGGCGGCGAAGCCGCCAACGACTGGAACATCGTGATGGCCACCGCTATTCTGGCCATGCTGCCGCCTGCACTGGTGGTGATATTGATGCAGAAATGGTTCGTCAAGGGCTTGGTTGACACTGAAAAATAAATAACTTGTGGGACAGATCTTCAGCTCTGTCCCCAACTGACTAAAAAAACCTTGCGGGACAAATCTTCAGCGCTGTCCCCAACTGACTAAAAATAAATGGCTTCAATCGAACTCAACAACGTCACCAAGACCTACGGCAGCGGCAAGCACGCGCTGCAGGTCATCCACGGCATCAACGCTTCAATCGCCGACCACGAGTTCATCGTCATCGTTGGACCGTCGGGTTGCGGCAAGTCCACCCTGCTGCGCATGGTGGCCGGCTTGGAGGAAATCTCCGGCGGTGAGATTTCCATCGGCGGGCGTGTGGTCAACAACCTAGAGCCGTCCGAGCGTGACATCGCCATGGTGTTCCAGAACTACGCGTTGTACCCGCACATGAGTGTGTTCGACAACATGGCATACGGGCTGAAGATCAAGAAGGTGCCACTGGCCGAGATCAAGGCGCGGGTCGACAAGGCCGCTGCCATCTTGGAGTTGGGCCACCTGTTGGACCGCAAGCCCCGCGCCCTGTCCGGCGGCCAGCGCCAGCGCGTGGCGATGGGTCGGGCCATCGTGCGCCAACCGCAGGTTTTTTTGTTTGACGAACCGCTGTCCAACCTAGACGCCAAACTGCGCGTGCAAACCCGGCTGGAGATTCAAAAGCTGCACCGCGAGCTCGGCATCACCTCGCTGTTTGTCACGCACGACCAGGTCGAGGCCATGACCTTGGCCCAGCGCATGATCGTCATGAACGCCGGTCGGGTGGAGCAGTTTGGAACGCCTGAAGAGGTCTACAACCGCCCCGCCACCACCTTCGTGGCGAGCTTCATGGGTTCGCCGCCGATGAACTTGCTCAAGCAGCTGCCCAACGCCGACTTGGGCGGCCCGGTCGGGGCTATTTTAGGCATTCGGCCGGAGCACCTGCACATCTCGGCCACCGGCTGGGCCGTGCAAGTCGAGGCGATTGAAATGCTGGGCGCTGAGCGTCTGGTGTATGGCCGCTTGGGCGAGGAATCCTTGATTGTCCGAATGGATGAAAGCCAGCCGTCGCCCGTGCTGGGCGCGACGATTCATGCAGCACCCCGTACCGACCGGCTGCACTGGTTTGACAGCGCCAGCGGACAACGTTTATGACCGCCGAAGCAGGCCAGGCTTGGCCTTATCCGCGCTGGATCGCGCATCGCGGCGCCGGCAAATTAGCGCCCGAAAACACGCTGGCGGCGTTTCGCTTGGGCGCCTCCCACGGCTACCGCATGTTCGAATGCGACGTCAAACTGAGTGCCGACGGTGTGCCTTTTTTGCTGCACGACGCCACCCTGGATCGCACCAGCAACGGGCAAGGTCTGGCGGCTGAGTTGAGTTGGGACGCGCTTTCCCGCTTAGACGCCGGCAGCTGGCATTCACCAGCGTATGCAGGTGAGCCACTGGCCAGCTTGGAGGCCGTGGCGCATTACTGCCTGGCCAACACTTTGAGCCTGAACATCGAGATCAAACCAACGCCCGGCAGTGAGTCCTTGACCGGCAGCGTGGTAGCAAACGCGGCGGCCCGACTGTGGGCTGACGCGCCGCAGAGCACTCTGCCGCTGCTCAGTTCTTTTCAAGCCGACGCCCTCGAAGCCGCCCGCGTTGCGCAAGCGCATTTGCCACGCGCCTTGTTGTTGGACAACTTGCGAGCCGGCTGGCTGGCAAGCGCTTTGCAACTCGGCTGTGTGGCGGTGGTCTGCAACCACGTTCAGTGGGATGCGCTCAGCGTGCAGCAAGCCCAAAGCGCAGGCTTGAAGGTGCTCAGCTACACGGTGAATGAAGCCTCGGCTGTCGATCGGCTGTGGGCGCTGGGCACCGATGGCATCATCACCGATCGCGCGGATTTGTTCTCGCCGGCCAACTAAGTAGGGTCAAACCTTCCAGCCGCGCAGCAGCAACCACTGCACCACAGCCGCCACTAGCGCCATGGCAGCATAGGTTAGCAACCGGCCGTCATGGCCGAAAAAAACCAAGCCACCAGCAGTGACCAGCAAGTTCGCCGCGAACACCATGGCGAATTGCCAGCGCCAACTGGACCGACTCCAACGGGCAGCTTTTCCGCCAGCCTTAGACTTGAAAGCGTTAGGTTTTGAAAAAGGCAGCAGCACGGAAAGGCCGACCATCAGCAAAGCCAGAAAAGCAGCAGGTGCCACGAAGTTCAGCAGATGGTTGGCCAGAAGATAAAAGGTCATGTGCGGCGATGGAGAGTTGCGCAGCAGTTTAAGCGCTCTGGCAGTTGGAAAAGGCCATTTTGAGGCACCTCATCTGCCCCAGTTCGCCAAAAATTTATAATCAGTGCATGTCAGTCTGGGCCCTTGGCTTAAATCATCACACCGCTCCGCTTGATTTGCGAGGCCGCTTCGCGTTTGCGCTCGACCAAATTGAGCCGACCTTGAAGGGTTTGCGCGCCTCGCTGACGCGTCAACCTGAAGCCACGCTGCTGTCGACCTGCAACCGCACCGAGATTTACTGCGCCGGTGAGCACGTTGACCTCGACAAAACAATCGACTGGTTGGCGCACAACGGCGGCGTCTCCCCGGCGCTGCTGCGCTCACACAGCTACACCCTGCACAACGGCGATGCCGCACGCCATGCCTTCCGCGTCGCCAGCGGGCTTGACTCGATGGTGCTGGGCGAGCCACAAATCCTCGGCCAAATGAAAGACGCGGTGCGCGCCGCCGAAGATGCCGGTGCCATGGGCACCACGCTGCACCAGCTCTTTCAGCGCTCGTTTGCGGTCGCCAAAGAAGTCCGCAGCAGCACCGAAATCGGCGCTCACAGCATCAGCATGGCGGCCGCCTCGGTGCGCTTGGCCGGCCAGCTGTTTGAAGACCTCGGCGACATCAAGGTGTTGTTTGTCGGCGCCGGTGAAATGATTGAACTGGCAGCAACGCATTTCGCCGCCAAAAACCCGAAATCGATGGCGATCGCCAACCGCACCCATGAGCGTGGTGAAAAACTGGCGGGCCGCTTTGGCGCCGAAGTGATGCGGCTGGCCGATCTGCCGCTGCGCCTGCATGAGTTTGATGCCGTCATCAGTTGCACCGCCAGCACCTTGCCGATCATTGGTCTGGGGGCAGTGGAACGGGCGATCAAACTGCGCAAACACAAGCCCATGTTCATGGTCGATCTGGCGGTTCCGCGCGACATCGAACCCGAAGTGCAGGCGCTCGAAGACATTTACCTCTACACCGTCGACGACTTGGCGAAAGTTGTGCAGACTGGCAAAGACAACCGGCAAGCGGCGGTGGCGCAGGCCGAAGTGATCATTGACGCCGGGGTGCGCAACTTCATGCACTGGTTGAACCAGCGCGGCACGGTGCCGCTGATCCAACAGCTGAACGCCCAAGCCGATGAGTGGCGCGAACTGGAAATCAACCGTGCCAAAAAAATGCTGGCCAAGGGTGAGCCGGTGGACGCTGTGCTCGAAGCCTTGTCACGCGGGCTGACACAAAAAATGCTGCACGGCGCCATGGCCGAACTGCACGCCAGCGACGCCGCGACCCGTGACAGTACCGCCCAAACTGTCTCCAGGCTGTTCCTGCGCGGCCATCTGCCCAAAGGCAGCACCAGCCTTTAGCGGCGATCTTCACGCAAAAGATCGCGCCGACCTTGTCGGTCGGCAATCCCGCAAGGGGGCGCCCCTGTTTTCTCCGCTGCCGCTTGGCAGCCACCCGAATACCCTGATGAAACCCTTTCTTCGCCAAACCCTGGAACGCCAGATTCTTCGCCTGCACGAGCTCGACGCCCTGCTGTCGGCCAGCGATGTGGTCAGCGACATGGAGCGCTTTCGCAACCTGACCCGCGAACACGCTGAAGCCAGCCTGATCACGGTGCAATACAACAAGTTGACACGCCGCGAAGCTGATCTGGCCGGCGCCCAAGCGATGCTCGTCGAAGCCGCGGCAGACCCCGAGATGACGACCATGGCAGAAGATGAAATCGACGAAGCCAAAGCCGACATCACGCGCCTCGACGAAGCCCTGCAACGGATGCTGATTCCCAAAGACCCGGACGACGCGCGGCCGGCCTTTCTGGAGATTCGCGCTGGCGCGGGCGGCGATGAATCCGCGCTGTTTGCGGCCGACTTGTTCCGCCTGTACACGCGTTATGCGGAACGCTGCGGCTGGCGCTGCGAGATCATCAGCGAGTCGCCCTCTGAGTTGGGCGGCTACAAGGAAGTCGTGGTCCGCATGGAAGGCGCGACCGATGTGCTCGGCATGGGCGTCTATGGCAAGCTGCGCTTTGAGTCAGGCGGTCACCGCGTACAACGCGTGCCGGCCACCGAAACCCAGGGCCGCATCCACACCAGCGCTTGCACGGTGGCCGTGCTGCCCGAGCCCGACGAGGCGGTGTTGATCCAGATCAACCCGGCCGATTTGCGCATCGACACCTACCGCGCCAGCGGCGCTGGCGGTCAGCACATCAACAAGACTGACTCGGCGGTGCGCATCACCCACTTGCCGACCGGCATCGTCGCCGAGTGTCAAGAAGGTCGCAGCCAGCACAGCAACAAGGCCCAGGCCTTGAAAGTGCTGACCGCCCGCATCCATGAAAAAGACCGCTCCGAGCGCGCTGCCAAAGATGCTGCCACCCGCAAAGGCTTGATCGGCAGTGGCGACCGCAGCGACCGCATCCGCACCTACAACTTTCCGCAGGGCCGGCTGACCGACCACCGCATCAACCTGACGCTCTACAAACTCAACTACATCATGGAGGGCGACCTTGAAGATGTGGTGACCGCCCTGCAAGTGGCACGCGGCGCCGAGCTGCTGGCCGAGCTGGAAAACCGCAATGCCTGATGCCTTGACTTGCGCGCAAGCCATCGCTGCCGCCTGTGGCTTGGGGTTGGACCGGCTCGATGCGCAATGGCTGCTGCTGCATGCGCTGGGCAAGCAAAGCAGTGAGCGGGCTTGGCTGATCGCCCATGACCGCGACGCGCTGTCGCCCGAAGCCAGCGAACGATTTTGCGTACTCAGCCAACGCCGGGCGGGCGGCGAACCATTGGCCTACATCGTCGGCCAACAAGCATTTTTTGGCTTGTTGCTGGTGGTCGATGCCCGCGTCTTGATCCCCCGAGCCGACACTGAAACCCTGGTCAGCTGGGCGCTTGAGGTGCTGCCTGCGGGTGCCGCCAAAGTGCTCGACCTCGGCACCGGCAGCGGCGCCATCGCCTTGGCACTCAAGCACGCGCGCTCAGCAGCAGATGTCAGCGCCATCGACGCCAGCGCGGGCGCCGTAGCGGTGGCTCGCAGCAATGCGGCGGCGCTGGGTTTAGCGGTGTCGATTGAGACCAGTCGATGGTTTGAGCAGGTCGTCGGTCGGTTTGATGTGATCGTCAGCAACCCGCCGTATGTCCGCGAAGGCGACCCACATTTGGCGGCCTTGGGCCACGAACCGCTGCAGGCGCTGACAGCAGGCGCAGATGGTCTGAGCGATCTGCGGCAGATCATTGCCGCTGCGCCCGCCCATTTACAAGCTGGCGGCTGGTTGCTGCTAGAACACGGCTACGACCAAGCCGAGGCCGTTCGCCAGTTGCTGCAAGCACAAGGCTTTGAGGCGGTCACCAGCCGTGACGACTTGGCCGGTATCCAGCGCTGCTCAGGTGGCTATTGGCCGCATGAAGCCGGACCGGCGCGGCGAGATTAAAAGCACCCGATAATCTGAGTTGATTATTTTCAACGTCCGGCCTGCGTGCCGAGACCACACCAACGGAGTATTTCCATGAGCGACACCCAACAACGCATTGATGACATCGTAAAAGCCAGCGACGTGGTTCTTTTCATGAAAGGCACCGCTCAATTTCCGATGTGCGGCTTTTCTGGCAAGGCCATTCAGGTGCTGAAAGCCTGCGGCGTGAGCAAACCAGCGACCGTCAACGTGCTGGAAGACGAAGACATCCGCCACGGTATCAAGGAATACAGCAACTGGCCCACCATCCCCCAGCTGTACGTCAAGGGCGAGTTCATTGGCGGCTCGGACATCATGATGGAGATGTACCAAAACGGTGAATTGCAACAAGTCATCGGCACGCCCGAAGCCTGAAGCTGATCAGACTTACAACGCCAGGCTATTGCAGCTTGGCGTCGCCATACACCTGATCGTCAGGCGGTGCGTCTGTTGGCAAGCGAAAGCTTTCGCTGGCCCAAGCGCCGAGGTCCATGTTTTTACAGCGCTGGCTGCAAAACGGCCTGAAGACGTTGCTTGGCGCGTACACACTGTCTCCGCCGCAGCTCGGGCAGGCGACAATTTTGGATACTGAAGCCCCAGATATCATCTTCAAGCGCAAAGCGTGAGCTCAAATTCGGCGTCTTCAGCCGCAGAATGCAAGCGGTCATCGCTGGCATGCCGCATCAGCCGGACCGAGGCCATCAGGCGGTTGGCGCTGATAGCGGGCACCAGGCCCGTCGCAGCATCAAGCCGCAGCCGCAACAACTGAAAAGTCCGCCCTTGCGGCAGCGTCTGCTGGAAAACGCCACCCGAGGCGAGTACTTTTTGCGGCAGGCCAGCGTCGCGCAGCAGCTTCAACAGCAGGCTGATGGAACCCGCCAAGGGCACCAGCGTTGACATCCAGCGTTGGATATCTTCGCGCCGGCGTGAACCGCTCAAGTGCTGCCAAGCGAAATAGGCCGGCAAGTCAAACTCACACGTGCCGCCCGGAATACCGGCGCGGCTGCGAATACTCATGAGCCAATCGTTGTCTGTCAATGACTGACCGACCTTGCCTGGCAAGGCATTCATGGTCGCAAAATAACCGTCCAACTGGCCGGTGATCTCGTCCAGCGCCGCTTCCGAGATGGCCGGGTTGCCGCGGTAACCATTCAGCACATTTTTTTGTTTTTCGAGGTCTTTCAGGACGTCGGTTTTCAAGTCGGCACGACCGCCGACGTCCATGATCTCGAAGATCGTGGTGATGGCGTAATGGTGGTCGATCGGATCATCGCGCTCGGCCAATTCACCCAGCCTGCCGAAGAGGTGTTCGAGGCGCAAATACGTGCGCACGCGTTCGTTGAATGGATACTCGTAAAGGATCACAGCGATATCTTTATCGGCGTTGAGAGGCCGGCTCACCGGGCGGCATTACATCATAGCCCGAAGCATGACGCAGCAGCCCGCGCCAGACCGGCTAATTCTGCCAGTGACTGTGTCTCGTTGTAAATACAAATATCGGCAGCGGCCAGTCGCTGCGCTCGGCTGGCTTGCACGTCCAGGACTTTTTGCACCGCTTCACGGGTCCAGCCACTGCGGGCCATGACCCGGCTGATTTGCATTTCTTCAGAGCAATCCACCACCAAGACCTGATGCAATTGCTGCCGCCAACGGCCAGACTCAACCAACAAGGGAACGTCGAACACAATGCAAGGTGCACCATTTTTTTCTGCAGTGCTCGCTTGTTGGGCGGTCTCTGCGGCCACCAGCGGGTGGATGATGGCTTCCAAGCGCAGTTTCGCGGCCGGGTCAGAAAAAACCTGCTGACGCATGGCGTCCCGGTCTAGCGAACCCGCTGACGTGATGAATGTCGCGCCAAAAATTTGCCGGATCACCGGGATGGCGGAGCCGCCTGCGGCCGTCAGCTGACGGGAAATCGCGTCCGCATCCACAATCACCGCACCGCCATCAGCCAGCATCTGGGCCAC
>JASDRC010000016.1:0-17453 GCA_041442125.1 Polaromonas sp. | reverse complement strand
TGGCCAAGAATGGGCCGAAGGGCACATAGCCACCCTCGCGTAATGTCGACGACCACTTCAAGCCTAGGCCGACCACCGCGCCTAGCACCGAGGCCATCAGAATGATCGGCACCAGCGCCGTCCAGCCGAACCAAGCGCCCAGTGCCGCGAATAATTTGAAGTCACCAAAACCCATGCCGTCTTTGCCGGTGACGAGCTTGAAAAACCAATACACCGTCCACAAGGACAGATAACCGCCGACAGCGCCCCACAGCGCATCGCTCAGGCTGACGCCTGGGTTCCATTGCAGCGCAGCGACGATCAGGCCACTCCACAGCAGTGGCAGCGTGATGTCGTCGGGCAGCAAAGTGGTGTCCCAATCGATCATGGCCAGCGTCACCAAGACCGCAGAAAAACCGCACCACACCAGCGCCGTGGCGGTGCCTCCCCAGCGCGCCACACAAAAGTAAAACAAACCCGCTGTCACCAGCTCGACCAAGGGATAACGCGCGCTGATGCCGACGCCGCATGCCGAGCACTGGCCGCGCAGAAAAAGGTAACTCAGCACAGGCACGTTTTCATACCAGGCAATCGGATGGCCGCAGTGCGGACAACGCGAGCGCGGCAGGGACAGACTGAAGACGGCTTCGGCTTCTGGTTCAGCATTTGGAGCAGGACCTGAAACTGTGTCTTTCCCTGAAAATTCAGCGCAGTCTTTGGCCCACTGCCGCTCCATCATGAGCGGCAGACGATGGATCACGACGTTGAGAAAACTGCCGATGATCAAACCGAGCAGCCCGGCCAGCATGGGCAGCGACAGCACGGTCAAAGGCCAAGCGTCGGTCAGCATCAGATCACCTGCCCGAGCTCGAAAATCGGCAGGTACATGGACAGCACGATGCCGCCGATCAAGGTGCCGAGCACGACGATGATGAAGGGCTCCATGAGGCTCGCCAAAGCGGCCACTTGTTGATCTACTTCCGTCTCAAAAAAATCGGCTGATTTGCCGAACATGTGGTCTAAAGAACCGGACTCTTCACCAATTGCACACATCTGCACCACCATGTTTGGAAAGACCCCGGCGTGCACCATGGCCGCGTTCAAGCTGACCCCGGCAGAGACGTCTGTTTTAATTTCGTCAGTGGCCTGAGCGTAGACAGAATTCCCGCTGGTTCCGCCCGCCAGTTGGAGGGCCTCCATGAGCGGCACACCGGCAGCAAACAGAGTCGACAGCGTGCGTGTCCAGCGGGCAATGCAGGCTTTTTCAATCAGCGTGCCAAAGACTGGCAACTTCAAAAGGCATCGGTCTGTGGCCCGTTGAAACCCCTCGCTACGCCGCCACAACCGGGCAAGAACCAAAGCACTGAGTCCACCAGCCCCAAGCATCAGCCACCAATGAGCAACGAAAAATTCACTGACACCCATGACAAAAAGTGTCGGTCCCGGCAGGTCAGCGCCGAACGACGAAAACACGCTCTCGAAAGCCGGGATGACGACGATCATGATGATGGCGATCACCGCAAAAGCCACGCTCAAGACCGCCGCCGGATAGGTCAAAGCCGACTTGATCTTGGCCTTCATGGCTTCGGTTTTTTCCATGTACGTGGCCAGCCGGTTCAGCAGCGCGTCAAGCATACCGGCCGCTTCACCAGCAGCCACCAGATTGCAGTAGAGCGAGTTGAAATGAGCTGGATGCTTGCCAAAAGCCGTACTCAAAGAAGTGCCGGTTTCAACATCGCTGCGGATAGCGTTGAGCAAGCTGACCATGCGCGGATTGCCGTGACCCCGGCTGACCACGTCAAAACATGGCAGCAGCGGCACGCCGGCTTTCATCATGGCGGCGAGTTGCCTGGTGAAACCTGCGACATCGCTGGCCTTGATGGCCCTGCCCGTGAGGCCCAACGTGCGCCGCCGCCGCGAGACTTTCAGCGGCTGCACGCCCTGCCGCCGCAACACCGCCATGACATGGTTTTCGCCCATGGCGCGGATCTGACCGCGCACCGGGTTGCCTTGCAGGTTGGTGCCTTCCCAATCGAAGACAAGATCGTCAAGTGGGTGTGAAACTGCAGCGACAGCCATAGGGTTCAACAAGTCAGGTGAGAAGATAGGTCAGTGGTGGGTGCAACTCAGAATTTCTTCGAGCGAAGTCGAACCAAGTTTAACTTTCAGCAAGCCCGACTGGCGCAAACTTCGCACGCCCTCTTGTTCGGCCTGTGCGGCAATCTCCATCGCGCTGCCGTCCCTGAGAATAATTTTCTGTATTTCATCCGACACAGGCATGACTTGGTGCACGCCAATACGTCCCTTGTAGCCGCCGTTGCAAGCGTTGCAACCCTGCGCTCGAAAGGGCAACCAGCCGCCATCCAGCTCCGCCGGTTTGAAACCCGCTTGAAGCAGAGTGACGCGCGGTATGTCGGCGTGTAATTTGCAATAGACGCACAGCTGGCGCACCAAACGTTGCGCGGTGATCAACATGACGCTGGAGGCGATATTGAAGGAGGCAATACCCATGTTGCGCATCCGCGTCAAAGTGGTCGGTGCGTCGTTGGTGTGCAGCGAGGACAGCACCAAATGCCCTGTTTGGGCTGCCTTGATGGCGATATCGGCGGTTTCAATATCCCGAATTTCTCCGACCATGAGAATATCTGGGTCCTGCCGCAGAAAAGCCCGCAGGGCGACTGCGAATGTCAAACCCGCCTTGTCATTGACATTCACCTGATTGACGCCCGGTAAATTGATCTCAGAAGGATCTTCTGCCGTGGAAATATTCACGCCTGGCTGATTTAGCAAATGCAGGCAGGTGTACAGCGACACCGTCTTGCCCGAGCCGGTCGGGCCTGTCACCAACACCATGCCGGTCGGACGACGCAAAGCATTCAACAAACGTTCTTTTTCTTCAGGCTCGAAACCCAACGCATCCATGCCCATTTGTGCGGCCTTCGAATCGAGAATCCGAATCACAATTTTTTCACCGAACAAGGTAGGCAAGGTACTCACCCGAAAATCAATGACCTGCCCCGGACCGATGGTTAATTTCATGCGCCCATCCTGTGGCACCCGTTTTTCAGCAATATCAAGCTGCGAGAGAATTTTGATTCTAGAAGCCAGCGTGTCTTTCAGACCGACCGGCGGGGTAGCCATTTCCCGAAGCTCGCCATCGATGCGAAAGCGCACCCGATAATCGAACTCGTACGGTTCGAAGTGCAAATCAGAAGCCTGCATATTGACGGCTTGGTGCAGCATCTTCTGCAAGAAGGTGACGGCTGGCGTGTCGTCGGTCACAGGCTGCGCTCCCGGTGGCGCCCGACGGCAAGATCGCCGGACGGGCTGTCAACGGCTGTGATGGACTTCTTTCAGAGGCATGGCCGAATCATCGGTGATGAATCAAGCGCTGTAAATCTAAACATGAGATTGTCCAGAACAGGACAATCAAAATAAATGCGGTTGCAGTGTCGTTTTCAGAGACCATTCAGCGCCCATAAAAAAGCCCACTTAAAAGTGGGCTCGAAAGGACGGCGGCTCGCTCTGAGCGTGATCAAGCAACGATCAGATAGTCGTCCTTGTTTTTGCCAGCCAACCACTTAGGCGCCAAACCACGACCACTCCAAGTATTGCCGCTGATAGGGTCACGGTATTTAGCGGCGACCTTGCCCGTTTTCTTGGCTAAAGATCTGACCTTGCCGCTCGGAAATACATCGCTGACAGTCAGTTGATACTCGGCAGCAATGGCGCGGACTTTGGCAATCGCCTCACCGACTTCACGTTGGCGCACTTCGGTCACTTGGTTTTGCAAGGTCTCAATTTGAGACAGCAGGTCTTTTAAAGAGCTCATCGATAATCCTTGGATAAAAAGTATATTCTAATCGAAGATTAATTCAATCCTAGATAGATACTCTAAAAATTGTTCTACAACATACAAACTGCTTCACAGGCCCCCTTAGAATTCGGAAAAAATAAACTATTGGAATAGATTTATCGCAATCCGACGGCCCATTAAGCGCGCCGCTCCAGCAAGTCCGAAGCCAAACCTATCAAGGCCGAACGGTAATGACTGTCTGGCAGCTTGCTCACGGCGTCCATCGCGCGCTGCGCTTCTGCCGCTGCGCAGGCTCGGGTCGCATCAAGCGCCCCAGTGCGCTGAACGATGGCCACAATTTCCGCCATTTTCTCGGTGTCACCTGTTTCAATGGCCTGACGCAAGGTGTCACGTTCTGGCGCCGTGCCGCGCTGCATCGCAATGATCAGCGGCAAGGTGATTTTGCCCTCGCGCAGGTCGTCACCCAAGTTTTTGCCCATTTCGGACACCTCGCCGTCGTAATCCAACACGTCGTCAATGACTTGAAAAGCCGTGCCGAGGGCCTGCCCATAGTCTGCACAAGCGGCCTCAACGGCCGGCGTCGAACCCGCCAGCAAAGCAGCGATGCGGGCACAGGCCTCAAACAACTTGGCCGTTTTGGAACGAATCACCCGCACATAGTCTGTTTCAGACAAATTCGCATCGTGCATGTTCATGAGCTGCTGGACTTCGCCTTCAGCAATCACGTTCGTGGCCTCGGCGAGCGTGCACATGATGCGCATGTCGCCGGCATCGACCATCATCTGGAAAGCACGCGAATACAAAAAGTCGCCCACCAACACACTGGCGGGATTGCCGAAAGCCTCGTTGGCCGTTTCGCGGCCGCGCCGCAAAGTCGACTCGTCCACCACGTCGTCGTGCAACAAGGTGGCGGTATGGATGAATTCGACAACCGCGGCCAAGTTGAAGCGTTGCGCGCCCTTGAAGCCGAGGGCGCCGCACATCAGCAACAGCAAAGCCGGCCGCAGACGCTTGCCCCCCGCCGCCACGATGTAACGGGAAATCTGACCGATCAGGGCGACGTCAGAACTAAGACGCTGCTCGACAACCTCATCCATGCCGCGCATGTCGTCAGCGATCAAGGCCAAAGCGGTGGCAGTACCAGTTAAAGAATTGAGAGACAAGGGGAAGTCCAGACCATAATTTGACGTAATTATATGAAGACCGCCTTGGGCGACCACGGCACAGGCGCACCCTGCAAGGCTGGCTCAGGGTTTAACCCAAGGCCAAAAATAAGGCTCGACAAGACTTCTTAGTCAAGGCTATAATCTATGGCTCTGCAGAAATCCGTCTGCAGAACTCAATTCGAAAATTGAAGAGGTCTTACATGTACGCGGTCATAAAAACCGGTGGCAAACAATACAAAGTTGCTACGGGTGAAAAAATTAAAGTAGAACAGATTGCTGCGGACGTAGGCCAAGAGATTGTTATCGATCAGGTATTGGCAGTCGGCGACGGCAGCGATATCAAAGTTGGTACCCCCTTGGTGTCCGGTGCAACAGTTACAGTCACAGTCCTAGCCCATGGTCGGCACGACAAAGTGCGCATCTTCAAGATGCGCCGTCGTAAGCACTACCAAAAGCGCCAAGGTCATCGGCAGAATTTCACTGAATTGCAAATCGGCGTCATCGCCGGCTAAGCAGTCAGTACCAGGAGTAACGGAAAATGGCACAGAAAAAAGGCGGCGGCTCTACGCGAAATGGGCGTGATTCACAGCCCAAGATGCTCGGTGTCAAGAAGTTCGGCGGCGAAGTCATCAACGCAGGCAGCATCATTGTGCGCCAGCGTGGGACCAAGTTCCACCCGGGCGTCAATGTCGGCATCGGCAAAGACCACACCCTCTTTGCGTTGGTCGGTGGCAAGGTTTCCTTTGCCATCAAGGGCGCTTTGAACAAGCACACCGTCAACGTGACACCAGCTTAAGCTGATCACTTCGATGGCATCGAAGCCCCGCCAGCCGGGGCTTTTTTGTTTCTACCACCCGGTAGATCAGGACATTCATCATGAAATTTGTTGACGAAGCATATATAGACATTGCCGCCGGCGATGGGGGCAACGGCTGCGTCTCATTTAGACATGAGAAGTACAAAGAGTTCGGCGGCCCGAATGGTGGTGATGGCGGCCGTGGCGGTCACATTTATGCGGTGGCCGACTCCAACTTGAACACGTTGGTTGACTTCCGCTTTTCAAGGCGCCACAACGCACGTGGCGGCGAGCACGGCAAGGGCTCAGACATGTTCGGCGCCAAAGGCGACGACATTGTTTTGAAAATGCCAGTCGGCACGATCATGACAGACGCCGAAACGGGCGACATTCTGTTTGAGTTGCTGGTGCCCGGCGAAGAAGTCCTGATTGCCAAAGGTGGCGACGGCGGCTTCGGTAACTTGCGCTTCAAGAGCTCGACCAACCGCGCACCACGCACCAAAACGCCCGGTTGGCCGGGTGAGCACAAAAGTCTGAAGCTGGAGCTGAAGGTGCTGGCCGATGTCGGCCTGCTCGGCATGCCGAACGCCGGTAAATCAACATTCATCACGGCTGTGTCGAACGCACGGCCGCGCATTGCAGACTATCCTTTCACCACGCTGCACCCGAATCTGGGTGTGGTGCGGGTCGGCCCCGAGCAAAGCTTTGTGGTCGCCGACTTGCCCGGTTTGATCGAAGGTGCCTCTGAAGGCGCTGGACTGGGCCACCTCTTTTTACGTCACTTACAGCGCACGCGCTTGCTGCTGCACATTGTCGACATGGCCCCGTTTGACGACAGCATTGATCCGGTCAAGCAAGCCAAGGCCATCGTTGGCGAGCTGAAAAAGTACGACGAAGAACTCTTCAACAAGCCACGCTGGCTGGTCTTGAACAAACTCGACATGGTCGAGCCGGACAAGCGTGTGGCTCTCATCAAAGACTTCGTCAAACGCTTCAAGTTCAAAGGCCCGGTGTTCGAGATATCGGCCTTGACACGCGAAGGCTGCGAGCATTTGGTCAAGGCCATCTACCAACACGTCAAAGCCGTGCAAAAGAGCGAACAACCGCCGGAAGATATCGACCCCCGCTTTCCCTTGGGCGTGCCACCGGCAGAACACTGAGTTTCACCCATGACTGCAGCCGCTTTGTCACCCGTCCTGCTGAACGCCAAACGCATCGTGGTGAAAGTCGGCTCGAGCCTGGTCACTGACGAGGGCCGGGGCCTTGATGCTGAAGCGATTGGCTTGTGGTGCAAGCAGCTCGCGCTGCTGGTGCAAGACGGCCGTGAAGTCATCATGGTCAGCAGCGGTGCCATCGCCGAAGGCATGAAGCGCCTTGGTTGGAGCACACGCCCCAAAGCGATTCATGAACTTCAGGCTGCGGCGGCAGTGGGTCAAATGGGCTTGGCGCAAGTCTACGAAAGCAAGCTGCGAGAAAACGGCATTGGCAGCGCCCAAGTGCTACTGACACATGCCGACCTGGCCGACCGCGAACGCTATTTGAACGCCCGCTCAACGCTGCTCACCTTGCTGCAGTTGGGTGTGGTGCCGGTCATCAACGAGAACGACACGGTCGTCAACGACGAGATCAAGTTTGGCGACAACGACACCTTGGGCGCGCTGGTCGCCAATTTGGTGGAGGCCGATGTGCTGATCATCTTGACCGACCAACAAGGCCTGTTCACGGCAGACCCGCGCAAGGACGCCAACGCGACGTTGGTGCACGAAGCACAAGCCGGTGACCCGGCGCTTGAAGCCATGGCCGGTGGTGCCGGCTCTAGCATTGGCAAAGGCGGCATGCTGACCAAGATTTTGGCGTCCAAGCGGGCTGCCGGTTCTGGCGCCTCCACCGTGATCGCCTGGGGCCGCGAGCCGGACGCCCTGCTGCGCTTGATGCGCGGCGAGGCTATCGGCACGCTGTTGGTGGCGCAAACCCCCAAGAAGCACGCACGCAAAACATGGATGGCCGATCACCTGCAAATGCGCGGCTCGGTGCTGATCGATGCCGGTGCGGTGGTCAAAGTCCGCGATGAAGACAAGAGCTTGCTGCCTATCGGGATGACCTCGGTTCAGGGTGAGTTTTCACGCGGTGACGTGATCGCCGTGCGGGACGCAGACGGGCAGGAGATTGCCCGCGGCTTGTCGAATTACTCAAGCGCTGAAGCGCGACTCATCTGCCGCAAATCATCGGCTGAATTTGAACGTCTGCTGGGCTACACCGGCGAGCCAGAAATGGTCCACCGGACCAATCTGGTGCTGAACCGCTAAAAAACACAGCAGTCAAGCCTCGCGCTCACCAGAAACAGCTGCAGGCTTGAGGTTGGTTTGCGGGTCCGGGTCAAAACTGGCCCCCGGCGGCAGCTCAAAAGACGCCGTTCCACCATGCGAGGTGTAATGTGAAAAACCATCTGCACCCTGCGCTTGACCGGCTTCTCGTTGGCGAATACCACCACGCAAATAACGGTTGCGATGGTCGACACGGGCTTCCTCACGGAACTCAAGACGTGGCACATAACGTGACAACTCGATCAAGGCCATTTCATAGACGCCACGTTTGAATTCGACCACCGAATCGAGCGGGACCCAGTAATCGTTCCAGCGCCAAGCATCGAATTCAGGGTGGTCGGTGGCGCGCAAGTTCAAGTCCCAGTCGTGGCCAACCAATTGCAGCAAAAACCAGATTTGCTTCTGGCCTTTGTAATGTCCGCGCGCATCTCGGCGGATAAACCGGTCGGGTACCTCGTAGCGCAACCAGTCCCGGGTTCGGGCAAGCACTTGAACATGCTGCGGCATCAGTCCCACTTCTTCGTGCAATTCACGAAACATGGCCTGCTCGGGATTTTCACCCCGGTCAATGCCGCCTTGTGGGAATTGCCACGAGTGGGTACGAATGCGTTTGCCCCAAAAAACCTGACTTTTCTGGTTGAGCAAGATGATCCCGACGTTAGGCCTGAAGCCATCGCGGTCGAGCATAATCAAACCTCAAATTTTTTAAACTGAGTCCATTATGCACAGCGAAAGCCCCTGCGCCAAGCCTGCTGCAGACGACAGTGATCCAACCTCAGAAAATACCCCATGAAAGCATCCCAGTTCTTTATTTCAACGCTCAAAGAAGCGCCTGCTGACGCCGAAGTTGTCAGCCATCAGCTGATGATGCGCGCCGGCATGATCAAAAAGCTGGGTGCCGGCATCTACAACTACATGCCCATGGGTCTGCGCGTGATTCGCAAGGTCGAAGCCATCGTGCGTGAAGAAATGAACCGCGCCGGCGCCATCGAGATGGCCATGCCGGTGATTCAGCCGGCCGAGCTATGGCAAGAAACCGGACGCTTTGAAAAGATGGGTCCTGAATTACTGCGCATCCAGGATCGGCATGGCCGCGACTTCGTGGTCCAACCGACCAGCGAAGAGGTCATCACCGACGTCATGCGTCAAGACATCCGCAGCTACAAGCAGCTGCCAAAAAACCTCTACCAAATTCAGACAAAATTTCGCGACGAACGGCGTCCGCGCTTTGGCCTCATGCGTGGCCGCGAATTCACCATGAAGGACGCCTACAGTTTCGACCGCAACCCCACGGCGGCCAAGCTCAGCTACCAAAACATGGCGCAGGCTTACCGCCAAATTTTTGACCGCTTCGGTTTACGTTACCGTGCCGTCGCGGCCGACAGCGGTGCCATTGGGGGCGACCTGAGCGAAGAGTTTCAAGTGATCGCTGCCACCGGCGAAGACGCCATCGTTTACTGCCCCAGCAGTGACTACGCCGCCAACATGGAAAAGGCCGAATCATTGGCGCCTGCCGGTCCGCGCAAGGCTTCTTCCCAGCCCCTGACACGCACCTCAACACCCGACAAAAGCACCTGCGCTGACGTGGCTGCGTTGCTCGGCGTGCCGCTGGCGAGCACCGTCAAATCGCTGGTCTTGGCGACCGACGATGTCGGCCCTGCCGGAGAGATCGTCAAAACCTGCGTCTGGCTGTTACTGCTGCGCGGCGACCACGACATGAATGAAGTCAAAGTCGGCAAAGTGGAAGGCTTGGCCAATTTCCGCTTCGCCACTTTGGCAGAAATCGAAGACCATTTCGGCTGTCAGCCGGGCTACCTCGGGCCCTTGAATTTGAAGAAGC
The DNA here is from genome assembly GCA_041442125.1 of Polaromonas sp. Classification (GTDB taxonomy): domain Bacteria; phylum Pseudomonadota; class Gammaproteobacteria; order Burkholderiales; family Burkholderiaceae_C; genus Polaromonas. The sequence continues at coordinate 7,531 of JASDRC010000016.1, read as the reverse complement.
CGGTCGCGCTGGTGGTCGACCGTGAAGTCGCGGTCATGAGCGACTGGATTTGTGGCGCCAACGAAGTGGACCTGCACCTGACCGGTGTCAACTGGGCGCGCGATTTGCCGGAACCGACCGTTGTCGCCGACTTGCGCAACGTCGTGGCGGGCGATACCTCGCCCGACGGCTTGGGGGTGCTGGCGATTGAGCGCGGCATTGAAGTCGGCCACGTCTTTTACCTGGGCACCAAGTACAGCCAAGTCATGAACGCGACTTTTCTGGACGAAAACGGCAAGCCCCAGTTCATGGAAATGGGCTGCTACGGCATCGGCATCACGCGGCTGCCTGCGGCGGCGATCGAGCAAAACCACGACGAGCGCGGCATCATCTGGCCCGATGCGATCGCCCCTTTCACCGTGGTGATCTGCCCGATCAGCCCGGACCGTTTCCCCGAGGTGCAAGCGGCTGCCGACAAACTGCACACCGAGCTGCTGGCCGCCGGCATCGATGTGATTCTGGACGACCGGGGCGAGCGACCCGGCGCCATGTTTGCCGACTGGGAACTCATCGGCGTGCCGCACCGCGTGACGATTGGCGACCGCGGTCTGAAAGAAGGACAAGTTGAATACCAGCATCGCCGTGATGCAGCATCAACCAAGGTCGACGTCGTCGATGTGTTCAATTTCCTCAAGGGCCAACTGGCGCCATGAAGCAGCCGCCAGGGCGCTTGACACCGCCACTGGAACCCGCCGTCCTCTCGCGTCGGCGTTGCTTGCAGCGCGGCGCAGCAACTGGTCTTTTGCATCTCTTGGGAGGTCTGGGCAGCGTGGGCACAGTGGCTCTGTTTGCCGAGACGGCCCACGCAAGCGGTCAACTCGAAGAACCGTTGGTCGACTCAGTGCGCACGGCCTTGACCTCGGCAATTTCAAATCGCGCGCCGCCGGTGCCGCAATTCAGCGACGCTGAGGGCCGACTGGCCTACCAACGCTGGTTGAGCCGCATAGCGACCCGGCTTGTTCGACTCATTCCCGAAGCGCACAACCGTCAAGAGTTTTCACAAACTGTTTGGTATGAAAGCAAGCGCGCCGGGCTGGATCTGCCCTTGGTGCTGGGACTGATCGAAGTCGAGAGCCACTTCCGCAAGTTCGCCGTGTCGCCGGTGGGCGCGCGTGGCTTCATGCAGGTGATGCCTTTTTGGGTTCGCCTGATTGGCGATGGCGATGTCAGCACGCTCTTTCACCTGCAGACCAATTTGCGCTTTGGTTGCGTCATTTTGCGGCATTATCTGGACCGAGAACAAGGCGATGTGTTCGTTGGCTTGGGTCGTTACAACGGATCGCGCGGGCAAGCGCCTTATGCCGAAGCGGTGCTAACCGCGCGCAAAAAGTGGCAGATCGGCAGCTAGCGTGAGGGCTGCGGGTAAAGCTCAGAGCGGCCAATGGGTCGCCGCCTGAAAGCCGCGTTCTTGGGCAAACCAAGCCAACACCGGTACGGTACCTGGCAGCACCGGGTGGACTTGCACCGGCAGGCTCTGCCAGGCGAATGACTGGCCTTCGCGCATGTGCAAATCGCCCGTCCAGTCAAAGACCTTGCAGAAATTCAGCCGCACCAGTGCGTGCGGATAGTCCACCAGTTCCGTGCGCCAAGCGTGCACAGCACCGATGGTGATGCTGATCTCTTCTTCGAGCTCGCGGCGCAAAGCTTGCTCGACGCTCTCGCCCTCTTCAAGCTTGCCGCCTGGGAATTCCCAGTAGCCTTCATACACTTTGCCGGGTGGCCGCGAGGTCAGCAAAAACTCACCGCCAGCGCGTAACAGCACGCCAACGGCGACCTCCACGATCTGCCGATCAACACCGCCCGCGCGTGGCCGGTCTTTGTCGGCCATCAGCAGCGGTGTGGTCATGCCGTGGTGTGTTGGCCGGCGTAGTCGCGGGCGAACTGGAAAGCCACCCGACCGCTGCGTGAACCGCGCTCCAAAGCCCAGACCAATGACGCCGGTTGCGCCGCTTTGATCGCATCAGCTGTCACGCCAAACGAGGCCAGCCACTGCGCCACGATGGTCAGGTATTCGTCTTGGCTGAAAGGGTAAAAACTGACCCACAGACCAAAGCGTTCAGACAACGAAATTTTTTCTTCTACCACTTCACCCGGATGCACTTCACCGTCTGCCGTGTGCGTGTAAGTGAGGTTTTCGGTCATGTACTCGGGCAGCAAATGACGGCGGTTGCTGGTGGCGTAAATCAGCACATTCGGCGTGGCTGCAGCGATCGAGCCATCGAGGATGGACTTGAGGGCTTTGTAGCCCGACTCACCTTCTTCAAAGCTCAAGTCATCGCAAAAGATGATGAATTTCTCAGGCAAGCCGAATACCAGATTAACAATGTCGGGCAGGTCGACCAAGTCGGCTTTGTCGACCTCAATCAGGCGCAAACCTTGCGCCGAATACTCGTTCAAACAGGCCTTGATCAAGGACGATTTGCCGGTGCCGCGGGAACCCGTTAACAAGACGTTGTTGGCCGGCACACCCTTGACGAACTGCTCGGTGTTGCGCTTGATTTTATCCTTTTGGTCTTCGATTTCTTTCAAATCCGACAAGCTCATGGTGCCCAGGTGTTTCACCGGCTCCAGCGAACCATGGCCGGAGTTGCGCTTGCGGTAACGGTAAGCCACCGAGGCTTGCCAGTCGGGTGCGCTCAAGGGCTGCGGCAAGACCGACTCAATGCGGCTGACCAAGGATTCAACACGCGCCATCAGGCGCTCAAAGGACTCGTTCATGGGGCGGTTTAACTTCTGTAATCTGCGTTGATCTTGACGTAATCGTAGGAGAGGTCACAAGTCCAGACGGTGTCGACCGCATCACCGCGCCCCAACAGCACGCGAACCAAAATCTCGCTTTGCTTCATCACGCGTTGACCGTCGGCTTCGACGTAGTCGCTGTGACGGCCACCGTTTTTAGCCACCAGCACATCGTCCAAGTACAAATCAATCAGCGTCTGGTCTAGGTTATCGATACCGGCGTAACCGACGGCGGCCAAAATGCGCCCGAGGTTGGGGTCGCTGGCAAAGAAAGCTGTTTTCACCAACGGTGAATGCGCAATGGCGTAGGCCACTTTGCGGCATTCGTCGCCGGTGTTGCCGCCTTCGACGCGAATGGTGATGAATTTGGTGGCGCCTTCGCCGTCACGCACGATTGCCTGCGCCAGCTTCTGGGAAATTTCCAGCATCGCCGCCTGAAGGGCGCGACCGTCAGCGCTGTCCAGCGAAGTAATCGGCGTGTGTTGAGCTTGTTGCGTCGCCACAATCACGAAAGAGTCGTTGGTGGAGGTGTCGCCATCGACTGTGACGCGATTGAAAGAAGCGTCTGCCAATTCACGAGCCAGTTGCGACATCAGCGCCGGCGACACGCAAGCGTCGGTCGCCATGAAACCGAGCATGGTCGCCATGTTGGGGCGGATCATGCCCGACCCTTTGCTGATGCCGGTGATGGTGACGCCAGCACCGCCCAGTGTGATGCGCGTGGAAAACGCCTTGGCCACGATGTCGGTGGTCATGATGGCTTCGGCGGCACGGGCCCAGTTGTCTGGCCGGGCATCTGCCAACGCAGCCGGTAGGCCAGCCTCAATGCGCTCAAAAGGCAGCGGCTCCATGATGACGCCGGTCGAAAACGGCAAAATCTGCTCTGGTGAGACATTGAGGTCACGGGCCAGCGCGATGCAACTGGCGCGCGCGCGCATCAGGCCATCAGAGCCGGTGCCGGCATTCGCATTGCCGGTGTTGATCAACATGGCGCGAATGCCATGCGAGGTGCCAGCATTCAAAGCGAGGTTGTCGCGACAGATTTGCACGGGGGCCGCGCAAAACCGGTTTTGCGTGAAGACCGCGCCGACCGCGCAACCTTCGTCAAGCAAGAGCACCGCCAAGTCTTTGCGACCGACTTTGCGGATGCCGGCTTCGGCAATCCCCCAGCGCACGCCGGGCACAGGATAAAGTTCAGCGGCAGGGGTAGCGACCAGGTTCACAGGCATGGGAAGTCTCCAGAGTTCAAAAACAACGCCTGATCAGACCAGCTTGCCGTGGCAGGCCTTGTATTTTTTGCCCGAACCACAAGGGCATGCGTCGTTGCGGCCGACGCGCGGCACATAGTCACCCGCCATGCGCTGGCGCTGCTCGTCGGTGACCGTAATGACCTCCGCCTCACCGCTTTCAGTTGGTGCGGTGTAGGTGATGTTGGTCAGGTTTTCGGCGCTATTTTCCATCTCTTCGGCAGCTTGACCGAGCTGTTCAGCGGACTGGATTCTGACCGTCATCAAGACTTTGGTGACGTCGTTTTTAACGCTGTCGAGCAATTGGCCAAACAGCTCAAACGCCTCGCGTTTGTATTCCTGCTTCGGTTGCTTTTGGGCATAGCCACGCAAATGAATGCCCTGACGCAAATAGTCCAAAGCGCTCAAGTGCTCACGCCAATGCGTGTCGATGCTTTGCAGCAGCACCATGCGCTCGAACTGAATCAGGCTGTCCTCGCCAATGGGTTCAATCTTGGCGTTGAAAGCCGCGTTCGCTGCGGTCACAATTTTGTCGAGCAGATCTTCGTCGGTGATGGCCGAGGCGGAGGCAATATCGTCTTGCAGCGACACATCGAGCTGCCATTCGTCGCGCAGGACTCTTTCAAGGACAGGAATATCCCACTGCTCTTCAACGCTCTGCGCCGGCACATACTGCCGCGTCAAATCGGTGAAGCAGCCTTCGCGCAGCGAGGTGATCTGGCCCTGCAAACTCGGCGCGTCCATGATGTCGTTGCGCTGCTGGTAAATCACCTTGCGCTGGTCATTGGAGACATCGTCGTACTCCAGCAACTGCTTGCGAACATCAAAGTTGCGTGCTTCCACTTTGCGCTGCGCTGACTCAATGCTGCGCGTCACGATGCCCGCCTCGATCGCCTCGCCGTCGGGCATTTTCAAACGTTCCATGATGGACCGCACGCGGTCACCCGCGAAGATACGCATCAGCGGGTCATCCAAGCTCAGGTAAAAACGCGAAGAGCCAGGGTCACCCTGACGGCCCGAACGACCGCGCAGCTGGTTGTCAATGCGGCGTGACTCATGCCGCTCAGTCGCGATGATGCGCAAGCCACCCAAGGCGGTGACCTTGTCATGCTCGGTCTGCCATTGCGCGCGCAGACGCACGACTTCCGCGGCCTTGGCACTGGCGTCAAGAGTCTGATCGGCTTCAACCGGCTCGATCAATTTCTCGAGGTTACCGCCCAGCACGATGTCGGTGCCGCGGCCTGCCATGTTGGTGGCGATGGTGATCATGCCGGAGCGACCGGCCTGCGCAACGATGTCGGCTTCACGGGCGTGTTGCTTGGCGTTCAGCACTTGGTGCGGCAGCTTTTCTTTTTCCAGCAGCTGGTCAATGATTTCCGAATTTTCAATCGAGGTGGTGCCGACCAGCACGGGTTGACCGCGTTCGTAGCATTCACGAATGTCCTTGATGGCCGCTTCGTATTTTTCACGCGTGGTTTTGTAAACACGGTCGAGTTGGTCATCCCGCTGACTGCGCCGGTTTGGCGGAATCACGGTGGTTTCTAGGCCGTAAATTTCTTGGAACTCGTAAGCCTCGGTATCGGCCGTCCCGGTCATGCCCGCCAACTTGTTGTAAAGGCGGAAATAATTTTGGAAAGTGATCGACGCCAGCGTCTGGTTTTCAGCCTGAATAGCTGCGCCTTCCTTGGCCTCCACCGCTTGGTGCAGGCCATCACTCCAACGACGCCCGGACATCAGGCGACCGGTGAATTCATCAACGATTACCACTTCGCCGTCTTGCACCACATAGTGCTGGTCACGGTGGTAAATGTGCTTGGCACGCAGCGCTGCGTAAAGATGGTGGACCAATGCAATATTGGCCGGGTCGTACAGCGTGGCGCCTTCCGGGATCAAGCCCATACCAAACAAAATACGCTCGGCGTTCTCGTGGCCCTGCTCGGTCAGGAACACCTGATGGGTTTTTTCGTCCACCGTGAAATCGCCCGGCGTGATGATGCCCTCGCCGGTGCGCGGATCGGCTTCACCGTCTTGGCGTGTCATCAGCGGCACCACTTGGTTCATCGCCAAGTACATGGCGGTGTGGTCTTCCGCTTGGCCGCTGATGATCAGCGGCGTGCGGGCTTCGTCGATCAAGATCGAATCGACCTCGTCGATGATGGCGAAGTTCAAGCCACGCTGCACGCGGTCGCCGACTTCATAGACCATGTTGTCGCGCAAGTAATCGAAGCCGTATTCGTTGTTGGTGCCGTAGGTGATGTCGGCGGCGTAGGCGACCTGCTTTTCTTCACGTGACATGTTCGGCAAATTGATGCCGACCGTCATGCCCAGAAAGTTATAGAGCTTGCCCATCCAACGCGCATCGCGATTGGCCAAGTAGTCATTCACCGTCACCACGTGCACGCCCTTGCAAGCCAAGGCATTCAAGTACACCGGCAAGGTAGACGTGAGGGTTTTGCCCTCGCCCGTGCCCATTTCAGAAATCTTGCAATTGTGAAGCGACATGCCGCCCAGTATTTGCACATCAAAGTGCCGCATCTTCATGACACGTTTGCTGCCTTCACGCACCACGGCAAAGGCTTCGACCATCAAGTCGTCCAGCGTTTCACCCGCAGCGACGCGGTCTTTGAATTCTTGCGTCTTATTGCGCAGTTGCTCGTCGCTGAGTTGTTCAAACTGCCCTTCCAAGGCATTGATGCGATCAACGGTTTTGCGGTATGTTTTCATCAACCGATCGTTGCGGCTACCGAAGAGTTTTGTCAGAGGATTGAAAGCCATAGATACGAAGCCCTTTACCAGCACCAGCAGCTGTTAAAACGGCCGAAACCTTTATTGATTGCAACTTGGGAGATGACGCTTTTTATCAGGCAACCAGCCGTTCAGCCAGTTCAACTGTGCGTAAACCCCTGATCTTACCTCTGCTCAGAAGCGCCACCATGCTGCGGCGTTGCGAGCAGTATTGAGCTGCTGCTCATCCGCTATCCCTGATAATTCAAAAGTCCTTGTAACTTCTTATGTCACGACCGCTTTAGCCCGCACTTACGCGCCATGTATTCACCGCACCGTCAACCCAAGTCCGTCAGCTTCAACCAAGCCATTGAGAACTCCCCATCTCTGGCCAGGTTGGCGGGGATGGTACGCGAGTCGAGTGATTTGCTCAAAAGCGTGGAGTTGCTGTTACCCGCAGCGATGCGCGCATCGGTCAAGGCCGGCCCGATTGACGGCGAAACTTGGTGTTTGCTGATCTCCAGCAACGCCGCCGCCGCCAAGTTGCGGCAGCTGCTGCCGACGCTGCAAGCCCGCCTGCAGGCCAACGGCCACAACATCACGACGATTCGACTGAAGCTGTTGATTGGTACGGAGCGCTAGCCCTAGGACCACCAAAGCAAAAGGCCTTCAAGAATGACTCCTTGAAGGCCTTTGTACTGTCTAATGGTGCCGCTTGTCGGAGTCGAACTGACGACCTACCGCTTACAAGGCGGTTGCTCTACCAACTGAGCTAAAGCGGC
>JASDRC010000015.1:0-37790 GCA_041442125.1 Polaromonas sp. | reverse complement strand
TTTTGGTGGGAGATGCAAGTTTCGAACTTGCGACCCTTGCAGTGTGAATGCAATGCTCTACCCCTGAGCTAATCTCCCTGTGCTTTTCAGCAAGCCTTATATTATATGAGTTTTTTGAACCGATCCTAATAAAGGGGGCTGAATTTTCAAGCCATCACGGCGCGCCAAACGGTCTTGCCTTTGCTGGCCTTGTCTATGCCGGTCAACAGGGCTTCGTGCGCCGTGCCCTCGTGGTCATTCGCCAGGAGAAGTGGCAAATCAAACGTACTGAGATCGACAATTTGAACCGCAACGCCGGCCTCTGGCTCAACCCCCATGTCCATCACCAAGCTATTTTGACCACGCGTGAGGTTGATATAAACATCGGCCAGCAGCTCAGCATCTAACAAGGCGCCGTGCAGGGTTCGGCCGGCGTTGTCGACTTCAAGACGGGCGCACAAGGCATCCAGCGAGTTGCGTTTGCCGGGAAACAGTTCCTTGGCCATCATCAGGCTGTCGACGACTTTGGCCACGCAATGGCTCAGTGGCGGCTTACCGATCAATGACAATTCTTTGTTCAGAAAACTGACGTCGAACGGCGCGTTGTGAATGATCACTTCAGCGTCGGCCAGATAGGCCAGCAGCTCGTCGGCAACCACCGAGAACTTCGGTTTGTCGCGCAAAAACTCGTTGCTGATGCCGTGAACTTTCATGGCATCTTCATGGCTGTCCCGGCCGGGATTGAGGTAGAAATGCAGGTTGTGGCCGGTCAGCTTGCGGGCGACCAGTTCAACGCAGCCAATTTCAATGATGCGATCGCCATTTTCGGCAGAAAGACCAGTCGTTTCGGTATCCAGAACAATTTGACGCATAGCTTGAATTATCGCTTTGTCACGGCCCACACATCAGCCACAAACCCAAGAAGTTCAATGCAGTTCTTTGGCGTGGTTGACGGTGTATTTGGGAATTTCAACCGTCACATCGCCCTGCCCCAAAAAGGCTTGGCAACTCAAGCGCGAGTTCGGCTCCAGCCCCCACGCGCGGTCGAGCAAGTCTTCTTCGTTTTCGTCGAGCTCGTTGAGCGACTTCATGCCGTCGCGAACGATGACGTGGCAGGTTGTGCAGGCGCAGCTCATGTCGCAGGCATGCTCAATGTTGATGTGGTTGTCCAGCAGCGCTTCGCAAATGGAAGTGCCGGCGGGGGCGCTGATTTCAGCACCGGTTGGGCAGTATTCGGAATGCGGCAGTATTTTGATGATGGGCATGGCAGGTGTGCTTTGTTAATTTGAAAAAGGGCCAGGTCTGGGTCAGACCGCTGAGATATTTTTACCGGCCAGGGCTTTTTGAATGCCCCGGTTCATGCGCTGCGCAGCGAAGTTTTCGGTGCCTTTGGCCAGGGCTTGATTGGCGGCTTCGATGGTGGCGGCGTCTGCATTAACACGGGCGCTGGCGACGGCAGCCATCAGCGTGTCGATGGTCAGTTTTTCCTCAGCTTCGAGCAAGTCTGCATCCGCATTCAGCGCACTTTGTGTGGCCTGCAGCATGCGGTCGGCATCGACACGGGCTTCTGCCAATGCGCGCGCCTGCATGTCTTGCTGCGCAGTCGAAAAACTTTCTTGCAACATGCGGGCGATGTCATCGTCTGACAGGCCGTAAGACGGTTTGACGTCAATCTTCGCGGCCACTCCGCTGCCCTGCTCTTTGGCGCTGACGCTCAGCAGGCCGTCAGCATCAACCGTGAAGGTCACGCGGATGCGCGCGGCACCAGCGGCCATCGGTGGAATGCCGCGCAACTCAAAGCGCGCCAAGCTTCGGCAGTCGGCCACCAAGTCGCGCTCGCCCTGCACGACGTGCAAGGCCAAGGCTATCTGGCCGTCTTTGTAGGTGGTGAAGTCTTGGGCCATCGCCGTCGGGATGGTCTGGTTGCGCGGCACGATGCGCTCCACCAAACCGCCCATGGTCTCAATGCCCAAAGACAGCGGAATCACGTCGAGCAGCAATAAATTGTCACCTGTGTGGTTGCCGGCAAGCTGGTTGGCAGAAATAGCGGCGCCCAGCGCCACCACTTCGTCGGGGTTCAGGTTGGTCAAGGGCTCGCGGCCGAAAAAGTCGGCCACAGCGGTGCGGATGGCCGGCATGCGGGTGGAGCCGCCAACCAACACAACGCCCTGAATCTCGTCTTTGCCGAGCTTGGCGTCGCGCAAGACTTTGCGCACTGCCGTCATGGTCTGCGATGTCAAGCTGGCCGTCACGGCGTCAAAGTCAACGGGCGTGACCACGGCGTTAATGCGTCCGTGCATCAAATCGAGCTTGAAAGAAACGCTGCTCTGCGTGCTCAGGGCTTCTTTGACAGCACGCGCTGTGCGCAACAAGGCGGCCTTGTCGGCAGCATTTTCTGCAGCGGAAAGGCCCGCTTGAGCCAACGCCCAATCCGCCAAAGTGCAGTCGTAATCATCACCGCCGAGGGCTGAATTGCCACCCGTGGCGACCACCTCGAACACGCCTTGGGTCAAACGCAGAATCGAAATATCAAAGGTTCCACCACCCAAGTCGTAGACCGCAAAAACACCTTCGCTGTGGTTGTCCAAGCCGTAGGCAATGGCAGCGGCCGTCGGCTCATTGATGAGGCGCAACACGTTCAAACCAGCCAGCTGTGCGGCGTCTTTGGTGGCTTGGCGCTGGGCTTCGTCAAAGTACGCCGGCACGGTGATCACCGCACCAAACACCTCATCGTCAAACGTGTCTTCAGCGCGAAAACGCAAGGTCGCCAAAATTTCGGCACTGACCTCAACCGGACTTTTTTCACCGGCGACAGTCTGCAAGCCGACCATGCCCGGCTTGTCAATCAACTGGTACGGCAAGCGGCTTGCGTCAGCAATGTCGCGCAGGCCCCGACCCATCAAGCGCTTGACGGAGGCGATGGTGTTATGCGGATCTTCGACCTGAGCGGCCAGCGCCTCAAAACCGATTTGTCGTTTGTCAGCGCTGAGATAGCGCACCACGCTCGGCAAAATCACGCGGCCTTGTTCGTCCGGCAGGCATTCAGCCACGCCGTTGCGCACACTGGCCACCAGCGAATGTGTGGTGCCGAGGTCGATGCCGACAGCGATGCGCCGTTGGTGCGGATCAGGGCTGTAGCCGGGTTCTGAAATCTGAAGTAATGCCATGTTTTTTGTGTTCTTCCTTGAGTCGCGATGAAGTGGCGATTAATTGGCGAGCTGGTCAATGCGGGCGTCAACTTCGGTGCCGAAACGCTGAATGAACATCAGGCTTCGAACTTCGTTGGCAGCCTTGGCAGGGTCTTGCGCTACGTCTAACGACTGCGCAATGACAGCCAGCTGAGTCTGCTCTGCAGCACTGGTTTCTTCGGCGATCGCTTCGAGCTGCGCCAGCGTCGCTGCGTCTTCAAGCGCTTCACGCCACTCCATTTGCTGGATCAAAAAGGCCGGCGGCATGGCGGTGTTGTTTTCAGCGTTGATGCGCGCGCCGTGAAGTTCGCACAAATAGCTGGCGCGTTTCAACGGGTCTTTGAGTCGCTGATAAGCCTCATTGATGCGGACAGACCATTGCATGGCCAGACGCTGCGCAGCAGCACCTTGTGCGGCGAACTTGTCGGGATGGGCTTCACGTTGGAGTTCCTTCCAGCGGGCGTCAACCACTGCGCGCGACTGCGCAAACTGCACAGGCAGCTGGAACAATTCAAAGTCGGTAGATTGCAGATTCATAACAAGAAAAAGCCGCCAGCACCGGGGGTGAAGGCGGCAGCCGGTTCAGGGCCAGAAAATGAGCCTTAAACTCGGAAACTCTCGCCGCAACCGCAGCGGTCACGTTCGTTGGGGTTGGTGAATTTAAAGCCTTCGTTGAGACCTTCACGGACAAAGTCCAGTTGGGTCCCATCGATATAGGCCATGCTCTTGGGGTCGACCAGCACCTTGACGCCGTTGTCTTCAAAGACGATGTCTTCGGGGGCAATTTCGTCAGCGTATTCCAGCTTGTAAGCCAGCCCCGAGCAACCCGTGGTCTTGACACCCAGCCGAACGCCCACGCCTTTTCCACGCTTGGTCATGTAGCGCGTCACGTGGCGCGCTGCAGCATCAGTCAGGGTTACGGTCATAGTGGCTGATTCAATCTGTTCATCAAGCGGTCAGCGCGTGCTTTTGCTTGTAGTCGTTGACCGCTGCCTTGATGGCGTCCTCGGCCAAGATGGAGCAATGGATTTTGACCGGCGGCAAGGCCAGTTCTTCAGCGATGGCACTGTTTTTGATGCTCGCTGCTTCGTCCAGTGTTTTGCCCTTGACCCATTCGGTCACCAGCGAGCTGGAGGCAATTGCCGAGCCGCAGCCGTAGGTCTTGAAGCGTGCGTCTTCGATCACGCCGGTCAAAGGGTTCACTTTGATTTGCAACTTCATGACGTCGCCGCAAGCCGGCGCGCCAACCATGCCGGTACCGACTGTGTCGTCACCTTTTTCAAAGGAACCGACGTTGCGGGGATTTTCGTAGTGGTCTACCACTTTTTCGCTGTATGCCATGATGAACTCCTGGTGTTGATGAGGTTAGTGTGCGGCCCACTGGATGGTCGACAGATCGACACCATCCTTGAACATTTCCCACAGAGGAGAAAGTTCGCGCAGCTTGGCGACATTTTCTTTGATAGTCGCCACGGCGTAATCGATTTCTTCTTCGGTGCTCCAACGGCCGAAGGTCATGCGCAAGCTGCTGTGCGCTAACTCGTCGCTGCGGCCAAGCGCGCGTAGCACGTAGCTCGGCTCCAAGCTGGCCGACGTGCAGGCCGAACCACTGGAAACCGCCAGACCTTTGATCCCCATGATCAGCGACTCGCCTTCGACGAAGTTGAAGCTCATGTTGAGATTGTGTGGCACACGTTTTTCGGCGTGACCATTCAAAAAGACTTCTTCGACGTCTTTCAAACCGGCCAACATGCGCTCTTGCAAACCGCGGATGCGCTTGTTCTCTTCGTGCATTTCGAGCTTGGCGATGCGGTAAGCCTCGCCCATGCCGACGCACTGGTGCGTTGGCAAAGTGCCAGAGCGCATGCCGCGCTCGTGGCCACCACCGTGCATTTGCGCCTCTAGGCGAATGCGCGGCTTGCGGCGCACGTACAACGCGCCAATGCCTTTAGGACCGTAAGTTTTGTGCGAGGTCAAGCTCATCAAATCAACCGGCAGCGTGGCCATGTCGATGTCGACACGACCCGTGGCCTGGGCGGCGTCAGAATGAAGAATGATGCCGCGCTCACGGCAGAGGGCGCCAATGGCCGGAATATCTTGGATCACGCCAATTTCGTTGTTAACGTACATGACGCTGACGATGATGGTGTCAGGACGCATCGCGGCTTTCAACACATCCAGATCGAGCAAACCATCGGCCTGAACGTCCAAATAAGTGACCTCAAAGCCTTGGCGCTCAAGCTCACGGCAAGTGTCCAACACTGCCTTGTGCTCGGTTTTCACCGTGATCAGGTGCTTACCCTTGCTCTTGTAAAAGTGCGCCGCGCCCTTGAGTGCGAGGTTGTTGGATTCGGTGGCGCCACTGGTCCAGACGATCTCACGCGAGTCAGCGCCGATCAGAGCGGCCACGTTTTCGCGGGCTTTGTCAACAGCCGCTTCTGCCTCCCAGCCCCACGCATGACTGCGCGATGCTGGGTTGCCGAAATGCTCACGCAGCCAAGGAATCATGGCGTCCACCACGCGCGGATCGCAGGGGTTGGTAGAGCTGTAGTCCAAGTAAATGGGGAAGTGTGGCGTTTCCATGTGTGTGTCTTCGATTGAGGCTGATGAACTGGGAAGGATGTCGAAACGGTGAGTGGGAATCAGCTCTTTGAGAAAGCGTTGCCCAAGGCGAACACGGAGTTCGGCGCGTTGATGCGCATGGGCTTGACAATCGGCGAGCTGAAGATTGCTTTTTTAATTTGTGGTGTAGTTTCAATGACGACGCCTTTGGCGACTTGGTCGTCGACCAGTTTTTGCAGGGTGACAGAGTCTAGAAACTCGACCATGCGGCTGTTCAAGGAGGCCCACAACTCGTGCGTCATGCAACGGCCGGCTTCGCCCATGCAATTTTCTTTGCCGCCGCAATGGGTGGCATCAATTGGCTCGTCGACCGAGACAATGATGTCGGCCACTGTGATTTTGTCGGCTTTTCGGCCCAGGGAGTAACCGCCGCCCGGGCCGCGGGTCGATTCGACCAACTCATGGCGGCGCAATTTGCCGAACAGCTGCTCAAGATAGGACAGCGAAATTTGCTGGCGCTGGCTGATCGCCGCCAAGGTGACGGGACCATTGTTCTGGCGCAAAGCCAAGTCAATCATGGCGGTGACCGCAAAGCGGCCTTTGGTGGTGAGTCGCATTTTCAAGCTCCTGTAAAAGTTGGCCTGCCTGCCAATTTGCCTCATCTTGCGGCTTGTGGCCCAAGGACGTTTCAACTACTGACCCGGCTACTCGGGGTGATGAATCAAAGTAATTTCAAATGAGAATTATTTTCATCTAGTTCTCTTGACTAGATTTGTCAAGTATAACAGAGAGTCCGACTATTTTAGTGGACTAATTGTCCTAGGCAGCCAGGCGGCAGCCGCCTACGAAGTACCAAGGCCGCCTGCGTTAAGGCTTGTGTCATGCGGCTGGCGCCATCAAAAGTACATTGTCTTTGCCTGCCGCGCCAAAGGCCTGCGCTTTGATCTGGCTGAGCTGATCGCGGACTCGGGCGGCTTTCTCGAACTCCAAGTTTTTGGCGTGCTCGATCATTTGCTTTTCGAGGCGTTTGATTTCGCGGGCCACGTCTTTTTCGCTCATGTCCTCGAGCATGGCCTTTTGCATCTCGAATTTCTCGGCCTCTTTGCCGGACTTTTCGCTGTAAACGCCGTCAATCAAGTCTTTGATGCGCTTGACCACGCTGCGCGGGGTGATGTTGTTCGCAATGTTGAAGGCGATCTGTTTGTTCCGCCTGCGTTCGGTTTCGTCGATCGCCCGCTTCATTGAATCGGTGATGCGGTCGGCGTACAAAATCGCCCTGCCGTTGAGGTTTCGGGCGGAACGGCCAATGGTCTGAATCAAGCTGCGCTCAGAGCGCAAAAAGCCTTCCTTGTCAGCGTCCAGAATAGCCACCAGACTGACCTCAGGAATGTCAATACCTTCTCGCAGCAAGTTGATGCCGACCAGCACATCAAAAGCCCCCAGCCGCAAGTCGCGCAAAATCTCAACCCGTTCAACGGTCTCTACGTCGCTGTGCAAGTAACGCACCTTGACACCGTTGTCGGTGAGGTAGTCGGTCAGTTGCTCAGCCATGCGCTTGGTCAGCGTGGTGATCAGCACCCGCTCGTTCTTTTCCACGCGAATGCGGATTTCTTGCAGTACATCGTCGACTTGGTGCGTGGCCGGCCGCACTTCGACTTGCGGGTCGACCAGCCCGGTCGGCCGAACCACCTGCTCAATCACGCGACCGGCGTGCGTCTGCTCATAAGCCGCAGGCGTGGCCGAGACAAACACGGCTTGGCGCATCTTGCCTTCAAACTCTTCAAACTTGAGCGGCCGGTTGTCTAGCGCGCTCGGCAACCGAAAGCCGTACTCGACCAGGGTTGTCTTACGAGCGCGGTCGCCGTTGTACATGGCGTTGAGCTGGCCGATCATGACGTGGCTCTCGTCCAAGAACATCAGCGAGTCCTTCGGCATGTAGTCGCACAAGGTCGACGGCGCTGATCCCGGTGGCGCACCGCTCAAATGCCGGGTGTAGTTTTCAATCCCTTTGCAATGGCCGATTTCACCCAGCATTTCCAAGTCGAACCGGGTCCTTTGCTCGATACGCTGGGCCTCAACCAGCTTGCCTTCGCTGATGAACTGCTTAACGCGCTCCGCCAGTTCGAGCTTGATGGTTTCCACCGCGATCATGACCTTGTCACGCGGCGTCACGTAATGGCTTTTCGGGTAGATGACGAAGCGTGGAATCTTTTGCCGGATGCGTCCAGTCAAGGGATCGAACAGTTGAAGCGATTCGATCTCGTCGTCAAACAGCTCAATCCGAATCGCCAGCTCTGAGTGCTCCGCCGGGAAAACGTCGATCACATCACCGCGGACCCGAAACGTACCACGCGCGAAGTCTTGGTCATTGCGGCTGTATTGCATGCGGATCAAACGGGCAATCACGTCGCGCTGGCCCATCTTGTCGCCCAGCCGCGCAATGAAACGCATTTGCGTGTAATCCTCAGGCGCACCGATGCCGTAAATCGCACTGACGGTGGAGACGATGATGGTGTCGCGCCGCTCCAGCACGCTCTTGGTGGCCGACAAGCGCATCTGCTCAATGTGCTCATTGATGGCGGAGTCTTTTTCAATGAACAGATCGCGCTGCGGCACGTAGGCTTCAGGCTGGTAATAGTCGTAATAGCTGACGAAGTACTCGACCGCATTTTTCGGGAAAAACTCACGGAACTCGCTGTACAGCTGCGCCGCCAGCGTCTTGTTGGGCGCAAACACAATCGCCGGTCGGCCCATCTGTGCAATCACGTTGGCCATGGTGAAAGTTTTGCCCGAACCGGTGACGCCCAGCAAAGTTTGAAACACTTCACCGTCGTGCAGGCCCTCGACCAATTGAGCGATTGCGGTCGGCTGATCGCCCGCCGGCTCATAGGGCATGAACAGCTCAAACGGCGATCCCGGAAAGCTCACAAAATGGCCTGGCAAGACCGCTTCTACCGACGCATTGGCCGGCACATTCGCTGGGGCATCCACAACTTCATTGACTTCTTGCATAAACCTCAATCCTGGCCCGTTAAAATTCCGGGTGACCAAACAGAATACGACATTCCGCGGCTTGGCGAAAAGACTCTCTCAAAGCCCCGGCCTGTCCATGCAGCTTCGTTATTTTTCAAAGGATTTTTCCATGTCTTTGTTCAGCGCTGTCGAAATGGCAGCACGCGACCCGATTCTCGGACTCAACGAGCAATTCAATGCCGACAGCAACCCGGCCAAGGTCAATCTGGGTGTTGGTGTTTATTACGACGACAACGGCAAACTGCCTTTGCTGGATTGTGTCAAAGCTGCCGAAAAGCTGATGGCCGATGAGCCGAAGCCACGCGCTTACTTGCCGATTGATGGCATCGCCGCCTACGATGCTGCTGTCAAGAGCTTGGTATTTGGGGCCGACAGCGAGCCCGTCAAGAGCGGCCGGGTAGCGACCGTGCAAGGCATTGGCGGCACCGGTGGTTTGAAAGTCGGCGCTGATTTCTTGAAGCGCCTGAACCCCAACGCCAAATTGCTGATCAGCGACCCGAGCTGGGAAAACCACCGCGCGCTGTTCACCAACGCTGGCTTTGAGGTCGACAGCTACCCTTACTATGACGCCGCCAACCGCGGCATCAACTTCACCGGCATGCTGGCCGCACTCAAAGCAGCAGCGCCAGGCACCGTTGTGGTGCTGCACGCTTGCTGCCACAACCCGACCGGTTACGACATCACTCCAGCCCAGTGGGACGAGGTGATTGCCGCCATGAAAGCGGGCGGACTGGTGACCTTCCTCGACATGGCTTACCAAGGCTTTGGCCACGGCATCACCGAAGACGGCGCGGTGATTGGCAAGTTCGTCGCCGCTGGCTTGGATTTTTTCGTCTCGACCTCTTTTTCCAAAAGCTTCAGCCTGTATGGCGAGCGCGTCGGCGCCCTGAGCGTGTTGTGCGCGAGCAAAGAAGAAGCCGAGCGCGTGTTGAGCCAGCTGAAAATCGTTATTCGCACCAACTACAGCAACCCGCCGATTCACGGCGGTGCGGTGGTCGCCGCGGTGCTGAACACGCCTGCCCTGCGCGCCCAATGGGAGCAAGAGCTGGCGGTCATGCGCGAACGCATCAAAGAAATGCGCAGCTTGTTGGTTGAAAAACTCAAAGCGGCTGGCGTCAAGCAAGACATGAGCTTCATCACCAGCCAAATCGGTATGTTCAGCTACTCAGGCCTGACCAAAGACCAAATGGTCCGTTTACGCAATGAGTTCGCGGTCTACGGCACCGACACCGGCCGCATGTGTGTGGCTGCGTTAAACACCAAAAACATTGACTACGTTTGCGCGTCGATTGCCAAGGTCATTTAAACGCACGGCCTGAGGCCTGAGCCCTCAGGCCTCAGGCCTCACCCCAAATCATCGAGCGCATGGAAATCGATGCCAACTGAAAACTGGTGTTGAAAAACTTCACCCGCTCGCCTGGGTCGACAGCGCCTGCTGCATACAACAAAGGCAGCAAGTGCTCGTACGTCGGGTGCGCCATGGCCGCCAAGCTGCCTAGCTTCTGGAAATTCTGCAGGGCATCGAGTCGCCCTTGCTGCACATAACCACCCATGGTCTGGTCAAACTCCAACGCCCAGTCATAGGCTTGGCTGGGCGCGGCACCGCGCTGAGCTTGCGTCAAGTTGTGCACCACGTTGCCGCTGGCCAGAATCAACACGCCGCGCCGACGCAAGGCCTTGAGTTGCCGGGCTAACGCGTAGTGTTCGCTGGGTGCACGGCTGTAGTCCATGCTGAGTTGCACCACCGGCACATCAGCATTCGGGAACATCGGTTTGAGGACTGACCACGCGCCATGGTCTAAACCCCAACTGGCGTCCAACCCCAAAGGCAACGACATGCGCTGACGCACCGCCCGGCTGATCTCGGCGGCCGCCTCGGGTGCACCAGGTACGCCGTACTGCTGGTCAAACAGTTCTTGCGGAAAACCGCCGAAGTCGTGAATGGTTTTGGGCTGCGCCATGGCGGTCAGCCACCAACCCTCCGTCAGCCAGTGCGCAGAAATGCACAAAATCAGCTGTGGCATCGGCCAGTCGGCGCCAAAACGCGCGCCCAGCGCTTGCCAACTGCGCCGGTACTCGTTGTCCGTCACCGCATTCATCGGGCTGCCATGGCCGACGAACAAGACGGGAAACTGATCTGTTTGTTTTAACTTTTCAAACTGGAGCGTCGACAGACTGCTGAGGCTGGTGGCCATAAAAATGAAATCCTTTGAAATCTGAAATTTTTCTGGCGGCACAAAGCCTTCACCAGCTTGACCACCATCACCTTCGGACGCATCACATTAGTGTTTGCTCCTCTATAAATAAGGCTCTGCTGCTGTTATATTGCACTGCAACATTATCAGATGTTTCACCACAACAGGACTCCGCCATGCTTTACCAAGTCTATGAAATGCAGCGCACAATGATGGAGCCTTTCGTCGATTTTGCGCAGGCTGCAGCCAAGCTCCTCAGCAACCCGCTGACGCTGGCCAGTCAGAATCCGCTGGCGCAACGTGTCGCAGCAGGTTACAGCCTGATTTACCGTTTGGGCAAAGATTACGAAAAACCAAGTTTCGACCTGACCACCGTCGACGTCGACGGTAACAGCGTGGCAATTCATGAGCGGGTTGAGCTGGACAAGCCCTTTTGCGAGCTGCGCCGCTTCAAACGCTTCACCGATGACCCGGCCACTTTGACCAAACTCAAAGGCCAGCCCGCGGTGCTGATCGTGGCGCCCTTGTCGGGCCACTACGCCACACTGTTGCGCGACACCGTCAAGACCATGCTGAAAGACCACAAGGTCTACATCACCGACTGGAAAAACGCCCGCATCGTGCCGCTGGCGGACGGCAGCTTTGCCTTAGACGACTACGTCAATTACGTTCAAGAGTTTATTCGCCACCTGCAGGGCGCTTACGGCAATTGCCACGTCATAAGCGTGTGTCAGCCAACGGTACCGGTGCTGGCCGCGATTTCGCTGATGGCTTCGCGTGGCGAAACCACGCCGCTGAGCATGACCATGATGGGCGGTCCGATCGATGCGCGCAAGTCACCCACAGCCGTCAACAACCTGGCCACAACCAAAGACTACAGCTGGTTTGAGAACAATGTGATCTACCGCGTGCCGAGCAATTTTCCGGGCGTGGGCCGGCGCGTTTACCCGGGCTTTTTACAGCACACGGGTTTCGTCGCCATGAACCCGGACCGTCATGCCACCAGCCATTACGACTACTTCAAAGATTTGTTGAAAGGCGACGACGCCAGCGTCGAAGCCCACCAGAAGTTTTACGACGAGTACAACGCGGTTCTCGACATGGACGCCGACTACTACTTGGACACCATCAAGACGGTGTTTCAGGAGTTCAAGTTGGTCTATGGCACATGGGAGGTCCGCAACCCACAAGGCGTGCCTGAACGGGTGCGGCCGCAAGACATCACCACCACGGCCAACTTGACCATCGAAGGCGAGCTGGACGACATCTCCGGCGCCGGCCAAACCGAAGCCGCCCACGGCTTGTGCCCCAACATTCCTAAGAACAAGCAAAAGCACCTTGAAGTCAAAGGTGCTGGCCACTACGGTATTTTCAGCGGACGCCGCTGGCGCGAAATCACTTACCCAGCGGTGAAGTCTTTCATCTTGGCGCACAACCAGACGGCCAGCCCGCTCGCCGCCGCTCCAGCGACGCCAGAGAGCCAAGTCGTCGCCAGCGCGCCCGCCGAGCCAAAGTTGCCAGTTGTTTCATTGCCCGCAGCGAAAAAGCGTACGGCAACTGCGGTCAAAAAGACCGCAGTCCGCCCATAAAAACCGCCCAGACGCGGTCAGGTTTAACTTGGTGAATCTGACCGAACGCATCAACGCCCTGCTGCCGCAAACCCAGTGCACGCGCTGTGGTTACCCGGACTGCAGGGCCTATGCCGAAGCCATCGCTACCGAAGAAGCCGCGATCAATCGCTGCCCGCCCGGTGGCGATGAAGGCATTCGGCGTCTGGCGGCATTGACCGGCCAGCCTGCGCTGGCACTCGATGTCGAGCACGGCCATGAGGGACCGCGTCATGTCGCGGTGATCGATGAAGCTTGGTGCATTGGCTGCACCTTGTGCCTGCCGGTTTGCCCGACAGATGCCATCCTTGGCAGCAACAAGTTGATGCACAGCGTGGTTGAAAAACACTGTACCGGCTGCGAGTTGTGCATTCCCGTCTGCCCGGTCGATTGCATCAGCTTGGTCAATGTGACCGCACTGGAGACCGGCTGGAATGCGTGGTCGCCCACGCTAGCCGAAGACGCGCGCAGTCGCTACGCGTTTCACCAAATCAAACAAGGGCGAGACACTCAGGCACAAGTCGATCGGCTGGGAAAAAAAGCGGAAGAGGCGTTGGCAGATGTCGCCGCCCATTCAAAACACACCGACAGCACCGTGCTGGACGCCAAGCGCGCTGTGATTGAAGCGGCGCTGGCACGGGCCAGAGCCCGCCGCAACGCTGCCAACTCAGACTAGAGCACTGGCAGCTCAGTCAGGCCCAACAGCACCGGTTCAAATGCGTGCAGCGAAGGCGCACCCCCGGTGTGGATGAACAGCACTTTTTCGTCAGGCTTGAAGTAGCCTTGGCGAGCCAGGCCAATCAAGCCAGCCATGATTTTCCCGGTGTACACCGGGTCCAGCAAAATCGCCTCGGTGCGGGCCAGCATTTGCACGGCTTCGACCATGGCCGCATTCGGCACGGAGTATTTAGGCCGCCACCAATCACCAAAACTCAACACGGCTTCGCGCGGGATGGTCATGTTCAGCCCGAGCAAATCAGCCACCGCTTGGGCTTCTTTGTGCACCAGCGGATCTTGATCGACCGGGTCACGGCTCACGCCAATGCCGATGATAGGAATCTGGATGTTGTTGCCCAGAAAACCGGCCAGCAAACCACCGTGCGTGCCAGAACTGCCTGAGCCGACCACGAGCTTGTCGATCTGCACGCCTTGCTCAAAAAACTGCTGCTGCAACTCTTGCGCGCAGGCCACATAACCCAAGCCACCGATCGCGTTAGAGCCACCGCCCGGCACGATGTAACCCTTGCGGCCCAGAGTAGCCAACTCAGCCGCCACCTGCTGCATGGCCAGCAGCATGTTGGTACCCGCCGGCACCACCGTGACGGACTCCACACCCATCAGACGAAACAAAAAATTATTGCCGCTGGCATCGGTGTGGTAACTGTCCGGCACACGCTCTTCAATGACAAAGCGGCACTTCATATTTTCTTTGATGGCCGATGACAAGGTGGCGCGGCAGTGATTCGACTGCGGCGCACCGCACGTGATCAAAGTGTCAGCGCCTTGCGCCAGGGCATCGGCTGCCAAAAACTCAAGCTTGCGCGTCTTGTTACCACCGGGCGTCAGGCCCAGCATGTCATCGCGCTTGATCCAGATCTGTGGGCCCAGTCCATCAGGGCAGAGCTCAGACAAGGCACGCGTGAAATTCGGCAGGAACTCCAGCGGTGTGGCGCCAACGGTGTAACGGCGGCGGGGGAAACGGGACAAATCCATGTGTGTGGGCTCCAATCAGATTCAATAGATGACAGATGCAAGTCTGCCATTGTGCCGCCTGCCTGACTGAACCCACAAGTAAAACGAGGTGTCAGGTCTTCAGAAACGAGACGAAACCCGCCTTGAATTCCGCACTGGCATACACCGCTTCGATCAAGGCGATGGCCAGCACCAAATGAACTGTGATTGTGTCAATTTTCATCGGCACTCAGTTGGCCCCCAGGCGACGGAGCACGGCCAACTCAGACGGTTCCAGCCATCGACGCAAAAGCCTTCACCACTTCCGGCGGCGCCTGCACCAACTCCACCAAAACGCCCTCACCCGCAATCGGGAATTCGTCATTCGCCTTGGGGTGCAAAAAACAGATATCAAAACCTGCCGCGCCTTGGCGAATGCCCCCCGGTGCAAAGCGCACACCTTGCGCTGTGAGCCAACTCACCGCTTGCGGTAAGTCGTCAATCCACAAGCCGACGTGGTTCAGCGGTGTGGTGTGTACAGCTGGTTTTTTGTCCGGGTCAATCGGTTGCATCAGATCAACCTCGACTTTGAAAGGGCCGACACCCATCGTGCAAATATCTTCGTCAACGTTCTCGCGCTCGCTGACAAAATGACCCGTCACTTCGAGTCCGAACATGTCAACCCAGAGCGTGCGCAGCTTGTCTTTGCTGGCGCCGCCGATGGCGATTTGCTGGATACCCAGTACGTTGAACGGACGGCTCATGTGGCTTCACCACCGCGGCGTCCGGCTCGGTAACGCACGCCCGCAGTGCCAGCACTTTCTAAATGCGGTGTGCCTGCGGCTAATCTGAAAATATCGCCGACGCCGTAGCGTGTGCTGACAGCCTCCACCGTCAGCGTGATCTCGCCTGCCGTGATGAGCGCGCAGGCATCAAAAGCGTGTTGGTGTGTGCCCATGCTGTAGCCCGCAGGCTTGTCGACAGTGACGATCACGCCGTAAGCTTCAGCGGTCAAATGCTTTTCGAATTCATTCAAAGTCATGACAGTTTCCCTTTTTACTTCGGACAAGTTCACACGAATTCAACAATCGGCTGGTCGACGGTGAGCGACTCGCCTTGGGTTGCCAGTACTTTGCCGACCACGCCATCGGCCACCGCGAACAACACATTCTCCATCTTCATCGCTTCAATCACGGCGATGCGCTCACCGGCTTGCACTTTTTGACCAACGGTCACCGCCACATCGACCAGCAAGCCGGGCATGGGCGACAGCACGTAGCGGCTCATGTCAGGCGGCGCCTTGAACGGCATCATCTTGTAGAGTTCAGCAGCGCGTGGCGACAAGACCAGCGCATCCAGCCTTGTGCCGTTGTGGATCAAACGCATGGCCAGTGGGTTCTTCCCGACGCCGCGCTCGACTTGCGCAGAGAAGTCGGTGCCGTTGACCGTGCCGCGAATGCGTGCGCCGCCCAGATGCCAGGCACTGCATAACTCATACGTCTTGCCGCCAGTTTCGACCGCACTCGATCCCGATACCGCTTGGTACTCACGCACCCGCACCGACTGCGAAGAATGAAGGCCCGCAGCGCCCATGCCGATGACGACAAAATCTTCACTCACAGTGAGGCCATGGCCCGGCATTTGACCGCTGATACCAGCCGCCCGACCCAACAGCCGGCGGTTGACGTAAGCGGCCAAGGCGACCAAAAAGTCCGGGTCGTCGTGCGGCACGTCTTCAGCGCGAAAGCCTTGACCGTAGTTCTCTGCGATAAAACCGGTGTTGAAGTCTCCGGCGACAAATTTCGGGTGCGCCAGCAAGGCGGCTTGGAATGGAATGTTGCTGCTGATGCCGCGGATCACAAACGCGTTCAACGCTTCGCGCATTTTGGCGATGGCGTCTAAGCGGTCTTTGCCATGGACAATCAGCTTGGCGATCATCGAGTCGTAATGCATCGGAATCTCACCGCCATCTTGCACGCCGGTGTCCACACGCACGCCTTGCAACTGCGACATGTCGGCGGCAAACATGGTTTGCGTAGGCGGCTGAAAACGCACCAGCCGACCCGTGCTGGGCAGAAAATTCCGGAACGGATCTTCGGCGTTGATGCGGCATTCCATGGCCCAACCATCGCGCTTGACCTCGGCTTGCGTCAAGGGCAGCTTTTCACCGGCCGCCACACGAATCATCAGCTCAACCAAATCCAAGCCGGTGATGCATTCGGTCACCGGGTGCTCGACCTGCAGGCGGGTGTTCATTTCCAGAAAGTAAAAGCTCTGGTCTTTGCCAACGACAAACTCCACCGTGCCAGCGCTCTGGTAGTTGACCGCTTGTGCCAGCAGCACGGCTTGCTCGCCCATGGCTTTGCGTGTGGCTTCGCTGATGAACGGGCTGGGCGCCTCTTCAATCACTTTCTGGTGGCGGCGCTGAATCGAACATTCACGCTCGTTCAGGTAAATCACGTTGCCGTGGCTGTCACCGATCAACTGGATCTCAATGTGGCGTGGCTCTTCAACGAATTTTTCGATGAAAACGCGGTCATCACCAAAGCTGTTTTTAGCCTCGTTACGGCAGCTGGTGAAACCTTCAAAAGCCTCCTTGTCGTTGAAGGCGACGCGCAAGCCTTTGCCACCACCACCAGCGCTGGCTTTGATCATCACTGGGTAACCAATGCTTTGGGCAATCTCAACAGCTTTCTCGGCGGTTTCGATCGCGTCATTGACACCAGGAATGCAGTTGACACCAGCCGCACCAGCCAGTTTTTTGGACTCAATTTTGTCGCCCATGGCGGCAATCGAATAATGCTTGGGACCGATGAAGACCAAGCCGGCTTCTTCAACGTGCTTGGCAAAGCCGGCGTTCTCGCTCAAAAAACCGTAGCCCGGGTGTACCGCTTCAGCGCCGGTTTGTTGGCAAGCGGCGATGATTTTGTCGGCTTGCAAATAGCTGTCACGGCTGGGCGCCGGGCCAATGTTCACGGCTTCGTCAGCCAACTCAACATGGCGCGCATCTTTGTCGGCGTCGGAATAAACCGCCACCGTTTTGATACCCATTTTGCGGGCAGTGAGGATGACGCGGCAGGCGATTTCGCCGCGGTTGGCGATCAGGATTTTGTTGAACATGGTGTTGCTTTCGATCTTTTTTTATTGGGCGTACACGGTGTTGTGGGCTGCGCGCTCCACCTTGGGCGCGGTGTATCTACCTCCGCTCATGTCCCCCGGCCTGCGGCCTCCTCCTTGACTTCGCTGCGGCAGACACACCACGCCCAAGGCTACGAAGGTGGTTGTACACAGACCCCGTAACACCCCGACGCCAAGAGCGGTCTGCCTAGGCGCTTTGCGTAGGTAAAGGAGGAGACCGAAGGGCGGGGGACACGAAGCAAAGTGACTGGGCAGACCGCTCCCACCCGGGCGGTGAGAGGCAAAGTTCTTCATGACCAAGCTCACAACGGAATATTGCCGTGTTTGCGCCAAGGATTCTCAAGCTTTTTGTCTTTCAACATCACCAGCGAACGGCAAATCCGCTTGCGCGTTTCGTGCGGCAAGATCACATCGTCAATGAAACCGCGGCTGCCCGCCACAAACGGGTTCGCAAAACGGGCTTTGTACTCAGCTTCCTTAGCGGCCAGCTTGACCGGGTCACCCTTGTCTTCCCGGAAAATAATTTCAACCGCGCCCTTGGCGCCCATCACGGCAATTTCCGCATTTGGCCAAGCGAAGTTGACGTCGCCGCGCAAGTGCTTAGAAGCCATCACGTCATACGCACCGCCGTAAGCCTTGCGCGTGATGACGGTGATTTTTGGCACTGTGCACTCAGCATACGCATAGAGCAATTTTGCGCCATGCTTGATGATGCCGCCGAACTCTTGCGAGGTGCCAGGCATGAACCCAGGCACATCGACAAAAGTGATGACCGGAATGTTGAAGGCATCACAAAAACGCACAAAGCGCGCCGCCTTGATCGAACTCTTGATGTCCAAGCAACCGGCCAACACCAGCGGCTGGTTCGCCACGATGCCAACGCTTTGGCCTTCCATGCGGGCAAAACCAATGATGATATTTTTAGCGTACTCGGACTGAATCTCGAAAAAGTCACCGTCGTCAACCGTCTTGACGATGAGCTCCTTCATATCGTAGGGCTTGTTGGCGTTTTCAGGCACCAGCGTGTCGAGGCTCAAGTCCATGCGGTTGGCGGGGTCGGCACTCGGGCGCACCGGGGCTTTTTCGCGGTTGTTCAGCGGCAGGTAGTTGTAGAGCCGGCGCAACATCAACAGCGCTTCCACGTCGTTGTCAAAAGCCAGGTCGGCCACACCGCTCTTGGTGGTGTGCGTGAAGGCGCCACCGAGTTCTTCTGCGGTGACTTCCTCATGGGTCACGGTTTTCACCACCTCCGGGCCGGTCACAAACATGTAAGAGCTGTCTTTGACCATGAAGATGAAGTCGGTCATCGCCGGGGAATACACCGCGCCACCGGCCGACGGGCCCATGATCATGCTGATCTGCGGAATCACGCCGCTGGCCATGACGTTGCGCTGGAAGACGTCGGCGTAACCGCCGAGTGAGGCGACGCCTTCTTGGATGCGCGCGCCGCCTGAATCGTTCAGCCCAATCACCGGTGCGCCGACTTTCATGGCTTGGTCCATCACCTTGCAAATTTTCTCTGCATGGGCTTCAGACAGGGCGCCACCAAACACCGTGAAGTCTTGGCTGAAGACAAACACCAGCCGGCCATTGATCATGCCGTAGCCGGTGACCACACCGTCGCCTGGCACCTTGTTGTCTTGCATGCCAAAGTCGTGGCAACGGTGTTCGACAAACATATCCCACTCTTCAAAAGTACCTTCATCGAGCAACAATTCCAGCCGCTCGCGCGCTGTTAATTTGCCTTTGCTGTGCTGCGCATCAATGCGCTTTTGACCGCCGCCGAGCCGGGCTGCAGCGCGTTTTTGTTCCAGTTGCTCAAGAATGTCTTGCATGCATTGCTTTCTTTATGTAATTGCTTTTGTCGCTTGATCCAGATGCGCTGCCAGCAACTGGCGTGCGGCAGTTGAGGCGGGTATTTCACCGCTGACGACTTGCGTCATCAGCACCGGCAGCAGCGCGCTGACAGCCGGGTTTTGCTTAAAAGCCTGCTTAAGTCCGGCGTCAATGCGCTCCCACATCCACGCCAACGACTGCTGCTGGCGCCGGTTGGCGAACTTTCCGTTGGCTGTTTGTCGGGCCTGAAAATCGAGCACGTCGGCCCAAAAAAGTGCCACACCCTCGCCTTTTAAGGCACTCAGCAGCATGGCTTTGGGATGCCAATTGGTTTCTACATAGCCGCTGAACATGCCGAGCAGCTGCATCGCCGAGGTGATTTGCAGCTGTGCACGCTGCGCAGCGATGGCGTCAATGTCAGCCTTGTTGATGACGACCAAATCGGCCAGTTCCATCACGCCTTTTTTGATCGCCTGCAAATCGTCACCGGCGTTCGGCAGCTGCATCAGCACGAACATGTCGGTCATGTTGGCCACCGCTGTTTCGCTCTGGCCGACGCCGACGGTTTCGACAATCACCACGTCGTAGCCGGCAGCCTCGCAAACCAGCATCGCTTCACGGGTTTTTTCAGCGACACCGCCCAAAGTGCCACTCGAAGGGCTGGGGCGGATGTAGGCTTTTTCATGGACGGACAGCATGTCCATCCGTGTTTTGTCGCCCAGAATGGAGCCGCCCGAGACGGTGCTGGACGGGTCGATCGTCAGCACGGCCACCCGATGGCCTTGCCCGATCAGGTACAAGCCCAAAACTTCAATGAAGGTCGATTTACCGACGCCGGGCACACCGCTGATGCCGAGTCGAAAAGCTTTTCCGGCGTGCGAAAGCAGCCCTGTCAGCAACCCATCGCCCTGCGCACGATGATCAGCCCGCGTCGATTCCAGCAGCGTGATGGCCTTGGCGATAGCGCGGCGCTGCACAGCGACATCGCTCTGCAAAATCGACGCCAGCAACACGGGCGAGCTCACTTCAGGCAAGCCCGAATCTGCTCCAGCACATCTTTGGCGCTGGCCGGAATCGGCGTGCCCGGGCCGTAGATGCCTTTGACGCCCGCCTCGTACAGCTGCTCGTAATCTTGCCGCGGAATGACGCCACCGACAAACACGATGATGTCGTCTGCGCCTTGTTTTTTGAGTTCGGCAATGATCGCTGGCACCAGCGTTTTGTGGCCCGCAGCCAGCGTCGAGACACCGACCGCGTGGACATCGTTTTCAATCGCTTGGCGCGCGCATTCTTCAGGCGTCTGAAACAGCGGCCCCATGTCAACGTCAAAGCCCAAGTCGGCAAACGCTGTGGCCACGACTTTGGCGCCACGGTCATGGCCATCTTGTCCGAGCTTGGAGATCATCACACGAGGACGACGGCCTTCGGCTTCAGCAAAGGCGTTGATTTCAGATTTGAGGGTTTCCCAGCCTTCGGCCGAGTCGTAAGCGGCAGCGTAGACGCCGGTTACCTTTTGCGTGTCGGCGCGGTGGCGCCCGTAGACTTTTTCCAGCGCGTCGCTGACTTCACCCACGGTGGCACGCAGCCGCACGGCTTGAATGCTGAGATCGAGCAGATTGCCGCTGTTGCTTTCTGCGGCTTCGGTCAGCGCGTCCAGCGCGGCCAGTACCGCGACATCGTCGCGTTTGGCTTTGATCGATTTAAGGCGCGTGATCTGCGCCTCACGCACCGCCACGTTGTCGATGTCGCGGGTTTCGATCGCGTCTTCGGTTTTGAGTTTGTATTTGTTAACGCCAACGATGACGTCCTTGCCGCTGTCAATACGCGCCTGCTTTTCAGCGGCGGCCGCTTCGATTTTCAGCTTGGCCCAGCCGCTGTCCACAGCTTTGGTCATGCCGCCCATGGCGTCGACTTCTTCGATGATCTTCCAGGCGGCGTCGGCCATGTCTTGGGTCAGCTTT
The DNA here is from genome assembly GCA_041442125.1 of Polaromonas sp. GTDB lineage: Bacteria > Pseudomonadota > Gammaproteobacteria > Burkholderiales > Burkholderiaceae_C > Polaromonas. The sequence goes on along the minus strand of JASDRC010000015.1, from coordinate 16,620 downwards.
TCCATCATGTAGCTGCCGGCCCAAGGGTCAATCACATGCGGAATATGGGTTTCTTCTTGGATAATGAGTTGCGTGTTGCGAGCAATACGCGCTGAAAACTCGGTCGGCAGCGCAATCGCTTCGTCAAAGCTGTTGGTGTGCAAGCTTTGCGTGCCGCCGAAGACAGCCGCCATGGCTTCAATGGTGGTGCGCACCACGTTGTTGTACGGGTCTTGCTCGGTCAGGCTCCACCCGCTGGTCTGGCAGTGCGTGCGCAGCATCAGGCTTTTCGGGCTTTTGGCGTTGAACTCTTTCATGATGCGGCACCACAGCAAACGCGCAGCGCGCATCTTGGCCACTTCTAAGTAGAAGTTCATGCCGATGGCCCAGAAAAAACTCAAACGCCCGGCAAAAGCGTCGACGTCCAAGCCTTTGGCGATGGCGGTCTTCACATACTCTTTGCCGTCAGCCAAAGTGAAAGCCAGCTCCAGCGCTTGGTTGGCACCGGCTTCTTGCATGTGGTAACCCGAGATGCTGATCGAGTTGAACTTCGGCATGTGCTGCGCCGTGTACTCAATGATGTCGCCGATGATACGGATCGACGGCGCCGGCGGGTAAATGTAGGTGTTGCGCACCATGAATTCTTTGAGGATGTCGTTCTGAATCGTGCCGCTCAATTGCGCCTGCGAAACGCCCTGCTCCTCAGCCGCCACCACGTAACCGGCCAGCACCGGCAACACCGCGCCATTCATCGTCATGGAGACAGAGACCTTGTCCAGCGGAATCTGGTCGAACAAGATTTTCATGTCTTCCACGCTGTCGATCGCCACGCCGGCCTTGCCGACGTCACCCGTCACGCGCGGATGGTCTGAGTCATAGCCGCGGTGCGTGGCCAAGTCAAACGCCACCGAGACGCCCTGCCCGCCGGCGGCCAGCGCCTTGCGGTAAAACGCATTGGATTCTTCGGCAGTCGAAAAGCCGGCGTATTGCCGGATCGTCCACGGGCGCACCGCGTACATGGTGGCTTGCGGGCCGCGGATGAAGGGCTCAAAACCCGGCAAGGTGTGGGTGTACGGCAAGTCCTTGACGTCTTCAGCCGTGTACAGCGGCTTGACGCTGATGCCGTCAGGGGTTTGCCAGTTGAGCGCGTTGACGTCGCCGCCTGGCGCTGACTTGGCGGCGGCACGGCCCCAATCTTCAAGGCTGGCGGAATTGAATTCGGGGGCTGCAGGTGGTTTTTGACTCATGGCACACCAAGGTTAACTTGACTTTAAGGAAGCAGCAACGCACCGTCTGCGCAAACCGCTGGCATTCTTCACAGCGGGCAGTTTACATCATTTATAATTATAAATTCAGAATTAAGACCATCAGGAATTGACACATGGCCGCTGCTTCACTGACCCCACGTGCACTCTACCAAGAAGTCGCTGAGCGCTTGCGTCAACGTATCTTCAACCGCGAATTGACGCCGGGCAGCTGGATTGATGAGCTCAAGCTGGCCGAGGAATACGGCATCAGTCGAACGCCGTTGCGCGAAGCTTTGAAAGTACTCGCCACCGAAGGCTTAGTGACCATGAAAGTACGGCGCGGCGCTTATGTGACGGAAGTGTCTGAGCGTGACCTGACCGACGTCTACCATTTGCTGGCCTTGCTCGAGAGCGACGCAGCGGGCGTGGTCGCATCGCAGGCCACCGACACGCAGCTGAAGGAATTGCAAACCCTGCACCGCGAACTCGAAAAATCAGTCGGCAACCGTGAGAAGTTTTTCCAGATCAACGAGCGTTTTCACATGCGCCTGCTGGAGATTGCCGACAACCGCTGGCGCGACCAAATGGTCGCCGACCTGCGCAAAGTCATGAAGCTGAATCGACACAACTCACTGCTGAAAAGCGGTCGAATTCAAGAATCCCTCGCCGAGCACCAAGTCCTCGTGAACGCTTTGCAAACGCGCGATGCGAACGCTTCAGCGCAAGCCATGCAGACCCATTTCAACAATGGGCTGCAAGCAGCCGCTTGACGCATTAATCGTTTCTTAGTCGGTTAAATTAAGCCAGTTGCACCGCCGCCACCAATCGGTCTGCACAGTTCTGGGCTTGCGCCGCGTCGCGCGCTTCGACCATGATGCGGAGCAGCGGCTCAGTGCCGCTGGCGCGAATCAAAATGCGTCCGGTCTCGCCCAGTTCGGCTTCAACCGCTTTGCTTTCGGCTTGCAAGGCCAGACCCGACTTCCAGTCCTGCCCCGCGCGCAAACGCACATTCAGCAAAACTTGTGGGAACAAAGTCACGTCGGCCAACAGCTCTGCCAACGGTTTGCCACTGCGCACGCACGCTTGCAACACCTGCAAGGCGCTGATCAAGCCGTCGCCGGTGGTGTGCTTGTCGAGCGCCAGCAAATGGCCGGAGCCCTCGCCGCCCAACAGCCAGCCATTTCTCTCCAACTCTTCAAGCACGTAACGGTCACCGACCTTGGCCCGCACAAACTGCACGCCACGGGCCTTCAAGGCGATTTCTACGGCCAAGTTGGTCATCAAAGTGCCCACGGCACCAGTGACAACTTCACCCCGGGCCAAGCGCTCGCTGACCATCAAAAACAAGACTTCGTCGCCGTTGAAGAGTCGGCCATGCGCGTCGACCAGTTGCAAGCGATCAGCGTCACCGTCAAGCGCCACGCCGTAGTCGGCACCGTGCGCCTTGACAGCGGCAATCAAGGCTTCTGGATGGGTTGCACCGACCTCGTGGTTGATGTTCAGGCCGTCAGGTGCGCAGCCAATGCAGACGATGTCCGCGCCGAGTTCGTGAAAAACTTCCGGCGCCACTTGGTAAGCCGCTCCGTGCGCCGCATCGACCACGATCTTCAAACCCTTCAGCGTCAGGTCGTTGGCAAACGTGCTTTTGCAAAATTCGATGTAGCGGCCTGCCGCGTCGTCAAGGCGCTTGGTTTTGCCGAGATTCACCGAGTCAACCCACACCGGCGGCTGCGCCAAAGCGGCTTCCACGGCGATCTCCCAGGCGTCTGGCAATTTGGTGCCGAAAGCGCTGAAAAACTTGATGCCATTGTCGGCAAAAGCGTTGTGGCTGGCGCTGATGACCACGCCCAGGCTGGCGCGCTGGGTGCGTGTTAGGTAGGCCACGCCAGGGGTTGGCAAAGGGCCCAGCAAGACCACATCGACACCGGCTGAATTGAAGCCAGACTCCAGCGCACTTTCAAGCATGTAACCCGAAATCCGCGTGTCCTTGCCAATCAACACTGTTGGACGATCCTCGGTTTGCTTCAGGACGCGGCCCACCGCGTGGGCCAAACGCAAAACAAAGTCTGGCGTGATGGGGGCTTCCCCGACCGTGCCGCGAATGCCGTCGGTGCCGAAATAATGTCTGCTCATTTGAAAAACTCCTGGGCCATGCCCTTGCTTGTTATTTTTGACGTCCCGAAAACGTGAATCACATGGACGCCGCTGTCCAGACTTTGAGGGCTTGCACGGTCTCACGCACATCATGCACCCGAACCAGGCGCGCGCCACGTTCAACCGCCAACAAGGCGGCTGCAATGCTGGGCAGCATGCGCTCGGCCATGGGCAAGGGCGTCAACGCATCAGCGCCGTCTGCGCCGCCAGCCGGCTCTGCACACAGCATCGCCAGCGACGATTTACGCGACCAACCCGCCAACAGCGGGAAGCCCAAACTCAGCAATTCAGACTGCCGCTGCAACAGCGACAAGTTTTGCGCCACCGTTTTGCCAAAGCCGACGCCAGCGTCGAGCACGATGCGTGAGTGAGCAACACCGGCGGCCTGCAGCCCTTGCGCGGTCAACTGCAAAAATGCGCGAACCTGTTGCAGCACATCACCAGTCATGGGAGCGGTTTGCATAGTGAGCGGTTCACGGTGCATGTGCATCAGGCAAACGCCGCATTGAGGGTGGCCGGCCACCACCTGAACAGCCCCCGGTTGGCGCAGAGCCCAAACATCATTGACGATGTCGGCGCCCAAGTCCAGCACAGCCTGCATCACTTGAGGCTTGTAGGTGTCAACTGAAATCGGCACGCCTAATTGCACGGCATGGCGCAGCACCGGCAGCACGCGGGCTAACTCTTGGTCCAGCGGCACAGCCACAGCGCCAGGTCGGGTTGACTCGCCGCCAATGTCCAGAATGTCTGCGCCTTCTTTGAGAAGCCGCTCGCAATGTGCCAGCACGCGAGTTGTGTCGCTGCTGGAGAAATACGCACCGCCATCTGAAAAGGAGTCGGGCGTGGCATTGACGATGCCCATGACCTGCGGCTTGGTCAAATCAATCTGAAAACGGCTGGTTTGCCAGAAGGGATTCATCACCACAAGCGCCTCCTGCGCCACTCTATTTGGGAATTTTTGCACTTTCGCAGAGACCAAGAAAAACCGGGGCAAAGCCCCGGTTTTTTGACTAACGCATGCGCGAACTCAAGCCACTGTCGGTGCTGGCTCTGCTGGCTTGGTCGGCTCAGCAGTCACGGCTGGTGTTCCACCACTCGGCGGCGTGCTACCGCCCACCGATGGGTTGCGCGGTACCCAATCTTTGGGTGCGCGTGGCTCACGGCCCGCAATGATGTCGTCAAGTTGTTCGACGTCAATGGTTTCCCATTCCATCAGCGCTTTGGCCATGGCGTGCATCTTGTCTTGATTGCCTTCAATCAAGCCGCGTGCCAAAGCGTACTGCTGGTCAATGATGCGGCGCACTTCGGAGTCGACCTTTTGCATGGTCTGCTCGCTCATGTGGGTGGTCTTGGTGACCGAGCGACCCAAGAAAACTTCGCCTTCGTTGTCCGCGTAGACCATCGGGCCTAGCGCTTCGGTCATGCCGTAGCGGGTCACCATGTCACGGGCGATAGAGGTGGCGCGCTCAAAGTCGTTGCTGGCGCCGGTGGTCATCTGGTTCATGAAGACTTCTTCGGCAATCCGGCCACCGAACAACATGCTGATCTGGCTCAACATGTACTCACGGTCGTAGCTGTAACGGTCTTGTGCTGGCAGGCTCATCGTGACACCCAGAGCGCGACCACGCGGAATGATGGTGACTTTGTGAACCGGGTCGCACTTCGGCAGCAGCTTGCCCAGCAGGGCGTGGCCTGATTCGTGGTAAGCCGTGTTGCGACGCTCTTCTTCAGGCATGACCATGCTTTTACGCTCAGGGCCCATCAAGATTTTGTCTTTGGCCTTTTCGAAGTCGACCATCTCGACCACACGGGCGCTGCGGCGAGCCGCCATCAAAGCCGCTTCGTTGCACAGGTTGGCCAAGTCAGCACCCGACATGCCGGGCGTGCCGCGCGCAATGATGTTGGAACTGACGTCCTGACCCAAAGGCACTTTGCGCATGTGCACGTTGAGAATTTGTTCGCGGCCGCGAATGTCGGGCAGCGTCACATAAACCTGACGGTCAAAACGGCCTGGGCGCAGCAAAGCAGCATCCAGGATGTCGGGACGGTTGGTGGCAGCCACCACGATCACGCCAACATTGGTTTCAAAACCATCCATCTCGACCAGCATCTGGTTCAGCGTTTGCTCACGCTCGTCATTGCCACCGCCGACGCCGGCGCCACGTTGGCGACCAACAGCATCGATCTCGTCAATGAAAATAATGCAAGGCGCGTTTTTCTTGGCGTTTTCGAACATGTCCCGAACGCGGGACGCACCCACACCGACAAACATTTCAACGAAGTCAGAACCCGAAATCGAGAAGAAAGGCACTTTGGCTTCGCCGGCAATGCCTTTGGCGAGCAAGGTTTTACCCGTGCCCGGCGGGCCGACCAGCAACAAGCCGCGCGGAATACGGCCGCCGAGTTTTTGAAATCTGGAGGGGTCTTTCAAGAAGTCGACAATTTCTTTGACTTCTTCTTTAGCCTCGTCGCAACCGGCGACATCAGCAAAGGTGACGGTGTTGTTGGCTTCGTCCGTCAAGCGGGCTTTGCTTTTGCCAAAACTGAAAGCGCCACCTTTGCCACCGCCTTGCATTTGGCGCATGAAATACACCCAAACACCAATCAGCAGCAGCATCGGGCCCCAGCTGACCAGCAAGGTCATCAGCATCGAGCTTTCTTCGCGGGGCTTGACGTCGAACGTGACATTGTTGGCGATCAGGTCACCGATCAAACCACGATCCAAATAAGTGGCAGTGGTGCGGATACGGCGATCGTCGGTGGTCACAGCGGCAATTTCTGTCCCGCCCTGACCTTCGGCGATGGTGGCCGTTTTGATCTGCCTGCCGCGAACTTCATCAAGGAAGTCAGAGTAACCAACGTAGGTGGCGCTGGCGCCTGCACGAGTGTCAAATTGTTTGAATACGGTGAACAGCACCATGGCAATCACCAACCAAACCGCAATTTTCGAAAACCACTGATTGTTCAAGGAGTACTCCGTCGTAAGAACAGTATTACAGATATGTTCCATTTTAAGGGTTTCAAGAGCCCAGCCCGATTGAGCGGAACACTTCAGCCCCTTGGCGTAAGCGGGTTTCTCTGGGTTTGACGCCGGGCTAGTGGCTCACAGGGCCTTGCGCAGGCATGTCTTTCAAGCCCATGCCAATCAAAAAAGTCTCTGAAGAGCCCGGCCGGGAGGCCTTGGGCTTGATTGGCTTGACGACCCGAAAGACCGATTTAAAGAGTTTCACCAAGTCACTGTAACCGTCACCGTGAAACAACTTGACCACCAGCGCACCGTCAGACTTCAGGTGTTTTTGTGAAAATTCAACCGCCAACTCGACCAAATGTGAAATTCGGGCGGCATCTGCCGCACCAATACCTGACAAATTGGGGGCCATGTCAGAAATCACCACATCCACCTTGCGGGTCTGCGCCAAGGTCTGGTCCAGCGCTTGCTCAAGCTGTAGGAGCACCGCCTCCTCCCGAAAGTCACCCTGAATAAAGACCACGCCTTCAACCGGGTCCATCGGCAGCAAGTCCAGCGCGATGATGCGGCCATTGAGCGCACCTACCGCCGCGCCCACCGGTGACATTTTGCGCCTGACGTATTGGCTCCACGCGCCCGGCGTGCTGCCCAAGTCGACCACGCAATAGCCGGGCTTGATCAGCCCCAGAGCGTCGTCAATTTCTTTGATTTTGTAGGCGGCCCGAGCGCGATAACCCTCTTGTTTGGCCAGTTTCACGTAGGTGTCGTTGACATGGTCGTTCAACCATGCCTTGTTCACCTTCTTGCTTTGAGTCTTGACTTTCATGCCTCTATTGTCCCCCGGCGATGGGCGTCGTGCTGCATTGATCGCGCTTTGATTCAAGTTGCGTCGATAATTGGCGCATGGCCAAAATAATCCTCACCCCTGCCCAGCGCAAAGATCACCGCGCTGATGCGCACCACCTCAACCCGGTTGTCATGATCGGCTCCGACGGTTTGACCGACGGCGTCAAGAAAGAAATAGACGGCGCGCTCAACGCCCATGGCTTGATCAAAATCCGTGTTTTGTCTGACGACCGACCTGGCCGCGAAAACATGTTTCAGACGCTGGCCGATGAGCTCAACGCCGCGCCGATTCAGCACATTGGCAAGTTGCTGGTGCTGTTTCGTGCGGCGATTCCAAAAGAAAAGAAAGTCAGCGAAGACCGCATGCCCGGCCCGCGCGACGTCAAAGTACTGAAGAACAGCAGCCGCTATGGCCAGCGTCCAGAAGTCAAAACCCTGCGCGTTCTGGGCAACCAACGCCTGACGCCGGGTGGCAACGTGCGCCGCGCCAAGAAGCCAAAGCAGCGCAGCGCCAAGAAGTCGGCCCAAGACTGATCCTGTCTTTGAGTCCCACGGGTCTTTAGTTTCAGTGAATCGCCCATAACTAAGTTTTATGACCAATCCACTGCTCGCTCATTCCCCGCTCCCTCTTTTTGACCAAATCCAGCCCGAACATGTCAGCCCGGCCATGGATGAGTTGCTGGCCCGAACGGAAACAGCACTGGCCGAGGTGACGCAAGACGCGTTTCCGGCCAGTTGGCCGGAGATCGCCCGGGTGCTCGACGTCGCGACTGAAAAGCTCAGCAACGCCTGGGGCGCGGTCAGTCACCTCAACAGCGTCGCCGACACGCCAGAACTGCGCGCCGCCTACAACGCCGCCTTGCCGCGCGTGACCGAGTTTTGGACCCGTCTGGGTGCAGACGAAAGCCTGTACGCCAAGTACAAAGCCATCGACGTCAACGGCCTCAACACCGAGCAACGCCAAGCGCACAAAAATGCGGTACGTAATTTTGTCTTGTCTGGCGCCGAACTGGTTGGCGAGGCACGCGTGCGCTTTGCGCAAATTCAAGAACGCCAAGCCGAGCTGAGCCAAAAGTTCAGTGAAAACGCACTCGACTCGACCGAGGCTTTTTCTTACTACGCCGGCGCAGACGAACTGGACGGCGTCCCGGCAGACGTGCAAGAGTCAGCCCACGCTCAAGCTGTGGCCGAAGGCAAAGACGGCTACAAGCTGACGCTGAAAATGCCGAGCTACTTGCCGGTGATGCAATTTGCCAAGAGCAGCGCCCTGCGCGAAAAACTCTACCGTGCTTACAACACGCGCGCCAGCGACCAAGCGCCGGCCGAACACAGCGGCTTTGACAACAGCGCCGTCATGAAAGAAATTCTGGCCTTGCGACTCGAAGAGTCGCAGCTGCTGGGTTACCGCAATTTTGGTGAAGTATCGATCGTGCCAAAAATGGCTGAGTCGCCGACGCAAGTCATTGCATTTTTGCGTGATCTCGCCCAACGCGCCCGCCCTTACGCCGAAAAAGATGTGGCCGACTTGCGCGCTTTCGCCGCTGAACACCTGAGCCTCAACAATCCACAATCTTGGGATTACGCCTACATCGGCGAGAAACTCAAAGAAGAGCGCTACGCCTTCAGCGAGCAGGAAGTCAAACAGTACTTCACCGCGCCCAAGGTGCTGGACGGCCTCTTCAAAATCATCGAAACACTCTTTGAGGTCAGCCTGTCGAAAGACACGGCACCGGTTTGGAAACCAGGCGTACAGTTTTACCGCATTGAGCGCGCCGGCCAACTGGTCGGCCAATTTTACCTGGACCAACCGGCCCGCACCGGCAAACGTGGCGGCGCTTGGATGGACGACGTCCGCGCCCGCTGGTTGCGCCCAGATACCGGCCAGTTGCAAACACCGGTGGCGCATCTGGTCTGCAACTTTGCAGACGGCGTGGCCGGCAAACCCGCCTTGCTGACGCATGACGATGTGACCACGCTGTTCCACGAATTCGGCCACGGCTTGCACCACATGCTGACGCAAGTCAACGAGCGCGATGTTTCCGGCATCAGCGGTGTTGAATGGGACGCGGTGGAGTTGCCCAGCCAGTTCATGGAAAACTTCTGCTGGGAATGGGATGTGCTCAAGCACATGACCGCCCACGTGGACACCGGCGAGCCGCTGCCACGCGCCCTGTTCGACAAAATGACGGCGGCGAAGAATTTCCAGAGCGGCATGCAAACGCTACGCCAAGTAGAGTTCTCACTCTTCGACATGCTGCTGCACACCGAAGAAAATCCAAGCAAAGACGTCATGTCGCTGCTGGCCGACGTCCGTGCCGAAGTTGCTGTGATTCAGGCGCCGCCTTACAGCCGCCCGGCGCACACCTTCAGCCACATCTTCTCTGGTGGCTATGCAGCTGGGTATTACAGCTACAAATGGGCTGAAGTGTTGTCGGCTGATGCATACGCAGCCTTTGAAGAATCAGCCGCTGGCGATGCCGCAAAGGGCACCGTCAACGTCGAGACCGGACGCAAATACCGCGAGGCGATCTTAGAAGCTGGTGGCAGTCGTCCCGCGATGGAGTCGTTCAAGGCCTTCCGTGGCCGCGAACCGTCGATTGACGCCCTGCTCAGACACCAAGGGATGGCTTAACACCGCATCCAACCCAGCCCGGCACGGGTTCCGCCGGACTGTCCGCCTTTGAGGGGGCGGTATTCGCACCCGACCCAGCCGTCCCAACCGCAGGCCGCTGAGACCTCGTCGATGACCTTGAACAGGTAGTCGTAGTTCATCTCGCCAACGTCGGGCTCGTGGCGTTCTGGCACGCCGGCGATCTGGAAATGGCCGACCGCGCCGGTTGGCAGGTACTGGCGGATTTTCTGGGCGACGTCGCCTTCAACTATTTGGCAGTGGTACAGGTCCATCTGCACTTTCAGATTGGGGGCACCGACCGCGGCCACCACCGCATGCGCATGGTCTTGACGGTTCAAGAAAAAACGCGGCACATCGCGCATGTTGATCGGCTCGATCAAGATGTCGCGGCCACGCACGGCGGCTTGTGCTGCCGCCCACTGCAAATTAGCCACATACAGGGGCTGTAAGGCGTCACGCAGCTGGCCTTCCGGCAGCAAGCCGGCCATGACGTGAATTCTGGGGCAATCGAGCACATCGGCATAGTCCAACGCCAGCTGAATACCGCTGCGAAACTCAGCCTCACGCCCGGCCACGGCCGCTGTGCCGCGGTCACCGGCTGTGTCCCAGCCGTGGGCAATGCTGGCTGCGTCAGTGCCGCCCGGCGGCGCATTGAACAGCACCTGCTGCAAGCCGTTGCCTTGCAGTCTGGCGGCGAGTTCTTGCGGTCTGTAAGCGTAAGGAAACAAAAATTCCACCGCCTTGAAACCGTCTTTGGCGGCTGCTTCAAAGCGCTCCAAAAAAGGCACATCGGGGTACAGCATGGACAGGTTGGCGGCGAATTTAGGCATGGGTCAAACAGGCTTGATGGCCTGAAGTTGTGATGGGTTGTGGGTTGACGCCTGTGCTCACCAGACGGCGCTGAAAGTTTGCCGTAATTCGTCAATCTGCGCTTCGTTCAACGGCTTGGGTGACGACTTGCAGGTCAGCATCAGCTTGGCGGTTTCGTCCAACTCTTCCAGTGTGGCCATGGCTGCGGCCGGGCTGTCATGCCAGACATTCGGGCCAAGCCGGTTCAGCATGAGCGCACGAATCGGCGTGCCGCGTTGACCGTAACGCGTGATCGTCTGGCTGACGAGCGCCGCAGCCGCCGGGTCACCGGGTCGGTGATAAGCGATCAGCGGCACGTGACCGACCTTCATCACAAAATACGGCGTGATCGGCGGCAGCAACTCGGCTTCTGCCTTGTACGAATGCTGCAAAGTCAGCGCCACGCAATGCGTGCTGTGGGTGTGAATAATGCAGCGCGCAGCGGTGTCGAACGCTGCGGCCGCCGTGTAAATGCTGCGGTGCAGGGCGATGGTTTTGCTGGCCTTATCGCCGCTGAGAGGTTGGCCATTCACGTCGAGTTTGGCCAGACGAGCCGGATCCAAAAAACCCAAACAAGCATCGGTCGGTGTGATGAGAAAACCGTCGTCGAGTCGCACGCTGATGTTACCGGCCGTGGCATGCACGTAGCCACGATCAAACAGGCTTTTGCCAACCCGACAGATGTCTTCGCGGGCGAGGTTTTCAGCCTTGCTCATAAGGCTCGTTCGGCGTGAAGTGCCGTGAAGGCTTTGCTGAAGAAGTCATCAGAGCCGAAGTTGCCAGATTTGAGCGTCAAGTGCAAACCATCAGGCGCCAACGCACTGAGGGCGTGACACCACGGCACACCCGGGTCAATCTGCGGCCCAATGTGCATTTGCGTGATGCCAAGGGCCTGCACGCAAGCACCCGAGGTTTCACCACCAGCCACCACCCATTGGCGCACGCCCAACTGCACCAAGCCACGCGCTATGCTGGCCATGCATTGCTCGACCAGCAGGCCGGCGTCTTCTACGCCCAGACGCTCTTGCACGCTCTTGATGGCTTGGGTTTCAGCCGTGGAGTACACCAGCACCGGGCCGCTAGAAAGCAACGGCGCAGCCCAAGCCAAAGCCTCAGCGACGACATCCTCGCCAGCGGCCAGACGCAGCGCATCGACCGCAAACGCCAGCCGCCCCGTACTGCGAAAATGTGCCACTTGCCGCTGCGTCGTCAGCGAGCAACTGCCAGACAGCACCGCCTGCCAACCGCTGGCTGGCGGCAATTGCCCAGCTTGATTTGACGGCTGCAAGCCAAAATTAGCCGGCAAGCCCATCGCCACGCCCGAGCCGGCGGTGACCAAGTGCATGTCTTTCAAAGCCGGCCCCATGCGCAACAAATCGTCGTTGCAGACCGCGTCCACAATCGCCACGCCCACACCCTCGGTGCGCAGTTGTTGAATGCGCTCACGGATAGCGGCTTCGCCCTGCGCGACCACTCGGTGGTCGATCAGACCGACCTTGCGCCGCGTCTGCGACTGCATGACGCGGACCAGATTCGGATCAGTCATGGGCGTCAGCGGATGGTGCTGCATGCCGCTTTCATTCAGCAGCACATCACCGACAAACAGGTAGCCCTTGAAGACCGTCCGCTGGTTGTCCGGAAAGGCTGGCGTGGCGATGGTGAAGTCAGCACCCAACGCGTCCATCAGCGCCTCGGTCACCGGACCAATGTTGCCGCCCGCCGTGCTGTCAAAGGTCGAGCAATATTTGAAATAAATCTGCTGCGCACCTTGGGCTTGCAACCACGCCAGCGCCGCCAGCGACTGGCTGACCGCTTCAGCAGGCGCCACGGTGCGCGACTTCAAAGCCACCACCACGGCATCCACCTCTGCAGCCAAAGGACTGGACGGCACGCCAATGGTTTGCACCACGCGCATGCCGGCACGAACCAGATTGTTGGCTAAATCAGTGGCCCCTGTGAAATCGTCAGCAATGCAACCGAGCTGGATTTTTATCATGGCTTTTTCGGCAATTCAATGCCAGGGAAAATCTTGATCACTGCACTGTCATCTTCGCGGCCGAAACCAGCGGTTGACGCCTGCATGAACATTTGATGCGCCGTGGCCGACAGCGGCAGCGGGAATTTGCTGCTGCGGGCCATGTCCAGCACCAGCCCCAAGTCTTTGACAAAAATGTCCACAGCAGACAGTGGGGTGTAGTCGGCCGCCAGCACATGGGCCATGCGGTTTTCAAACATCCAACTGTTGCCGGCGCTGTGGGTGATGACCTCGTACAAGGCGTCTGGGTCAACGCCCTCACGCAGGCCCAGAGCCATGGCTTCAGCAGCAGCCGCAATGTGCACGCCTGCTAGCAGCTGATTGATGATTTTCACTTTGCTGCCTGCGCCCGCCTTGTTGCCCAGTTTGTAGACCTTGGCGGCCATGGCGTTGAGCAAGGGTTCGGCCAGTGCGTAAGCGGCATCGGCACCTGCGGTCATCATCGTCATCTGGCCGCTGGCCGCTTTGGCGGCGCCGCCAGAAATCGGCGCATCGATGTAGAGCAAGCCAATGTCATTCAGGCGTTTTTCAAGCGCCACCGACCAGCTCGGCTCGACGGTCGAGCACATCACAAAAACGCTGCCGGGTTGCATGGCGGCGGCGCAACCGTCCGGGCCAAACAAGGCGCTCTCGGTCTGCGCAGCATTGACCACGACTGAGACGATCACATCGCAAGCGGCGGCCAGTTCAGACGGTGAGCCAGCGGCCACGCCGCCTTCTTTTGCAAATGCCTCTGCCACGTCAGAACGCACGTCATAAACGTGGACTAAGTAACCGGCGCGCCTGAGTGATTGCGCCATGCCATGGCCCATGGCGCCAAGGCCGATCAGGCCCGCAGTGATCGTCATTGTGTTGTCCTTAAAGCCATCTTGCCTGGTTGTCAGATTTAACCAAGGGTGATTTTCGCAAAGTCAGCGACACGCTTCCATTTGGCAGCGTCATCGCGCATGAAAGCGGTCATGGGAGCGGCACCCAAAAAACCGACGTCTGCGCCGCGTGACTCCATGACGCGGATCACTTCCGGATCGCGCATGATTTTTTGCAGCGCCTGCTCCAAGCTGGCAATCAGCGCCGCCGGCAACCCAGCAGGGGCGGCCAAGCCAAACCAGGCGCTGACGTCAAAGTCTGGCAGACCTGATTCGGCCAGCGTCGGCACGTCAGGCAAGGCCTTGCTGCGCTGCCGCGTCGTCACCGCCAAAGCCTTGACGGCGTTGCCCTGAATTTGTCCCATCACAGATGGCAAGTTCTCAAACATCATGTCGACTTCCCCGGCCATCAAACCTGTCACGGCGGCGGCGGCACCGCGGTAAGGAATGTGCGTGATGAAGGTGCTGGTGCTGCTCTTGAGCAATTCAGCGCTGAGGTGCAGTGATGTTCCATTGCCGTTGGAAGCGTAATTGAGTTTGGCTGGCTGATTCTTGGCGCGCTTGATCAAGTCAGCCACCGAATTGATACCGCTTTTAGGGTTCACCAACAACACATTGGGCACGCGGCCCAACAGCCCGACAGCGCTGATCTGCTCCGGCTTGTACGGCAAGCTGGCATACAACGCGGGACTGATGGTCAGCGGCGGCGAAGCCATCAGCAAAGTGTAGCCATCGGCAGGCGCTCGAGCCACTTCTGCCGCACCGATGTTGCCACCGGCGCCCGGCTTGTTGTCAATCACGATGGCCTGACCAAGCTCTTGCCCCAGTCGCGGGGCGACAAGCCGGGCCATCACATCAATCAAACCACCCGGCGGAAACGGCACAACAAGGCGAATCGGCCGATTCGGCCAAGCCTGCGCCCAAGCGGGCACGGCCAAACCACTGCCCATCAGCGCGGCACCCAGCAACAGCGACTGGCGGCGGGTGATAGTCTGGGTCTCTGGCTCAATTTGAGCGTTAAAGTCGTGTTTGAACGTCATGTTGCATCCCCTTTATTTGTAAGGTCATCATACAAATAATGCACAAACCAAACGCCTAGGGATTACCCGAAAAAAGCAGGTGCTTTGCTGCCATTCACAAGTAATTTCAAGAAACGCGCGGTGAATCAGCGCCGCGTCGCCCCAGAAACCAAACCGCTCGCCAGTTCAACGCCTTCTTGCGCCCAGAATGCGGGATCGGCCTGCTCGATGCGCTTGATGGCATTGTTCATGTGCGTCGCGGCGGCGCGGCGGGCACGGGCTGCGTCAGCGGCTTCGATGGCGCTGGTGATGGCTTCGTGTTCGTTCTTGACTTGGCGCACAAAGTCGCTGCGACGCGCTTCGTTGGCACGGGTCACGCGGGTCACGCCACGTAAAAACTGCCGAAGGTAGTCGAGGGTGCTGATCAAAAAAGGGTTTTGAGCGGCGTCCGCAATGGCCCGGTGGAAGTTCACATCTTCTTCCGCACCATCACCGCCAGCCGTCACGGCCTCGGCCAAGGCGTTCATGCATTGGCGAATGCGCAGCAAGTCTGCGGCGCTGCGGCGCACAGCCGCCAAGGCAGCCACTTCAGCTTCGAGTCCCCGCCTGACTTCGACCATCTGAATCACCGCCTGCCGCGAGACCGCCAAACTGGCGTCAAAGTTCAGGGGCGAAAAACCGGCCACCCGAACAAACACACCACTGCCCTGCCGCGACTCCAACAAACCAAGAGATTTAAGCCGCGATACAGCTTCACGCACCACCGTCCGGCTGACGCCAAACTGCTGGGCCAGCACGACTTCAGTGGCAAGCTTGTCACCCGCAGCGGGATGACCGGCGCTGATCTGCGCAGACAAGGCTTGGGCCACCTGCTCTGCCAAGCCGAGACTTGGTTTGACAGTTTTAAACGGCAACATCATGGGGGCTGCGTCAGAGATTGAGGTTTAAAAAACCAGCGTCTTCACGCCAGCTTCAGTGCCCAACAAACAGACATGCGCTTTTTGAAATGCAAACACACCCACCGTCACCACGCCCGGCCATTGGCTCACCTCCAGCTCAAAGGCGCGAGGCTCCAAAATTTGCAGACCCGTCACATCCAAAATGTGTTGGCCGTTGTCTGTGACCAGCGGCACGCCGTTTTTCAAGCGCAATGTCGCAACGCCGCCCATGGCAGCAAACTGCAGCGCGATGCGTTTCGCCGACATCGGAATAACCTCCACCGGCAGCGGAAATGTACCGAGGGCGGTCACCAGTTTGCTGTCGTCGGCGATGCAGATGAACTGACGCGACTGCGCCGCAACAATTTTCTCGCAGGTCAGCGCCGCACCGCCGCCTTTGATCATGTTTCCCGCGGGGTCAATCTCGTCGGCACCGTCAACGTAGACATCGAGTTGTTCGACGTCGGTTGCTTCAAACACCTGAACACCCAAAGCCTGCAGGCGTTCTGTCGACGCGATGGAGCTAGACACCGCCCCGGCGATGGTGTGTTTGAGCGTGGCCAGCGCATCGATGAACTTGTTGACGGTCGATCCGGTACCAACGCCGACCAGCATACCGGGCTGAATGTAATGCAAGGCGGCTTGGCCGACGAGGGTTTTTAGTTCATCTTGTGTCATGGGGTTCCGTGTGATTTTTTGCGACAATCAGCGTTCTTGCTCACGCCCCGAGTCTTGCCTCTCAAAGCGTGTCGCTGTCTTGCCATTCAGCCCTGAATTATCCAATGTCCCTGCTCCCTTATGCTCTGGCCCGCCGTTTTTTGTTTAGCCTAGACGCGGAAACAGCCCACGACCTGACCATGGCTGCGCTAGCGCGGACGCAGCACACGCCACTCAAGCTGGCATATTGCGCAGGCCGGATTGAAGACCCCATCAAGCTGGCAGGACTTAGTTTTCCCAACCGCGTCGGCATGGCGGCCGGGCTGGACAAAAACGCCCGCTGCATTGACGGCTTGGCGGCCATGGGTTTTGGTTTTGTTGAAGTCGGTACCGTGACGCCGAAGCCGCAAACAGGCAACCCGAAACCGCG
>JASDRC010000014.1:0-8482 GCA_041442125.1 Polaromonas sp. | reverse complement strand
GGTGCCGACGCTCAAGGAGCAGGGCATCAATGTGGTGATCGGCAATTGGCGCGGCGTGTATGGCGCACCTGGCATCACGCCAGCGCAGCGTCAGGCACTCACAGACCTGGTGCTTAAAGCCGTCAAGACCAAGTTGTGGGCCGAGGCCTCTGAGAAAAACAACTGGACGCCTGCGGTGCTCTCCGGCCCGGCTTTTGAGAAGTTTGTCGACGATGACTTCGCCAGCCTGCGCGCGACGATGGTCAAGTCTGGAATGATCTGAGCCTGAGAAAACTTGGCGTTTCGTGACGCTGCCCGGTGCTTGCAAGAGACCGGGCAGTTTGTTTGATTTTTATTGAGTGATGTTTGCCATGACTGCACCTGCTTCCCCCAACACGTCCTCATCCCCCCCTTCACCCTTTCAGATGCTCATCGGCATCAGTGTCATTTTGCTGGCGCTGGGCTTGGCCACTGGTGCTTTGAGTATTTCGTCTGAAGCGGGCTATGGCGGCGTCGGGCCGAACTTCTTACCGTGGGTGGTGGCGCTGGCGCTGCTGCTGTGCGGCGGCTTCATGCTCTGGGAATCGCGCACTGGCGGTTTCCGGGCGCTCGATGAGGCCCCTGGCGCAGCCAAAGCCTATTGGCCTGGATTCGTCTGGGTCTCGACCGGCTTGTTGGCCAACGCGGCTCTCATCACCACCATCGGTTTTATTTTCAGCTGCACCTTGTGTTTTGTGCTGGCAGTGCAGGGCCTGCGCGGGGCCCAAGGCGACATCGACCGCCGCCCAGTGATGTGGTTCAAGGACATCCTGATTGGCTTGGCGATTTCGGCACCGGTCTACTGGACCTTCACTCAATTCCTCGCCATCAATCTGCCGGGCATCACCGGCACCGGCTGGCTCTGAGCACTGTCATGGATATTCTCAACCAACTGATGCAGGGCTTTGCCACTGCGGCCACACCGGTCAACCTGCTGTGGTGTTTTGTCGGCTGCGCGCTGGGCACCGCCATTGGCGTCTTGCCGGGCATTGGTCCGGCGGTGGCGGTGGCGATGCTGCTGCCGATCACGGCCAAGGTCGAAGCCACGGCCTCAATGATCTTTTTTACCGGCATCTATTACGGCGCCATGTACGGCGGCTCAACCACCTCGATCTTGCTCAACACGCCGGGAGAAACGGCCAGCATGGTGACAGCGATGGAGGGCAACAAAATGGCCAAGAGCGGGCGCGCTGGTGCAGCGCTCGCCACGGCTGCCGTCGGCTCGTTTGTCGCCGGCACCATCGCCACCGTGCTGGTGACGCTGTTCGCGCCTGTGGTGGCCGAGTACGCCGTCAAGCTCGGCCCGCCGGAGTACTTCATGCTGATGCTGCTGGCTTTCACCACCGTGAGCGCGGTGCTCGGAAAAAGCACGGTGCGCGGCATGACGGCGCTGTTTGTGGGTCTGGCTGCAGGCCTGATCGGCATGGACCAGATCTCTGGCCAAGCGCGCTACACCGGCGGTGTGCCGGAACTGCTCGACGGCATTGAAATCGTCTTGGTGGCGGTCGGGCTGTTTGCGGTGGCCGAAGCCCTTTACGCGGTGCTGTATGAAGGTCGTGTGCTGGAAGAACAAAACAAATTGAGCCGGGTCCACATGACGGCCAGAGACTGGCGCCGCTCATGGCCGGCGTGGTTGCGCGGCACCGCCATTGGTGCGCCGTTCGGCTGCATCCCGGCAGGTGGTACCGAGATCCCGACCTTCCTGAGTTACGCCACTGAAAAGAAGCTGGCCAAGGCTGATGTCAGGGACGAGTTTGGCAACCAAGGTGCGATTGAAGGTGTGGCCGGCCCCGAAGCGGCCAACAATGCCACCGTCACCGCCGCCATGATTCCGCTGCTCACGCTGGGCATTCCCACTTCCAACACCACGGCTATTTTGCTAGGGGCGTTTCAGAACTACGGCATCCAGCCCGGCCCGCAGCTGTTCACCTCGTCATCGTCCTTGGTCTGGGCTTTGATCGCCTCGCTCTACATCGGCAACGTGATGCTGCTGGTGCTGAACTTGCCGATGGTCGGGCTCTGGGTCAAGCTGCTCAAAATCCCCAAGCCCTACCTGTACGCTGGCATTTTGATTTTTGCCACGGTCGGTGTCTACGGCATGCGGCAAAGCGCGTTTGATCTGTTCTTGCTTTACGCCATCGGCTTGTTGGGCGTGGTGATGCGGCGCTTCGACTTCCCGACTGCCCCCGTGGTGGTCGGCATGATCTTGGGCCCCCTGGCCGAAGCGCAGCTGCGCAACGCCATGTCGATCGGCGAGGGCAGCGCCATGGTCTTTCTTCAGCGGCCAATGTCGCTGGCGTTGGTGGGCGTGGTGCTAGCCGTGTTGGTGTTGCCGCGTGTGGCCAAGCGTTTGACGCGGCCGGAGCTGGCCTGAGCGCGCCGCTCGCGAGCGCGCCACATCAATAGATAGACAGCGGGAATCACAAACATGGACAACAGGGGGGCAGTGATCATGCCGCCAATCATCGGCGCGGCGATGCGCTGCATGACTTCTGATCCCGTGCCCGTCCCCCACATGATGGGCAGCAGGCCGGCCAGAATCACGGCGACGGTCATCGCCTTGGGACGAACCCGCAACACCGCGCCTTCGATGATGGCTTCGAGCAGGTCTGCATCCGTGGTCTTGCCCTGCGCCAGCTTGCTGTTCCAGGCTGTTTTCAAGTACAGCAACATGATCACCCCAAATTCTGCTGAGACACCGGCCAGCGCAATGAAGCCCACGGCGCCCGCAACCGACAGGTTGTAGTTGAGCAGGTACAGCAGCCAGATGCCCCCCACCAGCGCAAACGGCAAGGTCGCCATGATCAGCAGCGCTTCATCAAAGCGCTTGAAGGTCAGGTACAGCAAGACAAAGATGATGAGCAGTGTGAACGGCACCATCAGCTTGAGTTTGGCGGTGGCTCTTTCAAGGAATTCAAACTGCCCCGACCAGGCGATGGAATAGCCGGGTGGCAGCGAGACCTTGTCGGTGACAGCGGCTTGCATGTCTTGCACGGCGGAGCGCAGGTCGCGCCCGCGGATGTCGACGTAGACCCAACCTGTCAGTCGGGCGTTCTCGCTGCGCAGCATGGGCGGGCCGTCGGTGATGCGCAGCTCGGCCACATCGGACAGCAGCAGCCGCTGGCCGCGCTCCGTCACAAAGGGCAGGCTGCGCAACTTGTCAATCGAATCGCGCAGCTCTCTGGGGTAACGCATGTTGATGGGGAAGCGCTGCAGCCCTTCTACCGTTTCGCCGATGTTTTCGCCACCGATGGCAGCGCTGACGACAGACTGCACGTCAGCGATGTTCAGGCCAAAGCTGGCAGCGGCATCGCGTTTGATGTTGATGTCAATATAGCGGCCGCCGGTCAGCCGTTCGGCAAATGCACTGGAGACACCGGGCACATCTTTCAGTGTGTTTTCAATCTCTCCCGTCAAGCGGTCAATGGTGGCCAGGTCGGCCCCAGCCACCTTCACGCCGACTGGGCTTTTGATGCCGGTGGCCAGCATGTCAATGCGGTTGCGAATCGGCGGCACCCAGATGTTGGACAGCCCTGGCACCTGGACGACGCGGTCCAGCTCATCGATCAGTTTGTCCTGCGTCATGCCGGCTCGCCACTGGTCTTTCGGTTTGAACTGAATCGTGGTCTCAAACATCTCCATGGGAGCCGGGTCGGTGGCCGTTTCAGCCCGCCCGGCCTTGCCGTGAACACGGGCGACTTCCGGTACCGTCTTGATCAGTCGATCGGTCTGCTGCAGCAGCTCGCTGGCTTTGCCGGTCGACAGGCCGGGCAATGCGGAGGGCATGTAAAGCAAATCGCCCTCGTCCATGCGCGGCATGAATTCGCCACCGATGTGTTGCAGCGGCCAGCTGCTGATGACCAAGACGGCAGCCGCTATCATCAGTGTGATTTTGGGCGCACGCAACACCCGGTCTAGCAGCGGCCGGTAGATGGCCATCAGCAGGCGGTTCAGCGGATTGGATTTTTCATCGGGAATCCGTCCGCGGATCAAGTAGCCCATCAGCACGGGAATCAGCGTGACCGACAGGCCAGCCGCTGCCGCCATGGCGTAGGTCTTGGTGAATGCCAGCGGCGCAAACAGGCGTCCTTCCTGCGCTTCAAGCGTGAACACCGGTATGAACGAGAGCGTGATGATCAGCAGCGAGAAGAACAACGCTGGTCCGACCTCAGCCGCCGAGTCACCAATCACCCGCCAGCGTGCCTCGCCCTGCAGTGTTTCACCCGGATGCTCATGGCCCCATTGCTCCAAGTGTTTGTGGGCGTTCTCGATCATGACCACCGCGGCGTCGACCATCGCGCCAATGGCGATGGCGATACCGCCCAGCGACATGATGTTGGCGTTGACGCCCTGGTAATGCATGACGATGAAGGCGGTCAGAATACCGAGCGGCAGCGAAATGATGGCGACAAAAGCCGAGCGCAAATGGAACAGGAAGATGAAGCAGACCACCGCGACCACCAGAAATTCTTCGAGCAGCTTGTGGGTGAGGTTCTCGACTGCGCGCTCAATCAGTTCGGAGCGGTCGTAGGTCGGCACGATTTCTACGCCCCTGGGAAGGCTGGCCTGCAAGGTCTGGATTTTGGTCTTCACGGCGGCGATGGTTTCCAGCGCATTTTTGCCGGACCGCATGATGATCACGCCACCAACAGCCTCGCCCTCGCCATCCAGCTCACCAATCCCTCGGCGCATCTCGGGTCCGATCTGGATGCGGGCCACATCGCCCAGCCGGACCGACACGCCGCCGAGCGTTGTTTTGAGCGGCACCGCCTGAAAGTCTTCCAGGCTCTGCAAGTAGCCCGTAGCGCGCACCATGTATTCCGCCTCGCCGAGTTCCAGCACCGAGCCGCCAGCCTCCTGGTTGGCTCTCTGGATGGCCTCAGCTACCCGGCTGTGCGGGATGGCATAGGCGGCGAGTTTTTCGGGGTCCAGCACGATTTGGTATTGCTTGACCATGCCGCCAAGGGTGGCGACCTCAGCCACATTCGGCACGGTTTTGAGCTCGTACTTGAGGAACCAGTCTTGCAACGCACGCAGTTGGCCGGCGTCCTGGGTGCCGCTGCGGTCGACCAAGGCGTATTGATAAACCCAGCCGACGCCGGTAGCGTCTGGGCCGAGTGAGGCTTTGGCGGCTGCTGGCAGCTTGGACTGCACTTGATTCAGGTACTCAAGCACGCGAGAGCGTGCCCAATACAGGTCGGTGCCGTCTTCAAACAGCACGTACACAAACGAGTCACCAAAGAAGGAGTAGCCCCGCACTGTCTTGGCACCGGGCACTGACAGCATGGTGGTGGTCATCGGGTAGGTGACCTGGTTTTCGACGATGCGGGGGGCCTGGCCGGGGTAAGAGGTGCGGATGATGACCTGTACGTCCGACAAGTCGGGCAGTGCATCCAAGGGCATACGCGTGACCGAATAGACGCCCCAGGCGGCCAGCATCACCGTCGCCAGCAGCACCAAAAAGCGGTTGACGATGGACCAACGAATCAGGCGGGCGATCACTTTTTAGCCCCCGTGTTGGGCGATGGCGAGATCTGCGTGATCTGCGGCAGACCCTCGGCATCCACGTAGAACTCAAAACTCACCCGGTCGCCGGCTGCCATGTTACGCGGCAAGTCTTTGGCCGGCGGCGGCTTGAATTCCATCGTCATCGATCCCCACTTCAAGGCCGGGATGGGGCCGTGCGACAAGGTGATCGCATCCTTGCTCATCGCTTCGACTTTGGCCTCTGTCTGGTAGCGTGGCGCCATGTTGGCGGCGGCAGCTGGGGGCAAGGCATTGAGCCGGCCTTCCACACCTTTCAGGCTGGCTTCGGAGTCGATCAGAAACTGCGAAGACACCACGACGCGCTGGCCGGCCTGCAGACCGCGTTTGATTTCAGTCTGTCCGTCAGTTTCGATCCCGACCTCGACGTTGACCGGTTGGAAGCGACCGTTGTCCTCGGCCAGCATGACGACCGAGCGTGTGCCGGTCTGGATCAACGCTTCAGTCGGTATGCGCAGCACCTTGTCATTCCTCGCTGCCATGAGCTGCATGGACACCAACATGCCGGGTACCAGGCGCGCGCCGGGGTTGGCCAGTTCCAGTCTGGCTTTCAGTGTGCGTGTGGCCGGGTTGACTTCCGGCAGGAGGGCCTGCACCTTGCCATCAAACGTCGTGCCGGGCAGCGCCGGACTGCGCGCCTGCACCTTCACACCGGGGCGCACCAAGGCCGCTTGGCTCTCGGGAATTTCCGCATTGGCCCAAACGGTAGACAAGCCATTGATGCGGAACAAGGTGGCGCCTGGCATGACGGTCATGCCATCGCGGACCAGCAGTTCCACCACCACACCGCCGATCGGCGCCGTCAGCGTGATGCGGGCGTCCACTTTGCCGTTGATGGCGACGCGGCTGATTTGTTCGTCGTTCATACCGACCTGCCGCATGCGCTGGCGTGCCGCATCGACCAGCGAAGTCAGATCATTGCCCTGCATGCGCTGGATGGCCAGAAACTCTTCCTGCGCAGCCACCCAGTCGGGGACGTACAGGTCGACCAAAGGCTGGCCTTTGGAGACCCGGTCCAACGTCGCCCGAACATACAGGCGCTCAACGTAAGCGGTCGCCCTGGCCTGAATGATGGCTTGATCACGTTCGTTGAAGGCAATGCTGCCGACGGCAGACACCGTGGGCGACAAAGTCCCTTTTGTCACCAACGCTGTGCGCAGGCCCAGGTTCTGCTGAATGCGCGGGCTGACGATGACCGAACCTTGGTCTGCTTCGCTTTGCGCATAGACCGGGACCAGCATCATGTCCATGAAGGGTGATTTGGCTGGTTTGTCGAACTGACTGCTCGGCACCATGGGGTCGTGGTAATAAATGATTTTGCTGCCGGTGACGGGGTCGGTGTCGCCGGCTTTGAGTCCCGCGCTGATGTGGCGCCGGGTCGCATCCTCGCCTTGCGCAATGCTCATAGATGCGGCCGGGGCTGTCGGTGTTGCTGCAACGCTTCGCATGGCGGCGGGCATGACTGCTGTGACCATGTTGCTGCCCCGCTTCATGCCCAGGTTGTACAGCCCGTAGCCGCCCGCGCCCAGCAGGCCAGCCGTCAAGACGGCGGCGATCGAGAATGTCTTGTTCATGGCTGGTCCTTGGGGCGGTTCATGGTCACGGTACTGGGAATGAGAAAGTTGAGATGGGCCCACGAGCGCGCGGTTTCCAGCGCCAGGGCCAAGGTCTTTAGGCGCACCTCAATCTCGTCGCGACGGGCCGCCAATATGCTGCTCAGATCGCCTTTGCCGGTGCGGTAAGTCGTCAATGTTGCTTCCGTGCGCTGCTGGGCGGTAGGAAGCATCTCGTTTTGATAACGGGCCACCCGCTCCTTGCCGTTCTGCCAGTCATTGAGCCAGCCGCGCGCCTCAGCCTCTTGGTGGCGAAACAGGTCTTCGTAGCGCGCCTTGGCCTCGTTGACCAAGGCCAGTTTTGCGCTCAGTTCGCGGTCCTGGCGATTCTTTTGGTCCCATTGCAGCGGAATGGAGACGCCGATCGACAGCATGTCTGAATAGGCCGGGCCCCTTTGGGCGTAGCTCGCCTCGATGCTCCAGTCGGATTGTTGGTTGGCTTGGGCCAGCCGCGCATCGGTTTCAGCCGCGTCGATTTCGGCGCTGATGACCAGCAGGTCCGGGTGCTGCTTCAGGTGCTCACTGAAAGCCCCTTCTTGAAAGGAGGTGCTTTGCCATGGCGGTGTGCCAGCGGGAGAGCGCTCTGCAACCTGCGCGCCCACCCAGCGGGCCAGTTGCAGACTCGCACCGCGCGCTTGCCTGTCGATTTGGCTCAGGCGATCTTCCAGTTGAATCACCGCGCTGCGGGCTGAGAAGACGTCCGCCTGACTGCCCCGGCCGGTGCGAAAACCGCTGTCAGCCGCCTGCACCTGCAGCCTGTTTTCCAGCAACTGTTGTTGAAGGAGTGCGCGCATGGCCAGCGCGTAGTAGCGGTCCAGCCAGGCCAGCGCCGTGTCCCGCTCTACCTTGGCCTGGCTGAGTTGCCGTTGCGCCACGACCCGCTGCGCATCACGCTCAAACCGCTCGGTTCTGAGCTGGCGTTTTGCAGCCCTGGGCAGTTCCTGCGAGATGCCGATGCGGCGCATGGTCATGAAGTCGCGCGTTAGGCTGAAGCTGTCTGGGCCGTTGGCTGGCAAGTTGTCGATGCCGGCCTTGAGCACCGGATCGGGCAACTGGCCGGCCGCCAAAGCCTGCTCCCTCAGGGCTGCACCGAGCGCATCCTGGGCGACCAATTGCTGGGATCGGTTGGTGGCGATGCGCTGGGCCTCGGCCAAGGTCAAGGTCAAGGTCAAGGTCAAGGGGTCGGCAGCCCAGGACGCCATGGGCAGCGCCATGGACAAGATCAGGCTGACCAGCGCAGCCCGGTGAATCGATAAAGAAAGGGACATGAAACCTCCGAAGCACGAACAACTACCTGATGAATGCAT
>JASDRC010000013.1:0-2697 GCA_041442125.1 Polaromonas sp. | reverse complement strand
GGCGCTACACCCTGATCACCCCCGACACCTGGCTGCACAAATCGCGCCGTTACCTATTCGGGGTGACGGTCCAGCGACCCTCGCCAGGATCAAATCCATAGTTAAGGTCATGGCAGGGGCGAAGATCGTCAAAAGTGAGACCGACTACTGGTTGACGACAATTACCGTGGCCGGTTAACGACAACTATGTTGGCCGGTTAGAGGCCTATGCCGGGCGGGTCCGGGAGGCGGGGCTATCGTTGAACCTTCGAACACAAATCGAAGGTAAACGGTATGCCCGGCAAGAGAATCACGGACCACCAAGTGCACAAGTACAAGCAACACCGCAATAAGCTCAGTCAAGTCGCGTCTGCCGCCAAGACCGGAATCAGCGAGAGAAGCGCCCGCCGGATTGAAGACGCGCAAAGCCTGCCCTCACAGCGCCCTGAGCGCAATTGGCGTACCCGAGAAGACCCGCTGAGTGCGGTCTGGGACAGCGAGGTCATCCCTCTGCTGCAAACCGATGCCCGGCTCAACGCCGTCACCTTGCTCGAAGAACTCCAGCGCCGCTATCCCGGTCAGTGGGACAGCAGCGTGCTGAGGACCCTGCAGCGGCGCATGCGCCTGTGGCGTGCCAAGTTTGGAGATGAGCGGGAGGTCTACTTTGCGCAGGAGCACCCGCCGGGACGCCAAGGGATCTCGGACTTCACCGTCGCTGATGAGTTGAGCGTGGCGATTGCCGGCGTGGTGTTTCCGCACCGCTTGTACCAATTTGCACTGGCCTACTCCGGTTGGCGCCACGTCACGGTCACCGACTCCGGCGAGAGTTTTGTGGCGCTGTCCACCGGTTTGCAAGCGGCCCTGTGGGCCTTGGGCGGCGTTCCAGAAGAGCACCGCACCGATAGTCTGTCGGCGGCCTTTACCAACTTGACCGAGCAAGAGGAGTTGACCCGCCGGTACGCAGAGCTGTGCAGCCACTACGGGCTGCGCGCCACGCGCTGCAATCCCGGCCAATCGAACGAGAACGGCTCGATCGAGTCGCGCAACAGCTCTCTGAAGACGGCCCTGGATCAGGCCTTACGTCTGCGCGGCAGTCGCAGCTTTGATGTCCTGCGCGATTACGAAACATTTGTCGACACCATCGTGCAGCGCATGAATACACGCGCGGCCAAGTTTCTGGCGATTGAGCGCGCCATGCTCAAACCCTTGCCGCTGCGCCGTACCGCTGAGTTCGAAGAGACTCTTGCACGGGTCAGCAAATACGCCGTCTTCAGCATCAAGGGGGTGCTTTACAGCGTACCGAGCCAACTGATTGGCCACCGGTTGATGCTTCGCCTGTATGCGCAACACGTAGAAGGCTGGCTGGGTGGTCAATGCGTGGTGAGTCTGCCAAGGGCCAGACCTGCGCCGGGCCAGCGCGCTGGGCGCTCCATTGATTACCGGCACTTGGTGGGAGCGTTGAAACGCAAGCCCGGTGCATTTGCCCGTTGGGTGCTGCGCGATGCGGCATTCCCCCGTGCGGTATACCGTCAAACGTGGGAGCGACTGTCGGCTCAAAGGCCTGAGCGTGAAGCCTGTAAAACCATGGTCGGCCTGCTGGTCTTGGCGGCCGATGGACATGAAGCGCAGCTGGCCCAAGAGCTGGAGCAGTTGATTGAGCTGGACCAATTACCAGACCTCAGCGCCTTGAGTCAGTTGCTGGCACCGCCCAAGGCAGATGTGCCGCAGGTGGTCGTGACGCTGCCCATGCTGGCTGCCTATGACGAGTTGCTGGCGGTGACTTTATGAGCGCGGCGTCAACGACAACTACCGCCGCCACGTCAGCCCGTCTGGGGATCATGCTCACGGACTTGCGCCTGCCCACCATCAAACGGCTGGCCGGTGACGTGTGCGCCCAGTCCGATCATGAGGGCTGGCCGGCACACCGATTGTTGGAGGCCTTGCTGGAACATGAAATCAATGAACGCGAGACCCGCCGGATTGACCGGCACCGCAATGAGTCGGGTTTGAGCCCTGGCAAGCGGCTCTCGAGCTTTGACTTCTCGGCCGTGCCCAGCGTGTCCAAGGCGCAGGTGATGGCCCTGACGGAGGGCACCGAATGGATTGACCGGGGTGCCAATGTGCTGCTGTTCGGGCCTCCCGGTGTGGGCAAAAGCCATTTGGTCAGCGCATTGGGCCATGCCTTGATTGACGCTGGACGGCGGGTTCTGTTTACCCGTTGTTCGGATCTGGTGCAACGCTTGCAGGCGGCACGGCGGGATTTGCGACTGCCGCAGGAGTTGGCCAAGTTAGACCGGTTTGACTTGCTGATTCTCGATGACCTCAGTTACGTGCGGCGTGACCAAGCGGAGACATCCGTGTTGTTTGAGTTGATATCGGAGCGCTATGAGCGAAAGAGTTTGGCGATCACAGCCAACACCCCGTTCTCACAGTGGGGCGAGGTGTTCGTGGAGCCTGCGATGACGCTGGCGGCCGTAGACCGACTGGTTCATCACTCAACTATTCTGGAAATGAACGTGGAGAGTTACCGCCGCCGCGCGGCGCAGGCGGTGCAGGTTTCTCCAGCAAGAAAGGCACGTTCAACGTAAGCAAGTAAATTCATTCCCCGCTTCCACCGGCCAAGATAGTTGTCGCTGAGCGGTCAGGATAGTTGACATCGACCACCGGTGAGTTGTTGAATATCAGGGCTGATATTGACCTCCTTCATGTGGCCTACAA
>JASDRC010000012.1:0-8700 GCA_041442125.1 Polaromonas sp. | reverse complement strand
AAAAAACCTACGGAGACAAAAATGCGTGTTATTTCAATCGCGAAATCAAGCCCTGAAGCGGGTGCTTGCGAAGAGGACAGCGGCGTTGTCCGCAAAGTGAACCTGCCGTTGGCACGTCGTGAATTCCTCAAAGGCTCTGGCCTGTTGTTTGGCTCACTGGCGACTGGCACGTTGCTGGCGGGTCTGGCGCCATCCAACGCCTGGGCACTCGAGCTCAAAAAACTCTCAACGGCCGAAGGTCAGGCCCTGATGGCCATGGGTCGCGTGCTATTTCCGCATGAAAAGTTGCCAGACGCGGTCTATGCTTTGCTGGCCAAAGACTTGGACGCGGCCGCTGCCGGCAGCGCAGCGTCGGCCAAGCAATTGCAAGACGGTATTGCCTGGCTCAACAGCTCGGCCAGTGGCAATTTTGCCAAGGCCAGCGCCAAGAAGCGCGAGGAAATTGTTCGCGGCATGGAAGGCACAGCCTTTTTTGCCACGGTGCGCGGCCAGTGCGTGACCTCGCTTTACGACAACGACATGGCCTACGCTGTTTTCGGTTACCCGGGGTCAGCCTGGGAAAAGGGCGGCTACATCACCCGTGGCTTTCAAGATCTGAAGTGGCTGCCTGCGCCCAGCCTGCAAGCCAGCCCCAAGCCCTACATGGGCTGATGATTTAACAAAAACAACAGGAGACTTAACATGGCGAAATATGACTTTTCCGACGATTCAGTCGTTCTCATCATCGGTTCGGGCGCCGGTGGCGGCACCCTGGCCAACGAACTGTGCCAAAAAGGCATCAAGGTCGTGGTGCTGGAAGCTGGCGCGCTGCAGTCTCAAGCCTCATTCATCAACGACGAGTGGAAGTCTTTCAGCCAACTCGCCTGGCTGGACAAGCGCACCACGTCGGGCTCATGGCGCGTTGCCAAAGACTTTGCTGGACTGCCATCCTGGATTTGCAAGACCGTGGGCGGCACCACCACCCACTGGGCTGGTGCGTCGTTGCGCTTGCAAGAACACGAGTTTCGCGCCAAGTCTGTTTATGGTGAACTCAAAGGTGCCAGTCTGTTGGACTGGCCCATCACCTTGAAAGATCTGGAGCCGTACTACGCCAAGGCGGAGTACAAAATGGGCGTGACCCGCACCAACGGAATTCCTGGGCTGCCTGGCAACAACAACTTCAAGGTCATGCACGCTGGCGCAACCAAGCTGGGTTACAAAGATGTGCACACCGGCAACATGGCTATCAACAGCCAGCCACGCGACGGACGCGGTCGTTGCATGCAACTGGGTTTTTGCTTTCAGGGCTGCAAGAGCGGCGCCAAGTGGTCGACCTTGTACACCGAAATTCCAAAGGCCGAAGCCACAGGCAATTTCGAGATCCGGCCGCTCTCCCACGTGACCCGGATCGAACACAACCCAGCCGGCAAGGTGACGGGCGTGGTGTACTTTGACAAAGACGGCAAAGAGCAACGCCAAAAAGCCCGCATTGTCTGTGTCGCTGGTAACTCGATCGAAACACCGCGCCTGCTGCTGCTGTCAGCGTCCAATATGTTCAAGGACGGTTTGGCCAACTCCTCCGGTCAGGTCGGCCGCAACTACATGCGCCACATGACAGGCTCCGTCTACGCCGCCTTCAAAAATCCGGTGCACATGTACAAAGGCACCACCATGGCCGGCATTGTGCGAGACGAAGCCGGGCACAACCCCAACCGCGGTTTTGTCGGTGGCTACGAGCTCGAAACCCTGAGCCTGGGCATCCCGTTCATGGCGGCTTTCTTGAACCCGGGTGGCTGGGGCGCAGATTTCACTTGGTGGATGGACCGCTACACCAACCTGGCCGGCATGTGGCTGGTGGGTGAAGACATGCCACGCGAAAGCAACCGCGTGACGCTCAACACCGACGTCAAAGACCAGTGGGGCAACTACGTTCCGAATGTGCACTTCGACGACCACGACAACGACGTTGCCATGCGCAACCACGCCTTCACGCAGGGCGAGCGCATTTACCAAGCGGCCGGTGCAATTCGGACTTTCCGCACACCGCCGTATCCGTCGACCCACAACATGGGCACCAGCCGCATGAGTGCGCGTTCGCAAGATGGCGTGGTCAACAAATGGGGTCAAACCCATGACATCCCCAATCTGTTCATCAGTGACGGCAGCCAGTTCACCACGGGCGGTGCCGAAAACCCGACGCTGACCATCGTGACCTTGGCCATTCGCCAGGCGGATTACATCGCCCAGCAAATGACCGAGCGGGCGATTTAAGATGTTCTTTTTTGATGCGGGAGTGTTCGATGTGTGAATATTTTGTCAAGGCTGATCCGATCCAGTATGAACAACGTTCGCGAAGCGTCCGCATCAGAAATGTGATGACCAGCCTGCGTCTTGAAAACATGGTGTGGGACATCTTGGCCGAAATGGCCGAGGAAGAGGGCTGCACCACCAACGCCTTGATTTCGAAGTTTCACAACGAAATCATGGCCTACCGCGGCGAGGTTCCCAACTTCGCATCGTTTTTGCGGGTCACCAGCATGCGCTACTTGCGTCGCTGCGTGACGTCGCTCGAACGCCAACAAGAATTGCAATTGTCCAGCGCCCATGTCATGAGCATACCCAGCCGCCCAGAAGCGCTCGATAACGTCCCAAAGACTTTGTCGGCGGTGGGTCGGTAATTTATTTTCCAATCGCCAGCCGTCT
This sequence comes from Polaromonas sp., assembly GCA_041442125.1. Lineage (GTDB taxonomy): Bacteria > Pseudomonadota > Gammaproteobacteria > Burkholderiales > Burkholderiaceae_C > Polaromonas. The sequence continues at coordinate 6,018 of JASDRC010000012.1, read as the reverse complement.
TGTGCCCGCCGCCACACCAGATGGTTTTTAGCGAGTCATTATTCAAACCAGAAAGTCTTTTTCTACATGAGCTTTGCAACTGAAAATTATCCCGGCGTGAGCCCTGCGGTGCCCGAATCCACTCGCGGTTTTGTTTTCAACCACTCGATGCTGCGCATCAAAGACCCACAGGTGTCGCTGGCGTTTTACAGCCATGTCATGGGCATGCGTGTTCTGCGCAAACTCGATTTTCCCGAAATGAAATTTTCCCTGTATTTTTTGCACCGTGCAGTGGACACTGACAGCGCCCCGGAGGAGGCGGGCGAGCGCACGGCATGGACTTTTTCTCAGCGTGGCATTTTGGAGCTCACCCACAACTGGGGCACCGAGACAGAGCCGGATTTTAAATACCACGACGGCAACGCCCAGCCCCAGGGCTTTGGCCATATCTGCTTCTCCGTGCCAGACTTGGATGCTGCCACTGCCTGGTTCGACGAAAACCAGGTCACCTTTGTCAAGCGACCAGACCAAGGCAAGATGAAGGACGTTGCCTTCATCAAGGACCCAGACGGCTACTGGATCGAGATTGTCGAGCCAGGTCGCCTGAAAGCGCTCGGGACGCCAATGGAGGCGTGAGCACTCGCGCTTTCGTCCGCCAAAGTTACACCCACGGACTGTGCCCTAGGCTGTGGATAAACACTTGGACAACTCAGGCATGCGGCGCCAGCCTTGGCTTTGCAGACCCTGCTTATCTATTGAGCAGCAGGGCCTCAGTCGGACTTGATGTTGTTGTCTTGAATTAACTTACGGTACAGCTCGAACTGCGCCTTGGTTGCGATGCCGAGTTCTTGCGTCTCGCTGTTCAGGCGTTCAACAATCGCCTTGGGTGTGCCCGCTGGTAAAACCATGGCAAACCAAGAGTCGAAGAAAAAGTTCTTCAGGCCGGACTCGTCGATGGTTGGTACGTTGGGGTATTGCGCCAGACGCTTTTCGGTGCTCACGGCCAGCAGGCAAAGTCGGTTGCCCTGAATCAGCGAGTTCACGGTGCCAAGGCCTTGCAGCGCGACATCGACCTCGCCGGCCGCCGCAGCGACCTCTGCAGGCGTGGCACCTTTGGCTTTGCTCTCCTGGCAGCCAGATGCGCTCGACGTTTGGCAGGCGCTCGCTGCTCCGCAGTTCGAGCACCAAGCGGTCGATCACCAGCACCGATTGGCCGGTGTTGGTTGTTGATGCCGCCCGCCAGGATGCGTTTGACATATTGCGGCAGGCACGGACGGACGGGCTTAAACGCCCGGGCGTCAGAAAGGCGCGTCTGCTGCAGTTCCGGTCAGCGATACGTAGGCGGATGAAACGGATGCCGCAGGAGCCGCAATTGGTGCAGCCGCTTTCGCTGGGGCTTGTTCTGCGTCGATCTCGACATTGCTTGATGCGACACCGACTTCACCACCCAACGCTTCGAGCAGATCAGGCAGCATGGCGCTGAGTTCGCCGGTCAGAATGGCGGCGTCGGTGTCAAAGCCGTCGTCGTCTTTGCCGCCTTCTTGGACACCGTCCAGCACGACGTCGAGCAGTTTCAGCTTTTTCACTTGCGCGGTTTCGGTCAATACAAAAGAGATGCGGTCGCTCCAGGTCAGGGCCAGCTGGGTCGGGACTTTGCCGGCAGCAATGTGATCTGCGACTTCGTCAATTTCCAGTGTGTGGCGTGAGTAGCGCACGGTTGATTTTTGGTCGTCCGGGGTTTTCAGTTCGCAGTCTCGGTCCACCGTGAAGCCGACGGGCGCCTCGCGGCTGGACAGCCAGTGCGACATCGATGCCGCTGCTGACATATTGGTCAAAACCGGCTTGACGCCAAGACCCGGCAGCGAACCCGGCACCTCGCTCAAGGCTTCGATCAAAAAGGTGACGACCTTGTCAGCGCCCGATAGGCTGCCGGTGTCGACAACCAAAAAGTGATGGACGGGGTCTAGCCAAATCAAGGTCGTTGAGCGTTTGGTGAAAGCGCGCGGCAGCAGGTCAAAAACAACTTGCTCTTTGAATTCTTTTTTGATTTTCGAGCCGACGCGTTCTTGTCCGGTTTCTTCTTTGTATTTTTCGATTAGTTCGTCAACTGCGGCCTTGACGGCTGAGGCGGGCAAGGGCCGGCGTTCGGTGCAGAGTTTGAGGATGATCTGGCCGCCGATGCTTTCCAGCATCGAGATGCTCTTGTTGCCGCGTGGAGCGACCCAGCCGTTCGATTCAGGTTGGGTCGGACCGCAAGGCTCAAAACGGGTGGCTTGCAAAGCTTCTTCAAACGCGTCCAACGGTGGCATGACAAAGTCTGTGGCGATACGGAAAAAGGAAGCGGTTTTGAACATGCAATACGGTCGGTGAGAGTCGATGACGGTCGGTGAAAAAAGAAAATAAGTGAGACGGTACAACGCTAAGCGATGTCAATCACGTGGGTGCCAAAGCGGCCTTGGCGGCGGTCATCAAAGTAGCGTTCCAGCGTTTCCTTGACGGTGCGAAAAGCGATCTCGTCCCAAGGAATCTCAGACTCAGTGAAAAGCCTGGCTTCGAGGGTTTCGTGGCCCGGGTTGAAGACCGGACTGAGCAGCCGTGCACGGTAATAAAAATGCACTTGGCTGACCCGCACCACGTTCATCACGGTGAAGAGATCCAGCATGTCGTATTCAGCGCCGGCTTCTTCATCGGTTTCGCGGGCTGCCCCTTGGGCCGTCGTTTCGCCCAGTTCCATGAAGCCAGCTGGCAGCGTCCACTTGCCCCAGCGCGGTTCAATATTGCGTTTGCAGAGCAATACTTGTTCGCCGGTCTCGCCCCACACTGGCACGGTGCCGACCACATTGAGCGGGTTTTCGTAGTGGACAGTGTGACAAGCGGTGCAAATGGCGCGTTCGCGGGTGTCGCCATCGTCTGGCAGCCGGTAAACAACGGCAACACCGCATTCGCGGCAATGTTTGAGCGGAGGTCGATGCATTAAATCAGTGTAGCGCCTCGGCTGAGCGCTAATGCGCTTCATCCATGGTCAAGCTGGCATCAGGCTGGGTCAGCTGACCTTGACTGTCAAGGTGCCAATACCTGCCACGCCGCCGACCAAGGTGTCGCCGGCCACCACGGCGGCGACGCCTGCAGGCGTGCCGCTCAAGATCAAGTCGCCGGGTTGCAGTTCCCAAGCGGCTGACAGGTGCTCAATGCTTTCGGCGATGTTCCAGATCAGTTTGGAGGTCTCGCTGCGCTGACGGTCTTGGCCATTGACTTGCAGATAAATCTCGGCGTTTTCGATGTCGCCGGCATCGGCTGCACGGGTGATCGGGCCGATCGGCGCGGATTGGTCAAAGCCTTTGCCGATGTCCCACGGACGACCGAGTTTTTTGGCTTCGTTTTGCAGGTCGCGGCGCGTCATGTCAAGGCCTACGGCATAACCGTAGATGTGCTTCATGGCGTCGGCGGCCTTGATGTTTTTGCCGCCGGTGCCAATCGCCACCACCAGCTCAATCTCATGGTGTAAATTTTGCGTCAAGCTGGGGTAAGGCAGGTCGCCGGTCTGGCCGTCTTCAACCACGACCAAGGCATTGGCGGGCTTGAGGAAAAAGAACGGTGGCTCGCGGCCCGTGAAGCCCATTTCCTTGGCGTGTTCTTCGTAGTTGCGACCCACGCAGTAAACGCGGTTGACCGGGAAGCGTTGAGTCAGTCCGACAACTGGAACCGAAACCGTAGCGGGAGGCGTGACAACAAAACTCATGACGCTCTTTCTTCTTTGTGTATGCCCAGTGCGACATGCCCCGGACGGGCTGAAAACCTCAAAATAAAACAACGCAAACCTGTCAAGCAGCTTTGAGTCGCCATCTGCCGCCAAACAATTTAGCGCAGCTGGAGGCCGATTTGAACCTGAGCAAGGGCGTTTTCTCAAACTGGTTGCAAGGCGCTTCGCATCACTCCGATTTCAACACCAATTTAAAGTGCTCAACCACCGGCGGCGCCGCAAAGAATGGACCCACAATGGCCCGCCAGTTGGCAAAGGCGGGCGACTCCCGAAAGCCCACCGTGTGGTCTTCCAGCGTGGCCCAAAAAATCTGCAACACGTAGCGTTCGGGGTTCTCAATGCCTTGGTTGACCTTGAAACCGTTGAAGCCGTTGGCCCCTGAAATCACCGTGCGCAGCCCGCGTTCGATGGCTTCGTTGAAAGCTGTTTGTTGGCCAGTGTGGATGCGAATGTCGGCGTGTTCGAGAATCATGGGGTGCCTTTGTCTTTGAATGTGCGGGTTCAGCGAAAGCGCTATTTTTGCCTGATTTCGTCAAGCGGCAGCAGGGTGACTCTACCGTCAAATTGGACTGGCACGTTCAGTCGCTGCCTCTGAGACAATATGCGCATGAGTGAAATCCTTTCCGGCACCCCAACCACATCAGTGGCCCTTCCTATGTCAACTGCCCGCAAATCCCCGCCCCGCGTCGGATTTGTCAGCCTCGGCTGCCCCAAGGCCTTGACCGATTCCGAGTTGATCCTGACGCAGCTCAGTGCTGAAGGTTACGAAACCTCCAAGACCTTTGAGGGCGCCGATCTGGTGATCGTCAACACCTGCGGCTTCATCGACGACGCCGTGCGCGAGAGTCTAGACACCATCGGCGAAGCGCTGGCGGCCAATGGCAAGGTCATCGTTACCGGTTGTTTGGGCGCCAAAGCCGGTGAGGCCGGTGGCAACTTGGTCAAACAGATGCATCCGAGCGTGCTGGCCGTGACCGGACCTCACGCCACGCAAGAGGTGATGGATGCGGTGCACCTGAACCTGCCCAAGCCACACGACCCGTTCATCGACTTGGTGCCCAATTCATTCGGCGTCGCCGGCATCAAGCTGACACCGCGGCATTACGCCTACCTGAAAATCAGCGAAGGCTGCAACCACCGCTGCACCTTTTGCATCATCCCGTCGATGCGCGGTGACCTTGTGTCGCGGCCGATAGGCGACGTGCTGGTCGAGGCCCGGGCCTTGTTTGAAGGCGGCGTCAAAGAACTGCTGGTGATCAGCCAAGACACCTCGGCTTACGGTGTCGACGTGAAATACCGGACCGGTTTTTTCGACGGTAAACCAGTCAAAACCCGCATGCTGGAGCTGGTGAAAACGTTGGGCGAGTTGGCCGAGCCCTACGGTGCCTGGGTTCGCCTGCACTACGTTTATCCGTACCCCAGCGTCGACGAGGTGATTCCGCTGATGGCCACGGGTTTGGTCTTGCCTTACCTTGACGTGCCTTTGCAGCACAGCCACCCTGACGTGCTCAAACGCATGAAGCGACCCGCCAGCGGTGAGAAAAACCTAGAGCGCATTGCGCGCTGGCGCGAGATGTGTCCCGAGATCGTCATTCGCAGCACCTTCATTGCCGGCTTCCCCGGCGAGACTGAAGGTGAGTTTAGTCATTTGCTCGAGTTCATGCGCGAAGCCCGCATTGACCGTGCTGGCTGCTTTGCCTACAGCGCTGTGGCGGGCGCTACAGCCAATGACATTCCGGGCATGTTGCCGCTGGAACTGCGAGAAGAACGTCGTGCCCGTTTCATGGCCGTGGCAGAAGAAGTCTCCAGCCTAAAGTTGCAAGAGCGCATCGGTGCCACCATGCAGGTGTTGGTGGACTCGGCACCGGCCCTAGGCCGCAAAGGCGGCATCGGTCGCAGTTATGCCGACGCGCCAGAAATTGACGGCACGGTCAAGTTGCTGCCGCCTGAAAAGATCAGCAAGACCTTGAAAGTGGGTGAGTTCACACGCGCCCGCATTGTCGGCACGCAAGGCCATGACTTGGTCGCTGTGCCGGTTTGAGGTCGCCAAGAGAGGCCGGGCTGAAGAGCCCGGCCAGAACGTAAAAAAGCCGCTGAAATCAGCGGCTTTTTTACGTTTGAGTATCAATGGTGCCGGGAGAGAACTCGTATAAACTGCCACAACCCGCATGAATACTAGGGCCATTTTTAAAATAGGGCAAATGTGCCCCCAAATGTGCCCCCAAACCATGATTGATACCCCCCATGAAGTTCAACGACGCCCAACTTCGCAACTTGAC
>JASDRC010000011.1:17185-40543 GCA_041442125.1 Polaromonas sp. | reverse complement strand
TCAACCCTCGTTCATTAACTTCCCGAGTGTTGCACTTCACTTTTGAATCCGCCCATACCGCTGCACACAATGGCCTGACGACAAAACCTGGCGGGTCGCTCGGTCAGCCGACTCCACCAGCCGCAGCCGCCAGCCGTTCAGGTTTTGCTGAAGCGCGCCGCTTTGGCAGCGGCCCCGCTGGTCTTAGTGACAGGAAATTAGCGCGGTTTGCGGGAGGGCTTGGGTGCGCTCTTGGCCGAGCCGTTGTCACGCGGCGGCAAGCCGGTGTGCTGGGTCAGGATGCGACCCTTCACCGGCGCGGCAGACTTCAACGCAACGGTGGTCGAGTTTTTCTTGCGTGCGCTGGTGTAACCGCCGTCGGTCAGCGGCTGGTAGGTGGGGATCAAGTGGTGCTTGCCGTTGCCAATCAAGTCAGACCGACCCATGGTCTTGAGGGCTTCGCGCAGCAGCGGCCAGTTGTTGGCGTCGTGGTAGCGCAAGAAGGCTTTGTGCAGGCGGCGGCGTTTGTCGCCGCGCACGATGTCGACGGTCTCGCTGTCGCGCGTGATCTTGCGCAGCGGATTGCGGTTGGTGTGGTACATGGCCGTCGCTGTCGCCATAGGCGACGGGTAAAACGTCTGCACTTGGTCGGCCCTGAAGCCGCTTTTTTTGAGCCAGATGGCCAAGTTCATCATGTCTTCATCGCTGGTGCCCGGATGGGCGGCGATGAAGTAGGGAATCAAAAACTGCTTCTTGCCAGCTTCCAGCGAGTACTTCTCGAACATCTGCTTGAACTTGTCGTAGCTGCCGATGCCGGGTTTCATCATCTTGGTCAGCGGGCCTTGCTCGGTGTGCTCGGGCGCGATCTTCAGGTAACCACCGACGTGGTGCGTCACCAGTTCTTTGACGTACTCGGGGCTTTGCACCGCCAAGTCATAGCGCAGGCCAGAGCTGATGAGAATTTTCTTGATGCCCTTGAGCGAGCGCGCCCGGCGGTACATATTGATCAAAGGGGCATGGTCGGTGTTGAGATTCGAGCAAATGCCGGGGTAAACACACGACGGTTTGCGGCAAGCGGCTTCAATCTCGGGTGACTTACAACCGATGCGGTACATGTTGGCGGTCGGACCGCCGAGATCCGAAATAGCGCCGGTGAAGCCTTTGACGGTGTCACGAATGGCTTCAATCTCGCGGATCACAGAGTCCTCTGACCGGCTCTGGATGATGCGGCCTTCGTGCTCAGTGATGGAGCAAAAAGTGCAGCCGCCAAAGCAGCCGCGCATGATGTTGACACTGAAGCGGATCATCTCCCAAGCCGGGATCTTGGTGGCGTGATCGTGGCTGTCGTTCTCGTCGGCGTAGTTGGGGTGCGGCGACCGCGCATACGGCAAGTCGAAGACGTAGTCCATCTCGACGGTGGTCAGCGGGATCGGCGGCGGGTTGATCCAGACGTCGCGGGCGGTGACGCCTTCGCCGTGGGCCTGCACCAACGCGCGCGCATTGCCGGGATTGGTCTCAAGGTGGAGCACGCGGTTGGCGTGGGCGTAGAGCACGGCGTCGCTGCGAACTTTTTCGTAAGACGGCAGCCGAATCACCGAACGGTCACGCGGTGGCACTTTGATCTTGCCTTGCATCGACGACAAGCTCGGATTTTGCACAAAGGTCAACGGCTTGATGGCCGGGTTGGCCTGAGGCGGCGTTTTTGTTTTGAGCACAGGCGAGCCAGCGGCTTCGGCCTTGACGGCGACATCGGCGGCTTCGTCTTCGCGGGCGCAGGTGGCGCCCTGCTCTTTGGCTTGCTCCGAAATCATCAGGTACGGATTGACGTGGGCTTCGACCCGGCCTGGCGCGTCGACATTGGTCGAGTCAATCTCGAACCAGCCTTGCGCGGTCTCGTCACCTTGGCGGCGAATGAAAGCGGTGCCGCGAATGTCGGTGATGGTGGCGATCGGCTCTTTGGCTGCCAAGCGGTGGGCGATTTCGACAATCGCGCGCTCAGCATTGCCGAACAGCAACAAGTCGCATTTGGCATCGACCACCACGCTGCGCCGCACTTTGTCAGACCAGTAGTCGTAATGCGCGATGCGCCTGAGCGAGCCTTCGATGCCACCCAAAATAATCGGCACTTCTTTGTAGGCTTCGCGGCAGCGCTGTGAATACACCAGCGCGGCACGGTCGGGGCGCTTGCCGCCGATGTCGCCGGGGGTGTAGGCGTCGTCACTGCGGATTTTGCGGTCCGCCGTGTAGCGGTTGATCATGGAATCCATGTTGCCAGCGGTGACGCCGAAGAACAGATTCGGCTTGCCCAGCAGCTTGTAAGGCTCAGCGGTTTGCCAGTCGGGCTGGGCGATGATGCCGACCCGAAAACCCTGCGCTTCCAACATGCGGCCAATGACGGCCATGCCAAAACTCGGGTGGTCGACGTAAGCGTCGCCTGTCACGATGATGATGTCGCAACTGTCCCACCCCAGCGCCTGCATTTCCTCGCGGCTGGTCGGCAAAAACTTGGCCGTGCCAAAACGGGCCGCCCAGTACTTGCGGTAACTGGTCAGCGGCTTGGCGGCACGCGCAAAAAAGGAGACGTCGATAGGGGCGTTCATAGGACTTTTAAATAACCCGACATTGTAAGGTTTCTGCCCCAAAAACACGAATCGGGACGAATTGCCCTTCATTACACGGGACAAGTACCGACCAAAGGCTTGTTTTAACGTCGCAAAGTCATTTGTCCACGAATTTCGCCGCCGGGGTTGGCGACCGTGTGGATATTCGCATACCAGCGACCAGCCGTCAGATCAGCCACCTGCGCGGCGGTGAGTGTGGCGGAGCCATCCATCGGGCTGCTCACCAGGCCCAAAAACGGCAACGCCACACCTGCGTTAACGCCAATCGCGGCGGGGCCATGAAAGTGCCCAGCCCTGGGTGGGCCGCTCAGGCTCGTGTACGTCAACCGCCAGCGCAGCACCTTGGTTTGCGTATTGAGCATGGCGTCGACCTGGCCGTTGCCGCTGGTCGCCACCGGCGGCACTTGGTTGCCGCCGCGCATCTGCGTCGTGAATGTGAGCAGGTGGCTTTTGTCATCGACCGGCAACAAGGCGCTGCAGCCGGCCAACAAGGCAGCCGCCACCCCCGTCAGGGCAAGGCGGCGAAATTGAAAACGAGTCATCGTGAATCTCCGGTTGGTGAGCCTAGTTCAAGGCCAGCGTGACCGACAGTTCAGCCACGGAAAAGAATGCACTCAAATACGGAATTTTGGCAAGGCGTAAAAGCCTTGACCGTTTTCATCATCACTCGGCTGGGGCAAGCTGGTGGTAGGTCCACAGCGCGCCTTTGCGTCGGCTCCAGCTTACAAAAGGCAGCATCCGCATCCGCTTGGGCAAAAGCGATAATCCGCGCATGAGTGATTTACCCCCTGAAGACCGTCCGCGCCCCGAGTCCCTGACCGACCTGTTTACCTCCTTCACGCTGCTGGCCCTGCAAGGTTTTGGTGGCGTGCTGGCGGTGGTGCAAAGAGAGTTGGTCGAGAACAAGCGCTGGATGACGCGTGACGAGTTCATTGAAGACTGGTCGGTGGCGCAGATCATGCCCGGCCCCAACGTGGTCAATCTGGCCTTGATCATCGGCGGTCGCTACTTCGGCCTGAAAGGCGCGCTGGTCGGGCTGGCCGGCATGCTGTTGGTGCCGCTGATGCTGGCGCTGGCACTCGCCGTGGTTTATTCGAAGTTCGCCGACCACCCTGGCGTGGCTGGCGCACTGCGCGGCATGGGCGCGGTGGCGGCGGGCCTGATTTTGGCCACTGGCCTCAAGCTGATCAGCGCATTGACGACCAACATCATGGGCTGGCGCTGGTGCGCGGCATTGGGCTTGGCTTGCTTGGTCGGCATCGTCGTGCTCCGGCTGCCGCTGGCTTACGTGTTGTTTGGCCTTGGCGGCGTGGCTTGCACCCTCGCCTACCAAAGACTGAAGCCATGAGCGAGACGCTGAACATGGGTGTGGTTGAGTGGACGCATTTTTTTCTGCACTATCTCTCGCTGTCGCTGCTGGCTATTGGCGGCGCGATTGCCATGATCCCAGACATGCACCGCTTTTTGGTCGACCAGAACCTCTGGCTGACGGATGCGCAGTTCAACGCGTCGGTGGCGATTGCGCAGGCGGCTCCCGGACCGAACGTGTTGTTCATCGCGCTGATGGGCTGGAATGTCGGCATGAACGCCGGCGGCGTCCTGTACGGCTTGCTGGGCATCGCGCTGGCCATGACCGGGATGTTGATTCCCAGTTCAGTGCTGACCTACAACGCCACCCAATGGGGCCACCGTAACCGCAACTTGCGCGGTGTGCGGGCCTTCAAACAAGGCATGGCACCGATTGTGGTGGGGCTGTTGGTTGCCACCGGCTTGATCCTCGCCAGCGCCAGCGGCAAGTCGCTGAACCACTGGCCGCTGTGGATGTTGGCCGGCGTCAGCGCGTTAATCTGCTGGCGCACCAAGCTGCACATTTTGTGGCTGCTGGCTGCGGGCGCAGCCTTGGGCTGGTTCGGCTTGATTTAGCGCCGCTGCCGCAGGGCTTCGTAAAGGCAGACGCCACTGGCCACCGAAACGTTCAGGCTTTCAACCGCGCCGTGCATCGGAATGCTGACGAGCTCGTCGCAGGTCTTGCGGGTGAGCTGGCGCATGCCCTCGCCTTCAGCACCCAACACCAAGGCCACTGGACCTTTGAGGTCAGCGTCATAAATAGTTTTGGGCGCATCGTCGCTGGTGCCGATGCACCAGATATTGCGCTCCTTGAGTTCGCCCAAAGTGCGCGCCAAGTTTGTCACCATGAAGTAAGGCATGGTTTCGGCGGCGCCACTGGCGACCTTGGCCACCGTGGCATTGATGCCAGCGGCATGGTCTTTGGGAGCGATGACGGCGTGCGCACCCGCGCCGTCGGCGACGCGCAAACAGGCACCGAGGTTGTGTGGGTCGGTCACGCCGTCGAGCACCAAGATCAACGGCGACGCCACGCCGCTGGCTTCGAGTTGCTCCAGCAATTCGTCCAGCGAGGTGATGACCGCCACGGCATTGACCCGGGCGACCACGCCCTGATGGCCGTGGCTGCCAGCCATTTTGGCCAAGCGCACACCGTCGGACTCGATCAGCCGGATGCCAGCCTCGCGGGCCCGGTCGGTGAACTGACGCATGCGCGCATCGCGGCGAGAAACATCGTGAAAAACTTCAATCACCGATTGCGGCGCAGTTTTAATGCGCACGCCAACGGCATGAAAGCCAAAAAGAACTTTAGGAAGGGAAGACATGCCCCAATTATCAACGGAACTTCACAGACTCGACGGCACCACCTGCCCCGCCTCGATCGTGATCTTGCGCTGACACTGCGCGGCGATGGATTGGTCGTGCGTCACCAGCACCAGCGTGGTGCCGAGCTCTTGGTTGAGTTCGAACATCAGCTTCATGACGGTTTCGCCGGTGGCGAAGTCCAAGCTGCCGGTTGGCTCATCGGCCAACAGCACAGCGGGTTGCACCACGAAAGCGCGGGCCAGTGCCACGCGCTGTTGCTCGCCACCCGACAGCACCTTGGGGTAGTGCCCGAGTCGCTGGCCGAGCCCCACGCGGCCCAGCATCTCGGTGGCCAAGGCCCGCGCACCGCGCGTGCCAGACAACTCCAGCGGCAGCATGACATTTTCGAGGGCCGTGAGGTTGGCCATCAGCTGAAAACTCTGAAACACGAAGCCGACTTTTTGCGCACGCAAGGCAGCGCGGTCGTCTTCGCTGATGGCAAAAATGTCCTGACCGGCCAACCGAACCGTGCCCGTGGTGGGCGTGTCTAAGCCGGCAATGATCGACAGCAAGGTGCTTTTGCCCGAACCAGAGGCACCGACGATGGCGGCAGTTTCCTTGGCCGCCAAGGAGAAATCAATATCGCGCAAAATAGTCAACGTACCCGTCGAGTCGGTGACAGATTTAAAAACATGCTCGACGGCGATAATGGCAACCGGTGCGGCCTCGTGACGCTCAACAGGATTCGTTTCGGACATGACAGCCTTTTCAATAAACACAACGCTCAACAAACTTCGCGCACGCTGTGACTTTAACAAGCGCGGCTCTTTGGCCACGCTTGCCGCGGCAAAGCCTTTGCAAACATGCGGAATGCGCTGCGCAAATGGGGCACGTCGCGCCCTGCTCTCGCAAGGCTTACTGATCCTGCTGTTGGCCTTCTTGCTCACCATGCCCGCGCTGAGTCAGGCGCAGCCCGCCGCCAATGCAAGCCAAGCGACCCGCAGCGGCGCTGAAACAGTGCTGGTGGTCGGCGACTCCTTGAGCGCTGAATACGGCCTCAAGCGCGGCAGTGGCTGGGTCGCTTTGCTGGAAAACAAGCTGCAAGCTGAAAAGTTGGCAGTCACCGTCGTCAACGCCAGCATCAGCGGCGACACCAGCTCCGGTGGGCGGGCGCGCTTGACGGCACTGCTGAGCCAGCACCAACCGAGCATCGTGATCATTGAGCTGGGTGCCAACGACGCACTGCGCGGCCTGGCGCTGGATGCGACAAAGCAGAACCTGCTGGCCATGACGCGTGCCGCACAAAAAGCCAAAGCCCGCGTGTTGCTGGTCGGCATGCAGGTGCCGCCCAATTACGGCGCCGCTTACAGCGAGACGTTTGCCGGCCTGTTCCCGCAAGTCGCCAAGACCACCCAAGCAGGACTGGTGCCGTTCTTGCTCACCCATGTGGCGGACATCGCAGACCCCAGTCCGCTTTTTCAGCGCGACCGGATTCACCCGAACGAAACCGCGCACCCGATCATGCTGGCCAACGTCTGGCCTGAACTGAGGAAGCTTTTCAAGTGAGCGTGCAACTGATTTCCGCCACCGAGGCACTGACCCGGTTGGGTGGTTTTTCTACCGTCATCGATGCTAGAAGTGAAGGCGAGTACGCCGAAGACCACCTGCCCGGCGCCGTCAACTGGCCCAGCCTGAATGATGCCGAACGCAAGATCGTCGGCACGCAGTACAAGCAGATCAACGCCTTTGAAGCGAAGAAGCAAGGCGCGGCCATGGTGGCGCGCAATGTCGCCGGCCACATTGAGCGTGAACTGCTCGACAAGCCCAAAGAATGGCAACCGCTGGTTTATTGTTGGCGCGGCGGCAAACGCAGCGGCTCGCTGGCGCTGATCCTTGATCAAATCGGCTTCAAAGTCACTTTGGTCGAAGGCGGCTACAAGGCCTTTCGAGCGGCACTGGTGGCAGATCTGCCGCAACTGTCGGCGCGCTTTCACTATGAGGTGGTGTGCGGCACCACGGGTTCTGGCAAGACCCGCTTTTTGCAAGCGCTGGCCGACCAAGGCGCGCAAGTGCTTGACCTGGAAGCGCTGGCCAATCACCGCAGCTCGGTGCTGGGACTGATCCCCGGTCAGACGCAACCGACGCAAAAAGCCTTTGACACCCGCATCTGGACAGCGCTGCAAGCGTTTGACCCCACCAGGCCGGTGTACATCGAAAGCGAGAGCAAGAAAGTCGGCAACGTGGTGGTGCCTGAGAGTCTGATGGCCGTCATGCGCAGCAGCCCTTGCCTGCACCTGTACTTGAATGAAGAAGAGCGCGTCAAGCTGCTGCTGCAAGACTACGACTTCTTTGTGCGCGACATTGAATTTTTCTGCGACCGCTTGGATGCCCTGACCGAAGCACGCGGCAAAGCAGTGGTGGCTGACTGGCAAGCCCGCGCTCGCAGTGGTGACGTGGCTGGCGTGGTGCTAGAGCTCTTGACCCAGCACTACGACCCGGTTTACCTGCAATCCATGCAGCGCAACTTTGAGCACTATGGCTCAGCCAAACGCCTCATGCCAACTGACCACAGTGTGCAAGCCATGCATGCCTTGGCCTGCAACTTGCTGGCGGCTTGAAACTCAAACCCACTGAGCGAGCGACTGGACTGAAAGACCAAAAAAAAATTGCAGAGGCCGTCAAGCCCTGCAGTTTTTTTGTCTAACAACTGGCGTTGAATTAACGCGAAATTCAGCTTGGTGTGTCGGCCGGCGGCGACTCTGGTGCGCCTTCGATGCCGCCAGCTTCACCTTCAGCTCCGCCCTCGTCACCGTCTTCAGGTTTGCCATCGGCTTTACGCTTCAGCTTGTCTTCTTTTTTGCGTTTTTTAGCGAGTTCTTTCTGGCGCTTTTCGTAAGAATAATTGGGTGTTGCCACAGACTGCTTCTTTCATGATGAGTACCCTCTACTGTACTGCATCACGCGACGATCTTTGCAAGCGCTTGCGTCAAGTCGGCCTGCAGGTCGGCCACAGACTCTAGGCCGACTGAAAAACGCACCAACCCACCTCGGTAAGGCCAGGCTTGCTGACGCATGCTTTGGATGTCGTAAGGCACGCACAGGCTCATCGCTCCAGCCCAGCTGTAGCCCAGTTTGAAAAGTTGCAGACTGTCGCAAAACAGGTCAATTTGCGCTGGCTTGATCGCGGGCTTGAAGATGACGCTGAACAGGCAAGCAGCGCCGGTACAGTCGCGCAGCCACGCGGCATGGCCGGGCGATCCGGGCAAGGCCGGGTGGCGCACTTCGGCGACGGCGGCTTGCGATTGCATCCACACGGCCAAAGTGCGCGTGGAGGCGTCCTGCGCCCGGTAGCGCAGCGTCATGCTGGCCAGACCGCGCAGCACCGCTTCGGCGTCGTTGCCGGCCACACCGTAGCCGACGCGCATATTGCAAAAATGAAGCTGATGATGCAAAGCCTCGTCTTGCGTGACGACCGATCCCATCAAGACATCGGCACCGCCGCTGGGGTATTTGGTCAAGGCTTGCACCGCGACATCGACACCCAAGGCAAATGCGTTGAAAGCCAAGCCTGCGCCCCAGGTGTTGTCGAGGACGCTGACGATGCCTTTCGGGTGCGCCAATGCATGCGCTTTGATGACAGCGATCAGCGCTGGCAGGTCAGGAAACTCAAGCGTGATGGAGCCTGGCGCTTCAAGCCAGACCAAACGGGTTCGGGTCGTTATTTTGTCGTGCAGATCGGCCGGGTTCATCGGGTCGTAATAGCGGTGGCTGATGCCCCAAGCCTGCATCTCGTGCTCGGCCAGTGTCTTGTTGGGGCCATAGGCGTTGTCGGGGATCAGCAGCTCGTCACCGGCTTGCAAGAAAGCCATGTTGGCGAGGGCTACGGCGGCCAGTCCGCTCGGCACCAGCGTGCAAAAAAGACCGCCTTCCAAAGTGGCGATACGTTCTTCGAGAGTGAAGGTGGTGGGCGTACCGTGCAGCCCGTAGGTGTAGCCGTTTTTATGTTTCCAGTCACGCTGGCGCAGCGCCGCCACGCTGGAGAAAATCACGGTCGAGGCACGATGCACCGGCACGTTGACGCTGGCAAAGCCGGCCGGCGCCTGGTAGGGATGGTGGATCAGCTGAGTGGAAAGGTCTTGCATGCTTGCATGTTACAGACCTTGTCGCGCTGGGCGCGGTCTCAGTTTCTCAGATTTTCCACTTCGCCAACAACTGCGACGGACGCAAGGCATCGTAGCTTTCAAAAGGCTGGTGAATCCAAGGGTTGGTCGGCAACGACTCAACCGAGTAATCGGGCTGAAAAGTCGACACGCCCTTGGTCCAGATCACCGCGCTGCGCAGCTCGGTGATCGGCTTGTAGTTGTTGCGCAGCTGATGAATCACCGCGTTCAGCGTGTGACCGGTGTCGGCCAGATCATCGACCAGCAAGACCTTGCCAGCGATCTCACCCTTGGGCGTGGTGATGAAGCGCGCGATGTCCAAATTGCCCTGTACCGTGCCCGAATCAGCGCGGTAAGAGCTGGTCGACATGATGGCCAGCGGCTTGTCAAAAATACGCGACAAGATATCGCCGGGGCGCATGCCGCCGCGCGCCAGACACAAGATGGTGTCGAACTGCCAATCCGATTGGTGAATCTTGATCGCCAATTTTTCGATCAGGTTGTGGTACTCGTCGTAACTCACGTACAGGTGTTTGCCGTCTTCAGTCAACATGAGGGACTTCCAATCAAAAGAGCAGTTTCAAGATAACCGAAGGGAATGCGCAAGTCTGAAATCAAGCAGCGTAGGGGTTGCGCAGCAAGATCGTGTGGTCGCGGTCCGGGCTGGTCGAGACCATGTGAATTGGCACGCCGGTGACTTCTTCAATACGCTGCAAATAGCGCTGTGCAGCGGGCGGCAAGGCGTCGTAATCCGTCATGCCGACGGTACTTTGGGTCCAGCCGGGCAGGTCTTCATAAATTGGCTTGCAACGCGCGATGTCATCAGCACCCATCGGCAAAATATCGGTGATAGCGCCGTCGAGTTCGTAGCCAGTGCAGAGCTTCAACGTCTCAATGCCGTCCAGCACATCGAGCTTGGTAATGCACAAACCCGACAGACCATTGACCTGCGCCGAACGCTTGAGCAGCGCTGCGTCGAACCAGCCGCAACGGCGGTAGCGCCCGGTGACAACGCCGCGCTCAGCGCCGACAGTGCTCATGTGATAACCGGGCGTGTCTGGCGTTTGCCAGTCCAGTTCGGTCGGGAACGGTCCGCCGCCCACACGGGTGCAGTAGGCCTTGGTGATGCCCAAAATGTAGTGCAACATGCCCGGGCCAACACCCGCACCGGCGGCCGCATTACCGGCCACACAATTGCTCGACGTGACATACGGGTAGGTGCCGTGGTCGACATCCAGCAACGTGCCTTGTGCGCCTTCAAACAAGAGGTTAGCGCCGGCCTTGTGCGCATCGTTCAGCTCGCGCGAGACGTCGGCCATCATCGGCCGAAGTTCGTCGGCGTGACTCATCGCTTCTGCATAGCAAGCGTCAAAGTCGACCGCTGGCGCGTTCAAAAAGGTGGTCAGCACGTGGTTGTGCAGAGTCAGCAGATCGCGCAGCTTGGCGGCAAAACGATCAGGGTATTTGAGGTCTTGCACCCGCAGGGCACGGCGGGCGATTTTGTCTTCGTAAGCTGGACCGATGCCTTTGCCGGTGGTGCCAATCTTCTCGCTACCACCCTGCTCGCGCAGTGCTTCACGCGCGGCATCCAGGGCCGCGTGAAAAGGCAGGATCAAGGGGCAGGCTTCGCTGACACGCAAGCGCGAGCGCACCTCGACACCGACCGCCTCAAGCTGGCTGATTTCCTTGAACAAATGCGCCGTAGACAAGACCACGCCATTGCCGATGTAACACTTGACGCCGGGGCGCATGATGCCGCTGGGAATCAGGTTCAATGCGGTCTTCACGCCATTGATGACCAGCGTGTGACCCGCGTTGTGGCCGCCCTGAAAGCGCACCACACCTTGAGCAGATTCGGTCAACCAATCGACCAGCTTGCCTTTGCCCTCGTCGCCCCATTGGGTGCCGACGACCACGACGTTGCGTCCCGCAACTGCGGTTTGTTTGTTTGTCATACTTGGTACTTGCTAAAAAAAGGTTGTAAAAAGCGGCCGGCTGGACTCAGGCGAGAGTCTTGTTGACCGGCTGCACGATCCACTGACCAGCCACTTGGGCCAGTTCGCGGTCGCAATCGAATTCATTGATTTCATGTTCATGGCCAGGCAACACGCAGACCACGGTTTCACCGCGCGCGCGGAGCTCGGCAATGGCTTGACGCAACGCCGCCTCAACGCCCCAGGGCGCACAAACAGCAGCCCGCAAAGGCCGTGGCGCCAACACCCGGACGAGCTCTTTCAAGTCAAGGCTGAAGCCTGCCGCCGGCCGGCGGCGGCCAAAAATAGCGCCGACTTCGTCATAGCGGCCACCGCGGGCAAGTTCGGCGCCGTGCCCGTAGATAGCAAAGCGTGTGCCGCTGTAGTAGGCGTAGCCGCGCAAGTCAGCCAAGTCAAAGCCAACTTTGACAGCGCCGCCAAAATGAGCGACATGCGAGGCCAACCAGCGCAGGTCTTGCAATGCGGCGACTGCAGCCGGAACCGCCTTGAAGGCTTTTTCGGCTTCGGCCAACACTTTGTCGTCGCCATAGAGTTGCAGCAAGGCCTTCAAGCCTTGAGCAGACGCTGGCGAGATACTTGGTTGCAAAGCCAGCAAACTGGCCAACTCACTGGCGTCTTTGGCAGCCAACGCCGCGTGCAATTGCGCCAAGGTTCCGGCGCTGATGCTGGCGTCAGCCAACAGGCTGCTGACAACGCGCACATCGGCCATGTCGAGCGACAGCGATCCAACCCCGGCTGCGCTCAAGCCTTCGAGCGCCAGCAGCTGGATTTCGAGGTCGGCTTCACGACCGGCGTGGCCGTAGATTTCGGCACCGAGCTGCAGAGGTTCGCGGGTCGCATGGGGACGCTCAGCACGTGTGTGCAAGACCGGGCCACAGTAACAAAGGCGAGCCACGCCGCTGCGGTTCAGCAGGTGGGCGTCGATGCGGGCCACTTGCGGGGTGGTGTCGGCACGCAAACCCAAAGTGCGGCCAGACAGCTGATCGACCAGCTTGAAGGTCTGCAGATCGAGGGCTTCCCCGGTCCCGGTCAGCAAAGACTCGAGGTGTTCGAGCAGCGGCGGCATAACCAGCTCGTAACCGTAGCGGCGAGCTGTGTCTAGAAAAAGTCGTCGGAGTTCTTCAATGTGACGCGCCTCTGAGGGGAGGACATCGGCAATTTGATCCGGCAATTGCCATGATGATGACCAAGCGGGCATGCGTATTTAAGATGAGCTGTAAAAAGTAAGATTTTACCGGTGCTTCGTGCCGGTTTGGAACGAGCGTGCCGGAAAAGCGACGTCAACAGCCAATCAGCACGCATTGAAACTAAAAAAGAGCCGCCTTTTAGGCGGCTCTCAGGTTGCACTTTCTTGGGCCTTAGCGCTTGGGCGCTGCTACGGTGCCAGGGCTGCGCATGGCCTTGAAAAAATCGGACGAAGGATCGATCACCATGACGTCGCTCTTTTTGTCAAAGGTAGCCCGGTAGGCGTCCAAGCTGCGGTAAAACTGGGCGAACTGCGGGTCACGACCGAAAGATTCGCTGTAAATACCCGTCGCTTGGGCATCGCCCTCGCCCTTGACCTTCTGGGCTTCGCGGTAAGCATTAGCGACCGTGACAGCCACTTGGCGGTCAGCATCAGCGCGAATTTTTTCGCCTTCGGCAGCGCCGGTAGAACGCAACTCGTTAGCGACCCGCTTGCGCTCGGCCTCCATACGGCGGTAAACCGATTCAGTGATGGACTCGACATAGTCGACACGCGTGATGCGGACGTCGTTGACATCAATACCCCAAGGCTGCGCACCTTTCACAACCTTCAGCACTTCAGACTTCACATCGGCCATCAAAGTCTCGCGCTGGGAGGACAACAGCTCCTTGACCGTGCGTTTGTTGATGGCTTCTTGGAAAGCATTGCGAACCACCCGGTTCAGCTGGGTAGAACCCGCACGCTCATCAAGGCCTACATTTCGAATGTACTCAGATGGCTGCGTGATCCGCCATTTGACGTACCAATCGATGATCACGCGTTGCTTTTCAGCCGTCAACATGGGTTCTGAGTCCGTGCTGTTCAGCGTCAGCAGACGCCTGTCAATGTATGAGACGTTCTGGAATGGCGGCGGCAGCTTGTAGTTCAGGCCCGGCTCCAGAATGACCTCCTTGATTTGCCCGAGCGCGTAGACCACGCCAAACTGGCGCTGGTCGACCACAAACAACATGGAACTGACCAAGGCCAGAACCACCAGCAGCGAAGAAGCAATTAATCCAACTCTGTTCACAATAATTCCTTAGCGAGTACGTGACGTGTCACGGGCGCGTGTTTCCGCGCTGTTCGAAGGTGCCGGCGTCATCGGCGGCTGCACGGATGCACTTGACGACTCTGGGCCGGGTCTGGCCGTACCGCCCTGCCCGTTCGCTTGCATGAGTTTGTCCAGCGGCAAGTACAACAGGTTCGATCCCTGCTTCGAATCAACCAGTACTTTGGTCACATTGGAGTAGACCTGCTGCATGGCGTCGGTGTACATGCGGTCGCGCGTCACCTGAGGCGCCTTCTGGTATTCGGTCAGCACAGCGCGAAAGCGTTGTGCATCACCTTGAGACTGGGCTACAACGCGGGCTTTGTAGGCTTCTGACTCTTCTTGCAGGCGAGAAGCTGAACCGGTCGCGCGGGGAACCACGTCATTGGCGTAGGCTTGCGCTTCGTTCTTGGCGCGTTCACGCTCTTGGCCTGCTCTGAGAACATCGTCAAACGCGGCCTGCACCTGCTCGGGTGGACGTACACCGCTTTGTTGCAAGTTAATGGCCACCACTTCAACGCCGACTTTGTAGCGGTCAAGGATGGTCTGCATCAAAACGCGAACACGGGGACCGATCTGGTCGCGCTCCTCGGCCAAAGCTGAATCCATGGTCATCTTGCCGACCACTTCACGGACAGCCGTTTCAGCAGCTTGCACCACGGTAGCGGCAGGGTCGCGCGTTTCGAACAGGAAAGCACGCGCATCGCTCAAGCGGTACTGGACGGCAAACTTGATCTCAACAATATTTTCGTCAATGGTCAGCATCGCCGACTCGCGCAGACCGGTCGCGCGAATGATGGTGTCACGACCGACATCGACTGAGCGAATCTGCGATACAACCACGACTTCGTGGCGTTGAACCGGGTACGGCAAGCGCCAGTTGAAACCAGCGCCGACGGTTGAGTTGTATTTACCGAACTGCGTGATGACGGCCTGCTGGCCCTCTTGCACAATGAAAAAACCTGTGCCCAACCAGATCAATACCGCCACGGCGCCAATCAAGCCAGCGCCGACACCGGCCGCTTTCATGTCAGGCTGGAAACCGCCAGGACCGCCGCCATTGCCGCCGCCAAAACCAGCTTGCGGGCGGTTAGCGCCCCCTTTGTTACCCCCAAAAATACCACCCAGTTTGCGGTTAAAGTCACGCCACAATTCGTCCAGATCAGGCGGACCTTGATTGGCACTTTGCGGTTTTGGCCGCTGAGGTGGATTGGCGGGCGGCGCTTGATCTTGGCCCGCCGCTGGTTTGGATTCATCAGACGATGCCGGCGTCTTGTCATCATCACGACCCCAACGTGGATCGTTCAAATTAAACATGCCTAGCGCGCGCTGCTTCAGCCGTGCGGGCAGGGCCGTGACCGTCTGCAGTACAGGGTTCAGATTCATGGGGCAAATTCTCTTGTTTTGAATAACTTTGACATTGTGCCAAATCAGGCAACAGACTCATCGGCATGGGGACTTTCGTCCGCGGGCGAAGTGCCGGCGTGCTTGGCCAGCACTTGCCGCAGCAAAGACAGACCTTCACCGGTCTTAGCGCTGACAAAAACGCGCTCAAGGGATCTGGCTGTTTGAGAAACCGGATCGTTGACCTCGAACACATCACTCATTTGGAGCGGCCATCGATCTTTTTCAATGGCATCCAGCTTATTGAACACCAAAAGCTGGGGCACTTGCTCAGCACCGATTTCAGCCAGAACACGCTGAACCTGTTCTATTTGCTCTAGGTAGTCGGAGTTGGCGCCGTCGACCACATGCAGCAGCAAGTCGGCCTCTGCGGCCTCTTGCAATGTGGCTTGGAACGCATCGATCAGACCGTGCGGCAAGTCGCGAATAAAACCCACCGTGTCAGACAGCGAAACCGAGCGTGCAGCATCACCCAAGTACAGCTGGCGCGTGGTGGTGTCTAAGGTGGCAAACAGCTGGTCGGCCGTGTAGGCACGGGCTTTGACGAGCGCGTTGAAGAGCGTCGTTTTGCCGGCGTTGGTGTAGCCGACCAATGAAATGGTGAACGAGTTGCGGCGGTCGCGCTGCTTGCGTTGCGTCTGCCGCTGACGCTTGACTTTGATCAGTCGATCTTTGGTCCGCTTGATCGATTCACTGATCATGCGTTTGTCGAGTTCGATTTGCTTTTCGCCAGGGCCACCGCGCACACCGGCACCGCCGGTTTGGCGCTCAAGGTGCGACCAGCGCCGAACCAGCCGGGTCGACAGGTATTGCAACTTGGCCAACTCAACTTGTAGTTTGCCTTCGTGGCTGCGCGCACGTTGGGCAAAGATCTCGAGAATTAGCAATGTCCTGTCATTGACAGGCATGTCGAGCGTGCGTTCGAGGTTTCGCTGTTGGGCCGGGCTCAACGACTGGTCAAACAAGATTTCAGTGGCGCCGTATTCAAGGGCTGTCATCTTGATTTCTTCGGCCTTGCCGGTGCCCACAAAAAGTGCCGCGTCGGGCGCTTTTCGTTTGCAGGTCATGCGCGCAACCGGCACCATGCCGGCAGTTTGCGCCAGAAGGCCAAGCTCTTCAAGCTTGTCATCAAAGTTAGCGTGGCCCAAATCCACGCCGACAAGCAAGACACAGGTTGACGCTGCGGGACGGGTGTCCACGGAGCTCAGCTTGCCGGGCCCTCTTCGGATTCGGCCGTTGAGAAGTTGACGGCACGTCCGGGGACGATGGTAGAGATAGCGTGCTTGTAGACCATCTGCGTGACGGTGTTGCGCAGCAACACGACGTACTGGTCAAAAGATTCGATCTGGCCTTGCAGCTTAATGCCGTTGACGAGATAAATCGACACAGGCACATGCTCACGGCGCAAGGTGTTGAGAAATGGGTCCTGCAACAGCTGACCTTTGTTGTTATTGGAAATACTCACGATATTCTCCGTGTACTGGAGTTGTTGTTAAAGACACTTTACCTTACCACAGCACTACAAGGAAACCCTGTAGGCCTAGTCCGAATCTTTGTCGGTGAAGGGGTTTGTGGAAGTCTTCATCTGGATCCGCATCGGCGTGCCAACCAGGTCGAATTCTTTGCGAAAACGCCCTTCAAGATAACGCTTGTAAGACTCACTGACATGCTCCAAAGAGTTGCCGTGAACGATGATGATGGGTGGGTTCATACCGCCTTGATGCGCGTAGCGCATCTTCGGGCGGAACATGCCAGATCGCTGTGGCTGTTGAAACTGCACCGCTTCCAGCAACAAGCGCGTGAGAACCGGCGTGGACATCTTGCGATTCGCCGACGCATGGGCCTGGATGATGGACTTCCAGACCGGTGCCAGACCTTGGCGCTTGATGGCCGAGATCCGGTGGATCGCGGCAAACTTGAGAAAACCCAGACGCGTTTCGATCGAGCGCTCCAGCGTTTCGCGTTGGTAGCTGTCGACTGCATCCCATTTGTTGATAGCCAAGACCACGGCACGGCCTGACTCCAAAATGTAGCCGGCGATGTGCGCGTCTTGGTCGGTCACGCCTTGCGTGGCGTCGAGCAACAACAGGGCTACGTTTGAATTTTCAATCGCCTGCAGAGTCTTGACGACGGAGAACTTTTCGATCGCCTCAAAGATTTTTCCCCGGCGGCGCAAGCCGGCGGTGTCGATCAACTCGAATTTTTGACCGGCACGCTCAAAAGGTACAGAAATCGCATCGCGGGTGGTGCCCGGCATGTCAAAAGCCACCAGCCGCTCTTCACCCAACCAGGTGTTGATGAGCGTCGACTTGCCAACGTTCGGGCGACCAGCAACCGCTAGTTTGATAACGGTCGGGTCTTCGGGTTCGGCGTTCTCGTCCGACTCTGGCAGCTTGAGCGGCTCGAGCGCCAAGTCAATCAGCATCCGCATGCCTTGACCATGGGAGGCCGAGACAGCCAGCACTTCACCCAAGCCCAGTTCGAAGAACTCAGACAGCTGCACTCCGCCCTCTTGCATGCCCTCCGCCTTGTTGGCGGCCAGCAGCGTGGGGATGCCCAGCTTGCGCAGGTATTTGGCGATGTCGTAGTCTTGGGCGTTCAGGCCAGCACGGGCATCGACCACAAAAATAACGACATCGGCTTCAGCCACCGCTTGACGGGTTTGCTTGGCCATTTCCTTGTAGATGCCGGAAGCCGCGTCGGGCTCAAAACCACCGGTGTCGATGACGATGTATTCCTGCGAACCCAATTGGCCATTGCCATAGTGGCGGTCCCGCGTCAGGCCGGCAAAGTCGGCCACAATCGCGTCCCGCGATTTGGTCAGGCGGTTAAAAATCGTCGATTTGCCCACATTCGGGCGGCCCACCAGGGCGATTACAGGTTTCATCAAAATCTTCAGGCAGGCTCTACGGGAGAGCCTGTTTATTGGGGCTTAAAGCCGAAAATAGTGCCGGAGCGGGTGACCACCACCAGCGTCTCGCCGACCAAGGTCGGTGTGGCGACGATGGCGGAGCCATCGGTCGTCAGGCGGTTCACAAAAGTACCGTCTTCGCGCGACAACAAATGCACGAAACCGGAGGCGTCGCCGATCGCAATCGAGCGACCGACAATGCGCGGCGCCGTCAAACCACGAAAGCGCAATTGCTCGCTGCTCCAACCGCTCTCGCCATTGGCACGCACCCAGGTGACGACTTTGCCGTCTGACTCAACCGCGAAGACCAGACGCTCGTCGCCGTCCAAGCCAACGCTGCCATCTGCCGGCTTGGTCCACTGCAAAACACCGCGCGCAGCATTCACACAACCGACGCTGGCCTGAAAAGCCCGCACGCACAACACGTCATTCAAGCGGCTCACCGGACCGACCAAGTCGACCAGACGCTCGACGTCGTTGATGCCGCGTGGCGAGGCAATCGGCACTTCCCAACGCAAACTGCCGTTGGTCGGATTCAAGCCGGTCAGGCGGCCAGCAAGGCCGGCCACCAGCGTGTCGCCAACAGCCAGCAAGACACCGGCTTGACGCAACACCAAAGGTTCAGTGGCCCGTTGCTGCGTCCACAGCTTGCGGCCATTGTTGCCATCAAAGGCGTGAATCGCGCGGTCTGCCGTCAACAGAAAAACACGTCCACCAGCCACAAATGGGGCCGTGTAGGCTTGCGCGCTGAGCTTTTCGCGCCAGACTTCGCGGCCTTCGACAATCGCCACCAGTTCATTGTTCTGCGTGACAACAGCGGCAATCCGCCCATCACTGCCGACACCAGCGGCCAACGGCGTGCTGAGGTTCAGACGCCAAAGGTCTTGACCCGTGCGGGCGTCAATAGCCGCCACCGTGCCGTCGCTGGCTGCTGCAAACAAGTTGTTGCCCGCGACGCTGAGCGCCATCGGAAAGCTCACCGTGCCCAGACGCGCAGTCCAGACCTGCTGCACGGCAACCACCGGCACCACCGGTCGGAGGGCCGTTGGCTTGGGCGCGTTGGCACCACCCGAGCAGGCGGCCAACAAAGCCAGTAACACACCGGCCACCGGCCAACGCAGGCTGCGCGAAACGCCGCCAGGCGTGAAAGACAGCATAGGCATCCGTTTCACTTTTGAGCCCCACCGACAGGATCGACGCCCAAGGCGTTGAGTTTGACTTCGACCAAACGGCGGTATTCAGATTGCAGGTCAAACGCTGTGAAAGCGATTTGATATTGCGCCTTGGCCTCGGCCTTTTTGCCTTGCGCCGCCAGAATGTCACCGCGGCGATCAGCCGCCAGCGCAGCAAAAGCCGATGGCATGGCGCCTGAAACTTGCTGCAGCGCGGCGTCGTAGTCCTTGGCTTCTAGCAACATGCCCGACAGCCGCAATTGAGCGATGCTTTTATAGCCTTCGTCAGACGCCTTGGTGGCAACCCAGCCCAACGCGCCCTTGGACGCAGCGAGATTGCCCTTCTCGTGATAAACCCGTGCTGCCAACATCGCAGCCTGGTCCGCATAAGCAGTGCGGCCATAGCGCGTTTGCATGTCGGCCAAGGAGCGGTCCAGTCTGGCTATATCGCCGGCGACCGCCGCTCGCTCAACTTCGTCATACATGACGGCAGCTTTCGTAGCTTGGCTGCGCTGCCAGTAGTGGTACCCATTCCAGGCGGCCACTGCGCCAAAAATGACGATCAAAGCCCAAGAAATGGCGCTGCCATAGCGATTCCAGAAATGCTTCAAGTCAGCGAGTTGTTCCTGCTCTTCGAGGTCCAGATGTTTTGCCATGGGTCTTGTTCACGATGCCGAAAGAAAGATGGATTGTAGAGGCCGAGGTCGGCTCAGCCGCGTAGGATCGTCGCCCAGGAGGCGGCTTCGTCAAGTTTGCGCAAAGATTGCTCAGGTGCGGCCTCGGCGGCCGTCTTGCTGCCGCGCAAAGACTTGACCGCCACGCAGCCACTGGCCAGTTCAGTTTCGCCAAAAATCAGGGCGAAGCGGGCGCCGCTGGCGTCGGCTTTTTTGAATTGCGACTTCATGCTGCCCATACCGTCTGCACCTGATCCGGCACTGGCGTGCATTTGCACGCTGACGCCTTGGTCACGCAGCGCTTGCAGGGTCTGCAACACCACCGGCACTGCCGCAGCGTCAGGGACGATCGCATAAGCGTCGGGCACCAAAGCTGGCACGCTTTGACCGCTCTCACGGACCAGCTCCAGCACGCGCTCGACACCCAGCGCCCAGCCCACGGCCGGCGCGGCTTTGCCGCCAATTTGCTCAATCAAATAGTCGTAACGGCCACCCGCGCACAAAGTGCCTTGCGCGCCCAGTTGGTCGGTGACGAACTCAAACACCGTCAGGTTGTAATAGTCGAGCCCGCGCACCAGCCGGTGGTTCAGCGTCCACGGCACACCATTCGCGTCCAGGATGGCTTTGAGCGCGTCAAAGTGGGCCAGTGAGGCCGCACCCAGAAAGTCGATCAGGCGCGGAGCGCTCTCGACCACGGCTTTCATGGCGGGGTTTTTAGTGTCGAGAATACGCAGCGGGTTGCTGTGCAAACGGCGACGCGCGTCTTCGTCGAGCGCGTCTGCATGCTGCTCAAAGTGGGCGATCAGCTGGGTCCGGTGCAGCGCCCGCTCGTCTGGCTGACCGAGGCTGTTGATTTCCAAGCGCCAATCGGTGATGCCGATGTCTTTCCACAGTGCAGCGGCCAGCAAGATCAGTTCAGCATCGACTTCCGGACCACCAAAGCCCAAAGCCTCGGCACCGATTTGATGAAACTGCCGATAACGACCGCGCTGCGGACGTTCGCGTCTGAACATCGGGCCCATGTAGTAAAGCCGTTTGCCGCCCTCGTACAGCAGGTTGTGCTCGGTCACCGCGCGCACCACACTGGCCGTGTTTTCGGGCCGCATGGTCAGAAAGGCATGGTCACCATTTTTGTCGGAGCGGTCTTCAAAAGAGTACATCTCCTTTTCGACGATGTCCGTGACCTCGCCAATGCCGCGCACAAAGAGTTGCGTGTGCTCCAAAATCGGCGTGCGAATATTGCGGTAAGCGTAGCGCGCCATCAGCTCGCGGACTTTGCCCTCTAGCCATTCCCAGCGCGCCGATTCAGGCGGCAATATGTCGTTCATGCCTTTGACGGCAAGCAGTTTTTCAGCCATGTTTTTTTATGCGGTTTCGGTCGTCACAGTGCTGCGACCAAAACGATTTTCAATGTAGTTTTCGACGATGACCTGGAACTCTTCGGCGATCCGGTCGCCGCGCAGTGTCATGCGCTTTTCGCCGTCAATAAAGACCGGTGCTGCGGGCGCTTCACCAGAGCCCGGCAGGCTGATGCCGAGGTCTGCGTGCTTGCTCTCTCCAGGGCCATTGACGATGCAGCCCATGACCGCGACCTTGAGCTTTTCAACGCCGGGGTATTGCTCACGCCAGACCGGCATTTGGCCGCGCAGGAAGTCGTCGATCTGTTTTGCCAGCACTTGAAAGGTGTCACTGGTGGTCCGTCCGCAACCGGGGCAAGCGGTCACGCTCGGCACAAAACTGCGCAGACCCAGCGCCTGCAAAATCTCGGACGCGATCAACACCTCTTGCGTGCGTGACTCGCCCGGCTGGGGCGTCAGCGAGACGCGAATCGTGTCGCCAATGCCCTCTTGCAGCAAGATACCCAACACCGCAGCCGACGCCACCGTGCCCTTGGTGCCCATGCCGGCTTCGGTCAGTCCCAAGTGCAGCGCATGGTGCGTGCGCTTGGCCAACTCGCGGTAGACCGAGATCAAATCTTGCACGCCACTGACCTTGCAGGACAGAATAATTTGTTCATGCGCCATGCCCATTTGTTGGGCCAGCGCGGCTGAGTCAAGCGCTGAGGTGATGAGCGCTTCGTACATCACCTGCTTGGCATCCCACGGATTGCTGCGGGTGCTGTTCAGGTCCATCAGACTGGCCAGCAATTCTTGGTCGAGACTGCCCCAGTTGACGCCAATGCGCACGGGTTTGTTCCAGCGTACCGCCGCTTCAATCATCAGGCCAAACTGCTTGTCGTGCTTGTGGCCCTTGCCAACATTGCCGGGGTTGATGCGGTACTTCGACAGCGCCTCAGCACAAGCCGGGTAATCGGTCAGCAGTCGGTGGCCATTGAAGTGAAAGTCGCCAACCAGAGGCACGTCAATACCCATGCGGTCGAGTTGGTCGCGCAGATGCGGCACAGCCTCAGCAGCCTCTGGCGTGTTGACCGTGATGCGGACCATTTCAGAACCCGCCACAGCGAGTTCTTTGACTTGGATGGCAGTGCCAATGACGTCGACCGTGTCGGTGTTGGTCATCGACTGGACGCGCACGGGCGCATCGCCGCCCACCGTGACCACACGCGAACCCCAGACCACGCGGGCTTGCGCAGAGCGGCGGGCCAGCGGCTCGGCGGATTCAATCGGGAGGCAAGGCTGCATTTTTATTTCACCTCAAAACGAGCGACGTTGTCGCGGGAGACGGGCGTCAGGTCAAAGGCCTGGCCGCGAATTTGAACCGAAGTCACGTCGGCCCGACCGACAATCACACTCAACGGTAAAGCACCCGAGGCACCGGCCACTTCACCTGCGGCCAGCTTACGCCGCAGCAACACCACGCGCTTGGCGTCGGTCACTTCCACCCATGACTCGGCCGTGGGTTTGAACAGCACGATGCCGGAAGCAGGCGGCACGCCAGTTTCAACCATGTTGGCTGCAGGCACCACCAGACCAGACACCGTTGCAGATGAATTGGCACTGGCGCTAAGGTTCGCCTTAGCGTCAGCCACAAGCTCAGGACCAGACGGTTCCAACGCCATCACCGGCAACGTCTGCGTGACCACAGACTCACCGTCGACCGCCTCGACTGGGCTCCTGGACAAGTTCAGCGGTGGCAGCCAAGCCAGCGCCAGCGCACCCAGCACTAACAGCAGCCCGCCGATCACGGCAGGACGCGACATCGTACCGGACAAAGGCAGCCGACGACTGGAAATCGTCGCGCCATGAATCACTCGCCGATTGTCGGGCGGTTGACTGCCGCGCGGCGAAGACTGACTCGGCATCAGCTGCAGAATTGGCGCGGAATCAAGCTTCAGCGTGCGGCAGACACTGCTGGCCAACGCACGGGCGAAAACAGCATCGGGCAAGAGGTCGATACGGTCCGCCTCCAAGGCCTCCAGCCGCTTGACAGGGACTTTCAACGACACGGCCAGCGCGCCGATATGCAGACCTGAGGCTTCACGCGCATGGCGCATCAGCGCACCGGCCGTGGGCTTGGATTCTGACACGGACTCGGCAACCACCGGCGCCTGAACCACCGGC
>JASDRC010000011.1:0-17085 GCA_041442125.1 Polaromonas sp. | reverse complement strand
AACCACCGGCGCCTGAACCACCGGCTCAAGAGCGCTCGATTGATCCTTGTCATCAGTCATGGAAAGCTCCTTTTTCGTAAGCGATCAACTCGCTAGATTCTGCGAAACGACCGCGCAGCTGTTCAACCAGCGCGGCGACTGCGACCTTGTTCTTTAGCTGCTGCTCAATTTGAATGCCCAACCACAAGGTTTCAGCGTTGGCCAACGGGCTCTTGTTGAGTTGACGTATGTAGGGCTGGGCTGGCTGAACGTCACCGCGCTCAAAAAGCAAGCGCGCCAAGTTGTAGCGGGTCACGGGATGGGCGTCATCCAAGGCGAAAGACCGCATCAAGCTGACTTCGGCCGCAGCGGTCTGGCCGGCGCGCATCTGGCACAGCCCTTGAGCCATCCAGCTCTTGGCTGGCTGCGCATAAGTTGGATTGGCAATGGCTTGGGCGAAAAGCTTGTCGGAAGCCTGGTACTGCGCCTGCTGACACAGCAACCAAGCGGAGTTGTGGGCGGCGTCAGCATCCCGCGGATTCAGCGCCAAAGCGCGGTCAAAACTGTCCGCCGCCAAGGGCAAGTCGTTCAGACGTAAATACACCAAGCCGCGCAAGTTGTAGGCGTCCGCATAAGCGGGGTCAATGGCGATGGCCTGCTTGATTTCATCCAGCGCCACATGCGTCTGGCCTTGCTGGAAATAAGCCGTTGCCAACTCAAGCCGAATACGCGCGCGACGCTGGTTGGGTGTTTCGTCAGACTCCGTTCGCAGATCGGCCTGAACATCCGCACGCGCAGACGCCTCCGATCCAGACAAGCCTTGGGCACAGCCGGACAACCACACAGCCAGCGCGCAGAGAAGACCGCGAGTCAGTGTGGCGTTCAGCGTCATGGCTGGCTGACCGGTGCGACAACCACCTTGATGCCGGCCAACATGCCTTGACGCTGTGTCGCCATGCGCTTTTGCACATCGGTGCGGTCTTGCACATCGCCAGCAAGTTGTCCGCAAGCGGCGTCAATGTCGTCGCCACGGGTTTTTCGCACTGTGGTGACGATACCGGCGTCCAGCAAGATTTTGGCAAATGCCAGCACCTGCGGCATGGCCGAACGCGTCAGACCTGAAGCCGGAAACGGATTGAAAGGAATCAAATTGAACTTGCACGACAAGCCGTCCACCGCGTGCTGGCGCATCAAAGCGACCAGCTGACGTGCGTGTTCAGGTTGGTCGTTGACACCGTCGAGCATGCAATATTCAAAGGTGATGAAGTCGCGCGGCGCAAACACTTGGTAACGGGCGCAGGCTTGCAGCAACTCAGCAATCGGGTATTTGCGGTTCAGCGGCACCAAGTTGTCGCGCAAAGTGTCGTCTGGCGCATGCAGCGACACCGCCAACGCGACCGGGCAGTCTTGGCCGAGCCGGTCGATCATCGGCACCACGCCAGACGTCGAGACGGTGACGCGGCGACGCGACAGGCCATAAGCGTGGTCGTCCAGCATGACGCGCAAAGCGGGCAACAACTGCGCATAATTTTGCAGTGGCTCACCCATGCCCATCATCACCACGTTGGAGATGACGCGCTCTTGTTTGCCCAAGTGCTGGCGCAGAAAGTGTTCGGCAAACCAAAGTTGCGCCGTGATTTCAGCGGTGCTGAGGTTGCGGCTGAAGCCTTGGTGACCGGTAGAGCAAAAACGGCAACCCACGGCGCAACCGGCTTGGGATGAAATGCACAAGGTGCCGCGGTCAGCTTCAGGAATGAAGACGGTCTCGATGACATCGCCCGCACCGACGTCGAACAACCACTTGATCGTGCCGTCAGCAGAGTCATGCCTTGACAGCACTTTGAGAGCCTGAATGTGGGCCTTGCCGGCAAGCTTGCTGCGCAAAGACTTGGCCAGGTCGGTCATCTGCTCAAAGTCAGTGGCGCCGCGCTGATGAATCCAGCGGAACAGCTGGGTTGCGCGGAAACGCTTTTCGCCGAGTTGCTCGCAAAATGCGGCCAAGCCGTCAAGGTCAAAGTCGAGAAGATTGGTGGTCATGACAGGGTCGCCTTTGTGCACTGGAAATGACCCGCGTCGAAAGGCCGAACCTGCCACCCACGAAAAGAGGCCCCGTGCCAGCAACGACCCGAAGGCGGGCAGTGACGCTGTGGGGCCGACATATCAGCGTGTGTAAATGTTCATGCCCGCGAAGAAGAAGCTGATCTCGACTTGCGCTGTTTCAACAGCGTCAGAACCGTGAACGGCATTGGCATCAATGCTCTCAGCGAAGTCAGCGCGGATGGTGCCTGGAGCGGCTTTCTTAGGGTCGGTAGCACCCAACAGATCGCGGTGCTTCAGGACAGCGTTTTCGCCTTCGAGGGCCTGAATCATGACTGGGCCGGAGACCATGAAGTCAACCAGATCCTTGAAGAAAGGACGCTCACGGTGCACGCCGTAGAAAGCTTCGGCTTCGCCGCGTGACAGATGCACAAACTTGGCAGCCACAATTTTCAAGCCAGCAGCTTCGAAACGTGCGTAGATCTGACCGATGACGTTCTTGGCGACAGCGTCAGGCTTGATGATGGAGAGAGTACGTTCGATAGCCATGAGATTTCCTTAACTTTTGAATTTTCGAGGGAGTGTTCAAAATGAACAAAGCCTTAGAGTTTAACCTGAGCGCACCATCTGCGTGAACGCAAGGGTGGGCAAAAAGACCTAGATGATTAGCGTGATGTTCAGCGATTGCCGCTTCGACCACCACCACCACCGCTGCCGCCCCGGTTACCGCCGCCTCCACCGCCGCCACGGCGTGGGCCACCGCCACCTGTGCCACCGCCGCCATAACCACCTCCACCTCCACCTCCGCCACCGCCTCCTCCATAACCGCCACCGCCGCTACCACTGCCGCCGCGGCGCTGGCCTTGACCTTGCGCTTGGCGTTGCTTGGTGAAGGTGTCGGCCCCTATGTAACCAAACGAGGTTTTCATCGGGTCTGGCTGAGAGCCACCCGGCGGATTGTCGGATCTGGCCGAACGATCGCCGCCGCGCGGCTGACCTTGCCGGCCTGCGTTGCCACCACCGCCGCCAAAGTTACCCTGACGTGGACCGCCGCGTGGGCCGCCCGGGCCGGGTGCACGACCACCGGGGCCGCCTCTTGCACGACCGCCATCGCGACCGCCATCTTGCCGCTGGGGCGGCGGCTGCAAGTCATACGGCTCTGGCGCGTCTTCCCGCTGCGCATCGCCGGGCTGACGCTGCACCGGCGCACCCCGATTGCCGCGTGAACGTTCTTGCCGCGGACCGCGTCCAGTGCGGCCCTTGCCAGGCGCAGCGTCGGCTTGACGCGGTGGCCGCGGATCGCCGCGCGATTCAGATCGGCTCACCGCATTCGTCAGCGCGGCAATGTCGTTGTCGTCGAGTTCGACGAAGGCGCCGCGTTTGAGGCCTCGCGGCAGCATGACCGCGCCATAGCGAATGCGAATCAAGCGACTGACAGCGTGACCAACCGCTTCAAACATACGCCGCACTTCGCGGTTCCGGCCTTCAGAAATTGTCACCTTGTACCAGCAGTTGGCGCCCTCGCCGCCGCCGGCTTCAATGCTGCCAAACTGCGCCATGCCGTCGTCGAGCTGCACGCCCTCTAGTAAGCGTTTTTTTTCTTCATTGTTCAGAGCGCCCAGCACACGTACAGCGTATTCGCGCTCCAAGCCAAAACGCGGGTGCATGAGTTGGTTGGCCAGCTCGCCAGAGCTTGTCAACAGCAACAAACCCTCGGTGTTCAGGTCAAGCCGGCCGACAGACTGCCACTTGCCTTGGTACAGCTTGGGCAAACGACGAAAAACGGTGGGGCGGTTTTGCGGGTCATCATGGGTGACCACCTCGCCTGCCGGCTTGTGGTAAGCGATGACTCGGGCCGGCGGTGGGTCGATGCGCACGCGCACCGGCTTGCCATTGACCTTGACCGTATCGCCAAACTGGATGCGCTGACCGACGTGCGCCGGCTCGGCGTTGACGGAAATTCGGCCTTCCAGAATGAGTTGCTCCATTTCCAGCCGCGAACCCAAACCAGCTTGCGCCAGCACCTTGTGCAGCTTCGGGCTTTCGGGCTGAGCCTGCAATACACGCTTGGACAAAACGACGGCGACATCTTCTTCGTCAGCGTCGAATTGGCCGGTCACCACATCTTCAAATTGGTAGGCAGAGTCGCGGCTAGCGGCGCCCTGCACCTCTGACGCAATGACTTCAACGACAGGCTGGGAAACTGTGTCGGCTGGGGGAACGGGGGTGTCTGATGGGTTCATGTGTTTTCGCGGGTTGGCTTGGCAGGGTCTTCGGGCGTCGTCGGTATCTCAGTCTTTAACTCTATCCCGGTCTCAATCTCTATCTCAATGTCAATCTCTGTTTGCGCCACCGAGGGCTCAGCCATCGGTGTCGGCTCCGACAGGCCAAACTCGATCTGCTCAAGCATGGCAGCCTCGCCTTCGGTACTGTTCATGGCCGGCAACTGATCCAGCGACTCGACCCCGAGATCATCCAGAAACTGGCGGGTGGTCGCGTAAAGCCCAGGCCGGCCGACAGTTTCGCGGTGGCCGATCACTTCGACCCAACCGCGGTCTTCAAGTTGCTTGAGCAACAAGCTATTGATCGTCACGCCCCGAATGTCTTCCATGTCGCCGCGTGTCACAGGCTGACGGTAGGCAATGATGGCCAAAGTTTCCAGTGCCGCACGCGTGTACTTGGGCGGCTTTTCAGGGTGCAGACGATCCAAGAATTCACGCATCTCTGGACGACTTTGAAAACGCCAGCCGCTCGCCACGTGAATCAACTCAACGCCTCGGCCCGTCCAATCGTCCTGCAACTGTTGCAACAGGCGTTTGAGGGTGTCGGCTGTCAGCGCACCGTCGAAGAGCACCTCCATCTCGCGCACAGGCAAAGCTTGCGGCGCACAGATCAATGCGGTTTCGAGGATGCGCTTTGCATCCATCGTATTCATGTTTTTCAGTTCCGAAAAAAGTCGGGTCAGGCGGGCCTGGTTTTAAACGAGGCGAAGGCACAGAGAAGAGAGGTTCAGGTTGGCGAAAAGCCAACCCGTGAGCGTAACGCTAACGCATAGTGAAACTACAACTTTCCATTGTAACTGAGGCCCAACTCAGCCATGGCAGCCTCTAGGTCAGCCGGCACTGGGCATATAAAAGTCATGGCCTCGCCGCTCACGGGGTGCTCAAACCCCAAGCGACGGGCATGCAAAGCTTGGCGCACGAGTCCGACAGCAAGCTCACCACCGTACAGCGCATCAGAGACCAGCGGATGACCCAGCGCGGCCATGTGAACGCGGATCTGGTGCGTGCGGCCGGTGTACAGCTTGCAACGCACGAGGCAAAAATCGTCTTGGTTGTCGATCAATGAAATATCGGTCATGGCCGTCTTGCCAGAGTTACGCTCCAGGTCGACCACCGCCATGCGCAGACGGTTGCGTGGGTCGCGCCCGATCGGCAACGCCACCTGCTGCTGCCGTGATCCCAGCCACTCTTTGTGCCCCACCGCCAGATAGTCGCGATTGACTTCCCGGGCCGCGATCATCTCGACCAGCCGGTCCATAGCTTCGCGTGTTTTGGCGACGACCATCAGGCCGCTGGTGTCTTTGTCGAGTCGGTGCACGATGCCGGCGCGCGGTAAAAAGCGCATCGCGTCATCGCGGCCTAACAAGCCGTTCAGCAGCGTGCCGCTCCAATTGCCCGGTGCTGGATGCACCACCAAGCCTGCGGGTTTGTTGATCACCAGCAAGTAGTCATCTTCAAAGACAACATCCAAGTCCATGGCTTCTGGCTTGAAAGCTTGGCTTTGGGGTGTTGGTCTGAGCTCAATTTGCAACAAATCACCGGCCTTGACCTTGGCCGAGGTCTTGGTGACGACTTGCTTTTTCAGGCGGACTGCGCCGGACTCGATGAGCTGCTGCAGGTAAGTGCGCGAGAACTCGGGCACAATCCCGCCCAAGGCTCGGTCAAGCCGTTCGCCGTGCGCCGAAACAGGCACTTCGGCCTCGCGCAATTCGACCTCAACGACACTGTCGCTCTCCTCAAGAGAGTCGTCAGCGATCACAGGGTCGCTCGATATAATTATTGGGTTAGGTTCAGAAACAGTCATTAGAGAGTCGATCACGATGTTGTTCAAATTATCGGCGCTTCAAGCCACGACTCGCACAGCCACGGCTGTTTTAATTCTGGGTGGTCTTTTGGCCGGTTGCGCCTCAACGCCGGTCGACCCTACCGCCGGTTGGAGCCCGAACAAGATTTACTCGGAAGCCAAAGACGAAGCCGCCTCCGGCGCCTTTGAAAAATCCATTGGCTTGTATGAAAAGCTGGAAGGCCGTGCCGCAGGGACACCCTTGGCCCAGCAGGCTCAACTTGAAAAAGCCTATACCCAGTATAGAAACGGTGACAAAGTTCAAGCCATCGCCACCCTGGACCGCTTTGTGCGACTGCACCCCGCCAGTTCAGCCTTGGACTACGCGCTGTATTTGAAAGGGCTGGTCAATTTCAATGACAAGCTCGGCCTCTTCAGCTCTTGGGTCAGCCAAGACCTTTCAGAACGCGACCAAAAGTCGGCCAAAGAATCGTTCGAGTCTTTCAAGGAACTGGCTACGCGTTTTCCTGACTCCAAATACACCCCTGACGCTCGCCTGCGCATGACGTACATCGTCAACTCACTGGCGGAGTCAGAAGTGCACGTGGCCCGTTTCTATTACAGCCGCGGCGCCTACGTGGCGTCGATCAACCGGGCCCAAATCGCCATTGCCGATTACCGTGACGTGCCGGCGATTGAAGAGGCCCTGTCGCTTATTTACCGTTCGTATGACGCCTTGGGCATGACGCAGCTGCGTGACGACACGCTTCGCGTGATGCAAACCAACTACCCCGACAGCCCGTTCACACGCCGCGATGTCAAAGCTAAACGGGCTGTGTGGTACAAGTTTTGGTGAGCAGGTCAAGGCGTTCCAACAACTCCGCCTCGGTCGTCAATCTCTGCATCGGTGGCAAGGCTTTCAGCAGCCGTTTGCCATAACCCATCGCCAGCAAACGGGTGTCGCACACCACCAGCACACCCTGATCGGTTTCACGCCGAATCAGCCGTCCCGCGCCCTGCTTGAGGGCGACCGCCGCCTCGGGTAAAAAGTAATCGTTGAAGGCGCTACGGCCTTCAGCCTCAATGTGTTTTGACCGAGCTTCGGCCATCGGATCGTTCGGCGGCGGGAACGGCAACTTGTCGATGATGACCAACTGCAGGGCATCACCCGGCACGTCGATGCCCTCCCAAAAAGAAGCCGAAGCCACCAAGATACAACCGGCACCACCGTTCGAGTTGCCTTGGCGAAAACGCTCGATCAGCACGCGTTTCGGCAAAGCCCCCTGCACCAGCACGTCGAGCTCGCCGGACGCATCAAATGTCTCGCGCAAAATATCGGCGATACCGCGCAAAGCCCGTAAGGTGGTAGTCAGCACCATCGTCCGGCCGCCCAACCGCGCAGCCCACAGCGCGGTTGACTGCGCCACACGGGTCATGTGCGCCGCCTCGCTGGGCTTCGGAAAATCGCGCGGCACATAAACCGCTGCCTGCGTCGCATAGTCGAACGGACTGCCAACCTTGAGCAGTTGCGCGCCGACCAAGCCGCAAGGCTTGGTGAACCAGCTCAATTTGTCATCGTCACCGAGCGTAGCCGAAGTAAAAATCCAGGTCTTCGCTGCCTCTGGGTTGCTGCCGAGCACCTTGGCCTGCACCGCTTGCGCAATGTCCAGCGGCGACTCGATCAAGCGCAGCTGCGCGCCGACCTCCAGCCAGCGCACCGAGCCGGTCTGGCAAGGCCCAGCGAAATGCCGCAAGCGATCGCCGAACTCGACAGCCCGCTCCAGCAAACGCCCGAAATCAGGCGCAATCTCACTCACTGTGTCGAGTGCTTCGGCCGCCGCCGAGCAAGCGTCCGCCATTTGCGCTAATGCCAGCGCCCAAGCATCGGGCTCAACGGATTCAGGACAAGTGTCCGTCCAGCGCAGCTTGGTGCCGGGATGGGCTTTGCCGACACACAGGCGCAGCTCCCGCGCAGCGCGCTCGGCCTTGCCGGCAAGCTCTTGCCAGTCGGCCAAACCACGCGCCATTTGCAGGCCGGTGCCAAGCAAGTCCCGGCAAAAATCCAGCAGTTGGCTGGTGGAGATGTTTTTGCCAAGGAACTGCACGCCGGTTTCGTTGAGCTGGTGGGCCTCGTCAAAAATCGCGATGCGCACTGTCGGCAGCAGCTCCGCCACACCCGACTCACGGACGGCCAAATCGGCAAAAAACAAATGGTGGTTGATGACCACCACGTCCGCGGCCAAAGCTTCGCGCCGGGCCAGATTGACGTGACAGGCGCGGAACCTCGGGCAGGCTGCGCCCAGGCAGTTTTCGCGGGTCGATGTGACCAGCGGGATCAACGGCGAGCGCTCGTCCAGACCCGGCAGCTCAGCCAAGTCACCGGCGCGGGTCGTCTGCGACCACTCTTCAATGCGCGCTAAGGCATGCAAGGTGCTGCGCTCAGCTTGCATGCCTTCAGTGCGCGCTTGCTCCATGCGGTGCAAGCACAGGTAACTGCCTCGTCCCTTCAGCAATGCGGTGCTGACCGGCACACCCAAAGCTTCGACGAGGCGCGGTAAATCGCGGCCGTACAACTGGTCTTGCAAGGCCTTGGTCGCGGTCGACAGCAGCACCCGCTCGCCGCTGAGCAAGGCGGGCACCAGATAAGAAAAAGTTTTGCCGACGCCAGTGCTGGCTTCGACCACCAACGGGTAAGCGCCTTCGATGGCACGCGCCACCGCCAGCGCCATCTCGGTTTGGCCACTGCGCGGCACAAACTGATCGGCAGCGCGGGACAGCACACCATCGGTGCCAAAAGCCGCTTCGACTTGCTGTTCAAGGTCCATCAGGCGGGCTCGGCCGGGCGCAGGGACGACTCAAGTTGGGCGATCTTGTCGCGCAACACCAGCCGGCGTTTTTTCAAGCGTTTGAACAAGAGTTGGTCGACCGGCAGGGTGTGTGCCATCGAGTCGATCAACGCATCAAGATCGGCGTGCTCGATGGTCATGTCGATCAGTCGCCTTTCGGCAGAATGCAGGTTCGTGAACAAGGTGAAGACCTTCGGTTCAGGGGCGAGCCGGCAGGGATTTCCCAGTCGGTGGGCCGTCGTTGCGCAAGCGTTGTTCACGCTCAGTTCGGCGCTGCGCGGCTTGTTCCTGCCGCTGGCGAGTGGCCTCGACATTGGCAGCGGCTTGAGCGCGCTTGGCCTCATCCTCAGCCGACTGGTTTTGCCGGTTGTCCAGCTTGGCGTCCCTGTCGGCCAGGTTGCCAGCCGCCTGCTCAGCGGCATTCCCCTGATTGATCTTTTGTTGCTTGGTGCGCTCGGTCAAATTGTCGGCGTCTTGCTGGACTTTGATCGCTTGCTCTGCTTGCTTTTCACGCTGCAAAGAGAGCCTTTCCTCGTTCTTCAGCAACTGATCGGCGGCGCTGATTTTGCGCTCCACCCCGTTCATCAAAACTTCTTGGCGGCGCAAATCGGCCAAGGCCGCGCGGTACGGCGGCAGCAGTTTGTCACGACAGGCATTGGCGAAGAATTGGCGAAAGCAAATGGCTTGCTCGGCTTTGAGGGTGGCTTCAATTTGCTGCCGTTCAGCCGTGATGCGGGTGCGCT
Source organism: Polaromonas sp. (assembly GCA_041442125.1). GTDB lineage: Bacteria > Pseudomonadota > Gammaproteobacteria > Burkholderiales > Burkholderiaceae_C > Polaromonas. The sequence continues at coordinate 7,415 of JASDRC010000011.1, read as the reverse complement.
CGGCGTTGCGTTCGAGCTGCCCAGCATCGACCGCTGGCTGAGCCAAAGCACTGCCCAGCAGTCCCAGCCAAAGCGCCAGTGAATAAATGGATGTCATGTGAGCGTCGTGTCAACATCCCGGCGCTCTAGCGCCAGAAATTCTGCCGACTGCATTTCATTCAAACGTGAAATGGTACGCGGAAATTCATGTGCCAACGGGCCTTCGGTGTAGAGCTCTTCCGGTGCCACTTCAGCCGACATGATCAGCTTGACGCGGCGGTCATACAAGACGTCGACCAACCAAGTGAAGCGCCGTGCTTCAGACGCTTTGTTAACCGGCATGTGCGGCACACCGCTGAGCATCACGGTGTGGAACTGACTGGCCAGCTCCAAGTAATCGTTTTGTGAACGCGGTCCACCACACAGCGTTTTGAAGTCGAACCAGACCAGACCACCCGCTTTGCGGCGCGCCTGAATCTGCCTGGCTTCAATCTGCAAAATCGGGTCTTCGTCGTGCGCCTCAGCCAGCCGGTTGAAGGTCTGAGTCATCTCCGCGTCAACTTCGGCCCCGAGCGGCGTGAGGTACAGCCTGAGTTGCTCTAACGTGCGGCGCCGGTAGTCGGTGCCGTTGTCGACACTCAGCACTTCCAGGTTCGCTTTCAACAACGCGATCGCCGGCAAGATGCGGTCCCGGTGCAGGCCATTGGGGTACAGGTCATCGGGCTTGAAATTGGACGTCGTGACAAAACCCACGCCGTTGTCAAACAAGGCGGCCAACAACCGGTGCAGGATCATCGCGTCCGTGATGTCGGCCACATGAAACTCATCAAAACAAATCAAGCGGTAACGCAGAGAAATCCGGCGGCCCAACTCATCGAGTGGGTTGACCGTGCCTTGCAGGCCCTGCAGCTCACGGTGCACTTCACGCATGAACTCATGAAAATGCAGACGCGTTTTGCGCTTGAGGGGCACCGCGTTGTAAAAGCAATCCATCAGAAAGCTTTTGCCCCGACCGACGCCGCCATGCATGTAAACACCCCGCGGAACAGCAGGCCGATTGAACAGCTTTTTGAAAGCGTTCGATCGCTTTTCTTTGAACCCAGCCCATTCAGTGGCGCAGCGCTCAAGCGCAGCGACCGCGCGCAGCTGCGCGGGGTCGCTGACGTAGCCGCGCGCCTGCAGCTCTGCCTCGTAAGCCGCATGGACCGGCAACAGCTTAGGTTGGCGGGCCAAGGTCAGAAATTGAGCGTGCGTTTGTCAATCGCCAAAGCCGCTTCCTTGGTGGCTTCGCTGAGCGACGGATGCGCGTGGCAGATGCGGGCAATGTCTTCACTGCTGGCCCGGAACTCCATCGCCACCACACACTCGGCGATCAATTCGCTGGCCATCGGGCCGACAATGTGCACGCCTAGAATTTCGTCAGTGACGGCGTCGGCCAGCATTTTGACCATGCCGGTGGTGTCGCCCAAAGCACGTGCCCGACCATTCGCCATGAACGGGAAGGTACCGGCTTTGTAGGCGCGGCCTGCAGCCTTGAGTTCTTCTTCGTTTTGGCCGACCCAAGCGATCTCTGGGTTGGTGTAAATCACCCAAGGGATGGTGTTGAAGTTGACATGGCCGTGTTGGCCAGCGATGCGCTCGGCCACGGCCACGGCCTCTTCTTCCGCCTTGTGGGCCAGCATCGGGCCACGCACCACATCACCCACTGCCCAGACGTTGGGCAGATTGGTTTTGCAGTCGCCATCGACGACGATCGCACCGCGCTCGTCGAGCGCCAAGCCGACGACATCAGCGGCAAGACCGATGGTGTTGGCGACGCGGCCGATCGAGATGATGAGTTTGTCAACATCGAGCGACAGCGCTTCGCCCTTGGCGTTGGTGTAGGCAACTGACACGCCTTTTTTACCCGACTTGATCTCGCCGACTTTGACGCCAAGCTCGATCTTCAAGCCTTGCTTGAGGAAAGCCTTGTGGGCTTCCTTGGCGATCTGCTGGTCGACCGCACCGAGGAATGTCGGCAGACCTTCCAGCACGGTCACTTCTGAACCCAGACGGCGCCAGACAGAACCCATCTCGAGGCCGATCACACCAGCGCCAATCAGGCCGAGTTTTTTAGGCACTGCCGTCATGCGCAAAGCGCCGTCGTTGGACAAGATTTTGTCTTCGTCAAACGGTGTGCCTGACAAGACCCGTGCGTTAGAGCCGGTGGCGATGATGATGTGTTTGCCAGAAATGGTTTCTTCAGATTTCCCTGCAACCTTAATCTCGTAAAAGCCATCTTTGGCGGCAACAAAAGAGCCGCGGCCATGGAAAAAAGCCACCTTGTTCTTTTTGAACAAATAGACAACGCCGTCGTTGTTTTGCTTGACCACAGTGTCTTTGCGGCCGACCATTTTGGCAAGGTCCAAGCTCAGGCCTGAGACGTTGATGCCGTGGTCAGCGAAGTGATGGCCGGCTTGATCAAAATGCTCCGACGACTGCAACAGCGCCTTGGATGGGATGCAACCCACGTTGGTGCAAGTGCCGCCCAAAGCCGGGCCGCCCTGAGCGTTTTTCCACTCGTCAACACAGGCCACGTTGAAGCCCAGTTGGGCCGCGCGGATGGCGGCAATGTAGCCGCCGGGGCCGCCGCCGATAACGATCACGTCAAATTGTTTGGACATAGTTTTTTCTCTAGTCAGTTGAGAACAGAGCAAAAATGCTTTGCATTTCTTGGGCTGTCCCGCAAGTTTTATTACATTAGTTGGGGACAGAGCAAAAATGCTCTGCCTTTCTTGGGCTGTCCCGCAAGTTTTTAGATATCAAACAGCAGACGGGCTGGATCTTCCATCGCCTCTTTGATCGCGACCAGGCCCAGCACGGCTTCGCGGCCGTCGATGATGCGGTGGTCGTAAGACATGGCGAAGTAGTTCATCGGGCGGACCACGATCTGACCGTTCTCGACCACAGCGCGGTCTTTGGTCGCGTGCACGCCCAAAATAGCCGACTGCGGTGGGTTGATGATCGGCGTCGACAACATCGAGCCGAAGGTACCGCCGTTGCTGATGGAGAAAGTGCCGCCAGTCATCTCTTCGATGCCGAGTTTGCCGTCACGTGCCTTTGCACCGTATTCGGCAATTTTCTTCTCGATGTCGGCAAAGCTCATCTGGTCTGCATTGCGCAAGATAGGCACAACCAAACCACGCGGCGAACCGACCGCGATGCCGATGTCAAAGTAGCCGTGGTAGACGATGTCATTGCCATCAACAGACGCGTTCAGCACTGGGTATTTCTTCAAAGCGTGGACAGCCGCCTTGACGAAAAAGCTCATGAAACCGAGCTTGATGCCATGCTCTTTGTCGAACTTTTCCTGGAACTTCTTGCGCATCTCCATGACCGGGGCCATGTTGATTTCGTTGAAAGTCGTGAGGATGGCGTTGGTCGATTGCGACTGCAGTAAACGCTCGGCCACGCGAGCGCGCAGACGGCTCATGGGCACGCGTTGTTCAGGGCGCTCGCCCAGGCTGGCAGCCGGTGTGGCCACTTGCGGCAGCGGCGCCTTGGGCGCGGCAGCAGGAATCACGGCAGCTGGCTTGACGCCGCCAGCAACAGCAGACAACACATCACCCTTGGTGACGCGGCCATCTTTGCCGGTGCCGGGGACAGAACCTGCGGCCAGACTGTTGTCAGCCATCAACTTGGCAGCGGCTGGCATGGCCACGCCGGCCATGCTGTTGGATGCTGGCGCGGTTGCAACGGCGGCGGGTGCCGCGGCAGCAGCGGGTGCAGAAGCTGCAGCCGGCGCAGCGGCAGCGACCTTGCCGTCGGTGTCAATGCGGGCAATCAACTGCTCAGCCAACACGGTGGCGCCGTCGCCGATCAAGATTTCGGACAGCACGCCAGCAGACGGCGCCGGCACTTCGAGGACGACTTTGTCAGTTTCGATTTCGATCAGAATTTCATCGACGGCGACCATGTCGCCGACTTTCTTTTTCCACACCAGCATGGTGGCTTCGGCCACGGATTCGGACAGCTGCGGGACTTTGACTTCAACGATAGCCATTTTTAATCTTTCGGGAATGGGTTCTGAATGAGAGACGAATGAGCGTGTGCGGTGTCAGATCACTTGGACAGGACAAAACCCTTGAGCTTGGCAAAGGCGCCTTCGACCAGCGACTTTTGCTGCTCTTGGTGCAAGTGTGAATAACCCACCGCCGGGGAAGCGGATGCCGCACGGCCGGAGTAACCGAGTTTTTGCCCAACCACCATGTTTTCGTGGATGTAATGCTGCACGAAGAACCAAGCGCCCTGATTTTGTGGCTCGTCTTGCGTCCAAACCAGTTCCGTGGCGTTCGGGTACTTCTTGAGTTCAGTCGCGAAAGCCTTGTGCGGAAACGGGTAGAGCTGCTCCACCCGCAAGATGGCGACATCGTTGGCGGCCAACTCTTCACGCTTCTTCACCAAGTCGTAGTAGACCTTGCCAGAGCAAACCAAGATGCGCTTGACCTTGTCGGCCTTTAACACCTTGTTCTCTGGAATCACGGTCTGGAAACAACCTTTGGTGAACTCGGACACCGGCGACGTCGCGTCTTTGTTGCGCAACAAAGACTTCGGCGTGAAGATGATCAGCGGCTTGCGCAGGTCACGCACCATTTGACGGCGCAAGACGTGGAAGATCTGGCTCGCCGTGGTCGGCTGCACGATCTGCATATTGGTGTCTGCCGCCAACTGCATGAAGCGCTCAAGACGTGCCGAGCTGTGCTCAGGGCCTTGGCCTTCGTAGCCGTGCGGCAGCATCAGGGTCAAACCGTTGACACGACCCCACTTGACTTCACCCGAGGCGATGAACTGGTCGATCACCACTTGCGCGCCATTGGCAAAGTCGCCGAACTGTGCTTCCCAAATCACCATCGTATTGGGGTCATTGGAGGCGTAGCCGTACTCAAAACCAAGCACCGCTTCTTCCGACAAAATCGAGTCGATGACGACAAAAGGGGCTTGGTTTTCCGTCACGTTTTGCAGAGCCACGTAGCTGCCAATATCCCACTTTTCACGTTTTTGATCGTGAATCACCGCGTGACGGTGTGTGAAGGTGCCGCGGCCGCTGTCTTCGCCCGACAAACGCACCGGGTAGCCGCTCGCCACCAAGGACGCAAAAGCCATGTGCTCGCCCATGCCCCAGTCCACCGGCGTGTCGCCGCGGCCCATGGCGGCGCGGTCGTCGTAGACTTTTTTAACCAGCTGGTGCGGCGACACGGACTCAGGAATCGTGGTGATTCTTTCGGCCAGTCGTTTCCACTCAGACGCAGGAATCGAAGTGTCGCCGGCATCGGTCCATTTTTTACCCAGGAACGGTGCCCAGTCAACGGTGTACTTGGTCTTGAAGTTACTCAACACCGACTCGCCAATGTGCTTGCCAGCGTCCAGCGCCGCACGGTAGGACTTGACCATGTCGTCACCCAAGGTGTCGCCCAAGCCTTGGGCTGTCAGCTTGTCGGCAAACAGCTTGCGGGTGCCAGGGTGCGCAACAATTTTTTTATACATCAGCGGCTGTGTCAACGCTGGCGTGTCTTGCTCGTTGTGGCCCAGCTTGCGGAAACAGACGATGTCCAAGACCACGTCTTTGCGGAACGTGAGGCGGTACTCCAAGGCTAACTGGGTTGCCAGGACGACGGCTTCAGGGTCATCCCCGTTGACGTGCAACACCGGCGCTTCGACCATCTTCACGATGTCGGTGCAGAACACGCTGGAACGCATGTCACGCGGGTCAGAGGTGGTGAAACCGATTTGGTTGTTGATGATGATGTGCACCGTGCCGCCCGTGAAGTAACCACGGGTTTGGGCCAAGGCAAAGGTCTCTTGATTGACACCCTGGCCGCCAAAGGCAGCATCGCCATGCACCAGCACTGGCAACACTTGCTTGCCCAAGGGGTCGGCGCGGCGGTCCATGCGAGCGCGCACTGAACCCTCAACCACCGGGTTGACGATTTCAAGGTGCGACGGGTTGAAGGCCAAAGACAGGTGCACCGGGCCGCCCGACGTGCTGACGTCAGAGCTGAAGCCTTGGTGGTATTTGACGTCACCAGACGGCAGGTTTTCAGGTGCGGTATGGTCAAACTCGGCGAACAAGTCGGCCGGCAGCTTGCGCATGGTGTTGACCAGCACGTTCAAGCGGCCACGGTGAGCCATGCCGATGACGATTTCTTGCACACCTTGCGCGCCAGCCGACTGAATCAGCTCGTCCATCGAGGCAATGAAACTCTCGCCGCCTTCGAGCGAGAAGCGTTTTTGCCCGACGTACTTGGTGTGCAGGAAACGCTCCAAGCCTTCTGCGGCCGTCAAACGTTCAAGAATGTTTATTTTCTTCTCGGCTGTGAAGTTGGGCTTGCTGCGAATACCCTCTAACTTTTGCTGCCACCAGCGCTTTTCGCCCTGGTCAGTGGCGTACATGTACTCAGCACCCAAGGTGCCGCAGTAGGTTTCACGCAGCGCGTTGAGCAGTTCGCGCAAGGCCATGCGGTTTTTGCCGAAAAACGTGTTGCTGGTGTCGAAAACAATTTCTTGGTCAGCGTCGCTGAAACCATAAAAAACCGGGTCTAACTCAGGGATGGCCGGACGCTCTGTGCGCTTCAAAGGGTCTAGATCAGCCCAACGCTGGCCAACGTTGCGGTAAGCCGCGATCAGCTGCTGAACGGAGGTGCGCTTGCGGCCCATTTCAGCGTCGGCACTGGCCATGACGACTTTGGTGCCGCCGGCTTTGGCGCGCTCAGCAAAGGCGTTGATGACGGGTTGGTGCGCAACGTCTTTGGCGTTGCTGCCATCGGCGGCAGGCACATGCTGAAGGGCGTCGAAGTAGTCGCGCCAGCTGTCAGGCACGCTGCCAGGGTTCTCTAGGTAGTTCTCGTACATCTCTTCGACGTAAGGCGCATTGCCACCGAAAAGATAGGTATTGTCTTGGTAAGTGCTGTAGACGGACGCGGCTGCTGACGCAGGGGTCTGGGGATTTGAACTCATGAGAACGCTGACCTCCGTTTCCCTTTGGGAAACATTAGCTGGTTAAAGCTTGTTGATTAACCTTCCGCAGCACGGCTAAACCGATTTGCGGATGCGACTGTGGCTGGAAGAGCCTTCAGAAACATTTCTTATTGTGCCACTGAACGGTTACCCGGACATGACAGAGGTACCGAAGGTCCCGAAAACAAAGGGCTCGCGTCAATTTGGGCGGACTCCTATCAAGTACTGAAAAATCAGGCAACAGTGGTCTCGTCAGTGCGGCTGTTGCCCGGTTGTCTTTCGAGTGAAAGACGATCTTGTGACCTGCCGCCGCGGCCGTGATGGCGGGCACGGTGATGCTGACGTCCTTGCTTTCGGTCAATGCGCCGCCGGCAAAAGCATCTGCGGCGGTTAAAGCGCCGGCTGCAACAAGCTTTGAACCAAGGGGTGTTGCACTTTTTTCT
>JASDRC010000010.1:95998-99731 GCA_041442125.1 Polaromonas sp. | reverse complement strand
GGTAAGGAAGATTTGCAGCACGGCCATCAACGTGAAGGCCCCGGCAATGATCATCAGGCGCTGCACAGGCGCCGTGACCCCGGCGATTTCCACAATGCCGCTGAAGGGTGTGGGCATGCGCAGGAAGTCGGCACCCCACAGGGCTTGGGCACCCGCCTCCAGAAACAGCAGCAGGCCAATGGCGGCGATCATGGGGTGAAGGCCCGTATGGTTACGCAGCGGGCGAAACACCAGGCGCTCGGACAGCGCACCGATCACGGCGACCACGCCGGCGGCACCGATCATGGCGATCCAGTAGTTCACCTGCCAGCCGGTCATGAGCTTAAGCGCCACAAAGGCACCCACCATGTAAAACGCACCGTGGGCGAAATTGGGCACATGCAGAATGCCGTAGACCAGGGTCAAACCCAGTGCCACCAAGCTGTAGATACCACCCAGCGTCAAGCCGTTGAGCAACTGTTGAAGAAAAATATCCACTGTAGATGCGCCTCACAAAGGGTTGCCGGAAGAGTCTGTGTTCCGCTGAGCAGAATTACTATTGGAAATATAGACTGCACAGTGGAATTAATATCAGGGGGTTAACCCTCAACCTGAGTCATTGGCGACAGCGTGCCATGCGCTCGACGTGATCATTCAACAGCATGACCTGCCGTAATTTGCCTTGGAACAGTCTTCGAACCGGATGCAAACCAACTCTATTCCCTGACCGGGTAAGCTCTAGTGGTTTATCCCCATTGCCAGACTGGACTCAAAGTGAAGGAATGCGGATAAAGTTCAAGGCATCTTTCGCAGAACGGAATTCCATTTTGAATGCAAAAAAAACCAATCAAAACGGGGCGGTCCCCGAAGCAGAGCAAGCAAGGGCTGCGCCCCCTTCTGCACCGCTCAAACCACCCCGCAAGCCCAAGGAAGAACGGCATTTTGTGACGGCCCTGGCGCGGGGTCTGGAAGTGCTGTCTAGCTTTCGCCACGGCGAGACCACCTTGAGCAATCAGGAACTGGCGCTGCGCTGCAAACTGCCCAAATCCACCGTGTCGCGCCTGACCATGACGCTGACCAAACTAGGCTACCTGATCCATGTGCAGGAAAGCGGTCGCTACCGGCTCGGCACCGCGTGCTTGGGGCTGGGCAGCGCGCTGCTCAACAAGCTTGATGTGCGCAAGATTGCGCGTCCGATGATGCAGGAACTGGCCGAGATCTCGGGGGCGTCGGTGTCGCTGGGTGTGCGGGACAAACTTTCCATGATCTACGTGGAAAACTGCCGCAGCAGCGCCGCCCTCACGCTCACGCTGGACGTCGGCTCTCGCATGCCGCTCGCCGCTTCGGCCATCGGCCGCGCCTGGCTCGCCGCCGTGCCTGAGGAGCAACGACTTCAAGCGCTGGCGCAAGTTCGCGAACTCGATCACCTCGCTTGGGCCACGGTCAAAGCCGGGGTGGACAAGGCGCTGGAAGACTACCAAACGCTGGGAGTCACGACCTCGTTTGGCGACTGGAACAAAGAGGTCAACGGTATCGCGCGCGCGTTTGACCCCGGTAACGGCCTGCCCATGATGGCGGTCAACGTGGGCGGTCCTTCCTACAACCTCTCGCCGGACTATTTATTGAATGAAGTGCGGCCCAGGCTACTGCAATTGGTCCGCGCCATCGAGGAGGAACTGCCCAACTATTGATCTTGGGACCCCTACTTGACTTGCATAATGAGCCTTTGTTAAACAACGCTTGGCAAGGACACGATGGCGAATCAAAATTTCGATGCGCTGCACGCGGCAATGCAGTCGCAGGTGGACCAACAATTCTTACCCGGTGTCTCCACCGCTGTCTTGCGGGGGCGGGATGTTGTCGATACTTTCTGCTGTGGATTTGCCGACAAGGAAGCCGGGATCCCGCTCCGGGAAGACCATATTTTCAGAATGTTTTCCAGCACCAAGTTGACGACGTCCTGTGCTGTTTTGATGTTAATGGAAGAGGGACGTATTCAATGGAATGATCCCATCGAGGCATTTATTCCCGAGCTTGGTTCGCTCCAGGTCCTGAAATCAGGTGCGACGCGAATTGACGAGGTTGAGCCCGCGAAGGCGTCCATCACCATTCGCCACCTGATGACACATACGTCAGGCTTGTCGTACGGAATATTCGATCCGGGCACGGTCATGTTCAATGCTTATAAAAAAGCAGACGTGATGCACCCCAGCAAGACGTTGAGTGAAATGATGACAACGCTTGAGTCCTTGCCACTTTCTTTTCAGCCTGGGACGCAGTGGGAATACTCCGTCGCCACGGATGTTTTGGCCCGCTTGGTGGAGGTCGTCTCAGGTGAATCATTTGGACAATTTCTTGCCCGCCGCATCTTCGGGCCGCTTGGCATGACGGACACGGATTTCTGGGTCCCTGAGGAAAAACTTAGCCGTCTCAGTGCCTTGTATGTGGGCACTGATCTTCTGGATCCGACCAAGCCAGGACTGCTGAAAGCCGACAGCAAACCTTTTCCGGGGGCTTACACGCGCCCGCTGCCGCGTGAGTCCGGCGGCGGTGGGCTTGTTTCCACATTGGGTGATACCGTCAAGTTCATTCAAAGTTTCCTCCCTGGTGGACCCACGCTACTCAAGCCGGCAACCATCGAGTTGATGTGCCAAAACCAGTTGGCAGAGGGTTTGTGCGTTCAATTTCCCAATGTGCCTCGACTTGAAAGCAAAGGCTTTGGGCTTGGCTCATCCGTCGCTATTGGGACCAGCGCAGGGGAGCCTGCCGACGTGGTCGGCGAGGTCGGGTGGGGCGGTCTTGCAGGGACGATCTGGTGGATCAACCCTCGCATCGGAATTGCTGGCGTCTTGATGACGCAGCGATATTTTGGGTTAGGGAATCCCTATTCCTTTGAATTCAAAACGCAGGCCTACAAGGCGCTGGGGTTCAATTAGCTTGCCGCCGCGGGGTGCGTTGCAGCGAAGGCCTCAGTGCATAGCTCAGAGCCGTAGCGCAGCCAGATCAGGACGCCACAAGTTTTGCCTTGGGCCTCACGTCGAACACGGAGCAGTCCGAAGGACCGCCGTTTTATCTTGTTATTCACAGGAGAGTTCATGTCAAATCAAATCCTTTTTGGCAAGCGGGTGCTCATCACACAGGCCGACCTGTTCATGGGGCCTGTCCTGTGCGATGTGTTCGCCAGCCACGGTGCCACGGTGATCGCGAGCACTGAATCGCTGCTGAGCGCTAGCGCCGCCAGCGATATCGTCGCAGCGGCAGGCCATGTCGATGTTCTCGTTGCCAACTTGGCCATGTCGGCGCCCACCACCGCTGCCGCGGAGGTGTCTGAAGAAGAGTGGAACGACACTTTCGCGGCCCTCGTGGATCCCCTTTTATGGTTGTTCCGGACCGTCTTGCCCTCCATGATTGAGCGGCGCTCGGGCAAGATTCTTGTCATGGGCAGCGCATCCGCCTTGCGCGGAATGAAGCGTGCGTCAACCTACAGCGCCGCGCGCGGCGCCCAACTGGCCTACGTGCAAGCCGTCGGCGTGGAAGTCGCACCTCACAACGTTCAGGTCAATGCCATCGCTCAGAACTTCGTTGAAAACCCGACTTACTTCCCGCCTGAGGTTCAGGCCAACCCCCGGTTCCAGGAACGCGTGAAGCGCGAAGTTCCACTGGGGCGATTGGTGGGCGCCAAGGAAGACGCCGAATTCGCGGCCTATTTGTGCAGCGATCCAGCGAGTTGCTTTGTCGGGCAGGTCTTTCCGGT
>JASDRC010000010.1:27648-95898 GCA_041442125.1 Polaromonas sp. | reverse complement strand
TTGATGGCTGAATCTCAGCCGCGTGTGCCGACAGATGGGGCTGAAGTCCTTGAACGATTGCCGATGCGCCCGAGCGATTCGTCGGCACGCACTGTGGCTCAATTGCGCGCAGAGGTCCTGCTGGCCGCCAAAAAAACCCCTGCAGACCCGACCGCCGCGACGCGCCTGGCGGTGTATTACTTCGACTTGGCCATGGCCTCTGGAGATCCGCGTTATGTAGGTTATGCCGATGCTGTCATCAAGCCTTTTGGCCAAGCCAAATCTGCCGCCTTGTTGGGTGTGCGCGGTCAACTGCAGCAATACCGGCACCACTTTCAAGAAGCCTTGGACGACTTTGATGCAGCCCTTCAACTCGACCCGCAATTTGCATCTGCCAACGCTTGGCGCGGCGCTGTATTTTTGGTGCAGGCGAAATACCCTGACGCCAAAAAAGAGTGCGCTGCACTGCAGGCCCTCGGCCGTACCAATTTGTACGGTGGCTGCCAAGGTTTGGCGCTGGCCTACGGCGGGCAAATGGAGGCTGGTTTCAGCCTGCTGAAGAACACCCTGGGTACGACTGACGTTGCCGGCAACCGGCTGTGGCTGCTGACGCGCATGGCTGAGGTCACCGCATGGCGCGGCCAAACCCGAGACGCTGAAAAATACTACCTAGAAGCCTTGGCCTTGAACCTTGACGACGGCTATCTGCTGGCCGCATGGGCTGATTTTTTACTCGACCAACAGCGTCCGGCCGAGGTGGTGAGGTGGCTGACTCAGTGGAATGCGTCTGACGGTTTGCTGTTGCGTCTCGCCATCGCGCAAAGCCAGCTCAAACTTCCAACTGCCGAGGCGAATGTGCAGGCATTGAGTGATCGCTTTGCCGCCGCCAAACTGCGCGGCGACACCACCCACTTGGCAGAGGAAGCGCGCTTTCAGTTGCAACTGCGCGGCAACGCCAACGTTGCCGCCCGTCTGGCCGCCGCCAATTACGCGGTGCAACGCGAACCGCGTGATGCGCGCGTGCTGCTAGAAGCCGCACTCGCCGCAGGCGACGGCGCCGCCGCACAGCCAGCCCGCGACTGGCTTAAAACCAGCCGCTTTGAAGATGCCCATTTGCGTCGACTAGGACAAGCCACAGCGGCTTTGCCAAATGTTGCCAGCAACTCATCTGGACAGCCACGATGACAATCATTCGACGAATTCTGCTTGTCTTGCTGGCGCTGTGCGCCCTGCCCGCCCTCGCCCACAAGGCCAGCGACAGCTACCTGCAACTCAAGGTCAACGGTGTCGAAGTGGCCGGCCAATGGGACATTGCGCTGCGCGACATTGACTTCGCGATCGGCCTCGATGCCAACGGCGATGGCGACATCACCTGGCGCGAAGTCCGCGCTAAACATACGGACATCAGCGCTTGGGCGCTGGGCCGACTCAGCTTGCAACGCGGCGGCCATTGCAGTTTGCAAGTCAGCGAGCACTTGGTCGACAAACACACCGACGGCGCTTATGCGGTGATGCGACTGGCCGGCACCTGCCCCGAAGCCAGCGATGAACTGACACTGCATTACCGCCTGCTGTTCGACCAAGACGATTTGCACCGCGGCTTGTTGAAACTCAATCTAGACGGTGTGACGCACGCAGCAGTGCTGTCGCCTGACAAGCCCGAAATCACTTACCAGTCGGGCGAGACCTCACGGCTTAAGCAGTTTGGCCACTATGTGATTGAAGGCGTCTGGCACATCTGGATTGGCTTCGACCACATCTTGTTCTTGCTCGCTTTGTTGCTGCCCGCCGTGTTGGTGTATGACGCCAAGCGCTGGCAAGGCGCGCCGACCTTTGGCTTGGCCCTGCGGCAAGTGGTGGGGGTGGTCACCGCGTTCACGCTGGCGCATTCCATCACCTTGACGTTGGCCTCGCTGGAGTTGATCTCGCTGCCATCGCGCTGGGTCGAGTCGGCCATTGCTGCCTCAGTGGTGCTGGCAGCGGCAAACAATCTATGGCCGCTGGTAGAGCAGCGGCGCTGGCTGGTGGCTTTCGTTTTTGGGTTGATTCACGGCTTTGGTTTCGCCAGCGTGTTGACCGAATTAGGCTTGCCCAAAGATGCGTTGGTGTTGTCCTTGCTAGGCTTTAACTTGGGCGTGGAAATCGGTCAACTGGCGATTGTGACGGCGTTTCTGCCTGCCGCTTACCTGCTGCGGAACACCGCCTTTTACCATCTTGGCATCTTCAAAAGCGGCTCTGTCGTCACGGCTGTCGTCGCCTTGTTCTGGTTTGTCGAGCGGGCTTTCAATTTGAGATTGATCAGTTTTTAATGCGCGGCCTACAAATAACACCAAAACCCGCTGCAATAGCCAGTGACGGCCTGAATCAGCAAGTCAACCAGCGTGCCCAACAACAACACCGGCAAGGCCAGATAAATCAGCACCCAGCAGGCCGCCAGCCAGGTCGGGCGCGGCTCTTGAATGCGGTAGCCCATCACGTTGTCGATGTTGGAACGTCGAAAATACGGTATTTGCATGGTGCGAGGATTCTAATGACATGAAAGCTAACGCGATGAAAGTGCATTGGGACGACCATGACACGGCCGCGTGGGATGCCGCGCACGCACGTGCAACGGCACCCTTGCAGCAAGACTGGGGTTACGGCTCCAGCATGCAAATGATCGGGGTGCCGGTGCTGCGGGCGCGCGTTGAAGTTGAAGGGGTTTTGGTGGCGCTGGCGCAGTTCATCGTGCGGCGCTGGGGCACGCTGGTCAGCGTCGGTTTGTGCTCGCGCGGCCCGATCTGGCTGCAGGCCATGACGGCCAAAGACAAAGCGCTGATCTATGCCGAGTTGCGCCGCTCAGTGCCCTTGACGGGCTTGCGCTGGCTGCTGATCACGCCAGAAGAGATCCGCTGCGACAGCCTAGGGCTTTCCAAATGGCGGCGCGTGATGACGGGCTACGCCACGGTCATGCTCGACATCAGCCAAAGCCCGGCGGTGCTGCGTGCTGCGCTAGACGCCAAGTGGCGGAATCGCTTGGTGGCGGCGCAAGCTTCGGCGTTGACTGTGCACCGCGTTGGCAGCAACCCTGGCCAATACCGCTGGCTGCTAGACCACGAAGAAACACAGCGTGAACAGCGCGGCTTTGCTGGCCTGCCGCAGCCCTTTTATGATGTCTATATTCAGTCGCGCCAACAACCGGCTCAGACTCTGCTGACGCTGCGCGCAGACCTAGGCCGTGACCGCGTCGCCGGTATGATGTTTTTGCTGCACGGTGAATCCGCCACCTACCAAGTGGGTTGGTCTAACGAGCAAGGACGCCAGCTCAATGCGCACAATCTTTTACTCTGGCGCGCTATAGCTGAGCTGCAACAACGCGGTGTGCGCTGCTTGGATCTTGGGGGCGTCAACACCGCGCGCAGTGCCGGGGTTGCCCGTTTCAAAATCGGCACCGGCGGTGTTGTTCGCATCCTCGCCGGCACGTATTTTTGAGTGCGCCAGTGTTTGGCAACGCTCGGGCCTGTTAATTGCATAAGCATGAATAGCCGCAGTCTTATTCATTTTTCAGAAAGCTATGCTCATGTCCCGCCCATTCTCGCCTCATCAACTTCCGTCACGCGTCACCACTTTGCGAGTGGCGATGTCAAGCCTCATCATGGCCGCAGTGGCCATCGCTGGCCCCGCGCATGCCGAGTACCCCGAGCGCAATATCCAGCTCGTCTTGTCGTTCCCACCGGCAGGCGCTTCGGACATTTTGGCGCGCTCCATCGGGCAAAAAATGTCGGAGGCACTGGGTCAAACCGTGGTCATCGAGAACAAGCCCGGTGCGGGTGGCAACATCGGCCTCGCCTATGCCGCCAAGGCAGCGCCTGACGGCTACACGATCTACTTGGCGGCTGTCACCAACGCGGCCATTGCCGCCGCCGCTTACTCACCCAAGCCGGTGCATTTGATCAAAGACTTTATCACCGTGGCAGGGGTGGCCAGCGTGCCGCACATGCTGGTTGTACCCTCGACCTTGCCGGTCCAAAACGTCGCTCAATTGATCAGCTTGTTGAAAGCTGCGCCTGGCAAACACAACTTTGCCTCGCAAGGCGCTGGCACGCTGTCGCACCTTGAGTCTGAAGTGTTCGTGGCAAGCACTCGCCTTGACTTGGTGCACGTGCCCTACAAAGGCAGTTCGCAAGCGCTGCCCGACCTGATGGCTGGCAGCTCGAGCATGATGTTCGACAGCATTCCGGCATCCATGCCGCACGTGAAGTCAGGCAAACTGCGTGTCTTGGCGGTCGCCTCTAGCAAGCGTGTGAGCATGTTGCCGAACGTGCCAACCGTGGATGAAAGCGGTCTCAAAGGCTTCGAGGCGAACAATCTCTTTGGTATTTCAGCACCCAAAGGCACGCCTGCACCGGTGTTGGCCAAACTGGCGAAAGCGATTCAAACGGCATTGAATTCACCAGAGCTCAAGCAGCGCATGCAAGCGCAAGGGGTTGAGTTGAAGTACACGCCAGCCGAAGAATTCACGCCCATGATTGAGCAAGAGTTCAAGACTTGGAGCAAAGCCGTCGAGATGGCAAAGGTCAAGCTAGACTGAACACTCACGACAACAACAACGAGAATTTCACGCATGACCCAAGACTCATCCGCTTTCTGGCAGTTTCCTTACACCTCACAACGCATGCCCTTGCTGGCGCGCAATGTGGTCAGCACCTCGCAACCGTTGGCTTCGGCTGCCGGTTTGTTGATGCTGGCGCGCGGCGGCAACGCGGTTGACGCTGCCTTGGCCACCGCCATCACGCTCACGGTTGTTGAGCCCTGCATGAACGGCATTGGCGGTGATGCCTTCGCCATCATCTGGGACGGCCAACGCATGCACGGGCTGAACGCCTCCGGTCGCGCGCCGCAGCGTTGGACGCCTGAACACTTTTCAAAATACGACGCCGCGCCTTTGCGCGGCTGGGACTCAGTCACTGTTCCCGGCACGGTGTCGGCTTGGCGCGCCCTGTCAGACCGCTTCGGCAAGCTGCCGTTTGCCGATTTATTTGAGCCCGCCTTGCGCCATGCACGCGATGGTTTCATGGTCTCGCACACGGTTCACCGCCAGTGGCAAGCCCAAGTGACTGAACTGCTGCCGCAGCCCGGCTACCGCGAAGCCTTCGCGCCGCAGGGCCGCGCGCCTTTGCCGGGTGAGCTTTTCCGCTGCCCAGGCCAAGCCAACACGCTGGAGCGCATTGCCGCCACCAAGGGCGACGATTTTTACCATGGTGAATTGGCCAAGGCCATTGCCGACCATGCGCGCAACACCGGCGGCTTGATTGACGAGGCCGATTTGGCGGCGCACCAGGCTGACTGGGTTGACCCAATATCGGTGCGTTACCGTGACGTTGAACTGCACGAAATCGGGCCCAGTGGGCAAGGCATTGGTGCGCTGATGGCGCTCGGCATGTTAGAGCACTTTGACCTGAAAGCCGCTGGCCTTGATTCAGCGCTGACGCAGCACCTGCAAATCGAAGCCATGAAGCTGGCCTTTGCCGACCTGCATGAATACGTGGCCGACCTGGATGCCATGCGTGACGTCACGGCAGCCGACTTGCTCAAACCGGCGTATCTGAAACAGCGCGCCAGCTTGATCGACCCAGAGCACGCTGCTGCCGTGCGACCGGGGTCGCCGCACAACGGTGGCACGGTTTACCTGACCGCCGCTGACGAAAACGGCATGATGGTCTCGTTCATTCAGTCCAACTTCAAGGGTTTTGGCTCGGGTGTGGTCGTGCCGGGTACCGGCATTGCGCTGCACAACCGCGGCTCGGGCTTCAGCCTCAAGCCAGGTCATCCGAACCAAGTTGCACCGGGCAAGCGGCCGTTTCACACCATCATCCCAGGCTTTTTGACGCAAGGCGGTGCACCGCTCATGAGCTTTGGTGTGATGGGTGGCTCGATGCAGGCGCAAGGCCATTTGCAAGTGGCCGCTCGTGTGGCCGACCATGGACAAAACCCGCAAGCGGCCAGCGACGCACCACGCTGGCGCGTCATGGACGACAACATCACAATCGCGGTGGAATGGAACTTCCCACAAGACGCGATTGAGGGCTTGATCGCGCGCGGCCACGTGGTTCAAGTGGCACCGCGTTTCAACACCGAGTTCGGTTGTGCACAGTTGGCCATGAAGGTTGAGAACGGCTACATCGCGGCATCAGACCACCGCAAAGACGGCTACCCAGTCGGGATGTAATCAAGCCGTCAATCTAAAAAGCCCTGCCCAGCATTTGCCGAGCAGGGCTTTCCTTTTGAGTTCGCTGAATTTTTTAGTTGACGACGATCTTGCGGTCACGAATCAAGTTCGCCCACTTGGTCTTGTCATCGGCCACCATCTTGCCCATTTGCGCTGGCGTGCTGCCGGTTGGTGTGGCACCCAAAAAAGCCAAACGCTTGACCATGTCAGGGTCTTGCAAGGCGGCGTTGAACGCGGCATTGACCTTGTTGATCGCCTCGCTAGGCGTGCCGTGTGGCGCATAAATACCGAACCAGTTGCTGACGTCGAAACCTTTCAAGCCCTGTTCGCTGAGCGTCGGGGCGTCCGGCAAAAACGGCAGCCGCTGTGGGCTGGTCACGCCGATGACTCGGAGCCTGCCCTCCTTGATATTGGCTTGTGAGGTGACGTAGTTGTCCATCAGCATGTGCACCTGGCCCGACATCATGTCGTTAAAGACCAAGCCGGTGCCACGGTAAGGAATGTGCGTGATGAAAACACCCGCCTGCGCTTTGAACAACTCACTGCTGAGGTGGCTGTTCGTCCCATTACCGCTGGAGCCGTAGTTGAGCTGACCCGGTTTGGCCTTGGCCAGGGCGATAAACTCAGCCAGATTTTTAGCCGGAAAGTTGCCCGGCACCACCAACACGCTGGCAGTTTTGGCGACATAGACCACCGGCTCGAAATCACGCTCCACATCGTAAGGAAGTTTCGGGTTGATGATGGGCCCGATGGAGTGTGTGCTGCCCGTCCCAATCAACAAGGTGTAGCCATCGGCCGGTGACTTGGCCACCACGGCAGACCCAATGGTGCCGCCAGCGCCGGCTCGGTTGTCGATCACAATCGGCTGCCCCAAGTGTTCCGCCGCTTTGATGCTGATCGCACGGGCCAGAATGTCGGTCGCACCGCCGGGTGGAAACGGCACGACGAGACGCACTGGTTTGCCCGGATACGACTGCGCTGCCGCCCATCCGGTGAGCATGGCCAAGCTGATGCCGGCCAATAGCTTCAAATACTTAAGCTTCATAAAATAACGGCCCTTTTGATTGGTTGAATCAAAAACGATTCAACTCCCATGGAACTTGAACGCAACAAGCGTGCCTTGAAGGCATGATCAGATCAACCGACCCACTTCCGCGCATTGCGCCACAGTTGCAGCCACGGGCTGAAGTCGTTCACGTTGGCGTCTGTCCAGCTCAGCTGCACATTGCGGAAAACACGCTCGGGATGCGGCATCATCGCGGTGAATCGGCCATCGGCCGTGGTCACTGCCGTGAGCCCGCCGGAACTGCCGTTCGGATTCGCCGGATAGGCTTCGGTCGGCAGGCCGAGGTGGTCTGTGAAGCGCATCGCTGCAATCGCTTTAGCCGCATTGCCGCGACGAGAAAAGTTGGTAAAGCCTTCGCCGTGGGCCACGGCAATCGGCATGCGCACACCCGCCATGCCTTGTAAGAAAAGACTCGGCGAGTCCAGTACTTCGACCTGGCCCAAACGGGCTTCAAAGCGCTCGCTGAGGTTGGTGGTGAAGCGCGGCCAAGCGTCGGCACCGGGAATGATGCTGGCCAGTTCAGCGAACATCTGGCAGCCGTTGCAAACCCCTAAGCCGAAGGTGTCAGGGCGTGCAAAGAAGGCTTTGAACTCCTCGGCCAACACTGCATTGAACAAGATCGAACGAGCCCAACCGATGCCTGCACCCAGCGTGTCGCCGTAGCTGAAGCCACCGCAGGCCACCACGCCTTGGAAGTCTTGCAGCTTGGTCCGTCCGCTTTGCAAATCTGTCATGTGAACGTCACAGGCTTCAAAGCCAGCGAGCGTGAAGGCGTAGGCCATTTCAACGTGCGAGTTGACGCCTTGCTCGCGCAAGATCGCCACGCGAGGACGCGACAAATTCAACGCTGGGGCGCTGACTGTTGGCGTGAATGTCTCCGGCAAATAAACATGCAAACCGGCGTTTTGCGGATCGCCTACAGATGCATGTTCGGCGTCAGCGCCGGTCGGATTGTCACGCTGCTGGCAAATCTTCCAGCTGACGGCGTCCCAGACTTGGTGCAGGTCTTGCAACTTGGCAGCAAACACCATCTTGGTGTCGCGCCAAACTTGAATTTGACCTTTACCAACTTCGAGTGCGGCGTGTTGCGGCCGGGTCTTGCCAATGAAGTGGCTGAACTTGGACAAGCCGTGCTGACGCAGCACCTGCATCACCTCGTTACGCACCGCGGTACGCACCTGAATAACGGCACCCAGCTCTTCGTTGAAAAGGGCTTTGAGCGTAAGTTCGTCGCGGCGCGCGCTGACCTGCGTGGCCCAGTTTTTACTGTCGCCCGTGTCCATGCGGCTGTCTGAAATGCCGTCGCCTTCGACCAGCAACATGTCAACGTTCAGCGAGACGCCGACTTGTCCGGCAAAGGCCATTTCGCAGACGGCTGCCAGCAGGCCGCCGTCGCTGCGGTCGTGGTAGGCCAAAATTTCGCCTTGGGCGCGCAAGGCGTTGATGACGTTGACGAGGTTGACCAAGTCTTGCGCATCGTCGAGGTCGGGCACAGCCCCCTCGCCGCGCTCCAGGGTTTGCGCCAAGATCGATGCGCCCATGCGGCTTTGGCCTTTGCCAAGGTCAATCAAGATCAGCGTGGTGTCCGCTTCTTCTGTGTTCAGCTGTGGCGTCAACGTGCCGCGGACATCGGCCAGCGTGGCAAAGGCGGTGACGATGAGCGAGACCGGTGACGTGACTTTTTTGTCGTCCCAAACCGTGCGCATCGACAGAGAATCTTTGCCGACTGGAATCGACACACCCAATGCCGGGCAGAGTTCCATACCGACGGCTTTGACGGTTGCGTAAAGTGCGGCGTCTTGACCGGGTTCACCGCAAGCGGCCATCCAGTTCGCCGACAGCTTGACGCGCGGCAACTCAATCGGGGCGGCCAACAAGTTGGTGATGGCTTCCGCCACCGCCATGCGGCCAGAGGCGGCGGCGTCGGTGGTGGCCAACGGCGTGCGCTCGCCCATGCTCATCGCCTCACCCGTAAAGCCTTGGTAATCGGCCAGGGTGACGGCGCAATCGGCCACCGGCACTTGCCACGGGCCGACCATTTGGTCACGGTGCGTGAGACCGCCGACCGTGCGGTCGCCGATCGTGATGAGAAATCGCTTAGAGGCCACGGTCGGGTGGCTCAATACATCGATCACACTTTTTTGCAGATCGACGCCGGTCAAGTCAATAGGCTTCACGGCTATCGGAAGGCTCTGCACATCGCGGTGCATTTTGGGCGGCTTGCCGAGCAACACATTCATGGGCATATCGACAGGAGCTGGCGTGTCTGCATCAGACAAAACCAACTGCTTTTCTTGCGTCGCCACACCGACCACCGAAAACGGGCAACGCTCACGATCGCAGAAAGATTGGAACTGCGGCAGCGACTCAGGCGCAATCGCCATCACGTAGCGTTCTTGACTCTCGTTGCTCCAAATTTCTTTAGGGCTCAAGCCGCTTTCTTCCAGCGGTACGGCGCGCAGGTCAAACCGGGCGCCGCGACCAGCGTCGTTGACGAGTTCCGGAAAGGCGTTCGACAAACCGCCAGCGCCCACGTCATGAATCGCCAAAATCGGATTGGCTGCACCGAGTTGAGCGCACTGGTTGATGACTTCTTGCGCGCGCCGTTCAATCTCAGGATTGCCACGCTGCACCGAATCAAAATCAAGTGCGGCAGCGTTCGTGCCGCTGGCCATCGAGCTGGCCGCGCTGCCACCCATGCCGATGCGCATGCCGGGACCGCCCAGCTGAATCAGCAAAGTGCCGGCAGGGAACAAAATTTTCTTCGTCAAGCCGGCGTCAATCGTGCCGAGGCCACCAGCAATCATGATCGGCTTGTGGTAACCCCAGCGCTGGCCGTTCACGGTTTGCTCGTATTCGCGGAAGTAACCGGCTAAGTTCGGCCGGCCAAATTCGTTGTTGAACGCCGCGCCACCGAGTGGGCCTTCGGTCATGATTTGCAAGGCGCTGGCGATGTGGTCTGGCTTGCCAAACCCGGTGTCAAACAGACGTGACACGGTAAAACCTGTCAAGCCGGCTTTGGGCTTGGAACCGCGGCCGGTAGCGCCTTCGTCGCGGATCTCGCCGCCGGCGCCCGTCGAGGCGCCAGGGAAAGGTGAAATCGCGGTGGGGTGGTTGTGCGTTTCAACTTTCATCAGCACATGCGTCAAGACGTCTTCGTGTGCAGCGTAAGGCTGTAACGCAGATAAGCCAACAGCGGAGGCCGCTTGCGCATAGAAACGCTGAACCTTGCCGCCCTCCATCACCGACGCGTTGTCCGAATAAGCCACCACCGTGTGCTGCGGGTTCAGCTGCTCGGTGTTGCGGATCATGCCGAAAAGGCTTTTGTCTTGCGGCACGCCGTCAATGGTGAACTCAGCGTTGAAAATCTTGTGGCGGCAATGCTCGCTGTTGGCCTGCGCGAACATCATTAATTCGACATCTGTCGGATTGCGCTGAAGTTGCGTGAAAGCCTGCACCAAATACTCGATCTCGTCAGCGGCCAAAGCCAGACCAAACTCAATATTGGCGGCCTCCAAAGCGGCTTTGCCGCCCCCCAGCACGTCAATCGACTGCAACGGTGCCGCCTGCAACTCAGCAAACAGTGACGCGGCTTGCGCCCTGTCGGTCATGACGCTTTCAGTCATGCGGTCGTGCAGCAAGGCAATGATGTCTTCCCGCTGATGCACGCTCAAATAGGTTTTTCCCAGCAGGCCGGACTTGATTGAGAGGCAGTATTCGGTGATGCGTTCGATGCGCTTGATCGCCAAGCCGCAGCTGTGGGCAATGTCGGTGGCCTTGGAGGCCCAAGGCGAAACCGTGCCAAACCGTGGCGTGACGATGAAAAACGAAGCCCCCGTTGTATTAGCCGGCCAAGCGCCGCAAGGCTCGCCATAGCTCAGAAGCGCTTCGAGCTGGGTTTCCATGGCGTCGGTGGGCGGTGCATCGGTGGCCACCAAGTGCACAAACCGGGCGCTGATGGAGGTGATCTTGTCGTTGATGGCTTGCAGGCGGGGCAGCAGTTGCTGGGCGCGGAAGTCACTCAGGGCGTTGATCCCGCGGGATTCGCTCTCAAAAGTCGTCAGATGCAGGGTCACGGTGGCGAGTGCCTTGTGGTTGTCGGGGTCGGCTCGGGCCTGGTCCGGGGTTGTGCGATAGCGACGCATTTTATCAGTGCACAGACCACAAAGATGAGCCCGAGTGAAGCCCGTTTTACACGCTGGTTTTTGGCTGGGTGGATAATCACTCCAATGAGTACTACCTATAAAGACGCCGCCGGAATCGAAGGCATGCGGGTGGCCTGCAAATTGGCATCCGAGGTGCTGGATTACCTCACCCCTTTTGTCAAAGCGGGTATCACCACCAAAGAAATCGACAAGCTCGCCAATGACTACATGGTCAATGTGCAGGGTACGATTTCCGCCACGCTAGGCTACCAACCAGGCGGTTATCCTCCCTACCCGGCTTCCTTGTGCACATCGCTAAACCATGTGGTGTGCCACGGCATTCCCAATGAAAAGCCGTTAAAAAAGGGCGACATCATGAACATTGATGTCACCGTCATCACCAAAGACGGCTGGTTTGGCGACAACAGCCGGATGTACATGATTGGTGAGGTCTCAATCGCTGCCAAACGCCTGTGCCACGTCACCTTTGAAGCCATGTGGCAAGGCATCATGCGCGTCAAGCCAGGTATTCGCCTGGGCGATATAGGCCACGCGATCCAGACCTTTGCAGAAAAACAGGGTTACACAGTGGTCCGCGAATTTTGCGGCCACGGCATTGGTAAACGCTTTCATGAAGACCCACAAGTTTTGCATTACGGCCGCCCCGGCACGTTGGAACTGCTCAAGCCCGGCATGACCTTCACCATTGAGCCGATGGTCAATGTGGGCAAGCGTGACATCAAAGACGGTGCAGAAAAGGACGGCTGGACGATTGTGACGCGTGACCATTCCTTGTCGGCCCAGTGGGAGCACACGATTCTGGTGACAGAAACAGGCTATGAAGTCTTGACGATGTCTGCCGGCAGCCCGTCCACCCCTGACTTTGTGGCGGCATTCCATGCCGCCGAGAAATCGGTCGCTGTCAGCGCCTGATCCCTTTCAGCCGTCCGCATCCGATGCCAACCCACAGTCCTGCAACCGCCAGTTTTGTGGCGGGCGCACTCGGTGACCTTGTGCAAGTCCGGGAGCAGTATCGGAGTGGCAAATCCGCCTTGCTGGCTTCACTGGCCGGCAGCGGCGCCTCCAGCCGAGGCATCCGCAGTTTGCTGCAAAAGCTGGCTCGCCATACCGATGCGACCCTGCAAGCGCTGTGGCGGCGCGCTGCTTTACCGGCCGACTTCAGCTTGGTGGCTGTCGGTGGTTATGGCCGCGGCGAGTTGTTTCCCCACTCAGACATCGACGTCTTGCTGTTGCTACCCAACAGCACCGCGTTAGAAACTGAAACGCCAATCGACGGCGAGAGCCTGAAAACCCGCATTGAAAACTTCATCGGCAGTTGCTGGGACAGCGGGCTCGAAATTGGTTCCAGCGTTCGCACGCTGACGGAATGCCTTGAAGAGTCTGCCAAAGACGTCACGGTGCAAACCTCGCTGTTAGAGGCGCGCTGGCTGGCGGGCGCCAAAGACAACTTCAGCAGCCTGCGGGCGCAGCTGGACGCGGCGCTCGACCCACAAGCCTTTTTTGTCGCCAAAACGCTAGAGCTTCGCCAGCGCCACAACAAGTTTGAAGACACGCCTTACGCCTTGGAGCCCAACTGCAAAGAATCTCCTGGCGGTCTGCGCGACTTGCAAGTCGTGCTCTGGGTCGCACGCGCTGCGGGCTTGGGCAAGTCCTGGGACGACTTGGCCCGCAATGGCTTGGCCACCGCTTTTGAGGTGCGACAAATCAAAAGCAATGAAGCGCTGCTGAGCTTGATCCGGGCGCGTTTGCACGTGCTGGCGGGACGGCGCGAAGACCGGCTGGTGTTTGACCTGCAAACCGCAGTTGCTGAATCCTTTGGCTATTTGAGCCAAGCGCCCGATGGCAGCCGACTGCCGCGCCGCGCCAGCGAATCCCTGATGCGCCGCTACTACTGGGCCGCCAAAGCCGTGACGCAGCTGAACCAGATTTTGCTGCTCAACATTGAAGAGCGGTTGAACCCGAACCCGCAGCCGCTGCAGCCGCTGAATGCGCGGTTTTTTGAAAAAGCCGGTCGTATAGAAGTCGCCAGTGACGACCTGTACGTGCGCGAACCGCACGCGATTTTAGAGACCTTTCTGATTTTTCAGACCACGTCCGGCGTCAACGGTCTGTCGGCCCGAACCCTGCGCGCGCTCTACAACGCTCGCGGCGTGATGAATGCCCAGTTTCGCAGCGACCCGGTCAACCGCGACACGTTCCGCCAAATATTGCAGCAGAACGAGGGCATCACGCACGCCATGCGGCTGATGAACCAGACGTCGGTGCTGGGGCGGTATCTGTGGGTGTTCCGAAAAATTGTCGGGCAGATGCAGCACGACCTGTTTCATGTCTACACGGTGGACCAGCACATTTTGATGGTGCTGCGCAACGTGAGGCGCTTTTTCATGGCCGAGCATTCGCATGAATACCCGATGTGCTCGCAACTGGCGGCGGGCTGGGACCGGCCATGGATTCTGTACACAGCGGCGCTGTTCCATGACATCGCCAAAGGTCGCGGCGGCGACCACTCCGAGCTGGGCTGCAAAGACGTTCGCACCTTCTGCCGCCATCACGGCATCGCCAGCGAGGACACCCAACTCATCGAATTCTTGGTGCGCGAGCATCTGAGCATGAGCCGCATCGCCCAGAAAGAAGACCTGAGCAACCCGGAAGTCATCGCTGCTTTTGCCAAGCGCGTCGGCAACGAGCGCTACCTGACGGCTTTGTACCTGCTGACCGTCGCCGATATTCGCGGCACCAGCCCCAAAGTCTGGAACGCCTGGAAAGGCAAACTGCTCGAAGACCTGTACCGCTACACCTTGCGCGTGTTGGGCGGTGGCGCGCCCGATCCGCGGACCGAAGTCGAGTCCCGCAAGCGCGAAGCCTTGACCCTATTGGCGCTGCATGCCCAGCCTTTTGAGTCGCACAAAGCGCTTTGGGCGACGCTCGACGTCAGCTATTTCATACGCCACGAAGCGGCCGACATCGCTTGGCATGCGCGGCAATTGTCACGTCATGTCAGCGCCGGCAAGTCGGTCGTGCGGGGCAGACGCTCTTCTGCCGGCGAAGGCCTGCAGGTGCTGGTGTACACGCCCGACGCGCCCGATTTATTCGCCCGCATTTGCGGCTATTTCGAAGAAGCCGGCTTGAGCATTTTGGACGCCAAGATTCACACGGCCCACAACGGCTATGCGCTCGACACCTTTCAAGTCACCAGCCCGATCTTGGACGAGCATTACCGCGAAATGGTGGCCATGGTCGAAGCCGAGCTGGTGCGCGCCATTGAAGACGTCAGCCCCTTGCTGCCAGCTGGCAAAGGCCGCGTCTCAAGGCGCGTCAAAAGCTTCCCGATCGCCCCGCGTGTCGACCTGCGCCCCGATGAAAAAGGCCAGCGTTGGTTGCTCACCGTCTCTGCCAGTGACCGGGTCGGCCTGCTGTACTCAATTGCCCGTGTGCTGTCCCATCACCGCATCAATTTGCAGCTCGCTAAAGTCACCACGTTGGGTGAACGGGTTGAAGACACCTTCTTGATTGACGGGCCTGAGCTGCAGCAAAATCGAGCGCAAATTGCGATCGAAACTGAGTTGCTTGAGGTTCTGAAAACCTGAAGCAACTTGGCTGGCTGCGTGGTCAGCCGGTCACATCAAATGAATGCGCTTGGCCGCTTGCGTCAACTCAGCCCTGAAGTCCGGGTGCGCAATAGCGATCAATTCGCCGGCGCGTTGCTTGGCTGATTTCCCACGCAACTGCGCCACGCCAAACTCTGTCACCACGTAGTTGATGTCGTTCTTGCTGGTGCTGATGTGCGTACCGGGCGACAGCACAGGCACGATGCGGCTGATGCTGTCGTCTTTGGCCGTCGACGGCAAGACGATGAAGGACTTGCCGCCACGCGAGCGGTTGGCGGCCCGCACAAAATCTGACTGACCGCCGGTGCCAGAATAAGGCAGATGCGCCAAGCTTTCAGAACCACATTGACCCAACAGATCAATCTGCAAGGTCGCATTGATAGTCATCAAATTGTCGTTTTGTGCTGCCAGATACGGGTCGTTGGTGAAATCAGCCGGGTGCATTTCCAAGGCCGGGTTGCGGTCCATGTAGCGGTACAGCTTTTGCGAGCCCAACGCAAAAGTAGCGATGATTTTGCCCGGCAAATAGTTCTTTTTTCGGTTGGTGACAGCGCCACTTTCAATCAGCGTCAAGATGCCGTCACCGATCATTTCAGTGTGTATACCCAGGTCATGCTTGGAGGTCAGTTGCATCACCACAGCATCTGGAATGCCGCCGTAACCAATCTGCAAGGTCGAGCCGTCGTCAATCATGTCGGCAACATATTTGCCAATGGCTTTTTGCACCGGACCGATCTTCGGCAAGCCCACTTCCATGACCGGATCACTGCTCTCGACCAAAGCCGTCACCTGCGAGATATGCACATGGCAATTGCCCAGCGCGTAAGGCACATTCGGATTGACCTCCAACACCACAGCGCGCGCTTTTTTGAGGGCGGCCATGGTGTAGTCAGCCCCCAGGCTGATGGAAAAATAACCCGTGTCGTCCATCGGCGAAGCCATCGCCATCACCACATCTGCCGCCATCAGTCCACGGTCGATCAAACTGGGTATTTCCGAAAAATAGCTGGGGATGAAGTCCGTCCAGCCCGCAATGCCGCCGGCTCGTGAAGCAGCGCCAAAGAAAAAAGCGACATGCCGCACATGGTCGACTGTTTCAGGGTCGAAATAGCCGTACTTGCGCACCGCCAAAATCTGGCCGACTTTGATGTTGCGAAAACGCCGGCGCTGCTCGGACAGTTCTGTCAGCAAGCTGGGAGGTTCGCCGACGCCCGTCGGCACGATGATGAAGTCGCCATCTTGCAGATGGTCTAATGCGTCAGCAGCGCTGCAACGTTTGCTTCGGTATAAATCTTGTTCGTTCATGGTGAGCTCAATCGTCTTGGCCAGCATCTAGCCCGGGAAACAACACCTCGGTGTAGCCGAACTGGGTGAAATCTTTGACACGCATCGGGTACAGCTTGCCGATCAAATGATCGCATTCGTGTTGCACCACGCGCGCATGAAAACCATCAACCGTGCGATCGATGGCATCGCCATACAGATCAAAGCCGGTGTAGCGAATTTTGGTAAAGCGCGGCACCACACCGCGCAAACCCGGCACAGACAAACACCCTTCCCAGCCGTTTTCTTCTTCATCACTCAGAGGCGTGATGACCGGGTTGAGCAGCACAGTGCGCGGAATCAGCGGCGCGTCGGGGTAGCGCGGATTGACCGCATCCGTGCCAAAAATAACCAGCTGCAAGTCAACACCAATTTGCGGTGCGGCAAGACCCGCGCCATCAACAGCGGACATGGTGTCGAACATGTCGGCCACCAACAGATGCAATTCGTCCGTGTCGAACGCAGTCACCGCTGGTGCGACGCGCAGCAAACGCGCATCGCCCATTTTCAAAATCTCATGCACTGCCATTGAGTAACTCCATCAGTTGATTTTCGTCGATCACCTTGACGCCCAGTTCCAGCGCCTTGGTGAGTTTGCTGCCAGCCTCAGCGCCTGCCACCACGTAATCGGTTTTCTTGCTGACCGAACCCGCCACTTTGCCGCCTGCGGCCTCCAGCAGGTCTTTGGCTTCGTCGCGGCCCAGCGTCGGCAGCGTGCCAGTGATGACAAAAGTTTTGCCTGACAGCGGTTGCGGCGCGCGCTCTGCCGGCGCACCCTCCTCCCACGTGACGCCGCAGGCGCGCAACTGTTCGACCACTTCGCGGTTGTGCGCTTGGTCAAAGAAGGTGCGGATGCTTTGCGCCACCACCGGCCCGACGTCGTCTACGTCTAACAGCGCTGCTTCGCTGGCGTTCATGATGGCATCAAGATGGCCAAAATAGCGCGCCAGCGCCTTGGCCGTGGCCTCGCCCACGTGGCGAATACCGAGACCAAATAGGAAACGAGGCAGCGTCGTTTGCTTGGATTTTTCGATCGCCTCTAACAAGTTGTTGGCGGACTTGTCGGCCATCCGGTCGAGCCCGGCCAAGGCGGTCAATCCCAGCCGGTACAGGTCGGGCAAGGTGCGAATGATGTTGGCGTCCACCAACAATTCGACCAGTCTGTCGCCCAGGCCATCGACCTCGACCGCGCGGCGATGCGCGTAATGCAAGATAGCCTCTTTGCGCTGCGCGCCGCAAAAAAGGCCGCCCGTGCAGCGGTAGTCGGCCTCGCCTTCTTCGCGCACAGCGGCTGAGCCACACACCGGACATTGGCGCGGCATGGTGAACTGCGCGGCTTGTCCCTGGCGCTTGTCAAGCACCACGCTGACAACTTCAGGAATGACGTCACCGGCTCGCCTGACGATCACCGTGTCGCCAATGCGAACATCCTTGCGACGCGCTTCGTCTTCGTTGTGCAGCGTCGCATTGGTGACCGTCACGCCGCCGACAAACACCGGCGCCAGCTTGGCCACCGGCGTCAGCTTGCCGGTGCGGCCGACTTGCACGTCAATGCCGATAACGGTGGTGAGTTGCTCTTGCGCCGGGTATTTATGCGCCACCGCCCAGCGCGGTTCACGCGTGACAAAGCCCATCTGGCGTTGCAGAGCCAAAGAGTTGACTTTGTAAACCACGCCATCAATGTCGTAAGGGAGCTGGTCGCGGCTCTCGCCCATGTGCTGATGAAACGCCACCAGTTCGACAGCCCCGCTGACGACTTTGGTTTGCGCGGCCACTGGGAAGCCCCAAGCTTTCAGCGTCATGAGCAAGTCGTAGTGTGTGTTGAAGGCAGGACCACCTTGCGTTGCCGGCGTGACCTCACCCAGCCCGTAGGCAAAAAAGCTGAGTCGCCTTTCAGCGGCAACCGCCGGGTCCAGCTGGCGCACGCCACCGGCCGCCGCATTGCGTGGATTGACAAAGGTTTTTTCACCCTTGACACCCCGGGCTATTTTTGCGCGTTGACGCTCATTCAGCGCTTCGAACTCGTCGCGCCGCATGTAGACCTCACCGCGCACTTCCAGGACGGCCGGACTAGCCATGGCGACTGCGGAATTCAAGCGCAGCGGAATCTGACGAATCGTGCGGATGTTTTGCGTCACGTCTTCGCCGACCTCGCCGTCACCGCGGGTGGCTGCGCGCACCAACACGCCGTTTTCGTAGCGCAGGCTCATGGCCAGACCATCGAACTTGAGTTCGGCCACGTACTCGACCGGCACATCCGTCGGCGTCAAACCCAACTCGCGGCGCACCCGCGCGTCGAAGTTTTCTGCGCCTGTCGCGAGCGTGTCGGTTTCGGTGCGGATGCTCAGCATCGGCACGGCGTGACGCACGCTGTCGAACTGCGCCAAGGGCTGACCACCGACGCGGCGGGTTGGTGAATCAGGGCTGCTCAGTTCCGGGTGCGCCAGTTCAAGCGCTTGCAACTCGGTGAACAGCCGGTCGTACTCGGCGTCTGGAATGTCTGGCTCGTCCAGCACGTAGTAACGATGGCTGTGGTGTTGCAGCTGCTGGCGCAGCGCCTTGACGCGTTCGGCCAGTGCCATATCAGAAAAAAGGTCCACAGTGTCGGCAGTCAAGATCGGGGGTATTTAAGAAAAAAGACGCCTGGCCAGCAGCGAGCCAGCCGACAACTCACGCGCATCCAGCGTGTCGTACAGCTTCTCAAGATCGGCATGGATGACCTCCATCGCTTCAGCCCGAATACGGCTGCCGTTGTCGTCCATGATGACGCCGTCCATGGCGGTGGCCAGCGCCAGTGCGGCTTCACACATGCGGGCAAACGGCTGCTCGCTGCGGCCCACTTGCGGCACGTCCAACGCCAGCGTGACTTCACGCAAAGCGGTCTGCTCCGGGTCTTCGGCCATGGCGGCTTGGCTGTCAAACGACAAACCCAAGATAGCGACATGCACGCCGGGCAACACCATGCGGCCAGGAATGGCGCCGGCAACAAAGCCAAGTCGGGCTGCATTTTGCTGCACATAACCCGGGCTCCAGGCGATGCTTGCGGCACGCATCGTGAAGCTCAACTGAGCATCGTGATGACTGGCGAACTGGTCCAACTCGCGGGCGCGCGCCACTTCGTCATGCATCTCCGGAAACTCAGGCTCGCCGCTGACAGCGTCGGCAAAGGCTTGCGCCTTCATCACAAACTCGGAGTATTCAATCTGGTTCAGGGCGCCGGTGCGGTTGGCCAACTGAACGCCCGCCTGAAATGCGCTGTAGCGCTGGCCGGCAGTCGGCGCTTCCCACTCACCGGTTTCAATGCTCAGACCCTCGACGGCAAACGGCTTGCTGCCAGCGCGTCGCGTTGCCGGCATCGCCGCCAGCGCCGCTTCGCCAGAGACTTGCGTGTCCACCGTGATCGGCGCAATCACGTCGATCAAAGTATCCAAACCGACTTTTTTCTCAGGCAAAGTCAGCGTGGTCAGCGCTTCAAGACTGTTGTCGAAAGCTGGTTCTTGACGCTCCAACGGGCCGCCACTGGCAGCCGATTCAGCCGCATCACCGGCCATGGTGTGGGAGCCATGGCTGGCTTGCTTGGGTCGGTTTTTGCGCGACGTCCAAGCGCCGTGCAGCAGCACGATGACGAGCAACAACGCACCGATGGCAGCCAAACTGATTTGAAGTGTACTCATGCGGTCAGTGTCTCTGTGAAGCCCAGAGCCGCTTCCATGTCGACCGCCACAATCCGCGAAACGCCCTGCTCCTGCATGGTCACGCCGATCAATTGCTCGGCCATTTCCATGGCGATCTTGTTGTGGCTGATGAACAGGAACTGGGTCGATTTGCTCATGCTCGCGACCAGCTTGGCATAACGTTCGGTGTTGGCATCGTCGAGCGGTGCGTCGACCTCGTCTAGCAAGCAAAACGGGGCTGGGTTGAGTTGAAAAATAGCGAACACAAGGGCGATCGCCGTCAGGGCTTTTTCACCGCCGGAGAGCAAGTGAATGGTTTGATTTTTCTTGCCAGGCGGCTGCGCCATGACTTGCACGCCGGCGTCCAGAATTTCCTCGCCGGTCATGACCAGCCGTGCATTGCCGCCGCCAAAAAGCTCGGGAAACATCTTGCCAAAGTGGCCGTTGACTGCGTCAAAGGTGCTGGACAACAACTCACGCGTTTCAATGTCGATCTTCTTGATGGCGTCTTCCAGCGTGGTCATGGCCTCGTTCAAGTCGGCCATCTGCGCGTCCAAAAATCCCTTGCGCTCGCGGGCTGCGCTGAGTTCATCCAGCGCAGCCAGATTGACGGCACCGAGCGATTGAATCTCACGGTTGATGCGGTCGATCTCCCCTTGCAGGCCAGTGAGTCGCACGTTGCCAGTTTCAATCGACAACTGGACGGCGGCCAAGTCAGCTTGCGCGTCAGTCAACAATTGTGCGTACTGCTCAAAGCCCAGGCGCGCGGCTTGTTCTTTGAGCTGGAATTCAGTGATGCGCTGGCGCAGCGGGTCCAGCTCGCGTTCAAGCTGCAAGCGGCGTTCGTCGCTGGCACGCAGCTTGGCGCTGAGGTCGTCGTACTGGCTGCGTTTGGCACCGAGGTCGGCTTCACGTTCCAGCTTGACGCTGAGCGCACTGTGCAGGCCAGCTTGTGCGGCGGCGTCAGTCAAGCGCGACAGTTCTTCTTTGGCGCGTTGCGCTTCGTCAGCCAAAGACGCTGCTTGCTGCGCGGCGATCTGAATCGAGCGGGCCAGTTCATCGCGCCGCGACGCCAAGCTGCGCAGCGCGAATTGCGCTTCTTGCGCTTGCCGCTCTAGCGTGCGTTGTTGTTCGCGTGATTCATTGAGCTTGCGCTCGGCATCGATCACGCGATCATCCAATTGGGCGTGACGTTCCTGGCTGTCAGCCAGTTGCATGTCGAGTTCTTCAAAGCGCCCTTCGGCGGTCACGCGGCGTTCTTGCAACGCGTCCATCTGCGCGTCGATTTCGTGCAGATCACCTTGAATTTGTTCGCTGCGCGCACGGGTTTGCTCGGCCAGCTGCGTCAAGCGCAGCACTTCAACCTGCAGACCATGCGTGCGGCTCTGGCCTTCAGCGGCAGCACGACGGGCCGCTGCCAAACGCTGGGCGACGTCGGCATAAACCGCTTCAGCGCGTTGCAGTGCGCTGCGGGCGTCGTCGCCAATCAGCGCTTGAGCCCGCAGTTGCTTGTCTAAGTTTTCAATCTCTTGGGCGCGTGCCAACAGACCGGCTTGCTCAGAGTCTGGCGCATAAAAACTCACGCTGTGTTGGCTGACAGCGTGGCCACTCGGCACGTAAATAACCTCGCCTGCCTGCAGCTTGCTGCGGGCGCCCAGCGCCTCGTCCAAATGGGCGGCGGTGTAGCAGCCTTGCAGCCAGTCAGCCAACAAAGCGCTCTGGCCGGCGTCCGACAAACGCAAAAAATCAGCCAGCGGCCGCAAACCAGCGCCGCTCACAGGCGCCGCAGCACCGGCCATCGGCACGGCGTAAAACGACAGTTTGGCGGGCGGTGCGTCACGGCCGTCGGTGCCGGCAAAGCCGCGCACCATCTCCAGCCGGCTGACTTCCAGCGCGCCGAGACGCTCGCGCAGCGCGCCTTCAAGCGCGTTTTCCCAGCCTTGCTCAACGTGGATGCGACTCCACAAAGCCTGCAAAGAATCCAGGCCGTGCTTGGCCAGCCATGGCTTGAGCTTGCCATCGGTTTTGACTTTTTCTTGCAGCGCCTTGAGCGCGTCCATGCGCGCTGAGAGCGCTGATTGACGGGCTGATTCGCTGTTGACGGCCTGCTGCTTGTCGCGCCGGTCTTGGTCCAGTTGCGGCACGCTGTCGGTCAGCTCGTGCAGCACCGCCTCAGCCACTTCTTGGCTCTCTTGCGCGGTCTTGAACTGCTCGGCCAGGTTGACCAGACGGGCTTCGTCGGGCGCATTCAGCGCATTGCGATCGGTCTGCAAGCGTTCACGCCGGGTGCTGAAGGCGCGGCTTTGTTCTTCAATATTGCGTTGGTCAGCGGCCAAGACTTGAATTTGCTGCTGCACCTGCGCCACGCTGCTGCGTTGCTGGTTGGCCTGGGTCTGCGCGCTGCGCAAAGCCTCTTCAAGCGCTGGCAATTGACCGATACGGTCTTCGGTTTGGGCCGCCAGCAACTCGGCTTTTTCTTCAGCGTCAAGCGCTTGCCCAGCCAAGTTTTCGGTTTCAACCGCCGCGTCTTCTTGGCGCGTTGCCCATTGCTTGGTTTGTTCATTCAGTTGCGCCAAGCGTTGTTCGACGCGCAGGCGGCCATCGACCACAAAACGAATTTCGGCTTCGAGCCGGCCGACTTCAGCGCTGGCTTCGTA
The DNA here is from genome assembly GCA_041442125.1 of Polaromonas sp. GTDB lineage: Bacteria > Pseudomonadota > Gammaproteobacteria > Burkholderiales > Burkholderiaceae_C > Polaromonas. Next base: position 73,217 of record JASDRC010000010.1, on the reverse strand, counting down.
CAACTTGCCCTGCGCCTGATTGACTTGGTCGCCGGCGCTGTAGTGCGCCTGTCGAACGGTTTCCAGGTCGGCTTCGATGTGGCGTAAATCGGCCACGCGGCTTTCCAGATCACTCACAGCTTTGTCAGCGTCGGCCTTGACCTTGGACTGGTCGGCCTCGCTCTCAGTGCGCTTCATGAACCACAGCTGATGCTGCTTGAGTGAGCCGTCGGCCTGCAGCGTGTTGTAGCGCAGCGCGACTTCAGCCTGTTTTTCAAGCTTATCGAGGTTGGTATTCAACTCCCGCAAGATGTCATCAACACGGGTCATATTTTCACGCGTGTCTGACAGGCGGTTGGCCGTTTCGCGGCGGCGCTCTTTGTACTTGGAGACGCCGGCCGCTTCTTCCAGAAACAGCCGCAGCTCTTCGGGCTTGGACTCGATGATGCGGCTGATCGTGCCCTGACCAATGATGGCGTAGGCGCGAGGGCCCAAACCGGTGCCCAGAAACACGTCTTGCACGTCGCGGCGGCGCACGGGCTGGTTGTTGATGTAGTAGCTAGAGGTGCCGTCGCGGGTCAAGACGCGCTTGACGGCGATCTCGGCAAACTGGCCCCACTGACCGCCAGCGCGGTGGTCGGCATTGTCAAACACCAGCTCGACGCTGGCCCGGCTGGCCGACTTGCGGGTGGTGGTGCCACTGAAGATAACGTCCTGCATCGACTCGCCGCGCAACTCAGAGGCCTTGCTTTCGCCCAGCACCCAGCGCACGGCGTCCATGATGTTGGATTTGCCGCAACCGTTCGGCCCAACCACGCCGACCAGCTGACCCGGCAGCACAAAGTTGGTCGGCTCGGCAAAGGACTTGAAGCCTGAGAGCTTGATGGAATTAAGACGCACTGAAAATCCAAGAAGGAGGAATAAGCTCGATTATTACCCGAGCGCAGGGCCCAGAAATAAGCGGGACAGTGGCGAAAACACTCAAGGCCGGGTTGGCAAATAGTCAAACGCCAGATAAGCAAATGGGATGCGCTGTTGAAACCAAAAGCCATGGCTTTCGACGCTGATGCGAATCGGCTCGGCCTGCTGCCCATGAGCTTGCAGCCAAGCACGCATTTGCTGCGGACAATCGGTCGCGATCGGTCGCTCAACTTGCCCCAAGGGGCAGAGTAGCAAGCCGCCTTGTTGTTGCCAATGGGCCAATGGGTTGACCGTCGCCGGAAATTGGTCGGGCACGCCGGGCACCACCTGAATGGACGCATCAGCGTAAAACGCCAGCAGTGCGTTCTCAGCCCAAGCACCGCCAACCCAACGCAAGCGCAGCTCTGGGTGCCTGGCTTGCCAGCCGTTGAGCAGCTCAGCAGCGGCTTCGCGACGCGGCAAGTAAAAATTGTTGGCACCTTCTTTGGCCTGATGCCAGGCGTACCAAGGACTGCCGAGTACCACCAAGATGCACCAAGCGATCATCGCGTAACGCAGCTGCGGGGCGCCCTGATGGACATCGGCTGGTGCCGCCGTCAAATTGCGCAGCCATAACAAAGAAAACCCAAAACCAACAGGAATCGCCCACGGCAAAGACAGCTCCACAAAGCCCGTCAGCCCAAACACCAAGGTGATGAGCCAAGGCAGCATGGCCAACCAGAACAAGGTGTCATCCCAGCCTTGGGGCTGCCAGCAGCGCAACAAGCGCAGTGGCCAACCCAACAGGCGCCGGACAAAACTCGGCTGACCTGGCGCAAAAAGGAAGGCACTCAACAGCCACGGAAGCAGCCAATATGCCATCGGCGCCAGCGCGAACTTGAACACTTGGTGCCAGTCCGTACCGCTCTCACTGCCTTGTTCACTGATGTAGTGCAAGGTGACAAAGTCATGCGAGCGCAGCCATTGCAGGTGCGGCAACAAGCCCAGCCCGAAGACCAGCAGCGCCAGCCAAGGCTTGGGCGTGACAAACCAGCGTCGACCTTCTTGGCTGACCAAGGCGGTCAAGAAGATGCCGAGTAAAAAGACACCGCTGTAATACTTGCTAAGCATCGCCATCGCACTCAGCAAACCCAGGGCGACAGACCACAACCAGCCAGACCTACCGGCATGGCGGACGCTGTGCAGCCAAGCCACGGCAACCCAGGGCCAGAGACTCAACAAAATCGCATTGGCATTGAACTTGGCGGCCAAGGTGCTGTACGGAAAGGCCATGCACAGCAGCAAAGCGGCCGGCAATGCCAAGCTGTGCAGGCGCAAGGCCTGCGCCAAGCGGTAAACCCCGAGCAAGCCAACGGCCACGTTCAGGTAAGACAACAGGTAGTAGGCCGTGTCGATGGTGGGGAAAATCAAAAACCAAACACCGGTGACCCAGGCAAAAAACGGCGGGTGCTTGGCGCTGCCCCAGGCCAGGTTTTGGCCCCAGGCGTAGTTCTCCAGCATGTCCGCATAGCCGTCGAGATTGGTGTTGGCAACGCCATGAGCCACTATCCAGACCAAGACATGCAGCCCGAGCAGCCCAAAAATCCCATAAAAAATTTGAGGGAAATGGCTGTGGAAAGGGCTGTTGTTTGGATCGTCAGGCGAAGACGGCGGTGTAGTTTGCAATGGAATGTAGCTTGAAAGGGTGAGTTGAAAATTATAGAAGCCGCTTCATCCTCGATAATGCCCAGATGAATCCTCTGCTCTCACGTCTGCAGCCTTACCCTTTTGAGCGGCTGCGTCAACTGCACGCCACGGTCACGCCGAATCCGGCTTACCGCCCCATCAGTTTGGGCATTGGCGAGCCACGCCACGCCACACCGGAGCTCATCAAAACGGCTTTGACCAGCAGCCTGGCCGGTTTAGCCCGCTACCCGGGCACGCTGGGCGAGCCGGCGCTGCGGCAATCGATGGCGGACTGGTTGCATCGACGCTACGGCGTCACGGTGGATGCCGCCAAGCAGTTGTTGCCTGTCAATGGCTCTCGTGAGGCGCTGTTTGCGCTGACGCAAACCATCATTGACTCAACGCGGGCAGGGGCCACGGTGGTCTCGCCGAATCCGTTTTATCAAATTTACGAAGGGGCGGCTTTGCTGGCCGGCGCTGATGTTTTTTATGCGTCCAGCGACCCAGCGCGTAACTTTGGCATCGACTGGGCTGCCGTGCCCACTGCGGTCTGGGCCAAAACCCAGTTGCTGATCGTCTGCTCACCGGGCAATCCGACCGGCTCGGTCATCGGTTTGGCTGAATGGCAGCAGTTGTTTGCCTTGAGCGACCAGTATGGTTTTGTGATCGCCTCGGACGAGTGCTACAGCGAGATCTATTTCCGTGAAGAAGCGCCACTCGGCAGCCTCGAAGCGGCTGTGGCTTTAGGTCGGCACGACTTCAAAAATCTAATCGCCCTCACCAGCCTGTCCAAGCGCAGCAATGTGCCGGGCTTGCGCAGCGGTTTTGTGGCCGGTGACGCCGACCTCATGAAAGCGTTTTTGCTCTACCGCACCTACCACGGCAGCGCCATGAGCCCGGTCGTGCAAGCCGCCAGCCAAGCCGCTTGGGACGACGAAGCGCATGTGGTATTGAACCGCGATCTATACCGGAAAAAGTTTGCTGAAGTGACCCCGCTGCTGGCCAGTGTGATGAATGTCGCCTTGCCGGACGCTGGCTTTTATTTATGGGCCGAAATCCCGGCCAACTTTGCGGGCTCTGATACCGACTTTTCCAGTCAGTTGCTGGCTCAATACAATGTGGTGGTTTTGCCTGGCAGCTACTTGGCTCGCGAAGCGCCAGGCGCTGACGGCAAGCCCTCTAATCCCGGTGCTGGGCGCATCCGCATGGCCTTGGTGGCCGAGACCGCTGAATGCCGGGAAGCGGCCGAGCGCATCGTGCAGTTTTGCCAGACTCTCGGCGCTAAAACAGCATGAGGCGGTTTGAACCCCTTTTGTATTTTTCGATTCTTTTCAAACTTCTCCTGAAATAAAAACCAACATGACACAAGACAACCTGCAAAGCACCATCGACGCCGCCTGGGAAGACCGCGCCAATCTGTCGCCAAAATCGGCGTCCAAAGAAGTGCTAGAAGCCGTCGAACACACCATCTCCCAGCTCAACAACGGCAGCTTGCGCGTCGCCACCCGCGAAAGCGTCGGCGTCTGGACCACCCACCAGTGGATCAAAAAGGCAGTTTTGCTGAGCTTTCGCTTGAAAGACAACGAAATGATGCGCGCCGGCGACCTGGGCTTTTTTGACAAAGTACAAACCAAATTCTCACACCTGAGCGAAGACGAAATGCGCGCCACCGGCGTGCGCGTGGTGCCGCCAGCTGTGGCACGTCGCGGCAGCTTCATTGCCAAAGGCGCCATTTTGATGCCCAGTTACGTGAACATCGGCGCATGGGTTGGCGAAGGCACCATGGTTGACACCTGGGCCACGGTGGGTAGTTGCGCTCAAGTGGGCAACAACGTTCATTTGTCCGGCGGCGTTGGCCTGGGCGGCGTGTTGGAGCCCCTGCAAGCGAACCCAACCATCATTGAAGACAACTGCTTTATTGGCGCCCGTTCTGAAGTGGTTGAAGGCGTCATCGTTGAAGAAAACTCGGTCATTTCGATGGGCGTTTACCTCGGCCAAAGCACCCCGATTTATGACCGCGAAGCCGACACCGTGACCTACGGCCGCATTCCTGCTGGTTCAGTGGTGATCTCCGGCAACATGCCCAAAGCCGGCGGCAAGTACAGCCTGTACTGCGCCGTGATCGTCAAGAAAGTGGACGCCAAAACCCGCGCCACCACCAGCCTGAACGACCTGCTGCGCGACTGAACAAAAATCAAACTGGAACCCGCATGAGCGCCACCCTACAGCTGACCGAGCAACTGATCTCCCGTGCCTCGCTGACCCCCGATGACGCGGGTTGTCAGGCGATGATTTCGGCGCGTTTGCAGCCGCTGGGTTTCGTCTGCGAAACCATCGTCAGCGGCCCTGACAACTTTCGGGTGACCAATCTGTGGGCCAAGTTGACCGGTCAATCCAGCGCCCAAGGCGCAGCGCCAACGCTGGTCTTCGCCGGCCACACCGACGTGGTGCCTACCGGCCCGCTTGAGCAATGGACAACACCGCCCTTCACGCCCAGCCACCGCAACGGCGTGTTGCACGGGCGCGGTGCAGCCGACATGAAATCTTCGATCGCCGCCATGGTGGTGGCGGTTGAGGAGTTTTTGGCGGTCAACCCGAATCCGGCGCTGTCGATTGCCTTTCTCATCACCAGCGACGAAGAAGGCCCGTCGCGCGACGGCACGCTGGTGGTCTGCAATCAACTGAAAGCGCGCGGCGAAGTGCTGGACTACTGCATCGTCGGTGAGCCAACGTCGGTCGACCAACTCGGCGACATGATCAAGAATGGGCGGCGCGGCACCCTCGGCGGCAAGCTCAACATCAAAGGCCTGCAAGGACATATTGCTTACCCGCATTTGGCCAAAAACCCAATGCATCTGTTTGCGCCTGCTCTGGCTGAACTGGTCGCTACAAAGTGGGACCAAGGCAACGAATTTTTCCCGGCCACCAGCTGGCAAGTCTCTAACATTCATGGCGGCACCGGTGCGACCAACATCATTCCGGGTGAGTTGGTGGTGGATTTCAACTTCCGCTTCTCGACCGAGTCGACGGCTGACGGTTTGAAGCAACGCCTTGAAGCCGTGCTCAAAAAGTTCGAGCTCGACTACAGCTTGCAATGGACCTTGAACGGCGAACCATTTTTGACCACGCCTGGTGAGTTGGTGCAAGCCGTGCGCGACGCGATTCAAGCTGAAACCGGCGTGCAAACCGAGCTCTCCACCACTGGCGGCACCTCCGACGGTCGTTTCATTTCCAAAATTTGCGAGCAGCTGATCGAGTTCGGCCCGATCAACGCGTCTATCCATAAGATCGACGAACATGTATTGGTGAGCTCGCTGGACCCGCTGAAAAACATCTACAAAGGCGTGCTCGAGCGTCTGGCTGCGGCATGACGTCTGTCAACGTCGAAGCGCTGATTGAGACCATGGCCGACCGGCTTGAGGCCGCCGGCTTGACGCCGCTCGACGGTTTTGGCCACGGCACGCAAAGCGCCTTTGACGAAGCCGCTTGGCTGGTCTTGTGGCGCTTGGGCTTGCCACTGGACGACCTTGGTAGCGTCGCTGAGCGCCTTGTCACGGCCGACGAAACCGCGCAAATTGAGGCCTTGATCGAGCAGCGCATCAACAGCCGACAACCCGCCGCCTACCTGACCCAAGAAGCTTGGCTGCAAGGCGTGCCGTTTTATGTCGACGAGCGCGTCATCATTCCGCGCAGCTTCATTGCCGAGTTGTTGGCCGACGGCAGCATCGACCCTTGGCTGAGTGAAGACACCGCCCGCGTGCTCGACCTGTGCACCGGCAACGGCAGTCTGGCCGTGCTGGCCGCCATGACCTACCCAGACGTCGCGGTGGACGCTGCCGACATCAGCACGGATGCCTTGGCTGTGGCCCGCATCAACCTCGAGCGCCATGCGCTGACGAACCGCATCACGCTGATCGAGTCCGATGGTCTGGCCGCCTGCCAAGGCCCGTACGACCTGATTTTGTGCAATCCGCCCTATGTCAACGCGGGCAGCATGGCGGCTTTGCCGACTGAATTCAGGGCCGAACCAGCCCTGGCGCTGGCCGGTGGCGAGGACGGCATGGACTTCATTCGCGCATTTTTTAATGACGCGGTGCAGCATTTGAGCGAAAATGCGGTGTTGGTGCTGGAAATAGGCAACGAGCGCGAGAATTTTGAACGCGCCTTTCCACAGTTGCAGCCGCTCTGGTTTGAGACCAGCGCAGGCAGTGACCAGGTGATGTTGATCACCCGCCAGCAACTGGCTTGAATTTTTTGAATCGCCGTCTTTGGGAGGCCAATAGGCTTTGACGGCAGCGCCAACACTTCGCGGTGGTGGCGCCCTTTTCCTTATCTTTTGTCTGCTTTTCAATGATTACCCTTAAAAATGTGGTGCTGCGCCGTGGCGCCAAAGTGATTCTCGACAGCGCGTCGATCAGCCTGAACCCGAGCGAAAAAATCGGCTTGGTCGGCCGCAATGGCGCGGGCAAGTCCTCGCTGTTTGCGATGCTCAACGGCACCTTGCACGAAGACGGCGGCGAATACTACATTCCTGCGCAATGGCGCATGGCGCAGGTCGCTCAGGACATGCCCGAGACCGAACAAAGCGCCACCAGCTACGTGATTGAGGGCGACATCGTGTTGCTCGCGGCACAGGCTGAAGTGGATGCCGCCGATGCCAGCGGCGACGGCGACCGCATGGCCAACGCCTACATGAACTTGTACGACTCTGGCGCGCTCGACGCCCCAGCACGCGCACAGGCTTTGATTCTGGGTCTCGGTTTCAAGCTCAGCGAAATCGACAACCCGGTCAACAGCTTCTCAGGCGGTTGGCGCATGCGTTTGCAATTGGCGCGCGCCCTGATGTGCCCATCTGACTTGCTGCTGCTCGACGAGCCGACCAACCACTTGGACTTGGACGCACTGGTCTGGCTTGAAGCTTGGCTCAAGCGCTACCAAGGCACCATGCTGGTCATCAGCCATGACCGCGAATTTTTGGACGCTGTGACCGACGTCACCGTCCACATCGAAAGCGCCAAGCTCACGCGCTACGGCGGCAACTACAGCAAGTTTGAAGACCTGCGCGCCGAGCAAATGGCCCTGCAACAAGGCGCTTTCAACAAGCAGCAAGACAAAATCGCGCACTTGCAGAAGTTCATTGCCCGCTTCAAAGCCAAGGCCAGCAAAGCCAAGCAAGCGCAAAGCCGTGTCAAAGCCCTCGACCGCATGGAGAAGATTGCACCGCTGCTGGCTGAAGCCGACTTCACCTTTGAGTTCAAAGAACCCGCCAACCTGCCGAACCCGATGTTGTCGATGCAGAATGCCTATTTTGGCTACCCAGCGCCCGAAGACGCACCGGCAGGCACACCCCCCACGGTCATCGTGCAAAACGTCAGCAAGTCGGTACTGGCCGGTCAGCGCATTGGTATTTTGGGAGCCAACGGTCAAGGTAAATCAACGCTGGTGAAAACCGTGGCTCGGGCGCTGGCGCCGATTGAAGGCGAAATGCTCGAAGGCAAAGGCCTGAACATCGGTTACTTTGCGCAGCAAGAGCTCGACGTGTTGCGGCCTGCCGACAACCCACTGGAGCACATGATTCGCCTGGTGAAAGAAGTCACGGCAGCCGGCAAGATCAGCGGCCAGCAAACCCGCGAACAAGACCTGCGCAGCTTCTTGGGCAACTTCAATTTCGGTGGCGACATGGTCAAGCAGACCGTCGGCAGCATGAGCGGCGGCGAAAAAGCCCGTTTGGTGCTGTGCATGATCGTCTGGCAGCGCCCTAACCTGCTGCTGCTCGATGAGCCCACCAATCACTTGGATTTGGCGACCCGCGAAGCCTTGTCGATGGCGCTCAACGAGTTTGAAGGCACTGTCATGCTGGTCAGCCACGACCGAGCCCTGCTGCGCGCCGTCTGCGACGAGTTCTGGATGGTTTCGCACGGCGGTGTGGCACCGTTCGATGGCGACCTCGACGACTACCAGCGCTACCTGCTCGACGAAGCTAAGCGCCAACGTGACGTCGCTAAAAAATCAGCCAACGTCGCGGCGACGCAAGCGGCCACAGCGGTCAAAGCAGCGGCTGCAACGCCTAAAAGTTCTGACATTGTGAAGCCCTTGAAAAAGGAACTTGACAAGGTTGACCAACAAATGAAAGCCTTGACGGCTGAACGCCTGCCGCTGGAAGCGACGCTGGCAGCCCTGCCTGTTGCCGCCGACATGGCGCAAGCCGGTAAGCGACTCAAAGCCGTTGATGCCGAGTTGCAGCAGCTCGAAGAGCGCTGGTTAGAGTTGACCGATCAGATCGAGACGGCCTAAGTTCACCCAGCGATAGCCCGGCCGTTTTGTGCTTGCACCGGTCGCGCATTCTTCTTGAACGGGAAACGCTCAATCTGGTCTCTGGCAATATTCACCTGAGATTTAAGGACAAAGAAACGCACACCTTCGGTACACGGCGGCGTCGTTAATGAGCCCTCGTAGCTGTAGAACTCATACTCGCGTGGCAACAAGTTAGCCGGATTGAACATCACGCCGTCGGGCGTGACTTCCGGACCTTCAACCAGCGGTGCATAGGCCCAGAGGTTGTTGATGCCCGGGTTTTCATTGCCCTCTTTGAGCATCACGGCAAGCACGGCCAGACGACCTGTTTCATTCTTGTGAACAAAGTGCACCACCATCGATGCGGCCTTGCCATCGATCAGATTTTCGCTAGGCCGGTGAAAATGAAACTCAACCAACTCAAACGGTTTGCTGTCGATGCGCAGCTTGCTACCGGGCGGCACGTTGACCTGAATCGTGCGGCCGGTGTTGATGATTTTCAGCTGCCCCGGTTTGTAGTCAGGCGCCACGCCGAAATAGGCTTTTTCAAAAGGCCCTTTGATGTTCAAAGGCGACTGCGACGTGCCTTTGGCACAGCTCGGGTATTCATCGCCCCAACGGTCGGGCCCCATCGGACCTTCGTAGCCCCAATGGACCGCCTGTTTATCCCCGGCGTTGGCCGTTGGCTCATCTTTGCTGTTACCAGCCTTGTCAGCTTTCTCCGCTTGCTCCGCCTTTTCGGCGGGCGCAGCGCAGTCGTTCAGAACAGTGACCTTTTCGCCAGCGGCCGCCAAGGCGATCTGCGCTGCACAAATCACTTTCTTGCGGCTGCCCCAGTCGGCGATGTCCAAGGCCTTGCGAAAAGCGTCAATCGTGGCCGGGTCTTTGCGGCCTTTGGTCAGCAAGCGCAGGGCACCCAAACCAACCTGTCGTTCGGCCGACAGGCTCTTTTCTTTTTTGTAGGCGGCCTCTAAGTCTTTCAGGGTTTCACCATTAGCCAGCGCGGCTTTCACCGCATCCAGCTCTTGCGTCTTACCCCGCATGGTGCCGATTTCATCGGCATTGGCCTTCAACTCGGCCTCAGCTCTGGCCAACTTTTGCGTTGAAGTGTCAGACTCGGCCGTCAACTCGGTGAGCTTGTCGACATTGCTCAGACCTGCATTCCACTGGGTCCAGCCGAAGAAGCCGGCGGCGGCCAAACCGCCCAGCAGCAAGAGTTCAAAAAACAGTCTTTTCATAGATCGGGTCCTGCAATGCCACCCAGCCGGTAGCTTGCGAAAAAAGTCATGGGGCCCGCGAGTCGGCAGACCGTGACTCGGGGTCGATTGGTTGAAGAATCGGAACGAGCACTTGGAACTTGAGGCAAAGAAATTCTTGCAAACCCATCAGATGGCCCTGCTTTTGCCAGCCTCAATCGGCTGGACCCAAGCCGCTTGCAGCCAGTGCCAATAATCCGGGCTGAAAGCCCAAGCGATGTTTTGCACTGGCGTTCCCGTCGGAAACACCTGATCGGTCAGATGGTCCAGCCATTCACCTCGCAGCTGGGCTGCAGCCAACCAAGCCACGACAGCTTGAGGTTCGGCCGCCGGCATGGCGACTGAACTGCGCGCCGCCGGAAAGTCTTGCTCAGGTGCCAAACCAGCGGCTGGTCCAGACAACACATCATGCACACTGCCCCACTCCCGTCCCTGCAACAGGCGTTGGATATCGGCCAATTGCAAGCGGGTGTAGAGCAGCGGGTCTTGCCAGTCCGGCGCATGAAAACGCAACTGCCCAAGCAAGTTGTCCAGCAGGACGCAAGCGCGTGGCTGCGCCGTTAAAAGACGCGGCAACGCAGCCAATGCGTCCCCTGTTTGGTAGCGCCAACGGACACCAGCAGCCTTCAACGCAGCACCGTGACGCCAGCCAAACAGGCAGCGCGCAAAGGGATCAATGTCCATCGCCTCGATGCTTTCAAAACGCAGCAGCCACTCGGTGGGCAACATCCAACCCGCGCTGGGGCCCAGTAAGAGCAAGCGTTTAGAGCGGGGCTGCACGCTTGCCAACCAGTGGGCGATCTGCGCGCTGGTGGGCGACCACAATGCCGCAGAACGCCAAGCGCGCCAGTGCCATCGCAAACCGCCAGAAGGGTTCATCCGCGCTCCCCCAGATTGAACTGCATCACCCCCATTGCGTCCATCTGCTGTTGTTCGCGGTGCTGGGTGTGGGCCCGAAAAGCCAGCGCGTCAGCGTCCACCAAAGACTGCATCTTCAGGCGCTCGCGTTCGGCGACGGCCAGTTCGCGGCGGGATTCGGCCATGGCTCCGGTGAGTTGCGCCATGTCTTGATCAACCCGCAGCAACAACGTCAGCAGCTGCGTGCTGAACTGGCGCTGGTTCAAGGTCTCTTGCATGCCTTGGCTGGCGCTGCCGGTTTCGGGCGGCTTCAGGTAGTCGCTGTAAAGGCTTTGCAGGCGATCCCGGCTGGCCTGCAAGGCTTGCGCCCGGAGACGCCCCTGGGCCAGTTGTCCTTGAATCAGGTTGACCTGCTCTTGGGCTTTTTTCGCCAGCACAGACCAACAAGCTCTGGGTGCATTCATAGGGTGAATCCGTTCATGGTTGGGAGGCGTCTGGACTGTTCACTCAGATCTGCATCAGCCGGCGCAAATGCTCGCGGGTGGCGGTTTCAAGTTCGCCAATGTGCATGTCTTGCCGCAAGAAAGTCTCCATCGCCGGACGCAACAAAATCGCTTCATCGACCTCTGGATTCGAGCCGGCTTCATAAGCGCCGACTTGGATCAAATCGACGTTTTGTTGGTACAGCGACCACAGCCGGCGAAAGCGATTCGCCAGTTTCATGTCTGGCGGGGCCAGCAAGGTCTGCGACAAACGCGAGATCGAGCCGGTCAGGTCAATCGCCGGGTAATGCGCGGCGTCGGCGAGCTTGCGCGACAACATCACTTGACCGTCCAACGAGGCACGAGCGATGTCCACAATCGGGTCATTGGCGTCATCGCCCTCGGCCAGCACGGTATAAATCGCCGTGATCGAGCCGTGGCCATGGCGACCCACACCGGCGCGTTCAATCAAATTTGGCAGCAGCGCAAACACCGACGGCGGATAGCCCTTGGCCGTCGGCGGTTCGCCAATCGCCAGACCGATTTCGCGCTGCGCATGGGCCACGCGCGTCAGGCTGTCGACCAACATCAACACGTCTTTGCCTTGGTCCCGAAAATACTCGGCGATCAAGTGCGTCATGTTGGCCGCTTTCAAGCGCAGCACTGGTGACACATTGGCCGGCGCAGCCACCACCACGGACTTGGCCAAACCTTCCTTGCCCAAGGATTCGCTGATGAACGCTTGCACTTCGCGACCGCGTTCGCCGACCAGTCCAATCACCACCACGTCGGCCTTGGTGAAGCGGGTCAACATGCCGAGCAGCACGCTTTTACCGACGCCAGAGCCGGCAACCAAACCAATGCGCTGGCCGCGTCCGAGTGTCAGCAAGCCGTTGATGGCTTTGACACCAACGTCCAGCACGCGGTCAATCGGGCCGCGTTCCATCGGGTTGATTGGCAGGCCGTGCAAGCTCAAGCGGGTTTGGCCTTGCGGCTTGGGCAGGCCGTCCAGCGGTTCCCCGCGTCCGTCAATCACGCGACCCAGCAACTCAGGGCCCAACGTAGCGTTACCCGTGTCTGGCAGCACGCGCACCAAGGCGCCTGGGCCAATGCCAACAGGCTCGGTGAAGGGCATCAAATACAAAGTTTTGTCGCTGAAACCGACGATCTCGGCCTCAATCCGCTGGCCCGACTGGCCCAACACTTCGCAACAGGTGCCAATCGGCGCCATGATGCCGCGGGCTTCGAGACGCAGCCCGACCAGCCTGACCAGCGTGCCGGATCGTTCGGGCTGTGGACCGCGAACCTGGGCCAAGCTGCGCTCGACTTCTTGGACGAAATCAGGCATGACGCGACTCGGACTCGGACTCGTCCAGATTCAAATTCGGTAAGTCCATACCGTCAAGACTCATCTCTTGATGGCCTGCTGGCTTTGACTCCGCGTTATCAGACGCATGCCAAATGAATGGCTCAGTGAATTCTTCATCCACCGCTTCGGGAACTTCCTCAAAAGTACGCTGCGAATCAGGTGCCGGTGGCATCCGCGGTTGCGCGTCCACCACCTGCGCGCTGGCCATTCGGGCGGCCAAGCGGCTCGGCTGAAAAGCCGACTGCGCGCTGCTGCGATCTGTCTCTAGCAGCAAACTGCGGGCCAGCGCCTCCAAGCGGTGTTCAACCAAATCGCTGACCACGGCGTCGCTGGCGCTGACGCGCACACTGCCTGGCAGCAACTTGTCGTTGGCTTGCAAATGCCATGGCCAGTCAGGCTTGACCGCTTTGGTTTTTTCGCCTTCAAGGGTGGCTGCGCTGCTTGGTGCTGCCCCCTGCGGCTGCAGTACCGCCAAGTCAGCCGGGTTCAGCTCAACCGTGATGGGGGCCAGCCGCTGCGGCGCCAATTCATCAATGCTGCGGCGCACCAGGCGCTCAATGGCTTGTGGTGACAGCGTCAACTCAGCCAGCACCAGCTGCTCAGCCAAATGCAAAGCCAGTCGTTTCATCGGCTCAAACAACTCTGCGGGTGTGTTGATGAGTCGGCGCACAGCCGTCTCAAGATTCAGCAAGATGTTCTCGCTGGTCGACTGCATTAGTTTTTGATCGGCGTTCCACTCGTCACGCACTTGCTGCTGGCCTGCTGCCAAGCCTTCGTCATAGGCGGTTTGGCGCACTGTTTCAAGCGCCGCCTCGGTCAGTGCCAAGGTGGCTTCGGCGACGGCTTCTTCGGACAAGACCGCATCAACCGGCAAAGCCGCATCGGCCAGACTGGCCTCTGTCGTTTCGTCAGCCGCAGTGTCGTCCGGTGGCGACCAAGTTTTGACGACCTGCAGGTCAAACGACTGCAAGGGCCGGTCTGACCAAGCTTGGCGCACAAAGCCGCCATGGCCCGCAGACGGGTGCAGCAGGTCGAGCGGCTGCCAGACCCGCGCGGTACGCGGAACAACGGCGTCTGAGCCGGGCCGATCAGACAAAGTCGTCGCCTCCGCCTAGCACCAGGTCGCCGGCGTCTGACAGCTTGCGGGCAATTCGCATGATGGTTTTCTGGGCGTCTTCGACGTCAGCCAGGCGCAGCGGGCCTTTGGCCTCCATGTCGTCGCGGAACATGCCGCGCGCTCGTTCAGACATGTTGCCGAAGAACTTGTCTTTGACAACCTCGCTCGCGCCTTTCAGGCCGATCATCAACAGGTCGGGCTCGACATTGCGCATCAGCACCTGAATGCCGCGGTTGTCCACGCCCACTAAATTCTCAAAGGTGAACATGTTGTCTTGGATTTTCTGCATCAACTCAGGGTCGATCTCCGACAAGCCACTCATGACCGACGCTTCGAGCTCGGTCTTGGTGAAGTTCATGATCTTGGCCGCAGCCTTCAGGCCGCCAAAGCTCGACGACTTGGCTGACGAGTTGTTGGAGAACTGTTTCTTCATGATGGCTTCGAGTTCTTCCATCGCCGAAGGCTGCACCGTCTCCAGATTGGCGACACGCTGAATGATCTCTGCTCGCGTCTCAGACGGCAAGAAATTCAGCACGTCAGCCGCGACCGAATGTTCTAGCACCGACAAAATAATGGCAGTGACCTGCGGGTGTTCGCCACGGATCATTTCGGCAATTGAACGGGCGTCCATCCAACTCAAAATGTCCAGCCCTTTGCTGCCCTGGCCTGGCATGATGCGGCCCAGCACAGAAGCCGCCTTGTCGTCACCCAGCGCGCGCTTGAAGACTTTTTCGACATAGTCAGTCGTGCCCAGACCCAAATTGGTCTGCTTTTTAATCGTCGCCACAAATTCGTCGAGCACGGCGTTGACGGCCTCTTGCGAAAGGTCTGACACTGACACCATTGCACCGCCCAAGGCTTGCACTTCTTTGGGGTTCAAAAAACGGATGATTTCGGCCGCTTGCTGTTCACCGAGCAGCAGCATCAGCACCGCCGCCCGTTGCACGCCGGTCATCTCGCTGAGTTCGCGCTCGAGTGCTTCACTCGCTGCGATTTCAGCTTCTGTGAGGGGAATGATTTCTTTTTCGGCCATCGCGTTCTCCTGTCAGCCTCAGACGGCCTTGATCATGTTCTTCAGCACGCTGGCAACGCGGGATGAATCTTCTGCAACGATCATACGCACCAGTGCCACCTTGTCGTCGTAAGAGTTGGCGGTGTCGAGCATCTCCAGCGAAATGTTCGATTTTTTCGGCTTCAGCTTGGCTTTGAGTTGCTCCAAGGTTTCACCCTCGCCCAGCTGGATAGCGTTCATGTCTGCAGCACTCAATTCGCCATCTGGCAAAGGCTTGGCTTGTTCAATCAGCAGCATGGCAGCGGCGTCTGCAGCATCTTTTTCGCGGCCCAGCAAGTGCATCACGGCCGGACGCACCACCAGCAGCAAGAACAGCACAAACACCAGACCGATCACGCCGCTCTTGATCTGGTTCATCAGGACGTCGTCCTTGTACCAAGTGACACTCATGTCATACACCGGCTCGGCTTCAAAGCGCGCCGGAATCACGGTCACCACGTCACCGCGGGCTTCGTTGTAGCCGACCACACTGCGCACCAAGCTTTGCATGCGTTCCATCTCTTCAGGTGTGAACGGATTGGCTTTGGCTTCAGGCGTTTCGCCTTTGTCATTTTTGGGTTGCGGCGTCGGCAGGCGTTCATTGATCACCACCGCAACGCTCAGACGCTCGACTGTGCCGGTGGCGCCCTTGACATGGCGCACCGTGCGGTCGAGTTCGTAGTTGCGGGTGCTGCGGTTTGTCAAGGTCCCACGTTCTTCCGCGGCGGCCGCTGCTGGCGGCGTGGCCGCATTAGGGGCAGCAATAGGTGCTGGTGGCGGTGTGTTGGACAAAGCGCCCGGCACGCCCGCAGCGTCTTTGAGCGTGTTGCGGTCTTCGCTGAGCACTTCAGAGCGCGTTTTTGAGCCTTTTTCACGCGGATCAAAATCTTCGGTGGTGACTTCGGTCTGGCTAAAGTCGAGCTGCAAATTCACCTGCGAGCGGACGTTGGCTTCGCCCGCAATCGGCATCAAAATTTGGTTCACGCGCTGGCGATAGACCTCTTCCATTTTTTGCTTGTGCTGGGTTTGTGCACTTGTCATGCCGAGTGCTGAATCAGTCGCTGAATCGGTGACGAGCTTGCCGAGGTTGTCGACCACCGCCACGTTGTCAGGGGTCAACAGCGGCACACTCGAGGCCACCAAATGCACCACCGCCTGCACTTGTGACGGTGTCATCATCCGGCCCGGTTGCGGCGTCACCACCACAGACGCTTTGGGCTGCGTGCGGTCACGCACAAAAGCCGATTGCTTGGCCAAAGCCAAATGCACCCGCGCCGACGCAATCGAGTCAATCTGCAAAATACTGCGCACCAGCTCTTGCTCAATCGCCGCGGTATAGCGCACCTGCTCCATGAACTGGCTGGTCGTCATCGACGACTGGTCTTTGAGCGAGTCCAAACCGCTTTGGCCGGTTTTTGGCAAGCCTTTGGAGGCCAGAAAAATACGCGCTTCATGGTAACGATCCGTTGGCACGGTGATCTGCCCGTTGCGGCTGTCCAGAACAGGCTTGAAGGCGGCTGTCTTGAGCGCGTCAAACGCGAGTTGTTGATCGGCTTCGGTCATGCCGGTCACGATGGCTCTGTAAGTCGGCGCATTAACCGCCGTGTAAATCGCCACGAACAGCAGCAGCATGATGGCCATCAGCATGAACGGCAGCGCCTTTTTAATGCCCGGCTGGTTCATCGTCTGCTTGAAGATAGCGAACGGGCCGGAACCAATCGTCACTATCGGGCCGCTACCGGCATTGACGCTGACGGCGTCAGCCGGGTTGCCGCGCAAAGCACCGCCCGTGGCAAGCGCTGGCATCGCGCCCGAAGCAGCGCCCGCGCCAAAAGCGCTGGGCGTCAAAGTTGTGGAAGTGGTAGCCATGGTCGGTGTCTTTCAGGCAGGTCTCAAACCGGCATGTTCATGATGTCTTCGTACGCTTTGAGCACCTTGTTGCGGACCTGCAAGGTGGCTTCAAAGGACAGCGACGATTTCTGCATGCCCAGCACGACGTCGGTCAGCGGAATGTCTTCGCCGCGTTCGTAAGCCTCCGTCATGGCCCGCGAGCTTTGCTGCGTGGCATTGACTTGATTGAACATCTGCTTGACGGCGTCAGAAAAGCCGGTCTTGTCGGGGGCGTCGGTGCTCAGACCCTGGATGTTGCCGGCAGCTTGGCTCGAGTGCGCGCGCAATGTTTCCAACATCGATTGAATGTTGGCGCTGGAAGTGGCTTTTTCGATCATTGAATAGTCCCTTGCTCTGTCTGTCGGGTCAGTCGACCGTGCTCATGGCCACTTGGCCCTTGAGTTTGGCCAGCTTGTAGCGCAACGTGCGCGGGCTGATGCCTAACTTGCGCGCGGCTTCCATGCGGCTGAAGGTGGTCTGGATGGCGGCCATGATCAGCTGGTGTTCGTTCGACTTAACGGCCGCTTGCAAGCTGGCCGTTTGCGCGCTGGGCGCCGTCGCCAACATGGCTTCGGCGTTCCAGCCCGCGTCGGCCTTGAGAAAATCAGGCAGCGGTGCCGCATAAAACGCTTCGGCACTTTGAATCACGGGCGCCGCCGCGACCACGGGTAGCGGGGGCATCAGCGCCACCTGCGGCATCTGTGGCATCTGCGGCAACAAAGGCATCGCATCGTCGAACATCAAATGCGCTGGCGTGATGACCTCCTCAGTGCACAGCACCAAGGCCCGCAACACGACGTTTTCGAGTTCACGCACGTTGCCAGGCCAAGCATAGGCTTGCAGGCAGGCTTGGGCTTGAGCGTTGATGCTCATGACGCGGTTGTTGTTGGCGTGGCGGGCCAGCAAACGGGCCACCAGCGGCAAAATATCACCAGGTCGTTCACGCAACGGCGGCACGCGCAACTTGAACGTGCTGATGCGAAAGTAAAGGTCTTCACGGAACTCACGCGCCGCAATCGCAGCCCGTAAATCTTTGTTGGTAGCCACCACCAAGCGCACGTCAAGGTCAATCGGCCGCTCGCCACCGAGCCGAACAATCTGCCGCTCTTGCAAAACGCGCAGCAACTTGGCTTGCAGGTGAATCGGCATCTCTGCAATTTCGTCCAGAAACAGCGTGCCGCCTTGGGCCTGCTCAAACATGCCGTGGTGTTCTTTGTGGGCCCCGGTGAAAGCGCCCTTCTCATGGCCAAACAACATGTCTTCTATCAAGTGCTCGGGCAAAGCCGCGCAGTTGAGCGCCACAAAAGGGCCGCGAGCGCGGTCAGATGACTCGTGCAACACGCGCGCCAAAACTTCTTTACCAGCACCTGTCGGGCCTTCAATCAAGGCCGTCACATTGGCCATGGCGACACGCTGGGCCAGCGCAAACAAATGCTGACTGGCCGGGTCCACATAAACCACGCTGCGAGGTGGGCGCACCACCTTGCTGACGGGCCGGGTCGGCGACTGAGCCGCCTCGCGCAGCGCTCGCACAGACTGCCAAGCAGCCATTGACAAATCATCGGCCGGCAACACATGCAGCGCGCCTTGACGCATCGCCGCCACCACCAACTCCAAATGCCGGCGATCCACACGGCAAACAATCGGCACAGCAAATCCCAGCGTCACGGTCAGTGCCTGCAACTCTTGCAGCAACTCAATGTTGTCACCAAGGCGCACCACCACCAAGTCAGCAGCCGCCAGTTTGGACTGCAGCTCTTCCAATGTTGCAACCGGATGCACGGTCAGACCACCGGCGGCCAGCTGCGCCTGCACGGCATCCGCCAATGGCTGGAACGGGTCCAGCCACAGGGCTTGTTGAGCGATCAAGGAAGGGCTCATGGGGTTACGCCTCTAAACAGAATATGACACTGTTCAGCAAAGGTCGTGCCACCCTCAAATGAACACTTAAATACTCCAGTCAATCAAGCTGTTGCCGACACTCCAGCCCTCAGCGACGTAAAACCGACACCTGAGCGGATGGTTTTGCTGGCACTGTCGGTTTGGGCGCAAAGCCTTCACAGGGTTTACCGTCAATCCGAATCACCTCCAAGGCCGGCAAGCTGCGCGACTTGAAGCCGATCAACTTGCACAGGTAAGGCAGTTTGGGGTCCCAGCTGACGGCGAAGTGCTGGCACTTCCAGCAGTCAGGCCGGTTTGCAACAGTGGGCGTGTTGCCATTCAGCATGTTGTCACCTCTTTTTACTGCAGCAGCTTGAGCACCGTTTGCTGGTCGGTGTTGGCCTGCGCCAGCACGGCAGTAGCCGCTTGCTTCATGATCTGCGTGCGCGACAGCTCAGAGCTGGCGGCAGCGTAGTCAGCGTCTTGAATCTGGCTGCGCGAGGCTTCGGTGTTCACCACCACGTTCGACAAATTGTCGATCACATGCTGCAGCCGGTTCATCACCGCGCCCATGGTGGCGCGTGCGCCGTTGACCCTGTCCATGGCGACGTCCAGCAAAGCCAACACAGCTTTGGCACCCTCGGCGGTACCGATTTGCACATCCGCTGGCGTCTTGTCTGAGTCGCCCGTGATGGCCCCCGTGATCGGGCCACCCTTGCCAAAGTCAGCCAAGTCTATCGAGATGATTTGGTTGGCGCTGGCCCCCACGTGAAAGCTCATGCGGGTGGTGCGCGGCGGTGTCATCTTGCTGGTGGCGTCATCAACGTCACCGCCGAAAGTACCGGCCTGAAAACCCAGCGTTTTGAAGTCGCCCTCTGAGTTAAATCCATTGACACCAGCTTCCACCGTGAAGGTTTTACTGACGTAAGGCGGCGGAGCGCCATTGCCGGGTGCTGCGCCGGCCGGGGGTTGAACTGGGGCTGGGTCAGCTGTTAAGGAAACCGAGCCGTAAAGCGTGGCCGCAGTGCTGGATGCAGCTGTCGCGCTGGCAATGCCCGTCACGCCTAAAGCGCTGTCACTGACTGTGCCGCCGTTCAAACCCAGGCCAAACTCAGAAGCGTTGGTGCCACTGTCGTACCAGACGGACAAATTGCGCCCATCAGGTGTCGTAAGCGTGATGCCGCCCGTGCCCGAATCGCTGGCCAGGACACCACTCAGCCCTTGCTGGGCATTGATGGTGTTAATGACATTGGTCAGGCGTTCAGGCAATGTTTCGGTTGGGGAAAAATAGATCTGCACATTCACGCCGTTGATGTACAGGGAACGGTTGCCAGCAGCGGCGGTTGCATCTACCGTGGTGTCGCTGCCGCTGGTTGTGACGGCGTTGGCCTTGGCGGTCACACCGGTCAGGGCGTAACTGTCATTGATCGCAGCGGCCGTCGCAATCGCACTGGCGGTGTTCAAGCTGGTCGCCGACGTGGTGTTGCTAACTTTATCGTCGCTTGGGAGCGCCGCACGAATAGCAACACCATTGATGAGTACATCGCCAGCGCCCAAGGTTTGAATATCGATTGCCGCCGTCACGATAGGCCGCACAGCGGTGTTGATCACCGCTTGGTTGGCGCTGTAGTTAGCGGGCCTCAGGCCTGCGCGGGTCCAGTCGCCGGTGTTGGACGTCGTGATGTTCAACGGCCCCTCTACCGATGTCTCCAGAGAATAAGTCCCCACCTGCACGCCCTCTTTCAAACCTGTGCGGGCCGCAAACTCGGTGGACGAACTGAGCAAGCTGTTGAAGGCCACCTCAATGTTGCCGCCCTTGGCTGACTCCAAGCGAATGCCCTGGTTGTCACTGTTGCTGTCGGTCGCCACCACGCCCGTCTGGGCGCTGATCGCGTTGATGGCGTTGACCACGGCGGTGCGAGACTCACGCGTGTTGCTGGCGGTCGTCACGATCGGGGCTGATGTGAAGCCGTTGATGGTGACTGTGCCACTGGTCGCACTCAGGATCGGGCCCATCGCGCTACCGGTCATGACGTTGGTGTTGACAACTGCCGCAACGCCTGTGGCGCTGCTGACCAGGTTGATCGCTGCTGCGCGGGCAATCGCACTGCCAGCGGCTGAGCCAGCAGGTGAAATGGTGTCGCTAGCCGCGAAAGAGGCGCCGACCGAGACGCCGTTGAGCATGACGTCGTTAGGCGCCATGGCGGCGACGGCGGGGAAGGCCCTGTTCACGGCGAACGACAAGGTATTCGGTGAAGCGAACGCAATCGTCGACGTTAATACCAAGCTACCTGTGCCACCTGTCAGGGCTGTGTTGGCAAAAGTAATGATCTTGGCCGTTGCATCAATCACACCAGCAATCGTCGATTTTGAGCCATCGCTGAGAGTCAGCGTTGCCGTGGCGGCAGTCGCGCTGTTGACGACAATACTCACGCTGCCAGACTTTGCCGGGCTGCCCGTCATCGTCACCGTTCCGGCGTTAGTCGTCGTCAGAGCCCCAGCCGTGTAAGTCGGACCAGCCGTTAACGCCCCATCCGATGTCACTTTGTAAACCGGTCGTTCACCCACCGGCTGACCGGCTGTGCCATTTAAGACCGGGAAGCCGTTCCACTCCGTGGTGTCCGAAATGCGCACAATTTCTTGTTTGAGTTGTTGAAACTCTAAGTCCAGATAACCACGTTGCTCCGGGGCGTTGGTGTCATTCAGGGACTGGATGGACAACTCGCGCATGCGCTGCAGCATGCTCGTGATTTCGTTGGTCGCGCCCTCAGCCGTTTGAATCAAAGAGACTGCGTCGCCAGCATTGCGCATGGCTTGGTTCAGGCTGCTGATTTGCTGCGTCATGCGAGTGGCAATGGCCAGACCGGCAGCGTCATCTTTGGCCGAGTTGATGCGCTTGCCGGTTGACAGCTGTTGCATGGCAATCGCGCTGGCACGGTCAGTCGTTCTCATCGCTGACTGGGTGTACAGCGCTTTAACGTTGGTGTTGATCACAGACATATTTTTCTCCTGAATCGCCTGGCATATTTGCCATCGCAGTAAGGACTACAGCACAAACAATGCCAAGCTGCTTCGGCATACAAAAGCGGTCACCCATGGGCGTTTAACGGCAGTAAATTGCCGCTCAGCGCCATGGCGTGCCGCTTGGCAATGGCAGTAAATTAGCTGAGCAAGCCTGGCGCTGGCATGGCCATCAGGTGTTCGCCCATGGCCACACGCTCGGACTGAAGATCGGCATCTTCGGGCCAGAAGGTCAGCCCCTGTTCGACAACCTGCACGGCTTCAGCCGGGTCTAGGTTGCAGTAAAGCGCGCGGGCCAGCATGCGGTAAGTCATGGGCTGGGTGCGCTCTTGCTGCACTTCGCGCAGGTCGCGCAGCAGCTCAATCGCCAAGGCCCAGTCTTGGCGGGTCATGGCCAGCAAGCCCGCCATGGCCAAGATGTCTTCACTCTGCGGGTACAGGGCAATGCCTGCATCGGCCAGGGCCTGCGCCAAGTCGTTTTGTTCTTCGGCCATCAGCCACTGAATGCCAAGGCGAATGTCCGTCGGCGAAAAGCGCGAGACGTCTTTGAATGTGAGCGACTGACCAGCAGCTGCTTGCTGCACGATGGTTTGAAATTCGGGGTTCATAAATCACTCCTGGCGGGTAACGGGTGAATGTCGACGAATCGACAGCACACGGTTGTGTGCGGCGCTTACCCCTACTACTCAGCAAAAGTGATGCCAGGCCGTTTCAGCCGTGAAATGGCCGCTTGTGCGGCAAAGACTGACCGCTAAGAATTGACGACTCTCTTCATGAGAAGCCCCTTGCAGATCTCGTCTTGTAGCGCCAACGATGTGGATGTCAGCGGTGTCGCCCCGATGCTCGTAAATGACCCTGTTCATGCCGGATAGAACTTGCCGGTACGGGGCAATGTTGAGGCTTTTCAGCTCGGGGGGAATTCTGTCAACTTGGGGATGTTCTTGAATCATCGCCACGGCATCCTTGAGCTTGCCATAGCTCGTGAGCCAAACGGCCATGCCAAAGTTCTTGACGATGTAGCGCCTCAAACAGCTTGCCTGTGCGTGTTCAAGGCTTCAGATGGTTTCGACGGCAAATTAGGCGGTCAAAAGTGAAGCTTATCAAGCATCTCTCCAACGAAAAAAAGCCGCCTGCAAGCAGGCGGCCCCTCCCCTTTCAGGGCTGATCCTCAGAGACTTACTTCAGCAAGGCCAGCACGCCCTGAGCGGACTGGTTGGCTTGGGCCAACATCGCCGTCGCAGCTTGCGAGATGATCTGTGCCTTGGCGAGATTGGTACTCTCTGTGGCGTAGTCGGTATCTTGAATACGGCTGCGTGATGCATTCATATTTAAGTTGGCAACTGTCAGGTTAGAGACTACAGCGTCAAGACGGTTCTGGTAAGCGCCCAGCTTGGCCTGACCCAGAGAAACGGATTTGAGTGCGGCATCAAGCGCCGTGATGGCGGTCTGCGAGCCTTGAATGGTTGATACATCAATATCCGCGACTTTAGCGCCGTTTTCTGCGCCGCCAACAGTACCAGTTTTAAAGCCAAGCGCTGCGAAGCTTGCATTGCCTTCCGAACCACCTGTCAGAGTGAAGCTCTTGTCAGAACTCAAACTGACCTTAGCATAGGTTGTTGCTGCATTTAAGGCCGTACCACCTGTCGCCAAGATTGCACCCGCAAGAATGCCGTAATCTGTAGCTGCTGTACCAGTGGAAGACAGAGAAATATTGCGACCGTCTTTAGCTGTCAACGTCAAGCCTTGGCCGTTGTCCTCAGCCACAACTCCTGTCTGACCAGTGTAGCTGTTGATCACATCTGCGATGTCACCGCGCGTGCTTGATGCAGTCGTGCTGATTGAAACCGTAACGCCGTTGATAAAAAGAGATTTAGACGCAGCAACAATGGCCGTGAATGATGTCCCAACAATCACATTGGCGTCAGCCTTAGCGGCAACACCCGTGGTGCCAGACTTAGCATTGATAGCCGCTGCAATCGCAATGGCGCTGGCTGCCTTTGTCGATGAAGTAGCAGTTGTATCTGAAGCCGTGTCGGATGCGGTCACAGAAGCGTCAATGGCCACACCATTGATGCTCAAGGTACCAGCCAACAATACACCAGTTGTTGCTGCAGATGGCGCGACCGTGGTAGCAGCTACAGCACGGGCTACAGAAGTCACACCAGACACATTAGCCGTATAGGTTCCTGCAGACAGCCCCGAATTGGCCAAAGTGCCACTTGTAGATGAGGCGATATTGATGGGATCACCAGAGGTACTTGCTAGTTGGAAAGAACCCGTGTAAGCAGCGGCCGCGCCAACACCGGTACTGGCGCTGGTCAAGGTTCCAAATGCGAGAGTCACATTCCGACCGTCTGCGGCGGCCAGCACCACACCTTTGTTGACATCGCCGGTGTCGGTCGCTGTGACACCCGTTTGGGCCGAAATCGCGTTGATGGCAGCCACTGTATTGGCTCGGCTGACACCCGCATCAGTAGTTGTGGAGAAAGAGCTGGTGGCAACGCCGTTGACGGTGACCGTACCCGTCAACGCAGCGGCATTCATTGCACCACCAGATACAGTTGTAGTGCTAACAGACGCGGTAACACCTGTTTGGGCAGAAACCAAGTTGATAGCAGCGACTTTAGCAATCGAGCTGGACGATTCATCGCCAGAAGAAAGCAGGTCGCTGGCTGTAAGACTGGCGCCGACTGTCACACCATTGATAACCAAGTCTCCGGCAGCCAAATTTTTGGCGACTGATCCAGCCGTTCCGGAAAAGCCGGTTGCAGTTAACGAGGAGCGGGCACCAACACCAATGTCCTTAGTACTGGCAGAATCAATTTTCATCGTCATCGAGTCGCCGGCGTTCACACCGGTTTGCAAACCCAATTTTGAAGCCGTACCGTCCAGCAACTTGATACCGTTGAAGTTGGTACGCGAAGCGATACTGTCAATCTCTTGTTTGAGCTGGCTGACTTCAAGTTGCGAAGCAGCGCGGTTGTCAGCAGATGCAGATGAGTTGGACGACTGAACGGCGAGTTCACGCATGCGTTGCAGCATGTCATTGACTTGACCCAAGCCACCCTCAGCCGTTTGGGCCATCGAAATGCCGTCATTGGCGTTGCGAATCGCCACAGCGAAGCCGCGAATGTCGGAAGTCATGCGCAGGGAAATGGCCATGCCGGCGGCATCGTCCTTAGCACTGTTGATGCGGCTACCCGTGGAGAGCCTCTCCATTGCAGTTGCCATTGTTTTATTGACATTGCTCAAAGAGGCTTGCGCCGTCAGAGCTTTCACGTTGGTGTTGATCACTGACATTTGCTTCTCCTAAAAATACGTTGAGTTGAAAACAGGTAAGACGAATTTGTTTACCTGATGCTCTATGAATCGACAGACTGAAAGAAAACTTGAGAAAAGATTTGTTGATGGCTGCGGTTAAATGCGGGCACTGTCAAATCATGGAGTTGTGCAACATACCCTTTAAGTCTTCAATGCTGTGACCCAAAGCCACAATGACTTCATTCGGAATTTGCCGCACCACTTCACCGGTCTCTTTGTTGACCACAGTGACGATGGGGCGCCCGAGTTTTTCATCCATCATGAAGTTCAGGCCCCGACCGCCGTCTTGCATCATCTGGTTGAGGCGGCCAATGGCTTCTTTTAGATTTTTTTGCGAACCTTCGGTGTCCACCTTGATGTCCGCACGCGGCACAGCCATCACCTTGGGCGTCTTGTCGGGCGCCGCCGCGGGCAAAGCTGCGCCACCCGGTGCCAGCTGAGGGGTGAGCGCAGGCGCAACAGCAACCTGCAGACTGCCTTGAATATCAAGCATGATGGACTTCCTTTCCGACCGGACAGATAAGTGTGAGACCCGCCCAAGGAAGGGAAAGGTCTAACCAGTAACGTTGAATCGGAAGCTCCGCCAGTAACTTGAGGTCTTGGCGTGAATCTTTTTTAGCGCCAGCCAAATAAAGGGATCAACGCAAGGGGGACTGACCAGTTCAGTCTGGTGAGAGCCCCGTTGTTTCTTAATTGTTGTTGGTGTAAATAGACATCATGCCGTCAAAGCTGGTTTTCAGGCCGGCCTTCTGGCTGTTGATGCTGCCCACCAGACTCTCCATGGCGGCAAACTGCTGGGTGTAACGGTCAAGCAGGGCTTTCATGCGAGTCTGCAAGACCTCCAAGGTGGCCTTGAGCTTGTCAGCTTGGGTCGTGGCGTTGGCGCTTTGGGTGAGCATAGGGCCGTCAGCCGCCAGCAACGCTGAAATTTTACGAAAGGCATCCCCGGCGATACCGGAGCCATTGGCCGAAAAGCTAAAGTCGGCAACCGCCGTACCGGTGCTGTCTTTGGCTGTCAGGGTAAAACCTGACGACCCCGTGCCGCCCATGATCATGATTTTGTAGGGTGTAGCGCTCGTGGAGTCTTGGACCAATTGCGCTGTAAAACCTTGATTGCTGGCATTGATAGCGTCAACAACCCCTTGCGGTGTGGTGCTACCCACAGGAACAGGGACTGAAAAGGTGCCGCTACTGTTCACCAGTGAGAGCGAAAAAGCCTCGCCAGCGTTGAGTGTTGCCGTGCTAGAGCTGAAGCCAGCGGTGGTTCCATAAGGGGGGCTGGTGGCGCTTCGGTTGTTTTGGTTGCCAGTGAAGGTTTTGACAACATCATCAAAGTTGGTGGTCAAGGCGGTGTCCAGCTTGGTTGCGTCAACGGTCATCACACCCGTTCGATCAACGCTCAGGCCCATTTGCCAAAGGGCTCCCACGCTGGTACCAGGCGATGAAGACTCGCCCAGCAGCATCTCGCGTAACTGGAAGCGGACCTGGCGCACGACTGAGTTACCAACCAAGGTTGCGCCATAGGTATCGAGTGTTGATTTTGAATTGCTGACCTCGTTGAGGATGTTGTTGACATCGTTGTAAGCTGTGACGAGGGCATTTATTTTTGTTTTGACCGCGGCAGTGTCTCGTGTCAGCGAGACTCCAACCGCCGTGGTGGTGGTGGTCTTGAGGTCAAGCGTTAAGCCGGGAATGATGTCTGTCACGGTGTTGCTTGTGCGGGTGTAGTCAACACCCCCAAAGGAGATACTGGCGTTCGCCGCAGCTTGACTCTGGGAGAAAGAGACCGGCGAGGTCGTAGTCGGGTTGGCCACCATAAAGGCTTGTGCCGCACCCGTAGCGCCCGTGAGTATGATTTTAAAAGGGTTGCTGGCTTCACCAGTGTTAACCAGTTTGGCCGTGACCCCCAGCAGCGCTGAATTGATGGCACTGACCATGCCCTCGGGTGTGTCGGAGCCGGCGCCAATTGAAATATTTGTGGCGGCTGCGCCGTTGATGGACAAAGATAAATTAAATGCATCACCGCTGTTCAGCTGGGTAGATGCGCTGGCAAAACCGATGGACATGCTGCGTTGCGGCAGAGCCAAGCTGTTAACTTGCACCGAATAACTGCCAGCGGCCGCACCCGCCGAGGCCGTCACACCCAAGGCCGCAGCGTTGGAGTTGCTGACGCTGCTGGCATTGAAGCTGTTGGCGTCTTTCAACGCAGTTAGCGAATCGTTCATGGCTTTGAGCATGAAGCTGATGGCCGCGTACCCTGAAACTTGAGCCTCGCTTTTGGCGATGTTGCGGTTGATCAGGTTCTCTTGCGGCGCGCGTTCGGCATCGACCAGACCCTGCGCCAAAGCGGCAATGTCAACCCCGGAACCGGCGTTCATAGCCGTGATGATTTTTTGCGCGTTGGCCTTGTTTGCAGCTTGGGCGTCGATTGCCGCTGTTCTGGCGGCGCTGGCTGAAGAGACTGCGGTGGTGGCCATAGGGTGAGAACCTTAGATAATTGTGCTCTTAATCGGACGCCGTGCGCATTTCTTAAGCCTTAGGAGCGCAAACCATCAATTGATGTAATTGAACAAGCTGAGCTTGGTGATCTTGCCGAAGCTGCTTTGAGCGGCTTCGAGGGCTAGCAGTTGCTTGTTCATCTGCGTGATGGCTTCGGCGTAGTCCAGGTCTTTGATAGAGGACAAGGTGGTTTTCAGGCTGAGTCGGGTTTCGTCGAGTACGGCGGTCTGGGCGTCGACGACGTTCATGTCGGTGCCAATTTGGGCCAACGCCAGCGAGGTGCCGCTTTGCAAATCGTCCATTTCGCCAATGCCGCGCTGCATGCCGGCGCGGTCGGAGCTTTGAACCGCCGCGGTCAGCTCGTCCAAGGCCTGAAAAAAGCCAACGCCGCTTGTGGCGCCAGTGGCGTCTTCTCGCACCACCCGGACAAAAGCGTCAGAGCCAGAGCGGTTGATCTGCACGCTGCGCTGGTCACCCACCGAGACGCGCATGCGGGTCTGGTCGCCTTGGTAAGCCAAGGCACCCGAGGCGTTTGCCGCAAAGGCGGGTTGGCTGACGCGGCTGCCGGCAAAGAGGTAGTTGCCCATGCTGTCTTGCGCGTTGGCGAGGCTGAGCATTTGGTCGCGCAGGCCGCCCATTTCGACGGCCAAAGCTTGCCGGTCGACGGCGCCCAGCGTGTCGCTGGCGGCTTGCACCGAGATTTCTTTGACCCGCAGCAACAAGTTGCTGACGCTTTGCAACGCGGTTTCTTCGCCTTGCAGCCGGGTTTGCACCGCGCTAAGGGTGTTGCCATAGCTGTCTTGCCGGTTCAGCACCGACTGCAAGCGCTGAATACTGGCGGCCTGGTTGGGTGCGTCGCTCGGCGTGACAATTTGTTTACCAGAGGCGAGTTGTGCCTGCGACTTGGCCAGGCTGGCCTGCACGTTGCCCATTTGCTGCGTAGCACGGTCAAACAAGGCATTGGTTGATATTTTCATCAGGAATCCTTCAAATTCAGCTCAGGGCTCAACGGACAGCCAGAACCGCGTCAAACAAAGTGCCGGCCACTTGCATCACCTTGGCCGAGGCCTGGTAAGCCTGTTGGAAGCGAATCAAATTGGCGGCTTCTTCGTCCAGGCTAACGCCGGAGACTTTGTCACGCGCGCTGACGGCTTGGTCATGCACCACCGTCAGGGCTTCTTTGGCTATCGTCGCTTGGCGAGCGATGTTGCCCATGTCGTTGACGTGATCGATGTAGGTCGCGCCGATGGTTTTGCCAGCGATCAGGTTGGCACGTTCGAGCGCCGTCAAGCGCAACATGTTTTCGTTGTTGCCGGTGCCGTCGGTGTTGCCGTCCAGCGTGAAGCTGTCGCCGGCCATGGGCGCGGTGGTGAAGCTCAGGTTAAGGCCGCGGTAATGAATGCCGTTGGCGAGTTGGCTGGCGTCAAAGCTGCGCTCAGCCAGCACACTGCCGGTACGGGTGTCGGTGATGGTGTAGCGGTCAGCCGCCGTGAAGGTCAGCTTCAGGGGCTGTGCCCGCAGAACAGCGGCATTGTCAGCCGGGCTTCCAGCAAAACTCGCCGCGACAGAAGCCGTGCCATTGCCGGTGACAAACACCAACACGTCTTCAGGCACCGTGCCTTTGATGCTGGCACTGGTGCGAAAGCCCAAACGGGCCAAGTCCGCAGGCGTGCCGCCGTTGCCAAAGCTGATCTCGACCGGTGTGGCTTGCCCGCGCACCAGCGCGCGCTGAATCTGCACCTGACCGGTGTAAGTGCCGCCAGCGATGTTGAATACATTGCCGGTGGAATTGTTCGGCTCGATCAAGATGTCTTTGCCTGCCTGACCGCTCACGTTGGTCAGAACCACTTCACCGTCACGAGAAAAACTGGCCTGCACGCCGGTGCTGGCTGACTGGCTGTTGATGGCTTGCACCAAGGCTGCATCGCTCGCGAAACCGCTCGAAGGCCGAGTGATCGTCTGCCCGTTGAGGGTCAGCGTGCGGTCTAGCTTGAGGCTGGCCACGGGCACACGCACTTCGTTGCTGGCAGTTGCTGTGACGCCGGCTGCGCCCGCAGCATTGAGCCAAGCGGCAATCTCGCCCGCTTGCAAGGTTTTACCGGGGGCTGGCGTCAACTCGCCCAGTGCGATGCCGTTGAGCTTGAGGGTGCCTGCGGCCAGGGTGCCGGTCTGGTCAGCAGCGATGCGGCCGCCCGATAACTGCGCGGGCCAAGCGATCGGCGTGCTGACTTGCCCTTGACTGTCAAAGGCTTGTTGGGACAAAACGTCAGCCCGCGCGCCGTAAAAAACGCCCATGCCCTGAAAGCCGCTGTCGCCTGATTGATTCAAATAAGTCGCGCTGTAAGTCGCACCCGCGGCCATGCCCTGCGCGCTGGTCATCAGCTGCGACTGAGCCGCTGCGTCCAACGGCTGGCCCAACAAGTGACGACCGTCACGGGTGATGAGTTGCAGCTGCTGACCGGCGTCTGCGCCATCCAAAAATACCGTGACGTTTTGCAAGCCACCCGTAATAGTTGCCACCGCTGCCACCGGGGTGCTGGCAGTCACCACCACCGAGCGGCCTGAGCCAGGGTGGGCATTGTTGGCAAACAGCTCGTTCAAGCCACCGGGGCCGAGCAGCGCACGGGGTGCGTAAGTGATGTTGGCGTCGGCACTGCCGGCGTTGTTGGCGTTTTTGATGATGCGGAACTGAGCGGCAGCGGCAATCCGCATGGGGTCGTCAATAGCCACATGCATGCCACCGGCAGCCGTGCTGGCGGTCGGGTCGATGGCAAAAAAATTGCTGGCTTTGTTGCCATAGCCGTCGACGCCTTCTGAATGAATAGCGTTGACTTCTTTGACCACCGTGGTGGCCAGGTAGTCCAGTGCATTGCGGGTACTGCTGAGCACCTGCTCACGAAAAGCCATCAAACCAGACAGCGAACCACTGGTGACACCAGACAGCGCCGACGGGTTGCCGTAGGGGTCGAGCACGAGGCCGATTTTTCCGGAGGCTGCTGCATTCAAATCAACACCCACATGCGTGGCAACACCGCCATCGACAATGATGTCTTGGGTCAGCGACGCACCCAGGCTGACAAGTACTTCGCCGTTCGTCTTGAAGCTGGTGTTCAGGCGGCTGTACTCGGAGAGCTTGCGCAGCAGCAGGTCGCGCTGGTCGAGCAGCTCGGCCGGTTGCCGGTCCGTCGTTGTCGTTTTAGCCAGTTGCTTGTTGACCTGCGCCAGCTGTTGCGCCAGCGTGTTGATTTCGCCCACGCTCGACTGAACCGCCTGCTTGGTTTCGGTGTCGACCAGGTCGAGCTGAGACGACAACTCGCCAAACCGCGACGTCAAGCCCTGAGCGTCGCGCAGGAAAGCCCCGCGCAACACGGTCGAGGCCGGGTTGGAGGACAAACTGCGGGCCGAGCCAAAAAATTGATCGAGCGCACTGATCAAGCCCATGGTGTCGCCGGCCATGACGTCAATCACGCGGTTGGCGTAGGTGACCATCGGGGCCTGGCTTTGCAAGTCGGAGTTGCTGTTGCGCAAGTTGGCATCGGCAAAAGCGCTGTACTGCCGCTGGACTCGGTCAAACACAACGCCGGTGCCAATGTAAGCATTGCCAATGCGGCTCGGCGTGCTCGACACCAGGGCCACGTCTTGGCGTGAATAACCGTCGGTCGCGACGTTGGCGATGTTGTTGCTGACCGTGCCCAGCGCGTGCTGGTAGGCCATGACAGCGTTGCCGCTGATGCTGAGCAAGTCACTCATGGCTGACTCCTGGTTTTAGCGGGCAGTTCACCGGCTTTCGGCAAGGCAATAGCGCCGCCGGGATGTTGCAGTGCTTTTAAGCCGGGAGCGGCGACATCCAGCAGGTAGTTTTTGGCTGGCCGCTGCAATAGGAAACTTGGGCCGGCGGCTTCGCGCGACTGCAACAACTCTGCGGTGCTGGGCGGCGGTGTGGTTGGCTTGCTTTGGCTGGCGACCAACATGTCGGCCACACCCATCATGTTGCGCTTGGCAAGCTGAACCGAAACCTCTTTGTCGAACATGGCCTCAAAGCTCTCCGCGCCAGAGGACTCGACCAGATCACTCTTGACGGTGGACTCGCGCATGGACTTCAGCATCATCTGCAAAAACATGCCTTCAAACTGCTGGGCTGTTTCGCGCAGGGCTGCCTTGCTGTTTTGACGTGCCTGACCCTTTAATTGACCCAGACCTTCAAAGTCTAGGTAAGAGCGGGCGGTGGCGTTGTTGACCGGTTCCATGGCTTTAAATAATGACCAGTTCGGCGCGCAGACTGCCCGAACTTTTGAGGGCTTCCAAAATAGCGATGAGCGCTGACGGAGTTGCGCCGACTTGGTTCACAGCATCGACAATTTGGCGCAGATCAACACCGGGCTGGAACAAGAACATCGGCTTGTTCGGTTCAGCCACCCGGATGTCGACGTTCTGCACCGCTGCTGTCTGGCCTTGTCCAAAAGCGTTAGGCTGCACAACATCGTTGGTGGCGCTGATAGCGACAGTGATGGTGCCATGTGACACGGCCGCTGCGGTGACGCGCACATTGCGACTGATGACAACAGTGCCAGTCCGGGAGTTGATGACCACACGGGCTGGTGGGTCACCCGGCAGCACGTCGAGGTTTTCGATCATGCTCATGAAGGCGACGCGTTGGCTGAGGTCTTGCGGCGCACGAATCGCAATCGACACGCCGTCCAGCGCATTCGCCACGTCAGAACCAAAGCGGCTGTTGATGGCGTTGATGATGGCGGTGGTGGTGGTGAAGTCGCTTTCGCGCACGTTCAAGATAAGTTGCTCAGCCGTTGCGAACGAGTTGTCAACGATTCTTTCAACCGTGGCACCAGCCGGGATTCGGCCAGAAGTCGGCACGCCAATGGCGATTTTGGAGCCGGCAGCAGAAGCGTCTATGCCGGTGGTGGTCAGCGAGCCCTGGGCCAAGGCGTAAATTTCACCATCAACACCACGCAAGCTGGTCAATATCAAATTGCCGCCGCGCAGGCTGCTGGCTTTGCCAATGGCCGAGACGTTGATGTCAATTTTTTGACCCGGCTTGGAAAAGCCAGGCAGTTCAGCAGTGACCATGACAGCCGCCGCGTTTTTAAGATCGACCTTGCCGGCGTTGGCCGCCGTGTCAAAGTCAGACAACGGTCCTTCCAGACTCACGCCCAGACGGCTCAACAGGGCCTTCATGCTTTGCGTGGTGAAGGACACATCGGCGCCGTCGCCCGTGCCTTGCAGACCGACCACCAATCCATAACCAACCAGTTGGTTGGTGCGCATGGCCGCTACGCTGGTCAAGTCCTTGACGCGGTCAGCGTGCGCGGCATGCGGCGCCAGCGCTGCAACCAACGCCAGAAGGCCAAGCCAGGAAGAGAGCAATTTAGTGATCATGAAGGCAGACGGTTCGATAAATTAAGACTGTTCAGCAGGTCAAAAAGGCCAAAACTTGAGAATGGCGCTGGTACCCCAGCCGGCACGGGTAGCGGCAGCCAAGTCACCGGTGCCGCGGTAAGTGATTTGCGCGTTGGCCAGCCGGCGCGACTGGACCATGTTGTTGGGTGAGATGTCTTCTGGGCGAATCATGCCGGCGACCTGAATAATTTCAGTGCCCTCAGACAGCGCCAGTTGTTTTTCGCCGCGCAACACCAGGTTGCCATTCGGCAGCACGTCGATGATGGAGACCGAGACCGAACCCACTAAGCTGGCCTTCTGATCGGCTGTGCCCGCACCTGTGCTGGCTGTTTTGCCACCATCGAGTTTGGGCGCACCCAACAAGCCGCCCAGATTGGCAGCAGAGGCCAACAAGCCACCCGGCATGACGTTGTTGCTGGCGTCGCGGCTAACATTGTTGTTTTGCGTGCGGGCCGCCTGGGTGGCTTCATTGAGCACCACGGTCAAAACATCGCCCACTTGAAAGTTACGGCTGCGGCCAAACCAGTTGTCGCTGACACGGCTGACGTAAATACCACCGGTGGCTTGCCGGGTGCGTTCGGTTTGCACGGGATAGACCGGCGCGAAATCGGGCGAATGGGCCAACGGCTGCGGTGGCAACACCGAACAAGCACCCAACAGCAGCAAGGGCAGCGCGGACAAAAGGAAGCGGTACATGGCATTCATCCCGGCGTTCATCACATGTTGTTGTTGAGGAAGCGCAACATGCCGTCGACCGCCGAAATGGCTTTCGAGTTGATCTCGTAAGCGCGCTGGGTCTCGATCATGTTGACCATTTCTTCGACCACGTTGACGTTGGACGCTTCGAGCGAGCCTTGCATCAAGGTACCGGCGCCGTTCAGCCCTGGCTGCAACACCTGCGGTGCGCCGCTGGCCGGGGTTTCTTTCAGCTGGTTTTGGCCCATCGATTGCAAGCCGCTTGGGTTCACAAAACGAGCCAACTGAATCTGGCCGATGACTTGTGAGCCGCCCGCAGCCAACTCAATCGACACCGTACCGTCACGGCCGAAGGTCACGCTAGAGGCTGTGTTGGGAATGGTGATGGCGGGCTGCAGCAGCGCGCCGCTGGAATTCACCACTTGGCCTGTCGCCGACAGCTTGAAGCCACCGTCGCGCGAGTAGGCAATGGTGCCGTCTGCCTTGGCAATCTGAAAATAACCTTCGCCCGCAACCGCCAAGTCGAGTGGATTTTGCGTGTTGACGATCGAGCCCTGCATGTGCAGCTTTTCAGTCGCCACCACACGCACACCGGTGCCAAGCATCATGCCGGTCGGTGCTTGGGCGTTGGCTTCGGTTTGGCCACCAGCCTGCCGAATGTTTTGGTAAAGCATGTCTTCGAACACAGCGCGGTCACGCTTGAAGCCCGTGGTGTTCACGTTGGCCAAGTTATTCGAGATCACGTTCATGCGTGTTTGCTGCGCGTCGAGGCCCGTTTTGGCCACCCACATTGATGCATCCATATCAGCTCCTTCTGTCGTTTGTTGGGTTCAGGCTGTGCATGGCATCAGCCTAGTTTCATCATGGTGGCGCCCGACTCGTCGATGGTCTTGCTCTCTTTGATGTTGCGCACCTGGTGCTCAAAAGAGCGGCTCTGGTCCATCAGCTTGACCATCACTTCCATGGCGTTAACATTGCTGCCCTCTAGCGCGCGGGCCGTCAGCGATGGCAGGATGGGGCCATTGACAACGTCAGCACCGCGCTTGCCGACCGGGCCAAACAAACCGTCTTCACGGCGCTCTAGCGGCGTGGTGCTGGCATCACGCAGCAAGAGTTGATTGATCAGCACTGGCTGCACCACCCCGGCCTGTGCGCGGTCAATGGCGTAGACCGAACCATCGGCGTTGATAGAAATATCTAAGCCTGGCGGAATGGTGATGACGCCACCGCCCTGCCCGCGCACCACATGGCGCGCGCTATTTTCAAGCACACCCGCGGTGTTAACGCGCAAATCGCCACGCCGGGTAAAGGCCAGTTCGCCATTGGCAGCGCTGACGCCCAGCACGGTGCTGTCGTTCAGGGCCACATCCATGGCGTTGCCCGTGACCATGATCGCGCCGCCCTCAAGCTTGACCACATCGGCCGACACGGACTGCGGTTGCAGGCGCGAGGTGAAGCCAGAACCGTTTATCTTGACGGCATTCATCGCCACTTCATAGCTGCGTTTGAAACCAACGGTGGTCACATTCGCCAATTCGTTGACGGTCATCTGCCGCGTCAGGCGTTGCTCGTTGATCGCAGCGGCGGCGTTAAAGGCTAGACGGTCCATGGTTTACTCAGGTGTTGGGTTGGTCAGGGCTTATCAACCGCGGATGTTGATGATGGCCTGAGTCATGGTGGTGCTTGTCTCAATGGCTTTTGCGTTGGCTTGAAAGTTACGTTGCGCGGTGATCAAGTCAACCAACTCAGCGGTCAAGTCCACGTTGGAGCGCTCAGTCGCACCGGCGCGGATGGTACCGAAACCAGCGCCGCCGGCCGTGCCCAAGATCGCGTTACCAGAGGCCGCTGAAGCCAAGAAGCTGGAGTCACCCACCTGACGCAAACCGGTCGGGTTGGAAAAATTGACCAGCAAGATTTTCGCCAGTGACTTTTGTGTGCCGTTGGAATAACTGGCACTGACCAGACCGTCGACACTGATCGTCACACCCACCAGGTCACCCTCAGGCGCGCCGTCTTGCGACTGCGACAACACCGCGAAGGGCGAGGTGTACTGCGTTGACTTGGAGTAATCGATGTTGATGGTCAGCGCGCCCTTGCCGTCTTGCAGAAAGACGGTGTCGAGCTGCGAGCCGGACAACGGAGATTCCAAGTTACCGCCAGTGTCAAAGGTCAGCTCACCCTTGTCGAGGTAAATCGGTGTCCAAGCCGCCAGCTCGGTGAAGCCATCACCGTTGGTGGTTTCCTTGCCGAGCTCATCAATGTAAACCAGCTTGCCTGCTTCCGTGAACTGCGTGGGCCGGATCCAGCTGGAGGTTGCGCCCAAACCAGACAATGGCTCCTCTAGGCCCCAAGGGCCTTTGCCAGATACCTTGATGAAAGAGGTTGAGGTGGCGGTTGAGGTCGTGAAGCTGAAACGATCCGTTGTTGTATTGAAATCAACCTTGACACCGTTGACGTTTTTACCGCTTGTATCAGCCAACAAATTGATTTGGTTCTGCAGCTCTTTCTTGAACCTGTCCAAGGAGTAATCGGCGCCTACCGGGATGGTCACGGTGCCGCGGACGTCGTCCACCGTCACGATGAAAGTGTTGTTCTCAGCGGTGACCGAGAAGTTGTTGTTCAGGTTGATGGTGGGTGCTGTGCCGTAAGCCACTGCCGGCGTGGATGCGGTACCGCGCAGCGCCAGATCGGAGGAGATAACCGACTCTTTCTTCAGACCAAAAATACTCAAGGCCAGGGGGTTAATGCCCGCATCGTTTGTTTCCGCACCGGCGCTGTCGATTGGCGTGATAGCGATCGTCGATTGGTCACCGGTGGTGCCAGACGAAAAAGTGAAGGTTTTGTCACCGGTGTTGTAAGTTACTTGCATGCCGAAGCGCTGGTCTGCGACAGGGCGCAAAAAAGATTCGCTGTTGGGCGTGACTTTGTTGGGCATCAGACCATCGTCGCCAAGGGTGACACCGGTGGTCGTCAAACCGAGTACTGCATTGGTGGCTGGCGCACCGACAGCAATCGTGCGGGGGGTCGCGGTGCTGTCCTTGAATTTAAAAGTTTGAGCGACTGAGTCGTATGACACGGTGATGCCCGAAGCAGGCGATGTCGTTGAGGCCGCTGTTGCTGCATCTATTTCTGCCTGTAGTCGAGCTTGAATGGCCACCACAACCTCATCGGTGGTTTTTTTGGCAGAGATTGTTCCAAAACTTAAATCCAGCGACATCTTTGTCCCGGCCACTGTCAGGTCGATTTTGCTGCTGGCAGCATCAGGGAATTCAAAATACCGCTCATCACCGAACTTCTTATTCAGGTAGTTGGTCAGCTCAGTCGCGATCTGAGTGCCGGTCAACGGCGTTGCGCTTTTGGCCAAGTAACTCAGGTCAACATTCACGGCGCTGCCGTCGACTTGAAGTTTGAAGAGATTGTTCAAGTTCGAAGCACCTAAAGCTTGAAAGTTGACCCCCGCGGCCAAGTCTTTGGCCGAGGCCACACCAACGATGCTGGCCGCCTGCGAGACTTGCTTGTTCGTCAATTGGTCCAAGGAGAACATCTGCGTCTTGGTGTTGTTGGTCAAAAAGTCTTTGACCGCGCTGTAAGGCTGGATTTCGCCGTACTTGTTGACGTAAAGCTTTTCTTTGCTGGCATTCGTCGCTTGCATCAGCGAGGCCTTGACCTCGTCATCACCGATGTAAACGAAGGTTTGCCACTTGTTGTACGGGCTGGCTTGGGTGGCGTTTTGAGTTTTAACGTAGTAAATGGTCGCCAAGTAACCGTTGCCGCCGGCGTCGTAGACCGTCAGCGCCGTGCTTTTGTTGTAGCTGGCGGCATTGGTGCGGTTGAATGGCTCGGTGATGACGGGGGCGTCTGCCGGGAAGTTGACACCCAATATCACCTGTGAGGTTTCACGCGCTTCACCGACGGTGGTTTGCGGGATGGTCAGCACCACGCGCTCGTTCACATTGGCGCTGCCAGTCGAGTCAACCGTGGCCGCCATGAGTCGCTGGCCGGCAGAGTTCACCACGTTGAACTGGTCGTTCAGCATGAAGGCGCCGTTGCGGGTGTAAATGTCTTGCAGGCCATCGGCCGACTTCAACGGGAAGAAACCGTCGCCGGAGATGGCCAAGTCCAAGGCGTTCGATGAAAACGAAATATTGCCCTGGCTGAACTCTTGACTGACCTGCTTAAGCGCCACGCCCTGACCAATCGCACTGGAAGACTTTTGCAACGGTGAGGTCGCAAAAATGTCGCCAAAGTCAGCGCGTGAGCGCTTGAAGCCAGTGGTGCCGACGTTGGCGATGTTGTTGCTGGTCACGCCCAACTGCGCCGAGGCGGAATTGAGGCCGGTCAGAGAGGTATAAAAGGACATTCAGGGCTCCTGGAAATCTGTGTATCTGGTGAAATTCTGGGCTGCGACGTGCTAGCTGCCAATGCGCTTGACGGCTGACAGTGCCACGCTGAGACCGCCATCGACTTGCAGCATCAGTGGGCTGGCAGCGTCTACCTGACTGACACTGCGCACGGTGGCCAGCGTGGTAACCGCCGGGTTCGACGTGACGCCCGCAGACGTGATGGTTGCCTTGAATCTGTAGGTGCCGTCGGCCACTGTGGTGCCGACGGAGTCTTTGCCATCCCAAGTCAGGGTGACTTCGCCTGGCGTCTGTGGTCCGGCGATTTGCTGGCGCACCAAGGTGCCTTGGCTGTCAAAAATCTCCAGCCGCATGCCTTCAGCACCGGCCGGCAAGGCGATGACAGCTTGCACCGGCTGACCGCTTTGCATGACGATGGGGGCGCCATCAACGGCCACTTTTTTGCCGATCAAGGCAGCGCCATTGAGCATCCGGTCACCCGACATGCTGGAGACAAAGCTGGTCAGCTGCGTCGCCATGTTGGTGGTGGCTTCGAGCTGCGAGAACTGCGCCAACTGGGCCACAAAAGCCTCGTTCTTGGTTGGGTCTAGCGGATTTTGATTTTGCAGCTGGGTGGTGAAAAGCTTCAAAAAGTCTTGCTGTGACGCGCCTGTGCTGGCGGCCTTGGGCGTGGCAATGACCTGCTCGTAGCTTTTGATGCCGGGTGGCAATGCAGTGGTAGTGACCATGGGGGTGTCCGGTGATGGGAAGGCTGAATCAGGCTTTGGTGATGTCGAGGGTGCGCATCATCAGCTGGCGCGCGGTGTTGATGACTTCAACGTTGTTTTGGTAAGAGCGGGAAGCGGCCATCATGTCGACCATCTCCGCCATTTCATTGACGTTGGAGGTGAAGATGTAGCCGTCTTTGTCTGCCGACGGGTTACCTGGATCCAGCTGACGGCGGACCGGTGTGGGGTCGTTTTTCATGAGCTCAACCTTGACGCCGCCTTTGTAAGAGCTGTCCTGCGGCGCCACCTGTTGGTCCATGATGGCCTTGAAGACCACGCGCTTGGCGCGAAAGGCATCTTGCTCGGACCCCGATACAGTGCCGGCGTTGGCCAGATTAGAGGCAATCGCATTCATGCGCACGGTCTGCGAATTGAGCGCTGAGCCGGCGATGCCGAAAATATTGTCAATGGCCATTTAATTACTCCCCGCGCAGGGCTTTGCGGATGCCACTGACGCGCTGTTCGAGAAAATTGAGCGTGGCTTGGTAGTCGGCTGCTGACTTACCGTATTTCGCCTGCTCGACGTTGAGTTCAACCGTGTTGCCGTCGAAAGCGGTATTGAACGGGGTGCGGTACTTGACGCCACCGGCAGTACCCACGTCGCCTTCAGCGATATGACCGGCCTGAGTTGTGACCATGCTGGTGTCTTGGGTTTGCTGCATGACCTGTTTGAAGTCAATGTCACGGGCCTTGAAGTTAGGCGTGTCAGAGTTGGCGATGTTGCGTGCCAGCAGTTCCATGCGCTGGCTGCGCAAGCCAAGGGCTTGTCCATGCAAACCTAGCGCTTTGTCTAAAACATTCATCGCCTGACCTTTCCATCGATAGCAATCACTCGGTGACTGCGGTTTGATTCGCTTGCCGGTTTACCGACACGTCCCGACTATTCAAGGGGCTTCAGGTTAGTTACAGCAAAACACGTGCCACTGATTGGTTGCCGCTTTTTTGACTCCGCCAAGGCCCAAAACGAGCGCGGGCGGCAACACCTTGCCGCTCGCAGTTGCCGCTAGCGCAGCGCTGAGCTGTCTTGATAAGCAGCGGTTCGCATGGCTTGCAGACGGCCCGAGGCTGGCGCGCTCTGGCCGAGGCGGTCGGCGGCGTTCTTGAGTAGTCCTTGCAAGATCGACTCGCGCGTCATAGGGGCGCTGGTGTCGCGGCCTTCATACAGTGCTTTGGCTTGGTTGTTGCCAATCGGCAGCGCCACATCCGTGCGCGCTTCGCTGCGAGCGGAGGGCATCAGCACCGACAAATACAAATCGTCAAGACCCGATTTGCCATTGTTTTTGAGGCCAACGTCGTCAAAGTACTTGTCGACCAAGTGCAGTTGCTGGTAGACGCTCAAGCTCAAAATAGCTTTTGGGTTGGCGGCATAGCCAGCGCTGGCGGCGCCGCGGTTAGAGCCGTCACAAAACTGAATGATGCCGTGGCAACGCTGGTTGGTCGAGCGAGGGTTCATGCCGTCGCTCTCCATCAGCGTCATGCGGGCGAAGTCGTCAGGATTGAATTTATGGGTGCTGGCCAATTCCAAAATTTTGTCACGCACGTCGGATTTTTCGACAGCCGGAATAAAGCCTTTGGCAACGGCCCGGTCCAGCGTTTTGTCGAGCACGTCATGGCGGGGCTGCAGCGGCTTGCTCTGCAAGGCCGCGGCTGTGGACGTTGGCGCGGCGGCCAAGCCAGTCATGTTGATTTGCTGACCGGGGAAAATGCGGTTGGCGTTGGCAATTTTGTTGTCACTGGCCACCAGCTGGGTCATGCGCATCAGCTGCGGGCCACTCAGCTGCACGCCTTGCGACTGGGCTTGCGCCCGGACCAAACCGCTCAAGGTGTCGCCTGAAGCCACGGTTCGCATGACGACGGTTGGCGCCGGCTCTGCCGTTTGGGGCTCGGTGAAAGAAGACAACACGGGGGCGTCTAATCTTGGTGAACGCGACGCGACCGGCCAAGCTTGACTGAAGGCCTGGCCAAACTGATTCGAGGCGACTGTTGTCAGGTTATTGGACGCCCGTGGGCTGACCGGCGCCCATGCCGAGGGGCCAACGTTGACGCCTAAAGTGTCTTCAAGTCCCATGACATCCCCTTGTCCGTAATCGCCCATTCGCGGCATTTTTCACTTGGTCCCTTTCTTGCATCAACGCTCTCATTGAGGTTCTTCGGTGTCAAAAATTCAACACCCTTGGAGCCCATTGATATCGATTGACCAGGATTAATGCAAATGCTGTGCCTACTTTTTTCAACCACCCGCCAGCGCGCTTTGACCGCCTTGCTGCTGCTCGCCGCCTGCGCCCTGCCCGGCTTGGGGCTGGCGCAAGGTTCGCAAGGCACGCAAGAAAAAATGCTCACGCAGGTCAAGCAATGGGTGGCGCAAAGCCAAAATACAACGCCGGCTCAGGTTGAGATAGCGCCGCTGGATGGCCGCGTGCAGGTGCAAGCGTGCCCGCAGCCGCTGCAAATGGACTTGCCCTTCGCCTCGCGCGAGACAGTTCGGGTGCGCTGCGCGCAGCCGCCATGGCAGCTGTACCTGCGCTTGCAGCCCGGCAGCGGTGGCCCCGCAGAGGTGACACAAATTGGCGCCGACGCAACCGCCACCCGCCAGACCGTCGTCACGCGCCACTTGATTCAACGCGGCACGCGGCTGCAGCCGGACATGCTGGAAGAAGTCACGCTGCCAGCCCAAGGCATGGACGCCAACGCCGTGGCTTCATTGCAAGACCTGCTGCATGGTGAGGTGGTGCGGGACATACCGGCCGGCCAAGTGCTGCGCAGCAACGACATTCGACGCGCCATACTGGTCAAGCAGGGCCAGTCAGCGCTGATGATGGTTGGACAAAACAGCGGTTTTCAGATCACCGTCAGGGTTGAAGCCCTGCAAGATGGCCGGATGGGCGAACAAATCCGCTTGAAAAATCCGGATTCAGGTCGATTACTAACAGGGACAGTGTCCGGGCCCAATGCGGTCCGTGGACTTTGAGTTATTTGCACCCATGGCCTCAAGTTTCAGAATGAGCGGCCGATACTACAAATGCACAGTTTTTAAAAGTGACTGTCAACATATGAAAGAGAGAGCTATATGACCGATGCCATTTCACAATATGGACGACAGGGCCCGTTAGACAGCTCTGTGCGCAGCGCCCTTGACCGGCTCGAC
Organism: Polaromonas sp.; assembly: GCA_041442125.1. Classification (GTDB taxonomy): domain Bacteria; phylum Pseudomonadota; class Gammaproteobacteria; order Burkholderiales; family Burkholderiaceae_C; genus Polaromonas. Next base: position 31,229 of record JASDRC010000010.1, on the reverse strand, counting down.
AAAAAAGTCGCCACAGATGCCAAGGCACCCAACCAAGCAGCTCTGGCGGCTGAGAAAAAACCGTCGGTGGCTAAACCAGGGGCTGACATGCTGATCCTGAGCGATGTGGCCAAAAAAGCCATGGATGAGCCGACGTTTGACCGTGCCAAGGTGGAGTCGATCAAGAAGGCCATTCAAGACGGTCAATACCCGCTGGACTCGCGCCGCATTGCCGAGAGCTTCATGGCCATTGAGCAAATGATCCGTGACTGAAGCCACGCCTTTGACCGACGCTGAAAAAGCCGCCAATCGCGGCCGGGCGACGCGCGCCCAAAAGCTGGCAGTTGAGCTTGAAGACATCTTAGGCATGGAGTTTGAGGCCTTGCAAAAGCAAGATCTTGAGCGTTTTGAACAACTGCAAGAACGCAAGACGGACCTGCTGGCTGAACTCACCGGTTTGTGCCCCGCCACACAAATACTGCAGTCTGACCCCGACTGGCAGGGCCTGCTCGACACCATGTCCCGCTGCCGCGACATGCACAGGCGCAATGCCATGTTGATCGAGCGTAAGCTGGAAGCCATTCGCGGCACCTTGCAAAGCCTGCAAGCCTCCGTCTCCACCAGCACGGTCGAAGTCTATGACCGACTCGGGCAAGTGGCTCGCTTCACGCGTGGCCGCGGTTATCAGGAAGCCTGATCGGCTTTCTCATCACCTGGGCGCATGCCCTTGAGCCAATAAACCCAACTCAAGATCACCGCCACCGTGGTGTACAGCTCTGTCGGGATTTCGTCATCGACATTCAGTCGGCTCAGCAAAGCCAGCAATTGCGGATCTTCTGACACGTAGACGCCTTGCTTGCGCGCTTCTTCGACAATCATGGCGGCCACCGCGTCGTCGCCTTTGGCGATGACAATTGGCACGGTGTTCGGGCCGTACTCCAGAGCGATGGCTTGCAGGCGTTGGGTCATGCGGACACGTCCACCACCATGCCGCGCCCGGACGGCCGCCATTCAGCGGGCTCGGCCGGCCGGCGGCCATGGACAATTTGAAAGCGCTGCATCGACAAGCCGGCGTCGACCAGCTGTTGCCCGAGTTCAGCCGACCGGCTTTTGGCCTGCCGCACCACGTCCGCCTCAACCGCCCACATGTTGAGCTCGACCCGCTCGCCGCCGTGGAGCTGCGTTTTGAGCCAAATTTCGCCCAGCGACTGGCTGCGTGAATGGACGTTGACCGTCAGCGGGGGTCTCTTGCCGCCTTCGCGCGGCGCCCGCCTGAAGACCAGCTCGACCGGTTCAGCGTCATAAAAAGGCAGCACCATGCGCATCAGCATTTCGCGCTGGTTCTGGGCTTGGACGGCCTGCACCTGCGAGGCTTCGAGGTCATCGACGGCGCGTTGAATGCCACCAGTTTTGCTACCGTCTTCGTCAGACTCGCCCCGTGCCAAGGCCGCCATCAAGCGCCGCAGCAATTGCTTGGGGTCATCGGCTGGCGGCGTCATACCGCGCGCCATCCAAACTTCTGCACCCATGCCAGCCGCCACGAACTGGCTCAAAGCCTGCGGCGTGAGTTGCGCCATCGACAACTGCATGCCGCGCCACTGCGCTTGCAGGTCGGGCCGAGGGACGGATTGCAGCAAGGATTCAAGGTTGCCGGGCTGGAACAGTTTAGCCAACTCGGGTTGACCCGCCGGGCGAAACAAGAGGTTCGCCACGCTGGAAATCAGACTCGCTGCAACGGGTAACAACGGCAGCGTCGTCAACCCAGTCGCAACGCTGTTGACGGGCAACAGCTGCAAATTCCAGGGGCCACTGGGGGCAGAGATGACCCGCATGCTCAGCGCGTGGCCTTCAGGCCAAGGCGATGGTTTGGGCAATTCCAATAATCTGCCGCGCAGCAACAAAGCCATGTCGCCGCCGCCGCGGGCCTGAACGGCGGCCTCCACAATATCGCCGTCTTTGAGACCCAGTGCACGCGCCGCCGGGACAGCCAGCGGCAGCAATTTTCCTTCGAGAAAAATTGGGTTGACTTGCCCAGCAAAATGGCTGGGTTGTGGCCCTGAGATCAAGGAAAACGAACCCAACTCCGCCGGTCGCTGGCGCTAGACGACCGGGCTGCACCCGTCGCGGTCAGCGCATCAGCATCCGCAGCGTCGAGCAAGGGCAACAGCGTCGAACGGAGCAGCCGCGTGTGGTCTGGCACTTGCAGCACTGCACCGGCTCGCAGGCGCGACACATTGCCAGACACAAAAGCATGTGGATTGCCCTCCACAAAGGCCTTGCGCAACAACTCTATTTTGAGCGGGCTGTTGGCCATGGTGCGTTGGATCACGCGGTCTAGGGTGTCGCCGCGCTGCACGCTGTAGCTGCGCATGGCCAAGGTCTGAGCTGAGGCTTGCATTGCCGCCGGTTCTGCTGCGTGCAGCATGCCGGCGGTCATCAGCGCAGCGAACAGGCCGAAAGACAAGCGCTTGGCGCTGAGGCCGTTGTGGGCAGCGATTTCAAAACAGCGGTGAGTCATTTTCTTTCCTTGTCTCGAGTGTGTTGTCGCTCATTTAACGCTGAACCGTGGTCGGCAGGATTGGAGAATCTGCACGCCATGCGCGCCAGTCGGTGCGGACTGTGTCACTGGGGCCCGCCACAATTTGCAGTTGTGCATGGTGCGGATAGACCTGGCCGACGCGGGCCAACACCGCCGTGGCCGCCACACCTGAAGCCAAAATTTGCTGCGGGAAACGCTGTGGGTCAGCCAGCAGCCATTCGTCGCCCGTACGTACACCAGCCAGCGTGCCGGCGTTGATGCTCAGCTCAGGACCGCGCACCGCGGTCACCTCGGGAAGCACCGCCTCACAAGAAAACTGTGCCGACAGCGCCTGCACCCACGGCTGAATCAATTGGCTGGCTTGCGCGCGAGCCGCGGCTTCCAACTGCGGCCGGCCCCAAGCCTGCGCGTGCCTGGGCACCTCCAGTTGGACACTGCTCTCAAAGGCGGGCCGAGTCTGGCCGCGCGCCACCAGCGAAAAGTGGAGTCTGACCATCACCGACAAATAACGGGCCGCGCCCGTCGCCGCCAAAGGCGGCGCTGGCTTGACAAGCAGATTAGCCTGCCACGGCAATTGATCAGCACTGGTCGCCAACAACAGCCGCTCGTAGTCAGTCTGCGCCGGCGCAGGCCTTGGCAGCACGGCCCAAGCGGAAGCCACACCGCCAGACTGCTGCAGCAAGCTGGCAGTGTGTTGCCCAAGCGCTTGCGCCAACGGCGCTTCGTCAACCGACCAGCCGCCTTCGAGCGTCATGCGAAAACCGATGACGTGGCGCAGGGCCGCAGAATTGGCACACGGCGATGCCGTCGCAGGCCGCTTGAGTAGGTCTTGACGCGGCGGCAGTTGCAGGCGTGCTTGCGGTTGTCCGCTGTTGTCCCGCACGTAGTTCAAGACCTGCACCCCCCGCACGTCCATGCCCGAGCGAAAACTACTGCCCTCACGCAACACGCCCTGGCCGTCAATCCAGGCCATGCTTTCGACCCGGGTCGCGCCTTCTAATGCCGCTTGCACCAGACCTTGGCGGATCGCCTCCAGTCGCTCTTCAGAGCTGAAGCCGCTGGC
>JASDRC010000010.1:16082-27548 GCA_041442125.1 Polaromonas sp. | reverse complement strand
GCACCAGACCTTGGCGGATCGCCTCCAGTCGCTCTTCAGAGCTGAAGCCGCTGGCAAACGACTGAGCCCCAACGCTGGCCACCACAAACACCTGCAACACCAACAAACCGAAAGATCGTGCCAAACGCCCAGGCACAGACCGGGCAGAAGAAGCGGTTGAATTGGCTTTCGCGGCAGTGGCGTGACAGGCACTCAACGCAGGCTCCATGAACAAAGATGAATCTTGACGGCCAACCGGGTCAGCGGTTTTTAGCCACCATCTGGCCCAGGTACAGCGTGCGCAAGTCCCGCACCACAACCTTGTCCAGCGACAGCGTGGTTTCATAGGTGTCGTCGCCAGCGGGCGTGATGCTGACCAACACCGCACCGTAAATCACCCCCTCCACACGGGTCCGAAAGGTGTCGTTTTGCACCGTCATGTCAGCGACGGTGGTGGTGGCGTCCAATTGCTGACCGTAAACCTGCTCAGTCAATGATCGGTAGGCATCTAGCTTAGAGGCCCTGATGGCCAATAAGCGCTGTTGAGCTGGATTTTTGTGGTTTTGCACGCTGATGACTGCATAACCGGTGGCTGTTAGCGTTTCGCGCTTCTCCACCATGGCGGCCAGCATGCCGGCTGACTCAGGCACGTTGCTCTGCTGCGTTTTAGCGACAGGCTCCACAGGCGCTTGCGGGACCATCTGACAGCCAGACAGCGCCATCACAAACGCGACCAGCATGAGCGACAGGCGGGGGGAGTGTAGGCACAGGCGGTTCATGGTCTAAATCCTTGTCAAATAACGATAGCGAGAAACTTCAAACTTTGATTCGACAGCAACACGCAAAGCTTGAGCCGACCGCAGACCCCAAAGTAGCTGAAAATTATCCGAGACACCACATTTCAGTCGGTCCAAGAGGTGTTAAATTATGTAATCAGATAATGATTCACGTAATAAGAAGAACCTTTGTGTAAGATTAAGAGAATTCTTATTTTGCGCTGAAGCCTCCACCACTTTTTGCACCAACTTGGCCAATATCAAACACTCACCTTCGTATATTGGGCAAAGCGCAGCCGCTAAAGCTGTGCGAGACCTCGTGTCGCGTGTGGCCAACTCGAGCGCCACGGCGCTCATCACCGGCGAAAGCGGCACCGGCAAGGAACTGGTGGCGCGCGCGCTCCACGACGAATCTATCCGCAGCGATGGCAACTTCGTCCCCATCAATTGCGCCGCGATCCCCAAAGACTTGCTGGAAAGCGAGTTGTTCGGCCACCGCAAGGGCGCCTTCACCGGCGCCGTGGCCGACCGTATTGGCCGTTTTGAGCTGGCCCACGGCGGTACCATTTTTCTGGACGAAATTGGCGATCTCTCGCTCGACATGCAGGTCAAGCTGCTGCGCGTGCTCCAAGAACGCACCATTGACCCCGTCGGCAGCTTGCGTCCGGTGCCGGTCACCGTGCGGGTGGTGGCAGCCACCCACCGCGACTTAGAAGCCGAAATGCAAGCCGGCCGCTTTCGGGAAGATTTGTATTACCGCTTGAATGTGTTGCCGCTGCACACCTCGCCACTGCGTGAGCGTTCAGAAGATGTGCCTGAACTGCTGCGCCATTTTGCAGCTCGCTTTGCCATGCCGGGACGTGCCGCCGTGACCTTTGCCGAAGACTTCATGCAAGCCTTACAGGACTACCCATGGCCCGGCAACGTGCGTGAATTGTCCAATTTGGTGGACCGCTTCAGCACCCTGTTTGAAAGCCAACACCTGACTTTGCGGGCCGTCACGCCGAATCTGCTGCCACGGGGTCTCGCTGCGCTTCAGGCAGAACGTTGCCAAGGCAAGCTGTTCAGCACTGATTTGCACAACATCGCCATCTCGTCGCCGCCTGCTTTGTTTGATGTTCCGCTTGAAATTTCGCCAGACTCGGAAGACAACAACGAGATTGAAGACATCATCATGCTGGCCCAAGGCAACCTGCGGAGCTTGCCACCAGGCGGCGTTTCACTCAAAGATCGGCTGGCCGAGATCGAGCGTGATCTGATTTCACAAGCGCTTTTACGCACCGACGGCAATGTCTCGAAGACAGCGCGGCTGCTCAGCTTGCAGCGCACCACCTTGATAGAAAAAATCCACAAATATGCCTTGCGGCCTGCCGCCTCGGTGACGAAAATCACCCTTGTCAGCTGAGTTTCGCTTCGCCACCTGACGCTTGGCGAACAGCCGGTTCAGGGTTTATCAGCCGGCTGTGCGCGCGGGTACTGCAGCATGCGTTCGCGGTTGCGCACGGCGGTAGCGGCAGCAGCAGCGGCGGCTGAGGTGGCTGCTGCGTCGGCGTTTTGGCTTTCTCGTTGCTTGCGCAATTGCGCCTCCATCTCACGCCGCGCGACACCGCTGTCGCCCAAGGCGCCTTGCAGGCCCTTCATTTGGCTTGACAAGGTCGACAACGCACCGGCTTGGGCTTTCAGTCGCCCATCCATGGCGGTCACTTGCTGGCTCATGGCTTGGGTTTTGAGGTCCACCTGTTTGGCCGTCAGCTCAGGCATGCCTTGGGTGCTTTTGATGGCCTCGTCCAGCCGCGCGTCAATCTTCACTTGCAAAGCGGCAATGGCTTCTTGCTTGAGCAGCAGCGCTTGCAGCGCTTCTTGAACGGCGCCGACAGACTCCATCGATGCATCCATGCCGACCACGCGTTTGCCGACGGCCAGCACCATTTCATCGAGTTGGTTCACGCGGGCTTGCAGCCGCCAAGCCAAGGCCGCAAACACCCCGCCTGCCACCAGCATCAAGGAAGCGGTAACCACCACCAAGATGACAGAGAATTTTCGCTGTGCGTGGGTCGCTGCCAGCAAGTCTTTAGACACCGTGCGCAGTTGAATCCCGGCATCGGCAGCCAGCCCCGCCGCACGGGTGGCGAGTTCGGCGGAATCCATCAGAGCCAATCGCATGTCGGACAGATCAGCGTCTGTGCCGAGTGCCGCTGCATCGGCCGCCGCATCGGCCGCCGCTTGCGAATCGACCGACTCGACAACAGCTTCGTGGGGGGTCGCAGTCTCTGCGGCTGGAGGGGGGCTGGTGTTGGTCATGTGGTTTCTAGGGCTCGCGCCATTCAAGGTCGGTGTGGGTGCGCATTAATTGCGAATCGAGGCTTGCAAGGCTTCCAATTTGGAGCGCACCTTGTCGCTTTCAATTTTGAGATTGATGACACGCGCAGGAAAATCCATCGGCAGCATCTTTTGCGGGGCAACAACCGGCGCTGCAGCCAGGTAGCTCGGCTCAACACGGGCTGTAGCAGACGCTGGCGCGGGGCTGGCCACCACAGCCGGCGTCGGTACAAAAACCGCTTTTGCCGGCTCCGGCAAGGACTCCGGCACCAGCGCGTGCGCTTCTTTGACTTCTCGCTGAAATGTCGGCTGCTCTGGCGCGGGGGCTTCCAAGGCAGCCTCTGGCACCGCCACCAAGAAGACGTCCGACACCGAATGGTCGATCATGGGTGCATCCGTCCCAATAGCCACTGCTTGCTCCAAGGGCACCAAGGCTTCGGCTTTCTTGCCGACGGCCAGATTGGTCCCCTCTGCCAAGCTGACTTGGTGCGGAGAATCGTTTCTGATCAGATGAGGTTCGTTCATGGTGTTGACTCCTGGAGCGGGCCGGCAGCAACCGGCTCTGAATTGAATTGATCGCGCAGCGAGCGTGCCGTGCGCACCCAAGCACCCGCGGGCTTACCGCGAGCGCTGCCGGACTCCGTGGCCAGCGCACGCGACTTCGACGGACCGGAGATCACCACGAAGTAGGCCAATGTCACGCGCGGTCGGTAGACCGCCACGATGCGGGCCTGGCGCAATGACGGAATACCATTTTTCCAAGCGCTTGCCGCTTGAAAAGTCGGCATGGCAGCATACTGCACCACAAAGGCGTCTGCCGGCATGGCCTTGATCCAAACCTGATTGGCCAAGGCCTCCGCGGCCGGCTCGATGATGCCGACGGCTTCAGTCAACGGCTCTGGCACAGCGGCGGCTTGCTCAACTGGCGCTACAGCAACCGGCAGCGTGATGACGGGCAGCGCCGCTGGTGCAGGCTCAGGTGTTGGTACGGGTGGTGGTAAGGGCGTGTCTTTAGCGCCGCTGAGTTTGGCCAAGCGCTGCGCCAGATCGGCGCGGTCGATGCTGAACACCGTTGGGTGCAACCAAGCAGTCACGCCCACCGAGATGCTGCCCAAAACAAGCAGCGACAAAACCCAGCGCCACACCGAAGGCCGCTGGCGGCCAGTGCTGACGTCTCTGGCATGGCGCACCGTGCTGCTGTTGGTTGTGCGAGATTTGACAACGCTACCGGGTTCAGTAGGTTTACCGGGCTTGTCTTTCACCCTGCCCTTGTCGGCCTCACCGGAAAAGGTGAATACTCCGGTCAAGGCGGGCGCTTGCGCCAACGCTGGCTGAAAGCCCAACGGGTCGATGCCCGCCGGGTCGGCCAAGACGGCCGCACCCTGTGCCGGTGCTTCGAGTTTTTTGAGCAAAATTTTCACCACCCCTTCGCAACCGTCGTCACGGCCTTGCTGCAGCATCAGCTCGGCCTGCTCCGGCGTTGGTGCCTCAATGTCCCAACGCAACATGCGCCGGTCAAACGAGTCAAACACCTTGCGGCTTTGGGTGCTGGTGCCCAGCAACAACACGATGCGTATGTTCGCGCCCGGAAAGTTTTGTACCAAACGCGCCAACAACTTGACTTCATGGTCGGCCAAAGCGCCAGCGTCATGGACGATCCAGATTCGGGGCGGCGAGTCAAGACCCGGCATCTGCATGGCTTGTTGCACCGACTGCGCTGCCAACACGTCATTGAAGCGCGCCAGCATGGCTGCTGTATCAGCTGGAAAATAAACCTCCAGTGGACTCAGCGGCGAGCTCTCGCGCAAGCGCGCAATCAGCAGTCGGCTGTAGTGGTCAAGCGCGGCTTCGCGGTTGCTGGACAACGCCAGACTGCGGCCGTCGCGAACCAAGCTCGCGACGCAGCCTTCAAGTCGAAAGCGATCGGCCGCCCGAAAAAACAGCGGTTCCACGCCCACTTCACCGGCCGTCATGTTGGCGTTCAATACACTCATGCTTTGCTCCCCACGGGCTGTTCAAGTTCACCCTTGGCATTAAAGCGCATTGACGGCGGAATTTTCGGACGCGGCCTGGCCATCGGCTCGACACCTGGCCGCACTTGCGCCAAGCTAAAGACATAGGCAATGACAGGGGCGACCGCGTGATACAGCGCTTCAGGGATCGGCTTGTCGACATCGGTGGTGAAGTACAGTGCACGCGCCAACTGCGGCGAGGCAAACATCTCGACGCCATGTTTTTTTGCTTCTTCGCGAATCAGCGCCGCCATGTGGTCGGCCCCTTTGGCCAGCAGAATCGGTGCGCCATCGGCGGTCGGGTCGTAAGACAGCGCAATCGCAAAGTGTTCCGGGTTGGTGATCACGACGTCGGCGTCTTTGACCTTTTGCATCATCCGACCGTTGGCCATTTCACGCTGACGGCGGCGAATTTGTTGCTTGACCTCAGGCCGACCTTCCATGTCCTTCATCTCGTCTTTGACCTCTTGCTTGGTCATGCGCAAACGCTTGATGTAGGACCATTTTTGGTAAGGCGCATCAATTAGAGCGATCAACACCAAACTCAGCGTGAGCCACAGCGCCGCATGCGTGATCAAGCTGCCGGCAGCGGCCAAAGCCGGCTGCAGCTCCATACTGCCAAGGTGAATCAGCTCCACCATGTGACGTTCGACCAAGGCCCACAAAACACCCGCCACCAAGGAGAATTTAGCCAGCGACTTGAGCAGTTCGACGGCTGCACGCGAGCCGAACATGCGCTTGAAGCCTTCGGCCGGGCTGAGTTTGGAGAACTTCGGTGCGACGGCTTTCAAGGAGAAGTGATAACCACCGGTGACGCCCGACGCCAGAATAGCCACCACGGCGGTGACCGCCATCACCGGCAGCACCAGCAGCAAAGCCTCTAGCAACTGCGTGGCGAAGGTGGCCGGCAACAGGCTCGGTGTGTCGAGTGTTCGGCGGTCAAAGGTGAAGCTGGCGACCAGCATGTCGCCCAGACGCGACGCAAAGACGCCGCCCATCATCAAGATCGTCAACACGGCAGCGATCATCACGGCGGCCGCAGGGAGCTCGGTTGAACGCGCGACTTGGCCATCATCACGCGAGCGTTTGATCCGCCGCGCGGTAGGTTCTTCGGTCTTTTCTGCGCCAGTGTCAGACATAAGCGTTAAAGTGAATCACGTTAAAAAAGGGTGTCATCAAGGGATGCCCACCAGCACGCGAATCTGCGACAGCCCTTGCAACCAGAGCCACTGAATTCGCGAACCAATGCTGCCTAAGGAAACAATCAGCACGAAAAATCCGGCGAGGATGGTCGCCGGCAAGCCGACGGAAAAAATATTCAAGCTCGGCGCCGCCCGCGTCACCACGCCCAAACCGACGCTGATGAACAGCAGCGTCACCATCACCGGCAAGGCGGTCAACACAGCGCCTAAAAACATCATGGAGCTCCAGCTGACCAATTGCCCGTAAGCGATTTGATCGATCAAGGAGCGTCCGACGGGCAAGCTCGCAAAGCTTTCGATCACCAGCGCCAGCAGCATGGCGTGACCACCCAAGCTGACAAAAATAAGGGTCGACAAAATCAGTAAAAATTGCGCGATGACCGGCACGTTACCCAAGTTGGGGTCGATCAAACTGGCCATCGACAAACCCATTGCGTTAGACACCGCCTGCCCGGCGACCACCACCGCAGCGGTGACAATTTGCAGCATCAAACCCATGAACACCCCAATCACCAACTGATTGAGAATCTCCAGCAGGCCGGGTGCCGACAGCGGATCAATCGCCGGCCAGTCGAACATCGGATAAATCATCACCGAGAGCGCCAACGCCAGCAAGATACGGATGCGAACCGTCACCGCCTGCAATGAAAACAGCGGCGCCGCCAACAACAAAGCCGAGATCCGCAGCATCGGCCACAAGAACGCATAAAAGCGCTCAACGATATCGACGGCTGCGACGTTCATGGTCAGACGAAAAGTGTCGGAATGCGTAAAAAGATACTGCGCGTGTAGTCGACCATCATGGCGATTTGCCAACCGCCGACCACGGCCAGCGTCAGTGCCATGGCGGCCAACTTGGGAATGAAACTCAAGGTGGCTTCGTTAACAGAGGTCGCCGCCTGGATGATGCCGACCACCAGACCGACCGCCAGCGCCATGCCGAGCAACGGTGCTGAGATCAGCACGGTCATCCAGAGGGCCTGAGTCCCTATTTCAACAACGGTAGATGCATCCATGTGACGTATTCCTCAGGTAGTGACAAAACTGGCGGCGAGCGATCCCATGATCAAGCCCCAACCATCGACCAGCACAAACAGCATCAGCTTGAAAGGCATTGAAATCATCATCGGCGATAACATCATCATGCCCATCGACATCAGCACGCTAGCAACGATCAGGTCAATCACCACGAAGGGGATGTAGATCAAAAAACCAATCGTGAACGCGCTTTTCAGCTCAGACGTGATGAAGGCCGGCACCAGCGTGGTGAAAGGCACGGTCTCTGGGCTCAGCGGCTCGCCTTTGCGGGCGATCTGCATGAACAGGGCGATGTCGTCACCGCGGGTTTGCGCCATCATGAACTTGCGGATCGGCGCTTCGGCCGCGGCCAGCGCCTTGTCGAAGTCAAGGCCGCTTTGCAGGTAAGGCGCCAAGGCATTTTGGTAAACATCGGTCAACACCGGTTGCATGATGAACAGCGTCAAGAACAGCGACAAACCCACCAACACGGTGTTGGGCGGTGTCTGGCCAGTGCCGAGCGCTTGGCGCAGCAGCGACATGACGATGATGATGCGCACGAACGAGGTCATCATCAGCAGCAGTGACGGCAGCACCGTCAGCGTGGTCATCAAGGCCAGCAATTGCAACGTCAAACTGTATTGCGTGCCTTTGGCGCCGCCACCCGTCACATTCAGCAGCGGCAGACCTTGCGACCAAGCCGCCAGCGGCAACACCAGCAGCAGAAAAACGCCCCCATAGCGCCACACATTACGCGACATCAACGAACTCCGAATCATCCAAAGAGACAGTCGCTGGCCAGCTGCCCAGGGCCGTCAGCTGGGTCGGCGAGACACCGACCAGCACCTCACGGTTACCCACACGCACCAAGGCGATTTTTTGACGTGGCCCGACACTGACCGCTTCAATCACATGCAATTGCCGCGCACCGCCGCTGAGACGCCCGACCGCTTGCATGCGCTTGAGGCCCCACAGCAAGCCGCCCAACAGGCACAGCACCAGCACCAAGCTACCGGCGAAGCGGAGCATGTCCATGCCCGAGAGACCCGCCGCCATGGTCAGAGGTTCTTCATGCGTTCAGAGGCCGGCACGACACGGGTCAGGCGAATACCATAACGGTCATTGACCAGCACCACTTCACCTTGGGCGACGACGGTTTTGTTGACCAGCAGGTCCAGTGGCTCACCGGCGATGTGGTCCAGCTCGACCACACTGCCCTGCGTCAGACGCATCAAGTCGCGAATCTTGATCATCGCGCGGCCAACTTCCACCGACAGCGTGACGGTGATGTTTTGCAACACGTCAGGGTTGATCTGGGATGAATTGGCGCCATTGCCAGCGGATTTGTCGAGGGTGTTGTCAGTCATGTCGGGGTCCTGAAGGTCATTGCATGCCGGGAATCACGGCGCGGTCAATTTGCACGGCGGTCTGGGTGCCAAGCGCCCCAACTTGCACGTCAAAGGCGGGAACTTCGTTGATCAAGAGGCGCGCCAGTTCGGGTTTTTTGAAATACAAAACGTCGCCGGCCTGCATGTTTTCGATGGTCTTGAAGCTGCCTTCAAATGAGCCGAGCAAGACCCGCATCTCTAGGCTGGCGCTGTCGACGGCGTTGCCGAGGTCGTCACGCCACTGGTTGTCGGACTCTTCGTTACCGTCGCCGGTTTGAACCCGGCTGCGCAGCAGGTCACGCACCGGTTTGAGCGATGAATACGGATACACCAGGTCAATGAAGCCCTGCGTTTGCGGACCGCCTTCGGTTTCAAAACGGGTCAAGATGACGAGGTCGTTTTCGTCGGCGATTTGCGCGAACTGCGGATTGATCTCTGAGCTGACCAATTCAAAGTCAATCTCGATCAAGGGCGACCAAGCTTCTTTCAGTGAGCGAAAGAAGACATCCAGAATCATGTTGATGATGCGGGTTTCGGTCGGCGTGAAGGGCCGGCCCGACGGCAGTTCACCAACACCTCGGCCGAAGCCGCCAAAAAAGCTGTCCAGCGAGCTGAAGACCACCACCGGGTCAATCACCACAATGGAGTAACCGCGTAGCGGGTTCATGCGCACGACGTTCACCGACAGCGGCGCGCGCAAGTCTTTGAGATAGTCCCCAAAGCGGACGATCTGCACATGGGTCGGATTGACACGCGGGCTGCTGCGCAGCATTTCCAGCAAACCCAGACGGAACAAGCGCACAAATCGATCGTTGATCATGTCGATCGAGGCGACGTTGACGCCCAGACTGCTGTCCTCGCTGGCGAGGTCGTGCTTTCTGACGCGAGCCGACGTGTTGTAGCCGGTGTCGACTGGGATGGTGCCGTCGTTGACGCCTTCGGCGAGTGCCGAAAGCTCTTCGGGGGTCAGCAAATTAGTGGCCATGGTTTGTTCAGAATGCGGGGGCTATGGGGGCGGCGATCAACCGCTTTTACTGGGTGACGAAAGTGGTGAAATAGACCTCTTCGATGCCACCAAAATCTTCATATTTTTCGAGCAAGGTATTCATCACGTCGCGAATCCGAACCGCCAACTCTTTGCGAAAGTCCGGCTTCAGCAGATCGGCCTCAACCGTTTGGCGCATGACGTCCAAGATCACCGAGCGGAGCGCCATTTCATGCTTTTGGACGTTGTCAATCACGCGCTTGTCATAGCGCGTCATGATGGCCATTTGCACCGACATGACTTTGCGTGAGCCAGACAGGTTGGACAAGAAGTCGTTTTCGAGTTTCAAATAGCTGTAGTCAAAACGCGTCAACTCGGGCGACTTTTTGGTTTGCTTGGTGGGGGCGGCATCTTTGCCGCCGGCTTTGGCAGGAGCGCCATGGGCATCGGTTGGGGCACCAGCCTGTGCGCCGTGCGAGTCCCCTTCGAGCATTTGCTCTGCCGTCAGCACTGGCTTGGCTTTGAAAAAGCCAGTCGCAAACAGGGTTCCAACGACGGCACCGACCACCACCAAGAGCAAGACCACAATGCCCACGACGATCTTGACAATGGGCTTCTTGGCTTTCGGTTCTGCTTCGACAACTTCTTCAACCATGTGACACCTCGTTTAAACGGTAGGATAAATTTCTGCCTCAGCTCAAGCCAACACGTCCAACGCGCTGCTTGAACCGCCTTGGCGAACACCAGCAACCGGTAACGCCGCAGCTGTCGATTGGCCCAATCCGCCGTCAGCGTCGCCTGGGGTTTGCGGACTGCTGCGAGGCGTTCGGGAAGGTGTCGGATTTCCGCCAGATTGACCCGCGGATTCTCCATTCACCCAGACATTAGCAACTGCCGTGCCTGATTGCGACAAGCTGTCACGCAACTTCGGCAAACCCTGGGTGATCAGTTCGCGCGTCAGCGGGTTGTCTGAGCGGAAGATCGCGTCAAGGCCACCGGAGCGCATCTGCAGCTCAAGGTCAATCCGGCCTAGACTGGCCGGGTCCATGCGCATTTGCATCTTCCATTCGCCGCGCTCAATCTGCGCCTGTAGCCGTTGGCCGAGCGCTTGGCCTAACCTATCGGCCAGCTGCTGGTAATGCTCAGCGCGTTGGCCAGCCTGACTCGGAGCGACCGCTTCAGGCGTCAAAGTCAATGAGCCCGAGGCCTTGCGGCTGCCGTCGACCGGCAAGGTCGTCACGCTGTCGGCATCGCTGGCCTGCAGAGCGTCGGCTGCGTCGGCTGCATCCGTCGGCTCAGCCAGCACGCCAACTGGTGCGAAGAACTCGCGCATGCTCAACGTGTTCAATGGGATTTGACCGGCAGTGACCACCGCACCAGCGGCGAGGTTACCCCAGACCTGTGCCTGGCCATTGCCCGTCATCGTGGCCAGCCGGCGCGTCAGGGCGGTCACCGCCTCGCGCGGCAGCAACAACTGCACGCGCAGCGCGTCTTGCATGACGTCGTCAGCGCTGATCGGCTGGACATCGCCGACTGCCGCAGCGCCGGTCAACGGCGTCTGAACCGGCGTTTTGCTGACCTGCCAAGCCAGATCGGAGGTTGCGACAGTTGCCAGCGCGGCGTTCTGAACCGCCGCCGGCGTGCTGAGCGCAGACATCACGGGCAAGGCCGCCGGAACGGCGGGCTGAAGCTGAACCGGCTGCGCAGACAAGAAATAAGCGGCCATGACGGGCGTTGCCGTCGGTGTCAAGTTGAGGTCTTCCAGCAGCACTGGCTCGGTCGTGGTTG
>JASDRC010000010.1:0-15982 GCA_041442125.1 Polaromonas sp. | reverse complement strand
GCAGCGGCTGCCGCCGTTGCACTCAAACCGCTGACGCCGGCCGGCGGCGCTTCCGCCAGGTCGCCAAACAAAGCCGCCAGCGTGCTTTCGTCAAGGCCTTGGGATCTGGCAAAAGCCATCAGGCTGCCAGTGTCAGGCACCGGTGCTGCGGCGGTGATCAATTCGATTTGCGGCCCCAAAGGAACAGCCCGCAAGCCGGCTTCGGCCAAACCAGCAGCGGCAATACCTTGCCGCCCAGGATCGGCCAACAGGCTGCCGAGCAAATTCGCAAAGTCGGCGCCACGCAACGTGGCACCAAGCGCAGCTGGCGCAGCCACAAGTGCAGTCGCAGTCCCAGTCGCAGCGGGAAATACCACGTTGAGAGAGGCAGTGAAGGATGGAGAAAGCAGGTTGGCATCCATATTTTTTGGCTTGAGGGGCGTGGGTAATCAGGTCATCTGGGTATCGGGCTGACAACTACACAGCAAAAAGCGTGACCGGACAGGTCTTGCCGCTCAGCCGACCACATGACAAGGCCACCCTCCTGTCGACTTTGCATGGCACAGACTTTGCAGAGTGAGACCAACCAACTCAGTTTTAACGTTTTTACCGACTATTTCACCCATGAACACATTGACCCTGTCAAGTATTCGACAGAGCCTGAATGGCTTCAACCTCAAAGGGTTGGGCATTCCGGCGCTCGTCTTACTGATCACGGCGATGTTGGTGTTGCCGTTCCCGCCGTGGCTGCTCGATATTCTGTTCACCTTCAACATTGCCACCAGCCTGCTGATCATCATGATCGCCATCGGCACCCGCAAGCCACTGGAGTTTTCGTCCTTTCCATCGGTTTTGCTGTTTGCAACCATGTTGCGACTGGGCCTGAACGTCGCTTCGACCCGGGTGGTCTTGGTCAACGGCCACGAGGGCGAGGACGCGGCAGGCAAAGTGGTGGCGGCTTTCGGTCATGTCGTGATTGGCGGCAATTACGTCGTCGGTTTCATCATTTTCACCATCCTCATGATCATCAACTTCATTGTGGTGACCAAGGGTGCTGGCCGGGTCTCCGAGGTCAACGCCCGCTTCACGCTAGACGCGATGCCGGGCAAACAAATGTCGATTGACGCCGACCTCAACGCTGGCGTGATCGACCAAGAAACGGCTAAAAAACGCCGCGAAGAACTGTCACAAGAATCAGACTTTTTCGGCTCCATGGACGGCGCCTCCAAGTTCGTCAGCGGTGACGCGGTGGCCGGCCTGCTGATTTTGATCATCAACTTGGTCGGCGGCTTGGCGATTGGTGTCTTGCAGCACGATTTGTCGCTGTCTGAGGCCGGTCGTATCTACACGCTGCTGACCATTGGCGATGGCCTGGTAGCGCAAATTCCCTCGCTGTTCTTGTCGCTGGCAACCGCCATCATCGTGACCCGCGTCACCACCTCCGAGTCGATGACTGAGCAGGCGACAACCCAGTTGGCGAACCCATCGGCCCTCTTCATCTCGGCCAGTATTTTGGCCATTCTGGGTCTGGTGCCCGGCATGCCGCATTTCGTCTTCTTGTTGCTGGCCAGCGCTTGTGCCGGTATTGGCTTCATGGTCTTGCAGCGCAGCAGCCAACCCGAGAGCAGCCCAGCAGGGATCGCCCGCGCAGCGGCCGAAAGCGGCATTGAAGAGCCAAAAGAACTCGATTGGGATGACGTCGATCAAGTGGATTTGATTGGCTTAGAGATCGGCTACGGCTTGATCCCGCTGGTCAACCCTGAGACGGGCGGCCAGCTGATGGCGCGCGTCAAGGGCGTGCGCAAAAAGCTCTCCGTCGAACTCGGCTTTTTGATTCAACCGGTGCGCATCCGTGACGCTCTGAACATTGACCCCGACACCTACCACATCGTGCTGAAGGGGGTGATCCGCGGCAAAGGCGAAATCCGCGTCGGTCGCGAAATGGCCATCAACCCGGGCCAGGTCTATGGCACGCTCGAAGGTGTCGCCTGTAAAGAACCTGCCTTTGGGTTGGATGCCGTCTGGATTGACCCCTCACAGCGCGACCACGCTCGCACGCTAGGCTACACCGTGGTCGACGCTAGCACGGCCGTGGCGACCCACTTGAACAAGGTGCTGCGCGACAACGCCTCAGACCTGCTCAGCCACGACGAAGTTCAGCAACTGCTTGACAAACTGGCCGCCAAGTCACCCAAGCTGGTGGAAGACTTGGTGCCAGGCAAACTGTCGCTGGGCGTGGTCACCCGAACCTTGCAAAACGTGCTGGGTGAATCGGTCTCGATCCGCGACATGCGGACCATTGTTGAGGCGCTGTCTGAAGCCTGCGGACGCACGCAAGACCCGGATCAGCTGACCTCCATCATCCGACCCAAACTCGGCCGGATGATTGTGCAAGGGCTGGTCGACGCGCAAAACGGTTTGTCCGTCATCACGCTCGACCCCGGCTTAGAACAGCTGCTGCACAACGTGTTGCAGCAAAGCGGCACGAGTCAAAACATGGTGTTAGAGCCCGGCTTGGCGGAGCGCCTCTTCAGCGCCCTGCGCGAAGGCGCACGCGCTGTCGAAGAACAAGGTCACCCAGCCGTGTTGGTGGTCTCACCGGCGATCCGGCCTTGGCTGTCAAAGGCAGTTCGTTTTCGAGTCTCAGACATGACCATCTTGTCTTACAGCGAAATTCCTGAGGACCAAATGGTCAAAGTCATTCACACCGTGCACGCCGAATCCAAAAAATAAGCCCTACTGCCATGCAACTCAAGCGAATACTTGCCCGCGACACCCGCAGCGCCACCGACAAGGCGATTGCGCTTTATGGCTCAGACGTTCTGATCATCTCCAACCATCTGGTCAACGGCCAGACGGAACTGGTGGTCGCGCTGGACTTGCCAGACGCCGAGACTCCCAGCAGCGCCGGCCAAGCGCGTGCGGTCTCGCTGTTGGACATCTCGCCGACCAAAGCGGTCCTAACCAGACCAGAAATCACCGAACCCATCAACTTTCGGGACAGCTTGAAGCAAGCCGAACGGCCCAGCACCGATGTCAACCCACATGACGCCCGCGACTATTTGCGTGGTCGCGAAATTGTTGACTTGGTGCGCGACGAACTGGCCTTGATCCGCCGGGAATTCCGCCTGAACCAACAAACCACCGGCTGGCAAAGCGGCCTGAGTTTGGCTCCTGAAGTGCAACCCTTGGCGCGGGCTTTGGGCGAAGCGGCGATTCCCCAAGAACTGCGTGCCCTGCTGCTCGACAGCCTGAAAGAGCACGCCACAACGGGCCAAGCCATGCAGGCGCTGAAGGCGCAATTGACGCATTCATTAGACCGCCCCGCCGTCGCCCTGCCGGTCACCGGCGTGCACTTGTTGGCAGGCCCTTCCGGCGCCGGCAAAAGCCTCATGGCAGCGCGTCTGGCGCGGCATGCCGAGGCCTTGCACGGGGCCCACAACGTCGCCATCATCAGTTACCAAGATGTCCGGGCAGGGGCTTGGAGTCAAACCCAAATGCTGGCGTCACAACTTGGCGTTGACAGCTTCAGGGCTGGCGACGCCGCCACCTTAGAGCTGCTGCTGAACGAGTTGGCACCGCGCAAATTGGTTCTGATTGACACCCCAGGCGTGCAAATGAATGCCCGGGTGGCTGAAATCTTGTCAGTCCGGTCAGATTGTGGCTGCCACGCTGTGGTGCCGGCCGACGCGTCCAGCGCCACGCTGGCCAAACTCATCGCCAGCGGTGTTTTTTGGCACAGCCTGCTGGTCAGCAAAGTCGACGAGAGCTCGCAACCGTGGCCGCTGCTGCACTTTTTGACCAACCACTCTATCGGCTTGTCGGGTGCCAGTGACGGTGTCGGGTCGGTTGACCTGATCCGCGATTTTCCGGTTCAAAAACTGGTTGTGCTGGGCTTGGCACAGCTGCAATCCTCTATCCCACCGCTGGTTGAAAAAATGGCTACTGGTTTGCTCGAACAACGCGGACTTCGCCCGTTTCAGTCCAAACTGGCAGTGCCATGAAGTACCTCTTTTTGAAAGATCGCATGAGCAAGCCGTCCCGAACGCAAGTCATCGGCATCGCCAGCGGCAAAGGGGGCGTCGGAAAAACCATCGTCTCTGTGAATTTAGCGGTCGCTCTGCAACTCATGGGCAAGCGCGTCATGGTGCTGGACGCTGACGCTGGCATGGCCAACGCTCACATTGCACTGGGGGCCCATTGCCCTTACAACCTGAGTCACTTTTTAAGCGGCGAGAAATCCCTGCAAGACATCATCGTCACGACACGCTCGGGGATTCGCCTGGTACCAGGGGCCTCCGGCCAACAAGAGATGGCCGCACTGAGTTTGTTTCAGGCGGCTACTGTTGTGCAAGCCTTCAGCACCCTTGAAGAAGAAATCGACTATTTGATTGTGGACATGGCTGCCGGCATTTCGCCCTCGGTACTGGCCTTCATGGCCGCTTGCCCTCGACGCTACATCGTCGTGCGAGATGACCCGTCATCGATAGCCGACGCCTACGGCATGATCAAAATCTTGATTCAAGAGTGCAGTTTGAATGAAATTTACCTGGTCCTCAACGGCATGAACAGCCAAAAAGAAGGCCAAGTGTTGTTCAACCGCATGAACGCCGTCTGTGCGCGATTTTTAAATCAAAGCGTGAAATACTTGGCGACCATCGAGAACGACATTCATATTTTGTTGTCGTTGAAAAAACACCAATCGGTGCTGGAATTTGCGCCCGACAGCGCTGGCGCCCGCGATTTTCGGCTGATGGCCAACGCCACCGAAAAACTCGAGCTCATCGAAGAAGCCTCGGGCGGGCTTGAATTTTTCGTTGAAAGGCTGGTCCAGCGGACCTGACAACATGGCCCCCCCCATTCGTCTGTACGAGGAAGTTCAGAACAACCATGAAGCCTTGGTGCTGGCGCACATGGGCATGGTCAAGCGCGTGGCGCTGCACCTGAAGGTGCGCATCCCGCCGTTCATGGAGCTCGATGAATTGATTCAAGTCGGCATGATTGGCCTGCTCGAAGCAGCGCGCGCCTTCAATCCGAGCAAAGGCATTGAGTTTGAAGGCTTTGCCCACAGCCGGGTCCGCGGCGCCATTCTGGACGAAGTTCGGCGGCTGTCGTTTTTGCCGCGCTCGGCGGTGGCTTTCAACAAATCACACAGCAAAGCGACCGACGCCCTCGCCTCTGAGCTGGGCCGAGTGCCGACGCAAACCGAATTGGCCGAACACGTCGGCAAAGACTTGGATGCTTTCCAAAAAGAACGCGGTCAAGCCAAGCGCTTTGAAACCTATTCGATGGAGGTGATGAATGACGAGGTCATGAACATCGCCGACGACAGCTCGCAGCAGCCTGACGCCATCGTTGAGCACGCCCAGTTCATGGGTGCGGTGGCCGGCGCGATTGGCGAGTTGGCCGAACGCGATCAGCTGCTGATGAGCCTGTACTACGTCGAAGAACTCAACCTGAAAGAAATTGGCGAAGTGCTGGGCGTGACCGAGTCGCGCGTCAGCCAGCTTTTGAGTGCGGTGGTCAAAAAACTGCGTGTGACCTTGCAAGTGGCTGAGCCGCTGCCAGGCAAGGCTCGCCAGCGGGGCTGAATCGCCGCTGGCCTGTCGTTTGCCCTCAAGTTTTTCGCTGGCATGCCGATACCTGAAGTGTCCATAGTCAGTTAATCAGGAGCGATCGACATGCGAGTTCATTTCAAGGCCATGGAAAGTTATGGCGCCGGCAATGTTGCCAGCCAAGCCGTTGTGGCCAACAAGGTCGAACTGATCCAAATGCTGTTTGACGGCTTGATCGAAAGCATGATGGCTGCACGCGGCCACATCCAGCATGGCGCCATCGCCGAAAAAGGCAAAAGCTTGGCCCGCGCCAACCGTATTTTATTTGGCCTGCAAGGCGCACTTGATTTCGAAAAAGGCGGCGATTTGGCCAACAACCTGAACGAGCTGTACAGTTACATCACCCGCCGCTTGCTGCACATCAACATCCACAACGACCTCGATGCGCTGAGCGAAGTCCACGGCCTGATGAATGAAATTCGCCAAGCTTGGCGCGATGTACCGTCTTTGCTGCCAGCGCAAACCAACACCACCGCGCATTGAGCTCGACTTGCATGGAGAAAGTCAATGATTAGCGCTATTGGTATTGTTGTTCTGTTTGTCTGCGTCTTTGGTGGTTTCATCATCGCGGGCGGCAGCATGGCACCCATCATCAAAGCAGCACCGGTTGAGACCTTCATCATTGGCGGCGCGGCGGTCGCCGCCATGCTGATTGGCAACAGCCCGGCCGTGGTCAAAGCCACTCTGGCCGGTTTCGGCAAAGTTTTCAAAGGGCCCAAGTACAAAAAAGACGATTACCTCAGCACGATTTTCGTTGTCTCCAAGATCATGAAAACCCTTAAGACCGAGGGGGCGGTAGCGCTTGAGGCACACATTGAAAATCCCGAAGCGAGTGCGATTTTTGGCGAGTACCCGGCGCTGCTCAAAGACCACGACTTGCTGCACCTGATCACCGACACGATTCGTTTGCTGGTGGTCTCTTCCAGCAACCTGAGCGCTTACGCCGTTGAAGAAGTGATGGATCAGTCCATCAAGACGCATCACCACGGCGCCATGAAGCCGGCTGAGGCGCTGGCCTCGATGGCGGGCGCGCTGCCGGCGTTGGGCATTGTGGCTTGCGTGCTGGGCGTGGTGAAAACCATGGGCGCGATTGACCAGCCACCGGCGATTCTGGGGGCCCTGATTGGTGGCGCCTTGGTCGGCACGTTCTTGGGGGTGTTTTTCGCTTACGGTTTGGTCGACCCAATGGCCGGCCGTCTCAAGCAAATCATTGAAGACGAAGCTGAGATTTATAAAGTTGTCAAACAAATCATCATTGGCACCATGCACGGCCACCCAATGCCGCTCATCATCGAAGCGGCGCGGGTTGGCATCAGCCACCACAACCAGCCCAGCTTTGCTGAGGTCTTTGACGGTCTGCGCGGCAAATAAACATGGCTGAAGAGGCTGTCCCTATTCCACCAGACGCAGCGGCAGCCAAGGCGGTAGCAACTGCTGCAACAGCGCCAACTGCAGCGGCAACACCGGCGGCCGATGCCGTTCCAGCGCCGCTGGCCCCGGTCATCGTCATCAAAAAAATCATTGACGACGGGCATGGCGGCGCCCACGGTGGCGCTTGGAAAATCGCCTTGGCAGACATGATGACCGCCATGATGGCCTTCTTTTTACTCATGTGGCTGCTCGGTGCAACCAACGAGAACCAGCGCAAAAGCATTGCCGACTACTTCAAGCCGACGTCGCACAGCAATGTCACCATGGGGCAACTCGCCGGCTCCAACGGCATCTTGGGTGGCCGCTCCATCATTGACCCCGACGGCTTTCCGTTCTCTGCCAAGCAGACGGCCGCCATGGAGCGGGTGACGCCCCGGTCCGAAGGCGGACCGACCGAAAACGAGCCATCGCCCAACAGCAACGAGCGGACCAACCCCGATCAAGTCAGCGAGGCTGAGAAAAAGAAAATTGTGGAAGATGCCGACAAGGCGGCTTTTGACAAGCTTGAAAAAGAAGTCAGTGAGCGGCTGGAGAAAAGCCCGAACCTTGAGAACCTGAAAGAGCAAGTCAAATTTGTCCGCGAGAAAGATGGCTTGCGCATCGAGATCATCGAAAAAGCTGACTTCGCCATGTTTGCGTTGGGCACCACGCGCCTGTTGCCGCGGGCCCAAGCCTTGCTCGACGAAGTCGCTAAGTCACTCGGCACCATGCCGAACAAACTGGCCCTGCGCGGCCACACCGACAGCGTGGCGTTTTCGAACTCGGACGACCGCAACAACTGGTCTTTGTCGGCTGAGCGCGCCGAAGCCACCCGCCAGATCGTCGAGAAAAATGGCGTCAAATCAAGCCGCTTTGCGCGCATTGAAGGGGTTGCGGACACCGCGCCTTACAACCCGAACGATCCGCTCGACCCACGCAACCGGCGGATCAGCATCACTGTCTTGTACCGCTGAGGCCAGCCGGCATTTCAGCGCCGTGCAGGGCAGTTGTTACGTTTTTATTACAGGCCTTGTCACCGCTGGACCGCGTGTAATGGCTTGTTTTTCGGTGAAAATTGCCACCTCACCCATCCGATGGCACCTGCCACAAATAAGCCAAGCGACACTGCCCCTCGAGTCCGCCCCATTCATCTGGGTTTCGGACTGAGTCAAACCAAACGCATGTTGACCACATCTTCTCTGCCCACCAGCTTGGCCAGGCGCTTTGCCTTGGCCGCCGCTGGTTTGGCGGCAGGCGCTTTGTTGCTGACTTCCCTCGCGTCTTGGTGGCTGCTGACGCGCCAGCACGCAGACGCCATGCAAGAGCTGGCGGCCCGCGAACGGCAGTTTCATGCGCAAACCATCGGCCTCAACCTGGCCGCACTCGCCACCCGCATGACGGAAGTCGCAAGCAGCACGCTGTTGACCACCGGACTGGTCGACCGCGCCGGCAAAGAAATTTATCTGCTGCCCTTTTTGGCCGGCATCCGGCAAGTCAACGGCATCACAGTGCAAGTCCTTTTCACCGACGCCCTGGGCAGTGAAATCGCCAGCAACCAAGCTGAGTTCAGCGCTGAAGAGCGGGCCTGGATGCGAGAAAAACTCCCCTTGGGACGACCCGCTTCTAGGATTTTTCTGCGCGCTGAAAGCCACGAACTGGTGGCCTTTGCGCCCTTGGTCTACCCCAACGCCAAAACGCCAAAAGGCGGTCTTTTGTACAAGATCGCGCTGAGTTCGCTGCATTCTGATGCGCACATGCAACTGCTCTGGGGCCCGCCACTGCCTGGCGGACCCACCCAGACCAGCTCGGTCGCCGCGCCAGCGGTATTCGGTGCACTTGACTTTCGCATCCAAGGCATGTCGCCACTGGACAGCAACCGCTCCCTCTCGCCTTTGTTTTTACCGATCTTTTTGTTGGTGTTGGGGCTGTTCATCGCCGTGGTGGTTGGCGGCGCGCACATGGCCGCGGTACTGACCCGCGACCTGCGCAAGCTGCAGTTGTTTGCCAGCCACTTGGTCAGGGATGGCTTGAGCCGGGAGCGCGCACAAACCACCGGCACCGAAGAAGTCGCCAGCCTGTCGGCGTCCATCAACCAGATGCTGGACCGGCTGTACGAACAGCGCCAAGCGTTGACCCGCGAAGGTGAAAAACTGGTCGATCTGGCCGAGGCCTTGAAGCGTGCCGACAAGCGCAAGGACGAATTCGTCGCCATGCTGGCGCACGAGCTGCGCAACCCCTTGGCGCCCATCATGACCGGCGCAGACATGCTCACACTGGCAGCGCCAGACGACTCGACGGTGCAGCGCACCGGCCAAATCATCGGCACCCAGGCCAAGCACATGGCACGCATCATTGACGACCTGCTGGACATCTCTAGAATCATCCGTGGCCAAGTCACGCTGAAGCTCGAAACCATCGACTTTGCCACCGCGGTGGCAGTGGCGGTTGAACAAATTCGCCCCCTCATCGAGTCGAGCCAGCATCACTTCTCGGTCTCACTGCCCGCGGCCCCATTGCCAGTCAATGGCGACCATGCCCGGCTGGTTCAAGTCACCAGCAATTTGTTGAACAACGCGGCCAAGTACACCCCCGAAGGCGGTTATCTGGACCTTCGGGTGGCCATTGAAGCGAGCGAGCTGCGCCTGACCGTGGGCGACAACGGCAACGGCATCGACCTCGACCTGATGCCCGACATTTTCGATTTGTTCACCCAAGGCGAACGTTCTTCCACCCGCCGTCAAGGCGGTCTCGGCCTTGGCCTGGCACTGGTCAAGAGCCTGGTTCAACTGCATGGCGGGCGGGTCACGGCAGACAGCCCGGGACATGGCAAGGGCTCCAGCTTCAACGTGTATTTACCCTGCGCCCGCGTCGAGGATTTAACCCTGCCTGCGGTCACCACAGCCACGAGCGTATCGAGTCGCGCCCTCAAGCTGCACTTGGTCGACGACAACGTCGACGCCGCACAAACACTGGCCATGCTGTTGCAACTAGACGGCTTTCATGTGGCCGTCAGCTTTGACGGCCTGTCGACCTTGCAACAAGTCCAAGAAGAGCTGAGCCAGCCGGCGATCTTCATTCTGGACATCGGCCTGCCCGACATGGACGGCACTGAACTCGCGCAAAAACTGCGCAAGCTGCCGCAGCTGTACAACACCAAGATGATCGCCCTCACCGGCTACGGCCAAGCCAGCGACAAAGCCCGCTCACTCGCCGCAGGCTTTGACCACCACTTGGTCAAACCCGTGGACTACGAGCAACTCAAAGTCCTATTGGCTGAGATTGAAGACGACTTGAAGGCAGCGGCTTGAGCCTTGGGGGCCGACGTTAGGCATGAGCGGCCGCGCTTCACAAGCGGTGATGGGCTGGCGATTGACAAGGTACTGCGCTGTCAATGCGGCAGATCAAAAAATCCGTCCGCTACGGCATTCAAATGAAACTCCGCACTGCGTTCCGTTTTGAGGTCGAAGCCTACGACCTTCTGGTCGACACCGAGGACCGACGAGAAGGCGTGGCGGCCTTCAACGAAAAACACCAGCCCGTTTTCACGGGGCGCTGAGAACACAGACCAAATGGTTGACCTACCTTGATCGACCTCAAAAAAATAAAATATTCGACAAATCGTTCGAGCCTAAGGATTCATAATCTTCTCTTCAATAGACACATCAAACTACGAGGCAAGCCCTGCAGGCGATATCAACAGACCCCGTATGAAAAATATATTTTTAAACGCACTGAGAACATTGGCGCAAAAGTCGGGAGGGTCGCGCGAAGAAAATGCCCATGAGGAGCGCGCTACTTTTGTGCAAGAAGACGACGTCGAGGCGCTTAAAAAATTCAAAAGTGCCGCCACCAAAGGCGACGCAGCAGCGCAGTTCGCCTTGGGTTCAATCTACAGCACTGGCGAAGGCGTCATGCAAGACTTCACTGAAGCGGTGCATTGGTACCAGCTCGCGGCCCTGCAAGGCCATGCCAGCGCCCAAAGCAACTTGGGTCTCATGTACGAAAAAGGCCAAGGTGTTTTACAAGACTACACCGAGGCACTGAACTGGTATCTGCGAGCCGCGCTTCAGGGCCAAGGCGGCGCGCAGTTCAACCTGGGCCTCATGCATGAAAGAGGCAAAAGCGTCACCCAAGACTTCGCAGAAGCCTTGAAATGGTACCGGCTGGCTGCATTACAGGGCCAAGGCGGCGCGCAGGGCAACTTGGGCGTCATGTACGCCAAAGCTGAAGGCGTGGCAGCAGACTACAAAAGCGCCCACATGTGGTTCAACATCGCAGCCGCCGCCGGCAACAGCGTGGCCATCAAGAACCGTGACGCGATGACCCAACACATGAGCGTGCAACAAATCAGCGACGCGCAAAAGATGGCCCGTGACTGGCAGGCTGGGCGTTTGTTGGCGGCTTGAGCGGTCAGTCGGGCCGGCAACGCCGATCTTCGAATCAGATCGTCGCTGCCACGGCCCGGCGCTGGTTCAACCACAACACCATGCCGCACACCGCCGAGGCGGCCATCAAGACCAAAAATCCAGCGCGGTAGGTGCCAAAGAAACCCGACAACGCGCCAAACACCGGCGCCCCGAGAACCACACCCAGATAGGTGAAAGCCAAGGTGCCGCCAGTCGCCATGCTGGCTTTGCCTTTGGGTGCCTGACGTGCCACCTCTGCCAGGTAAACGCCGTTCCAGCCGATGGCGGATGCGCCAAAGATGCTCAAAATTAACCAGACCCAAACTTGCGGTGTAGTCGCCGTCAAGAAAGCGGTAGCCAGGGCACTGAAGGCCATCACAGCGCCCAGCAGCGCCAGTGTTTTAGGGGCGCCCAACCAGCGGTCAGCCACATAGCCCCAGGCCACGCGCCCGATCACACCACCGGCCTGCGTGAAAGACAAAGCCACCCCTGCAGCAACCAAGCCATACGACAAATCATCGTACAAATACGTCACCAGATAGGCACTGAGCGACAGCTGCACCATGGAGAAAACAAAGGAGCACCCGGCCATGGTGGCCAAAGCCCGGTGCGCCAGCACCAGCCGAATCGGCTGCGCGAAGTTGGCCAATTTGAAGGCGACAGGCTGAGCGACTTTGCGATCGGCGTCCAACGGGCTGCGCAATGGCTGCGACAGCACCGCACACAGCACGCAAGCTGCGGCCACCACCAGCAAACTGGCATGCCAATTCATGCTGAGCAACAGCAAGGGGACGATGGCACCGGCCATCATGCCGCCCAAAGGAACGCCGGTTTGTTTGATCGAAAAAACCAATGACATCTGATGCGGCGCGGTGGTGCGCGCCAGCAAATGCGAGCTCGCCGGCGTGATCGGGCCATAACCCCAGCCGATCAGCACGGCGCCCATGCAAACCGCTGGCAACCAAGGCACCGCACACAAGAGTAAGCCCAAGGCGCACAGCAGCAAGCTGATTTGACTGACGCGAATAGCCCCGAAGCGTGCCACCGCGGCGCCCGCCAGCAAAGTCGACATCAACGCACCGCCGTAACTGATGGCGATGTACAAGCCGACCAAGGTGGGCGAAACCGCCAAGTCCTTGGCCGCCACCGGCGCCATCACTGGCAAGGTCAAGAGGGCCATGGAGGCCATGGCTTGAATCAACAAAGTGACGAAAAGCGGTCCCCAGCTGCTCACTGCGGTTCGATCTTGGCGTCCTTGATGGCCTTGGCCCACTTGGCGCTTTCTGCCTTGGAGCGCTCACCCAGCGCTTCTGGCGTGCCGGGCTCGGTCTCAAAACCGAGGGCGGCAAAACGCTCCAAAATGTCTTTGCTGCCAGCGGCAATATTGATAGCGCGGTTCAACTTCAAAACGATCTTGTGCGGCGTGCCGGCCGGGGCGAACACCGCAAAGTAAGCAATCAGCTCGTAGTCTTTCAAACCCAACGCCTCATTCACCGTCGGCAGCTCAGGAATCGCCTTGGAGCGCGTGGCTGACGTCACCGCCAAGCCGCGTACCTTACCGGCTTTGACTTGCGGCAGCATGACTGCGAAGTCGGCCGTGAACAAGTTCACTTGACCGCCGATCAAGTCGGTCATCGCCGCTGGGCCGCTCTTGTACGGGATGTTGGTCATCTTGATGTTGACCATGCTGGCCAGCACTTCAGTGGACACCAGCTGCGAGGTGCTGGCGCTGGCAAATGTCAGGTAGGTTGGCTTGGCTTTGGCCAGCGCCACCACCTCTTTCAGCGTTTTAGCCGGCACCTCGTTGTTGATCGCCACGATCAGCGGAACGGAACCCAAATAGGCGACGGGCGCAAAAGCCGTGTCTTGGTCGTAGGGCAGCTTTTTCATCAGGCTTTTGAGGGCTGCGTTGGTGCTATTGGTACCGACCAAGATGGTGTAACCATCGGGAGCCGCCTTGGCCACGTAGTCGGCGCCCAACATGCCGTTGACGCCAGCCTTGTTGTCGACAATCACCGGCTGATCGAGGATTTCAGAAATTTTGGCAGCAAAGGCGCGGGCGATCTGGTCGGTGGCACTGCCAGCGGCAAACGGCACGACAGCTTTGATCGGCCGGCTCGGGTAAGTTTGAGCGTTGGCCATCGCGGCATAAACGCTCAGTGCAGCGACGCAGCTTTTGAGCAACCATCGGGTCGCAGATGTGGCCAGCGTGGGGCGCAGGAATGAGTTCATTTGGAATTTCCGGAAATAAGTGGTTAATTATTACTGATGGCGCCAGGCGTCGGCGGGTAAAACCATGGCCAGCAGCCCCGACGCCAAACATTTGCCATGCGCATCCAGTGCCAGCGAACGTGTCACGCCGCCGGCCAAAGAACCATGCAGCACAAAATTGAGCGCCCCCAAGTGCGGTAGACAATAGCGTTCCACCGGGCCCTGAACCATGCCGTCGTAGTGCGCCTTGACACGGTCAGGTGTCAATAATTTCTCAAGCAGCGGGTAGTGTTTGGCGTCATAGGCCACCACCGACAGCGTGCTGCGGTTGCCTTTGTCGCCGGTGCGGGCGTGGGCGATATCTCTGAGCAGCATGTCAATTATCCAAAACCAAAACCGACGTAGTCACCCAATCCCTCGGAATCAAGACCGACGCAGCGGCAATGACTTCGCGCACGCTCTTGGTCGCACCGCCGCCACTGGCCGGGCCGTTCAGGTACAGCGCTTCAACCTCGTTGACAACGTCTTTGGCTTGATCGGCTGTCTTCACGCGCATCGCTAAGCGCAAACGCACCTCACTCGGCTCGTTTTTAGGCTCAAGGCTGGACATGATCCGGCCACCCAGAATAGTGTTGACACCGATCAACTCGTAGCGGCTTTCGCAGTCGGCAAAACCAGCTTCGTTCAAACGAATCCGGAGCACATCCAGCGCCAATTGGCCACGCGCCACAGCGCCCGGACCGGCGTACGACATCTGGCCGTCGGCAATGAAACCTTCGCGGTGACCGACCGTGACTTTCAGGGTGTCCGGGCGCGACTGCCCTGCCCCGCCGCTGACCTGCACCCGGTCGGGGCCGACCTGCGTCAAACAAACCTGCGAAAAATCAGCCACCACATCCGGTTGCAAATAGCGCGCCGGATTTTCAATTTCATAGAGCAATTGCTCGGTGCAAGTGGCGGTGGTCACGCAGCCACCAGAACCTGCCACCTTGGTGATCACCGCATCGCCCGAGGCATCGACTTCGGCCAGCGGAAAGCCCAGATGCGCCAAGTCCGGCACGTCGCGGTAACCAGGATCGGCAAAGTAGCCGCCGGTGATTTGTCCCGCACACTCCAGCAAATGACCGACCAACACACCTTTGCCAAGCCGCGTCCAATCGTCTGCGGCCCAGCCAAAGCCGTGCATCAGCGGCGCCAAAAACAGCGCTGGGTCAGCCACCCGACCGGTGATGATGACGTGCGCGTCGGTCTGCAGCGCCGGCAACAAAGCATCGGCACCCAAGTAGACGTTGGCAGAGATCATGTCGCTTTTGAGCGATACCAACGTGAGAGGCGACTCCATCAAAGGCAATGCCATGCCGCGAGTGGTCAAGACTTCGAGCACGTCGTCGCCCAAGACCACCGCGACTTTGACCTGCGGCAAGCCAAGTTCACGCGCCACCCGCAGCACTTCATGACCGGCTTGCAGCGGATTCGCCGCACCCATGTTGGTGATGATGCGCACGCCTTGTTGCATGCACGGGCCCAGCACCGCGCGCATGCGCTGGGTCAGCAACGGGTCAAAGCCACGGTCTGGTTGATGGCTGCGTTCCAGTTGGGCCAACGCAATCGTGCGCTCGGCAAGACACTCAAAAACGAGGTAATCGAGTTGGCCTTTTTCGGCCAGTTCAAGCGCTGGCAAGACGCGGTCGCCGGCGTAGCCTGCGCCAGAGCCGATGCGTAAAGTGAGAGGCGTGGTGTTCATGTGTGTTGAGTTTCAGCCGTGCACTGTTCAGCCGCCCGACAACTTGACGCTGTAGCCTTTGTCCAACAGCAGGCGCTGCAGCAACTCGCGGTGATCGCCCTGGACTTCAATCACGCCGTCTTTGACGGTGCCGCCCGAACCGCAAGCGGCTTTGAGTTGCTTGCCGAGCTGCATCAACGCGGCATCGTCCAAGGGCAGGCCTTGAATCAAGGTCACAGTTTTGCCACCGCGGCCTTTGGCTGAGCGGGAAATGCGCACCACGCCATCGGTGGCGGGCCGGGGTTTGGCGCTTTTGCAAACGCACTGGGCCACCGCTTGGCGGCAATCCGGGCAGGTGCGACCGCTGTCGGTCGAGTAGACGAGGCCACTGCTGGCGAGCTTGCTTTTCATAGTGCGGCTAGAAATAAAACAGGAGAATCGGTGAGCGCTCATTTTGCAGCAAACACAGCACAACCCGGCCTGCTCTTGAACAGCCTTGCACACCCTAGGCGATGCGCGGCGCTCCTAAAATGAGCCGATGAACCACACCACACAAGGCCACGCATGATCGTCGAACGCATCTGGACGGGCAACAGCCTGCGCAATTTCAATTACCTGATCGCCTGCCCCGACACCGG
>JASDRC010000009.1:0-41683 GCA_041442125.1 Polaromonas sp. | reverse complement strand
AGCCAAAGTACTTGGCCGAAAAGGCAAAGCCAATGTCTACAGCGCTGGATAAACCTTTAAGGTCTACCAGAGCCCATAAACAAAATAGCGCGATAAAGCCACCCGACAGGGCGAATATTATTTTGTCAACTGAAGGGGGGGCCGCCAAGGCTGCGTCCTTCACGCTGTCTGTTTGCATGGTCATGATGTTTGTCCTACTTTCGGTACTGATACTTGTTGAGTGAGGCGTTTGGTGGGTGCGGGTCGTGGTGTTGTGGTCGTGGTCGTGGTCGTGGTCGTGGTCGCTGGAAGTCTGAACGCTGCCAGTGGTTGTATCCGTTGTGTTGACTTCAGCTGGCGGCGCTTGGTTGTCCGTCGATTTGGCCAAAATTGTTGTCGAAAATTTGAGCCAGATCTCACCCATCAGGGCATCGACCTCGTCCGCTGCGAAGCCAATGGTGGCAAGCTCAGCTGCAACGTTGTCAAAATCGCGGTTGTCTTAGGACCATGGTGGCATGTTTGGAAAACTTGGGTTGCTGGCTGAACCTCGCCATAGTCTGTTTCTTTAGCATGACGGCCTTTAGGGATGGGTAATTAAACCGCGTAAAACTATGACATCGGTTTAGGGGCCCCAAAGGCCGCTGATCCGGGTCGATTCGAACAATCGCTGAGCACCAGAAGCACGAGGCGCTGCGACACGCCTCTCCAGTGAGCAGTGCCGGGCGCAGCCCCGCTCCGCAGCGTTGGTAAAACTGTTGTTGCCACCCTTTACCAACTGACGCGCTGATGGACCTCATCCTCCGGCGCCGATTGGGCCGCCTCGTCCCAATCTGGCGAAACGTCGACACCACCGCCCATCTGCGCATCGCCCCCCTCCCACAGCGTCGGGCCTCGTGCGGGCGTGGTACGCGGTGGCTCTGAATCCACCCCAATATAGTTCGGTATTTGGCGGATGCCCGCGCTGCGCGTGATAAAGGCGGTGATTCACATCTGCCCGCCACAGATCGGACCCAAAAGCGACAACACCTCCTGGATAAGGGCGATCACCCCTTTCAAATACACAGTACTTTATGACTCGTGACTCGTTGTGCCCAGCAAAAAAGCCCTGACGCGAAACCGTCCGGGCTTTTTTGGTTGCGGGCGAGACAACGAATTATTTCTTGCTCGGCGGCAAGTCCGTGCAGCTGCCGTGTGCCACTTCAGCCGCCATGCCGATGCTTTCGCCCAGCGTCGGGTGCGGATGAATCGTCTTACCGATGTCGATGGCGTCAGCGCCCATCTCGATCGCCAAGGCGACTTCACCGATCATGTCGCCCGCATGCGTGCCAACCATGCCGCCGCCCAGAATTTTGCCGTGACCGTGGGCTTCCGGGCTGTCGTCAAACAGCAGTTTAGTGACGCCTTCGTCGCGGCCATTGGCAATCGCCCTGCCTGAAGCCGTCCACGGAAAAAGACCTTTTTTAACCTTGATGCCTTGCGCTTTGGCTTCGGTCTCAGTCAGGCCAACCCAAGCGATTTCGGGGTCGGTGTAGGCGACGCTTGGGATCACCCGAGCGTTGAAGGCGGCACTGGCCAATTCTTTGTTGCCCTGCAACTCACCGGCAATCACTTCGGCGGCCACGTGCGCTTCATGCACCGCTTTGTGCGCGAGCATCGGTTGACCGATGATGTCGCCGATGGCGAAGATATGCGGCACATTGGTGCGCATCTGAATGTCGACCGGAATGAAACCGCGGTCACTCACATTGACGCCGGCTTTGTCAGCAGAGAGTTTCTTGCCGTTTGGCGTACGACCGACGGCTTGCAGCACCATGTCGTAAGTTTGCGGCGCAGGAGCGCCCTCGCCTTCGAAGGTGACTTCAATGCCGGCTGGTGTTGCTTTGGCGCCCACGGTTTTGATCTTCAGCATGATGTTGTCGAAACGCGGCGCATTCATTTTTTGCCAGACCTTGACCAAGTCGCGATCCGCGCCTTGCATCAGGCCGTCCATCATTTCGACCACATCCAAACGCGCACCGAGGGTGCTGTAAACCGTGCCCATTTCCAGGCCGATGATGCCGCCACCCAAAATCAACATGCGCTTCGGCACTTCCTTCAGATTGAGGGCGCCGGTCGAATCGACCACGCGCGGATCTTCTGGCATGAATGGCAAGCGCACAGCTTGCGAGCCGGCGGCGATGATGCACTTTTTGAACGCAATGGTTTGTTTCTTACCGGTTTGCGCTTGCGCATCGCCCGAGGTCTCGCTGACCTCCACATGGTTGGCGCCGACAAAGTTGCCGTAACCGCGCACCACGGTGACTTTGCGCATCTTGGCCATGGCGGCCAGACCGCCGGTGAGTTTGCCGACCACTTTTTCTTTGTGCGTGCGCAGCTTGTTGATGTCCAGCACGGGTTCGCCAAAGCTCACACCGAGCGCGTCGAAATGCTTGACCTCGTCCATCACGGCGGCCACATGCAACAGTGCCTTCGATGGGATGCAGCCAACGTTCAGACAAACACCGCCGAGGGTGGCGTAGCGTTCAACCAAAATGACTTTCAAGCCGAGATCCGCCGCACGGAAAGCCGCCGAGTAACCCCCGGGGCCGGCGCCTAGCACCAACATGTCGCACTCGAGGTCGGCCGTGCCAGCAAAGCTGGCAGCGCTGGGCGCAGCAACAGAGGGAGCAGCAGATGCCGCGACTGGGCTGGCCGGAGCTGATACGACGGCGACCGGCACGGCGACGGCAGCCGCCGAAGTGGCCGGGGCCTCAGCTGCTTCGGCGACTTCCAGCATCAGCAGCACCGAGCCTTCTTTGACGGCATCACCGACCTTAACTTTGAGTTCCTTGATCACGCCGGCATGGCTGGCGGGGATTTCCATCGAGGCCTTGTCGCTTTCGACCGTGATCAGGCTTTGCTCCGCTCTGATGGTGTCGCCAGGCTTGACCAAGACTTCGATGATGGTGACTTCTGCAAAGTCGCCGATGTCTGGCACTTTGACTTCGATCAGGTGGGCTTGACTCATGGGTTTGCTTTCAACTTGAGGGTGAACAGCTCCACCGGTCCGGCGGAGTTTTTGTCGAATTCGATGCCGGCGTGTATGCCGGCCAGCGCCACTTCGCGCGCTGTTTTGGCTTTGTCCCAGCTGCTGTGCATGGCACCCAGCGCAAAGCTGCGGCCAGAGCCAATGCCCCAAAATTCTTTGAATTCAAAAATTTCGCGGTAGCTGTACAGTCCATAAATGCCTGACGCATTGGCGATGACCAGGCTGAACTGGCTCGACTCGTAAGGGTCGTTGTCGTCTTCCTTGGTCTGCAAGAAAAAACTTTCTTTCAGGACAGGATGCAGCAGCTTAAAGGTGTCAAAGACGTCGTCCTTGCTGCCAAAGCGCAATTGGTCTCGCGGCAACGAAGCCAGCGCTTTGCGCAGCACCGGAAAGTGCGCGACCGTACCGGCCATACCGATGTAGCTGCTGCCCGTCGGCGTGTCGATCTTGAAGATCTTGCTGTTCGACTCGAAGCGGCTGCTCAGCCTGGTGTCGCTGAACGTCACCAAGGTATCGGCCGCGATTGCCACCTGCCCATTTTTTTTCACAACGACAAGGGTGGTCATGGGTAAAGCTCAGAGCAAAACGCGGCGGAAGTCAGCCAGGATCTGACCCAGGTAGACATTGAAACGGGCCGCCGCAGCGCCATCAATGACGCGGTGGTCCCAAGTCAAACTCATCGGCAACATCAAGCGCGGCACAAACTGCTGGCCGTCCCAAACCGGCGCCATCGTGCTTTTGGAGACACCCAATATCGCCACTTCAGGGGCGTTGATGATCGGCAAAAAGTACTTGCCGCCAATGCCGCCTAAGCTGGAGATGGTGAAGGTGGCGCCAGACATTTCCGCCGAACCCAACTTGCCGTCGCGGGCTTTCTTGGCCAACTCGCTCATTTCCTGGCTGAGCTGCAACACGCCTTTTTGGTCGGCATCGCGAATCACCGGCACCATCAAGCCATTCGGCGTGTCAGCCGCAAAGCCGATGTGCCAGTAGTTTTTATAGACGATGGCATCGCCGTCGAGCGAGCTGTTGAACTCCGGGTATTTCTTCAGCGTGGCCACACAGGCCTTGATCAAAAAGGCCAGCATGGTGACCTTGACGCCAGACTTCTCGTTCTCTTTGTTGGTCGAGACACGGAAGGCTTCGAGGTCCGTGATGTCAGCGTCGTCATGGTTGGTGACGGCCGGAATCATGATGGCATTGCGCAGCAAGTTGGCACCGCTGATCTTCTTGATGCGGCTCATTTCCTTGCGCTCAATCGGGCCGAACTTGGCGAAGTCGACTTTCGGCCATGGGATCAAACCCAAAGCGGCACCGTCGCCACCTGAGCCAGCCGGCGCTTTAACAGTCTGTGCTTGGGTCCGCACGTCGCCCGCCATGACGGACTTGGCGAAGCCTTGCACGTCGTCTTGGGTGATGCGGCCTTTGAGACCGCTGCCTTTGACTTCTGCCAGCGGGACACCGATTTCGCGAGCGAATTTACGCACGGAAGGCGAGGCATGCGGCAGTTGTCCGGTCACCGCAGTGGGTTCATGCGCGGGCATGGCTTGAGCGGGCGTCGCCGCCGCCGCCACAACCGGTGCAGCAGGCGCTGTTACCGGTGCGCTGGCCACGGCCACCGGCGCGACAACTGCAGCGGCTTGCAGGGCAGGCGCAGTCGGTGCGGACGCCGCTGGTGCGGCTGTTGGTTCAGCTTCAGCGGCTGACGGGGCTTCAGCCTCAGCTTCTAACACCAGCACGATCGAGCCCTGTTTGACCTTGTCATCCAGCTTGACGCGGAGTTCTTTGACCACGCCGCCGTGGCTCGACGGGATCTCCATCGACGCCTTGTCGGACTCAACGGTCAGCAGCGATTGGTCGGCCTTGACGGTGTCGCCCGGCTTGACCAGCACCTCGATCACCGTCACCTCGTCGAAGTCACCAATATCGGGAACTTTGATGTCTATCAATGCCATGTTGTTGTCTCCAGTACTTTTGTCGCTTGAGTCACGATGAGGCCGAGGCTCAAGCGTATAGCGGGTTGATTTTGTCGGTGTTGATGCCGTACTTGGTGATCGCTTCAGCCACCTTGGCGACCGGCAATTGGCCATCTTCGCTAAGTGCCTTGAGCGCTGCCAAGACGATGTAATGACGGTCTATCTCAAAGTGCTCGCGCAGCTTGCTGCGGAAATCGCTACGGCCAAAACCGTCGGTGCCCAACACTTTGTAGTTGCGACCCTTGGGAATGAAGGAGCGAATCTGCTCCGCGTAAGCCTTCATGTAGTCGGTCGACGCGACCACTGGGCCTTCGCTCTGGCCCAGCTGTTGGCTGACAAAAGAAACCCGTGGCTCAGCAGTCGGGTGCAGCAGGTTGTGACGCTCGCAGTCTTGACCTTCACGGGTCAGCTCGTTGAAGCTGGGGCAGCTCCAAACGTCAGCCGCTACGCCCCAGTCTTTCTCGAGCAGGGCTTGCGCCGCGATGCTTTCGCGCAGGATGGTGCCAGAGCCGAGTAACTGAACCCGCTGGGCTGATTTACCGCCCGGCTTGCACAGGTACATGCCTTTGATGATTTGCGCTTCGGTGCCAGCCGTCAAGCCAGGCATTGCATAGTTTTCATTCAGCAGCGTGATGTAGAAATACACGTTGTCTTGCTGTTCCACCATGCGTTTTAGGCCATGGTGCAAGATCACGCCGACTTCGTGCGCGAAGGTCGGGTCGTAGCTGATGCAGTTGGGAATGGTGCTGGCCAAAATATGGCTGTGACCGTCTTCGTGCTGCAGGCCTTCGCCATTCAGCGTGGTGCGACCGGAGGTGCCGCCCAACAAGAAACCGCGTGCCTGCATGTCGCCGGCAGCCCATGCCAGATCGCCAATGCGCTGGAAGCCGAACATCGAGTAGTACACGTAGAACGGGATCATGATCCGGTTGTTGGTGCTGTAGCTGGTGGCCGCCGCAATCCAGCTGCTCATGCCGCCGGCTTCGTTGATGCCTTCTTGCAGGATCTGGCCTTTTTTGTCTTCCTTGTAGTACATCACCTGGTCTTTGTCGACAGGGGTGTATTGCTGACCATCCGGGTTGTAAATACCAATCTGGCGGAACAGGCCTTCCATGCCAAAGGTACGGGCTTCGTCGACCAAAATCGGCACCACGCGGGGGCCAAGCGCTTGGTCGCGCAGCAGCTGCGTGAGGAAGCGCACATAGGCTTGCGTGGTCGAGATTTCCCGGCCTTCAGCGGTCGGGTCAATCACCGACTTGAAGGTCTCGAGTGACGGTACGGTGAACTGCTCATCGGCTTTGACACGGCGATGCGGCAAGTAACCGCCGAGGGCCTTGCGTCGCTCATGCAAGTAGCGCATTTCTGGCGTGTCTTCGGCTGGCTTGTAAAACGGAATGTCGGCCAACTGGCTGTCAGGAATGGGAATGTTGAAGCGGTCGCGGAAGGCTTTGATGTCTTCGTCGGCGAGCTTTTTGGTTTGGTGAACATTGTTCTTGCCCTCGCCAATTTTGCCCATGCCAAAACCCTTGACGGTCTTGATCAGCAGCACGCTCGGTTGGCCGACGTGGTTCACGGCGGAGTGGAAAGCGGCATAGACTTTTTGCGAGTCGTGGCCGCCACGGCGCAAGTTCCAGATGTCGTCGTCGCTCATGTTGGCGACCATCTCCAGCGTGCGCGGATCTTTGCCAAAGAAATGCTTGCGCACGTAGGCGCCGTCATTGGCTTTCAGGGCTTGGTAGTCACCGTCGACGGTGTCCATCATGATTTTGCGCAAAGCGCCGTCCTTGTCACGCGCCAACAACGGGTCCCAGTTGCTGCCCCAGATCAACTTGAGCACGTTCCAGCCTGCACCGCGGAACTCGCTTTCGAGTTCTTGGATGATCTTGCCGTTGCCGCGCACCGGTCCGTCAAGGCGCTGCAAGTTGCAGTTGATGACGAAGACCAGGTTGTCGAGCTTTTCGCGCGCGGCTAAACCAATCGCACCCATCGACTCGACCTCGTCCATTTCGCCGTCGCCGCAGAAAACCCAAACCTTGCGGTTCTCGGTGTTGGCAATGCCGCGGGCGTGCAGGTACTTGAGGAAACGTGCCTGGTAAATAGCCATCAACGGACCCAGGCCCATCGACACCGTTGGGAACTGCCAAAAGTTCGGCATCAGCTTGGGGTGCGGATAGCTCGACAAACCCTTGCCGTCGACTTCCTGGCGGAAGTTCAGCAACTGCTCTTCGGTCAGCCGACCTTCCAGGTAAGCCCGCGCATACACGCCTGGCGACACGTGGCCCTGGATGTAGAGGCAATCGCCACCGTGGTTTTCACTTTCAGCGTGCCAAAAGTGGTTGAAGCCGGCACCGAACAGACTGGCCAACGAGGCAAACGAGCCGATGTGACCGCCCAGATCACCGCCATCCGCCGGGTGCAGACGGTTCGCCTTGACGACCATGGCCATGGCATTCCAGCGCATGTAAGCACGCAGACGGCCTTCAATTTCCAGGTTGCCAGGTGAGCGTTCTTCTTGGTCCGTCTCAATCGTGTTGACGTAGCCGGTGTTGGCCGAGAATGGCATGTCAATGCTTTTCTGGCGCGCATGCTCGAGCAGTTGCTCAAGCAAAAAGTGAGCACGTTCAGGGCCTTCGCTCTCGATCACGGCGGACAGCGCGTCCATCCATTCACGGGTTTCTTGGTTGTCCTGGTCTAGGGGCGCGCCGCTGTCGGCTTGTGGGGGGGTGGCAGCCATGTCTGTCTCCTGCTGATTAAAAGTAGCGTTTTTTGGAGCGGTCTCGCGAGGCGTGCCCACGACTCAACGCATGCACTGCACCCCACCTGATTACGCTTTAGTTTGTAAACGCAATTTGGACCACTTCTTGGAGTTTCTCATATTTTTCTATAAATTTCAAATCGTGCCAGATCATTTCACATTAAGAAATTACGCTCACTTCAACGTGAAAAAGCAACAGCCTGACACCCCGCTCGCTGGCTCCTATAAACTTCGCGCTCAACATGCCCGACAACGACACCATCACCCCCACAACAAACAGCCAAGCAACGCCGGCGAACAAGGGCTGGCCAATCGGCTGGCGACGCTGGTGGGGCAAACAATCCCCCTCACGGCAAGACCGCTACATCACGCTCGGGCCATTGCTCTCTGTGATTCTTTTTTTGGCGGCGGTGATTGCCGCTTTTGCTTATCTGCGCGTCGAAGAAATTGACCGCGAACAAGAAGCTGTTCGGCGCGATGTTGAATATTCGCAGCAGCGTTTACGGCTCAGACTGCTAGAACGACAAGAGCAATTGATGCGGCTGGGCCGCGATATCTCCAACAAAGAGGTCAACGAGGAGAAGTTCCTGTCTCAAGCCGAGTCGCTGATCAATCAATACCCGGAGTTGTTGGCGGTGACCTGGGTCGATTCGCTGCGCCGCGTGCGCGTCGCTTACGTCTCGTCAAGCGCCCATGCGGCTCAAGTCCGCGCCAGCGGCGAGCAACTCAAAAGCGGCGAAACTGACATTACCTACGGCCTGGTGCGCGACCTGCGGCAACCGGTTTACTCTAGGCCACTGACCTTGCGCAACGACAGCGGCACTGACGCACCCACACTGCAATTGCAGGTTCCAATCGACGAGCAAGGTAAATTTGATGGCGTCATCTTGGCCGAATTCTCGATTGATGGCTTGCTGCGCTTTGGCGTTCCGACAGAAGTCAGCGCCAAATACACGGTCGCACTTTTAGACGACAAAGGAGTTGTGCTCGCCGGCGGCTTACCGCCGCCACGCACGAAGGTTGCGCGCCTGTTGCCCTGGGCTGACGCCGCCCCGACTTATGAAGTTCCAGTCTCGCCGGTGGGCAATGGGCTGTTGGTCAGAGCGCAGGGTTACCGCGCTTCACTTGGCGTCGTCGGCAGCGGTTTTTTTTGGCTGGTCTCGGCACTGAGCACGTTGACGGTGTGGATGCTGCTCGGCACTTGGCGCCACACGCGGCGCCGAGTGCAGGCGCAAGAGGCCTTGATCACGGAAA
This sequence comes from Polaromonas sp., assembly GCA_041442125.1. Lineage (GTDB taxonomy): Bacteria > Pseudomonadota > Gammaproteobacteria > Burkholderiales > Burkholderiaceae_C > Polaromonas. The sequence continues at coordinate 32,691 of JASDRC010000009.1, read as the reverse complement.
CCAACTTTCGCCGGGCCATGGAAAACTCCATGCTGACGGGCATGCGCGCCTTGGACTTGGAAGGCCGCATCACCTATGTCAACCCGGCCTTTTGTCAAATGACCGGTTGGAGCGAAAACGAACTGGTGGGCCGCATGGCGCCCTTCCCCTACTGGCCCGAGCAAGACCGCGAATGGCTGGCCGAAAGGCTGGAAGACGAACTCAAGGGCCGCTCCACACAGGGTGGATTTGAAGTGCGCGTCAAGCGCAAGGGCGGCGTGATATTCGATGCCCGTATGTATGTCTCACCCTTGATTGATCCGCGGGGTCAGCAAACCGGCTGGATGACATCGATGACCGACATCACGGTCGCCAAAAAAATCCGCGAAGAGCTCTCCAACTCTTACGAACGCTTCACCACCGTGCTGGAAGGACTCGACGCCGCCGTCTCGGTGGCGCCGCTGGGCTGCGAAGAGCTGCTGTTTGCCAACAAACTTTACCGCGCCTGGTTTGGCAGCGAAGTCTTGGGCCACATCAACCTGATCGCACAGGCTGGCATGCCAGCGGTCACGCCAACAGCGGACACCATGGACGTCGACGGACTGGCCGGCTTGCCAACCGATTCGCTGACAACCGCGCAAAGCGAGAATGCTGAAATATTCGTGCCCGAGCTGGGCAAATGGCTGGAGGTCCGCTCGCGCTACTTGACCTGGGTCGATGGCCGACTGGCGCAAATGGTGATTGCCACCGACATCACGCCGCGTCGGCACGCCGAAGAGCAAGCCGCGCTTCAAGCAGAGCGCGCGCAGTCGGCCAGCCGGCTCATCACCATGGGCGAAATGGCCTCTAGCGTAGCGCATGAACTCAACCAACCGCTGACGGCCATCAACAACTATTGCAACGGCATGGTGACGCGCATTCAGGGCAACAATATCAGCACCGAAGACCTGCTTGGAGCACTGGAAAAAACCGCCCGCCAAGCGCAACGGGCCGGTCAGATCATTCAACGTATTCGTTCATTTGTGAAGCGCAGCGAACCCAACCGCAGCCTAGCCGACGTCGCCACCATGGTCAGCAACGCGCTGGAGCTGGCCGAGATTGAACTGCGCCGTCACAACGTGCGGCTGACCCACTACATCGCGGCCCGCTTGCCACCCATTTTGGTCGACCCGATCCTGATTGAGCAGGTGCTGATCAACCTGATGAAGAACGCCGCAGAATCCATCGAGCAAGCCAAGCGACCGAGTTCGCGCCGCAGTGTCGAACTGCGTGTGGTGCCCAAACAGATTGAAGAGCAAAGCGTCATCGAGTTCTCCATACTTGACTCCGGCCAGGGCTTGTCAGCTGAAGTCAGCACGCGGCTCTATGAGGCCTTCTACTCGACCAAGGCCGAAGGCATGGGCATTGGCCTGAAGCTCTGCCGTAGCATCGTCGAGTCTCACCAGGGGCGAATGAGGGCAGAGAACATCTACAATGCCGAAGAGATTGTGGGCTGTCGGTTCACCTTCTGGCTCCCGGTCAAACCCCTGCTGACAACCGCTCCAACGCTTGCCGAAATAGCAAATGCAAAAGACGGCAAAAGCGATCATTGATGGTTAAAGGATTTGCATGAGCTTGATTCCAAAAAAAGGCACCGTCTACGTCGTTGATGATGACGAAGGCGTTCGCGACTCTCTTCAGTGGTTGCTAGAAGGCAAAGATTACCGGGTGCGTTGCTACGACTCCGCAGAAAATTTTCTGAGCCGCTACGACCCACGCGAAGTCGCTTGCCTGATCGTCGACATTCGCATGGGCGGCATGACCGGGCTCGAGTTGCAAGACCGCTTGGTCGAACGCAAATCGCCGCTGCCAATCGTCTTCATCACCGGCCACGGTGACGTCCCGATGGCGGTTGACACGATGAAAAAAGGCGCGATGGATTTCATCCAGAAGCCGTTTCAAGAAGCCGCCTTAGTGGGCTTGGTGGAGCGCATGCTCGACCAAGCCAAAGACGCTTTCAGCGAGCACCAACACTCGGCCAGCCGCGACGCCTTGCTGGCCAAGCTGACCTCGCGGGAAGCGCAGGTGCTGGAACGCATCGTCGCCGGCCGACTCAACAAACAAATCGCTGACGACCTCGGCATCAGTATCAAGACGGTGGAAGCGCATCGCGCCAACATCATGGAAAAACTCAACGCCAACACGGTGGCCGACCTGCTGAAAATCGCCTTGGGTTCCACCACAGCCAAAGCCTGAACAGATGAGTGCACAACTGATTGATGGCAACGCCCTTTCTGCCCAACTGCGCGCCGACGTCGCACGTCGGGCAGCCACCCTCAAAGCCAAAGGCATCATCCCCGGACTGGCGGTTATTCTGGTCGGCGACAGCCCGGCCAGTCAGGTCTACGTGCGCAACAAAGTCAAAGCTTGCCAAGACAACGGCCTGCACTCGGTGCTGGAGCCCTACCCGGCCGATTTGAGCGAAGCCGCCTTGCTGGCACGCATAGCTGCGCTGAATCAAGACCCGGCCATTCACGGCATCTTGGTGCAGCTGCCACTGCCCCAACACATCGATGCGCACAAAGTCATCGAAGCAATTTCACCGGCCAAAGATGTCGACGGTTTTCACGTCGCCAGTGCCGGCGCCTTGATGGTCGGCCAACCAGGCTTTTGGCCCTGCACACCTTACGGTTGCATGAAGATGCTGGAATCGCTCAACGGCGGCCAAGGCTACGACCTGCGCGGCAAGCATGCGGTGGTGATTGGCCGCAGCAACATCGTCGGCAAGCCGATGGCGCTGATGCTGCTGCAGCAAAACGCCACCGTCACGGTTTGCCACAGCGGCACCGCCAACCTCAAAGCCATGACCTTGCAGGCCGATGTGATCGTCGCCGCAGTTGGCAAACGCAATGTGCTGACAGCCGACATGGTCAAACCGGGTGCGGTGGTGATCGACGTTGGTATGAACCGCAACGACGACGGCAAACTGTGTGGTGACGTTGATTTTGCTGGCGTCAAAGAAGTCGCCAGCTACATCACACCGGTACCCGGTGGCGTCGGCCCCATGACCATCACCATGCTGTTGGTCAACACCTTGGAAGCCGCTGAACGGGCTTGACGATAGGGGCTGGTATCCGCTCAGCTGGCTGGCGGCCGTGTCAACCGCCATAACAGCCAGCTGGCAGACAGCCACTGGCCCAAGTACATGGCACTGCCCAAGCCATGCCAAAAACGCAGGCTGCCACCGGTGGAACGGGCGCTGACAATCTCTGCTGCCACGCCAAACTCGACCAGCAAAGCCAACAACATGCCAGCCACGACACAGGCCATGGCGGCGCGTGATTCAGGCACCACCTCGACACCTTCTCGTGGGTTCAGCAACATCAGCAGCAGCATGGCGCAAACCACGGACAACCAGGTTTGGGCGGTGAAGAGTTTGGCCGCCATAGCGCCAGCCTCAGCCGGTGAGCCAAGATGCGTGAACAGCAGCGGCACCACGACAAAACCCAATCCGCTCAGGCTGCCCCACCACAGCGCCGCCAACAAGACAACGAAGCGCGCTTTCACGACGGGTTTCAGATGTAGTGAACGGCCATGATTTCATAACGTTTGATGCCACCAGGGGCCACCACTTCGGCGGTGTCGCCCTCACCCTTGCCGATCAAGGCACGCGCAATCGGTGAGCTGATGTTGACCAGTCCCAACTTCAGATCGGCCTCGTCCTCACCGACGATTTGGTAAGTCACTTTGTCGCCAGTGTCTTCGTCTTCAAGCGCGACCGTCGAGCCAAAAACCACCTTGCCGCCGGCGTCTACCGACACCGGGTCGATGATTTGAGCGGCCGACAACTTTCCTTCGATTTCTTGAATGCGGCCTTCAATGAAGCCTTGACGGTCTTTGGCCGCGTCGTATTCAGCGTTTTCACTGAGGTCGCCCTGCGCGCGCGCTTCGGCGATGGCACCGATGACCCAGGGGCGGTCAACGGTTTTCAACTGGTGCAGCTCGACTTTGAGTTTTTCTGCGCCGCGCGTAGTGATCGGAATAGTCGTCATGATTTTTTTGGCTCCAACAAAAGCGAAACCGCCGCCAGTCACCTGGCAGCGGCGTATTTTTCAAGTTATCAGTTTAATGCAAATACGCAGAAACACCTACGTCAGGCCAGTTGAGCGTGCAACTCTTGCAACGACACCACACTCAGATTGTCCATGTGCACCATGCCTTGCACGGCAGCTTCAGCACCAGCGATGGTGGTGAAGGTCGTCACCCGGGCCAGCAAGGCCGAGGTGCGGATCTGGCGCGAATCGGCAATCGCATTGCGACGCTCCTCGACGGTGTTGATGACCAGCACAATCTCGTTGCTCTTGATCATGTCGACCACGTGCGGCCGGCCTTCGGTGACCTTGTTGACGACACCGCAGGCAATGCCGGCGGCGTTGATCGCTGCGGCCGTGCCTTTGGTGGCTACCAGATCAAACGTCAGCGCTACCAGCGCACGAGCGACTTCGACCGCGCGCGGCTTGTCGTTGTTCTTAACCGTCAGAAAAACGCGGCCGGTGGTCGGCAGCTTAGTCCCAGCACCGAGTTGCGACTTCACAAAAGCCTCGCCAAAGGTCTTGCCCACGCCCATGACTTCGCCCGTGGACTTCATCTCAGGGCCGAGGATGGTGTCGACGCCTGGGAACTTAACGAACGGGAACACCGCTTCTTTGACGCTGAAGTAAGGCGGCGTGACTTCTTGGGTGATGCCTTGCGATGCCAGCGACTGGCCGGCCATGCAACGCGCCGCCACCTTGGCTAACTGAATGCCGGTGGCCTTGCTGACAAAGGGCACGGTGCGCGAGGCGCGTGGATTGACTTCGAGCACGTAAATCACGTCCTGGCCATCAATGTGCTGAATCGCAAACTGCACGTTCATCAAGCCGACCACGTTCAGCGCTTTCGCCATGGCGGCAGTTTGACGCTTGATTTCGGTGACAGTGTCTGCACTCAAGGAGTACGGTGGCAGCGAACAAGCCGAGTCGCCGCTGTGCACGCCAGCCTGCTCAATGTGCTCCATCACGCCGCCAATGAAGGTGGCGCCGACCGAGTCACGGATGCAATCAACATCGCATTCAATCGCGTCGTTCAGGAAGCGATCCAGCAACACCGGTGAGTCGTGGCTGACCTTGACCGCTTCGCGCATGTAGCGCTCGAGGTCGCGCTGTTCGTGGACGATTTCCATCGCGCGGCCACCCAGCACATAGCTCGGGCGAACGACCAGCGGATAACCCAGGGCGGCGGCTTTTTCAAGCGCTTCAGGTTCGGTGCGGGCGGTGGCGTTCGGCGGCTGACGCAGCTTGAGTTCGTGCAGCAGCTTTTGAAAGCGCTCACGGTCTTCGGCCGCATCGATCATGTCGGGCGAGGTGCCGATGATCGGCACGCCGTTGGCTTCGAGGTCCAGTGCCAGCTTCAAAGGCGTCTGGCCACCGTATTGAACGATGACGCCAAACGGCTTTTCTTTGTCGACGATTTCGAGCACGTCTTCCAGCGTCAGCGGCTCAAAGTACAGGCGGTCGGAGGTGTCGTAGTCGGTTGAAACTGTCTCGGGATTACAGTTGACCATGATGGTCTCGTAGCCGTCCTCGCGCATGGCCATAGCGGCATGGACGCAGCAATAGTCAAACTCGATGCCTTGGCCAATGCGGTTAGGACCGCCGCCCAACACCATGATTTTCTTTTTATCTGTCGGTGCAGCTTCGCACTCGCTGCTGGTGTTGAGCGGGTGTACAGACTCGTAGGTTGAGTACAGGTAAGCGGTGTTGGTTTCAAACTCTGCAGCGCAAGTGTCGACGCGCTTGTAAACCGGGCGCACGCCCAGCGCAATGCGTTTTTCGCGAATCGCGGTGTCGGTGGTTCTGAGCTGTTTTGCCAAGCGACGGTCTGAAAAGCCTTTTTGCTTCAGCGCCCGCAGCGTGTCGGCATCGATCTCGCCGAGTGTCGTGGTTTCAAGTTCAAGTTCGATCTTGACGATCTGCTCGATCTGCACCAAAAACCAGCGGTCGATCTTCGTCAGGGCAAAGACTTCTTCCACGCTCAGGCCCATGGCAAAGGCATCGCCGACATACCAAATGCGGTCAGGACCCGGCGCGCCGAGTTCTTTCTCTAGCACTTCGCGGTCTTGCGTTTTCTCGTTCATGCCGTCAACGCCGACTTCCAGCCCACGCAAGGCTTTCTGGAACGATTCTTGAAACGTCCGACCCATGGCCATGACTTCGCCGACTGATTTCATCTGCGTCGTCAAACGCGAATCCGCTGTGGGAAATTTTTCAAACGCAAAACGGGGGATCTTGGTCACCACGTAATCGATGCTCGGCTCGAAACTGGCCGGGGTGGCGCCACCGGTGATGTCGTTGCGCAGCTCGTCCAGCGTGTAGCCAATGGCCAGCTTGGCAGCCACTTTGGCGATCGGAAAACCCGTCGCTTTAGACGCCAGAGCAGATGAACGCGAGACGCGGGGATTCATCTCGATCACGACCATGCGGCCGTCATCGGGGTTGATCGAGAACTGCACGTTCGAACCACCCGTGTCGACGCCGATTTCACGCAGCACCGCCAAAGAGGCATTACGCAGAATCTGGTATTCCTTGTCAGACAGCGTCTGGGCTGGCGCCACAGTGATCGAGTCACCGGTGTGCACGCCCATCGGGTCTAGGTTTTCAATCGAGCAGACGATGATGCAGTTGTCGGCTTTGTCGCGGACCACTTCCATCTCGTACTCTTTCCAACCCAACAACGACTCTTCAATCAAGAGCTCGTTGGTCGGCGAAGCCTCAAGACCGCGCTTGCAGATTTCCTCGAACTCTTCCGGGTTGTAAGCAATGCCGCCGCCGGTGCCGCCGAGCGTGAAGCTGGGGCGAATGACGGTGGGAAAACCCAGTGTTTTTTGCACCACCCAGGCTTCGTCCATGGTGTGGGCGATGCCGGAGCGGGCCGAGCCAAGACCGATTTTGGTCATGGCGTCTTTGAACTTCAGCCGGTCTTCGGCCTTGTCGATGGCTTCGGGCGTGGCACCGATCAGCTCGACGCTGTATTTCTCCAGCACACCATTGCGCCACAGGTCGAGCGCGCAATTCAGCGCGGTCTGGCCACCCATGGTCGGCAGAATAGCATCCGGCCGCTCTTTGGCGATGATTTTCTCCACCGTCTGCCAGGTGATCGGCTCGATGTAGGTGACGTCGGCGGTGGCCGGGTCGGTCATGATCGTAGCCGGGTTGCTGTTGATCAGAATGACCTTGTAACCCTCTTCGCGCAGCGCCTTGCAGGCTTGCACACCGGAGTAGTCGAACTCGCAAGCCTGACCGATGATGATGGGACCGGCCCCGATGATGAGGACCGATTTGATGTCTGTGCGCTTTGGCATTTAGTGAACTCCGGCTGGCGCTTGTGGCCCAGCTTCCATCAACGCCGTGAAGCGGTCAAAAAGATAGGCGATGTCGTGGGGACCCGGCGATGCCTCAGGATGACCCTGGAAGCAGAAAGCCGGCTTGTCGGTGCGGGCCAAGCCCTGCACCGTGCCGTCAAACAGGCTGACGTGCGTGGCCCGCAAATTGGTCGGCAGCGATTTTTCATCCACCGAAAAACCGTGGTTTTGGCTGGTGATGCTGACGCGGTTGGTGTCAAGCTCCTTGACCGGGTGATTAGCGCCGTGGTGGCCAAACTTCATCTTGAAGGTTTTGGCGCCACTGGCCAAGGCCATGATCTGATGACCCAGGCAAATACCGAAGGTCGGAATACCGGTTTCGATCAACTCGCGGGCGGCCGCAATCGCGTAGTCGCAAGGCTGTGGATCACCCGGGCCGTTGGCCAAGAAAATCCCGTCTGGCTTCAGCTTGAGCACGTCAGCCGCCGAGGTTTGCGCTGGCACCACGGTGATGCGGGCGCCGCGCTCAGCCAACATGCGAAGAATGTTTTTCTTGACGCCAAAGTCAAGCGCCACAACATGGAACTTAGGTGCGGTCTGCACGCCGTAACCCATGCCGAGCTGCCACTCGGTTTCAGTCCAGGCGTAGGCTTGGCTGGTCGAAACCACCTTGGCTAAATCGAGGCCCGACATGTTGGGAGCGGCTTGCGCAGCGGCAACCGCTTTGGCAATCAGCGCAGGCGTGGCAGCCTCGCCGGCGGCCAGCGCCATGATGCAACCGTTCTGCGCGCCGTTGGAGCGCAGGTGACGCGTCAGCTGGCGTGTGTCGATGTTGGCAATCGCCACTGTGCCCTGGCTGACAAGGTAGTCAGACAAGGTGGCCGTTTGGCGAAAGTTGGACGCGATCAGCGGCAGGTCTTTGATGATGAGTCCGGCAGCATGGACTTTATCGGCTTCAACGTCCTCAAGATTGACGCCGTAATTGCCAATGTGCGGATACGTGAGGGTCACGATCTGCTGGCAATAGCTCGGGTCCGTGAGGATTTCCTGGTAGCCGGACATGGCGGTGTTGAACACCACCTCGCCGACCGTGGAGCCTGCGGCTCCAATGGAATTGCCGATAAAGACTGTGCCGTCTGCGAGCGCCAAAATGGCGGAAGGGGTAGTTCCCTGTAGAGACAAAAGCACTGGGTTCTCCGGGTGGTGACGGTTCGCCCAAGCGTGCGCAACAAGGCCCGAATTAGGGCGCAAATTGACGGCTAAGTGAGGGTGTTGGCTTGACGTGGCGCTCGGGCAAAGCTGGGTTTAGAAAAGCCACTGATTATAGCTGAGCAAAGCTCAATATCAGGCTAGCCCAGTGCCGTTGTTGCACTCGCATACAGGCAGATAGCGGCGGCGGCGCCCACATTCAAAGACTCTTCACCGCCCGGCTGGGCGATGCGCACCGAGACTTGTGCACGCGCCATCAAGGCAGCGCTCACGCCCTGCCCTTCATGGCCCATGACCCAAGCACACGGCGACGGCAACACTTGTTCGTGCAAATAAGCGCCTTCGTGAGAACTCGTCACGACCAAAGGCACGCTCAAAGCGAGTAAGGCATCGGCTTCTAGGCCTTCCACCAACTGCAGCCCAAAATGCGCGCCCATGCCGGCCCGCAGCACCTTGGGCGACCACAAGGCCGCCGTGCCCTTCAAGGCGATCACTTGTTTGAAGCCGAAGGCAGCGGCGCTACGCAAGATCGAGCCCACATTGCCGGCATCTTGCACACGGTCCAAGACGACCGTCGCCACATCGGGCAACAGGGGTGAGGCTGGCGGCAAAGCCATGACAAAACCCATGGGCGCAGGCGACTCCAAAGCACTGAACTCAGACCACAAGGCATCTGAGATAACCACCGTTTTAGCGGCCGTCGCAGCCCATTCAGGCGGCGCCTTGGGCCAATAAGACTCAGAAAAGACAGCCACCTGGGGCGCCAACCCGCGCGCCAACGCGGCGCGGCACAAGTGGTCACCTTCCAGCCAGACCAGACCTTCTTTGCGGTAAGCCGTGCTCTCGTGGGCCAGCTTTTTCAGCGTTTTGATGAAAGGATTGGCACGGGAGGCAATGTGGGTCATTTCAGCACCTCGGCCACAGGGCGGAACGTTCGCCGGTGTTGCGGGCAAGCGCCGTGCGCACGCAGCGCCGCCAAATGCTCGGCCGTGCCGTAACCCTTGTGCGTGGCAAAGCCGTACTGCGGGTACTCCAAATGAAACGCTTGGCACCACCGATCACGCCAAACTTTAGCCAAGATAGAGGCTGCAGAAATGGCCGGCACCAAGGCATCGCCGCCGACAACCGCTTGGGCCACAACCGCCAGTGTCGGAATGCGGTTGCCATCGACCAGCACTCTGTTCGGCTTGAGCCGCAAGCCTTCGACTGCACGCCGCATGGCCAACATCGTCGCTTGCAAAATATTGAGCTCGTCAATTTCTTCGACCGTGGCCTGGGCAATGTGAAAGCACAGGGCTTTGCCCAGAATTTCGTCGTAGAGCTTGTCGCGGCGCAGCGCTGTCAGTTTTTTAGAATCGGCCAAGCCTTTGATCGGCTTCAAGTCATCAAGGATCACCGCCGCGGCGACCACTGGGCCCATCAAGGGGCCGCGGCCAGCCTCATCCACGCCGGCCACCAAGCCAGGCGTGTCCCAGACGAAAAGCGCTTGCTCAGCCTTGAAGGATTTTTTCGATTGCATCGGTGGCCAACTGAGTTGTGTCGCGCCGCAGTTGCAGATGCAAGGCGCTGAATTTATCTTGAACGTGGCGTATTTTGTCGGGTGCGGACACCGCAGCCTCCAGCCAGTCGATCACGGCCGCCGCCAGTGCGGGCGGAGATGCTGCGTCTTGCAACAACTCAGGCACCACGAATTCGCCACACAGAATGTTTGGCAACCCGACCCACGGCTGCAGTTGTTTGCGCCGCATGATTTGCCATGACAACCAGTTCATGTTGTAGGCGATGACCATTGGTCGCTTGAACAAAGCGGCCTCCAGCGTGGCCGTGCCGCTGGCGATCAAGCTCACGTCACATGCCGCCAACACCGCGTGCGACTGGCCCTCAACGATCTTCACGAGGCCCTGCACACCGACATCCGCTGCAGCGCGTTCGATAGCCGCCTTTAAAGCAGGCATCGCCGGCACAACGAATTGCGTACCGGGACGGACTTTGGCAATCTGGGCCACCGCCTTGAAAAAGCGCGTCGCCAAATACTGAACTTCTGATTGCCGGCTGCCTGGCAGCACCGCCACCACGGGGTGCTCTACCGACAAGCCCAGCGCGGCGCGTGCGGCGGCCTGGTCTGGCTGCATCGGGATCACGTTGGCCAGTGGATGGCCGACGTAGGTAGCGGCAATGCCGTGCTGCGCCAGCAAGGCCGGCTCGAAAGGAAAAATGCACAGCACGTGGTCGACGCTGCGACGGATTTTCTCCACCCGCTCAGCGCGCCACGCCCACACCGAAGGACTGACAAAATGCACCGTCTTGATGCCGGCTGCGCGCAAAGACGCTTCTAAGTCGAGATTGAAATCAGGCGCGTCAACGCCGATGAACAAATCGGGCCGGCTGGCCAGCAATTGGCTTTGAAGCTGGGCACGAATCCCGACAATCTCGCGGTACTGCCGCAGGACTTCCACATAACCGCGCACCGCGAGTTTCTCGCTCGACCAGTGCGCCGTGAAGCCCCGGGCCTGCATGCTTGGCCCGCCAATGCCTTCAGATTGCATCTCGGGCCAGCGCACCTTGAAGCCGTCGAGCAGCAAGCCGGCGAGCAAGTCGCCCGAGGTTTCGCCAGCGACCATCGCGATGCGGGGCGCTGAAGGCGCAGCATGTGACATGCGAGAACTAACGGACGATGCCGCGCTGCGGCGAGGTCTCAGCCAGAAAATCAGCCATCATGGCGATGTCGTCGACCGCTGTCGGATGGCTAAGAGGCAGCTCGGCGATGCGGGCCTTGGCCTGCTCCAGCGTCAAATCGTCGCGGTACAGCGCGCGCTGCATAGCCTTGACGGCGGCCACACGTTCGGGCGAAAAACCACGGCGGCGCAAGCCTTCGAAATTCATCGACCGCGCAGCCGCTGGCTGACCTTGACACATCACGTATGGCGGCAAGTCAGCAAACAGCAGCGCGCACATCGACGTCATGCTGTGCGCACCCAATCGCACAAACTGATGCACGACGGTGAAGCCGCCCAAGATGACCCAGTCACCGACATGCACGTGGCCGGCCAGCTGCGAGTTGTTGGCAAAAATCGTGTGGTTGCCGACGACGCAGTCATGTGCCAAATGCACATAGGCCATGATCCAGTTGTCGTTGCCCACGCTGGTCACACCGGTGTCGCCAGGTGAACCGATGTTGAGTGTGCAGAACTCACGAATGGTGTTGCGGTCGCCGATGCGCAGCTCGCAAGGTTCACCCGCGTACTTTTTGTCTTGCGGAATCGCACCCACCGAATTGAACTGGAAAATCTGGTTGTCTTGGCCAATCGTCGTGTGGCCTTCGACCACGCAATGCGCGCCTATGGTCGTGCCGGCACCGATCTTCACGTGCGGGCCGACCACGCTGTAAGGCCCGACGCTGACCGTGCTGTCAAGCTGCGCACGCGGATCGATCAGCGCGGTGGGATGGATACCGGTGGCCACAGTTTTGTCCATCAAGGCAAGGTGCGCATGGTGCACATCAGCTCGGCTTCGCAAACGACCAAGTCATTCACCCGAGCCGTCGCCTTGAACTTGAAAATACCCGATTTCATGCGGTCGAGTGAGACCTCCATGATGAGCTGGTCACCGGGCTCAACCGGCCGCTTGAAGCGCGCACCGTCAATGCCGGCGAAGTAATAAACAGTCTTGTCGTCGGGCGTGGTGCCCAGCGTGTCAAACGCCAGCAAGGCCGCGACTTGCGCCATGGCTTCAAGAATCAACACGCCCGGCATGACCGGGTGATGCGGGAAATGACCACCAAAAAACGGCTCATTGATGGTGACGTTCTTCAGCGCTTTGATGCGTTTGCCTTTTTCAAGCTCAAGGACACGGTCGACCAACAGAAACGGATAACGGTGCGGCAGCTGCTTGAGAATTTGGTGAATATCCATCATGATTTTTCTTGGTTTGAGTTGGCAGTCTGAGGCTGCACTTGTAATTGTTCAGCGATCTGTTTTTCGACTTGTTTTTCAACTTGCTTCAGCCGGTCGCGCAGTGTGTGCAGCTGCTTCAGCGTGGCTGCATTTTTTTCCCACGCCGCATTGTCGTCGATGGGAAAGAAGCCGGTGTAGTGGCCAGGCTTGAGGATGGAACGCGTGACCACAGAAGACGCTGAGACATTCACATGGTCAGCCAAGCGCAAATGGCCCAGCACCACGGCCCCGCCGCCAATCGTGCAGTGCGCGCCAATCTGCGCGCTGCCGGCCACGCCAACGCAGCCGGCCATGGCGGTGTGTTGCCCGACATGCACGTTATGGCCGATCTGAATCAGGTTGTCGAGCTTGACGCCGTCTTCAATCACCGTGTCGCCGAGGGCTCCGCGGTCGATGCAGGTGTTGGCGCCAATCTCAACGTCGTTGCCGATGCGCACGGCACCCAGTTGTTCGATTTTTTCCCATCGGCCGGCGTGTGGCGCAAAGCCAAAACCGTCTGAGCCGATGACCACGCCAGCATGCAAAATGCAGCGCTCACCCAGCTGGCAACGCTCGCCGAGCGTGACGCGTGCAGCCAAGCGACTCTGCGCGCCAACCCGCGCCTCGCGGCCAATGACGCAGTGCTCGCCTAAGCGCGCGCCGGCCCCGATCACCGCGCCCGCAGCAATGCAGACGAAGGCGGCAACCGAGACACCCTCACCCAGTTGGGCGGAGGGATCGATGGCGGCGGAAGGATGGATGCGCGCAGCCTCTTGTGGCTCGTGGTGCCGCTTCCAGAGCTGGGTCACGCGGGCGAAATAACGGTACGGATCCGCCACCACGATGCAAGCACCACGCACCAAGGCGGCGTCTTTCATCGCCGGCGAAACGATCACGCAAGCGGCAGCTGAAGCGGCCAACTTGTTCAGGTATTTCGGATGACTGAGAAAGGACAGGTCTGCTGGCCCAGCGGTCTCAATCGGCGCGAGCTTATCGATCAGGGTGTCTGGATCGGCGAAAAGTGTGGCCTCGAACTCATTCGCCAACGAGTCAAAAATGGCGCCCAGACGCAAAGTCACGCTGCGCCGTCCTGCCTGTGTTTAACGGCCGTTAGCCGCATTCAGCGACTTGATGACTTTGTCGGTGATGTCGTGCTTGGGGTTGACGTAGACGGCTTCTTGCACGATCAGGTCGTACTTTTCTGCCTCAGCCAAGGCCTTGACCACGCGGTTAGCGCGTTCGATCACCAGCTGCAATTCTTCATTTTTGCGGCTGTTCAGGTCTTCTTGAAATTCGCGGCGCTTGCGCTGAAACTCACGGTCTTGGTCAACCAGTTGACGCTGACGCGTGTTGCGCTGGCTTTCCGACAAGGTCGGCGCTTCACGCTCGAGCTTTTCAGACTGCGTCTTGATCTGCGCACCGAACTCGGCTATTTCTTTTTCGCGCTTGGTGAATTCTTGCTCTAGCTTGCCTTGCGCTGCTTTGGCCGAGTTGGCTTCGCGGAAAATCCGGTCCAGATTGACAATGCCCACCTTGAACTCTTGAGCGCCCACGGCTGTGGCAGCCAACGGCAAGAGGGCACAGAGAAGGAAATTGCGTAGAAAGAGCGTCATTAGAAAGAGGTACCAATTTGAAATTGAACGGCCTGTAGTCTATCCCCTTCTTGCTTGCGGATGGCGCGACCAAAAGCCAAACGCAAGGGACCGACTGGGGATATCCAGCTGACACCGACGCCGACAGAAGCGCGCATGTCGGCCAAGCTGTAAGACGTATGCTCATCAAAGACATTGCCGGCATCCACGAAGGTGTACATACGCAAGGTTCGGTCATTGCCAGCGCCTGGAAATGGCGCTGAGAGTTCCGCGTTGAGGGTAATCTTTTTTGCGCCGCCGATAGAAATAAGTGGATTGATAGGGTCTTTCGGCCCAAGAGAGCCTTGTGCGAATCCGCGAACCGAGCCGAGGCCACCCGAGTAAAAGTTCTTGAAAATCGGGTAAGGCTGACCGTTCAAGCCTTTGCCCCAGCCAATTTCGCCGTTCAAGCCGATCGTGAACTGCTTGTTAAGAGGAATATATTGCTGAATTTGGTAGCTGGAGCGCAGGTATTTGACGTCACCAGCCACACCCCAGTCGGCATTGACGCGCTGAAAAAGACCGGTGGTCGGCACCAGGGCGCTGTCGCGCTTGTCGCGCGACCAACCCAAGGTCAACGGCACCGACAGACTGGTTTCGCCGAAATCTGTCTTATATTGTTTCCAAGTCGATGGCAATGGCGTGACGCCCTCTTTGATGGTGATTGACTCAATGCCGGAGCCAAAGAAAACCGTGTCACTTTCTGTGAACGGAACGCCAAAGCGAATGCTCGCACCGTTGGTCACCAGCGAATAATCACCGGCTGTGCCAGTGGTCTGGCCGGTGAACGGTCTGTTGGTTCGGCTGTAGATGTCAACCGCCCGCGACACGCCATCGGGCGTGAAGTAGGGGTCGACCGTGCTCAAGACGATTTGACGGTTGATTTTGCTGGTGTTGACTTCAATGCCCACGTAATGACCAGAGCCAAAGAAGTTCTCTTGCCGAATACCGGCCATCAGAGACAACTTCTCAGCACTCGAAAAGCCCATGCCGAGTGACAGGTTGCCAGTGGGTTTTTCTGACACAGACATGACCAAGTCAACTTGGTCTGGGGCGTTCGGCACTTCTTGCGTGTCGATGCCCACATTGGTGAAAAAGCCGAGCCGGTCAACCCGGTCGCGAGAGCGTTTGATGTTGTCGCCGTTGTACCAAGACGATTCGAGCTGGCGGAACTCACGGCGAATGACTTCATCACGGGTGCGGTTGTTGCCAACCACGTTGATGCGCCGCACATAGGCGCGGCGTGACGGGTCGGCCTGCAACACAAAACTGACCAAATTGGTCGAACGGTCAATCTGCGGCACGGCTTCCACGCGGGCAAAGGCAAAGCCGAAAGTCCCGAAGTACTCGTTGAAGGCCTTGGTGGTTTCGGCCACTTGGTCTGCGTTGTAAGACTCGCCCGACTTGATTTTGACGAGAGACTTGAACTCCTCTTCACGGCCCAAAAAGTTGCCTTCCAGGCGCACGCCAGACACGACGAAGCGCTGGCCTTCGGTGATGTTCAAGGTCAGCGTGATTTCTTGTTTGTCGGGGGAAATCGCCACCTGGGTCGAGTCGACACGGAAGTCCAGGTAGCCACGCGTCAGGTAGTAGGAGCGCAAGGTCTCGATGTCGGCATTCAGCTTGACGCGCGAATAGCGGTCAGACTTGGTGTACCAACTGAGCCAGCCGCCGGTGTTCAGGTCAAACAGCTTGCGCAGCGACGATTCACTGAAATCTTTGGCACCGACCACGCGGATGTCCTTGATCTTGGCAATCTCACCCTCGGTGACGCTGAAGGTCAGGTTGACACGATTGCGTTCAATCGGCGTCACCGTGGTGACCACCGTGACCGCGTACAAGCTGCGGTTGACGTATTGGCGTTTCAGCTCTTGTTCAGATTTGTCGGCCAGTGCTTTGTCGAAGGGCTGGCCCTCAAACAGGCCCGCATCACGCAAAGCCTTTTTCAAAATGTCTTTGTCAAACTCTTTGCTGCCAACGAATTCCACGCCGGCCACGGTTGGACGCTCTTCCACAATCACCACCAGCACGTCGCCGCTGACTTCAAGGCGGACGTCCTTGAAAAGGCCGAGCGCGAACAAGGAACGGATCGCGGCAGAGCCCTTTTCGTCGTTGTAAAGCTCGCCAACGCGCAAGGGAATGGAGGCAAAGATAGTGCCGGGCTCAACCCGCTGCAAACCCTCAACGCGAATGTCGCGCACCGTGAAGGGATCAACGGCCCAGGCCAGTGTCGCCGTGAGCATGCTGGCCGCCAAGACCGAGAGCGCACGGAATTTAAATCGATGAAGGTGATGGTGCATGAATTTCTTGAGTGAAAGCAGCTTTCAGCCGTGTGGCTGTAAGTGAGCGTCAGGGGTGACTGATGCGACGGATATTTGCCATAAAAAAACCAAGTTCACACCGGGAAGCCGAACGAGAAACCTAAGCAAAAAGGCGTTGCAAGTCGTTGAAAAGCGCAATCGACATCATCATCAACAAAATCGCGATCCCGCCGCGATGCAGTCGTGCCATCCAAACGTCGGAGACGCTGCGCCCTGTCACCGCCTCCCAAAGATAATACATCAGGTGCCCGCCATCCAGCACCGGCAACGGCAGCAAATTCAGCACCCCAAGACTAACGCTGATCAGCGCCAAAAATAACAAATAAGAAGCCCAACCCAGCGAGGCAGACTTGCCCGCGTAGTCGGCAATCGTCAACGGCCCACTGAGATTTTTCAGGGAGGCTTCGCCAGTCAGCATCTTCCCCATCATCTGCACCGTCAAGACCGAAACATCCCAAGTCCTGGCAACGCCGCCCCAAAGACCTTCAAGAAAGCCATAACGCACGCTGACCATGGCCGGTGAAGAGCCCACAAAAGCGCCTATTTTGGCGACTGGCAAGTCCGCTTCCAGCTGCACTTGCGGCGTCACCATCAGTGTCAAAACCTGACCGGCACGGTCAATTTTCCAGGCCTGCGGTGTCACGCCCTGCCCGGCTCCTGATGCCGATGCGGAAGCACGGATCATCTCGCGCAGCTGCTGGCCGTCTGTGACCCGGCGCTCGTCCATGCGCAAGACCAGGTCGCCGGACTGCAAACCCGCTTTGGCGGCGGCACCGCCCACCATGACTTCACCGATCAAGGGCTGCGTCAACGGCCCCATCAAGCCAATGCTGCGGAACAAACGGGCGTCAACTTCGCTGGCATCCAGCTGACTCAAAGGCAGCAGCAGTTCGCGGGTCGGGCCTTGGTTGGCGTCTTCTTGTGTCACCACCAAGCGCAGGTCTTGGCCGGTCATGGCGCCCTGCGTCAGCCGCCACCGCAAGTCCGTGAAGGACCGCACGTCTTCCAGCGCCTCGCCATCGAAAGCGGCTTGGGCCACCCACTCGCCGCCGACCAGTCCGGCGCGCGCAGCCATGGACTCCGGCACCGGCGTTGCGAGCACCGCTTTGGGTTGTTCTGTGCCGCCCCAGTTGACCACGGCGTACAGCAAGGCGGCCAACAGCAAATTAGCCATCGGCCCAGCCGCCACCACCGCGGCACGGGATCGCAAAGGCTGGTTGTTGAAGGCCAGATGGCGCTCTGCTGGGTCGACGGGTCCTTCGCGCTCGTCCAGCATCTTGACGTAGCCGCCCAGCGGCAAGGCGCTGATTGAAAACTCAGTCGGCTTGCCAGCGCAGCGCCAGGTGTAAAGCGGTTTGCCAAAACCAATCGAAAACTTCAAGACCTTGACGCCACAGGCGACAGCGACCCGGTAATGACCGTACTCATGAATGGCGATCAGCAACCCCAAAGCGACCACAAAGGCGAGCAGCGTCAACATCTTAAATCTCCATTCGTTTGACGTGCGCAGTCGCCACGGCGCGGGTTTCTTGGTCTAGCGCCAACAGATCATCGATGCCGTGGATGTCAGTCACGTTACAAGCGTCAAGGCTGCTGCGGTTGACGTGGTGGATTTGGTCAAAACGAATTTGCCCGGCCAGAAAAGCCGCCACCGCCACTTCGTTGGCGGCGTTCAAAACCGCCGGACTGCCGACCGGCCCGGCCAGTACTTCCCACGCCAGTTGCAAGCCGGGAAAGCGCTGCGGGTCGGGCGTGTCGAAAGTCATGGACGCCAGCGCCCGAAAATCCAGCGCGCGCGCGCCCGACGCGATGCGCTCCGGCCAGGCCAAGCCGTAGGCGATCGGCACCCGCATATCAGGCGTGCCGAGCTGAGCGACCACCGAGGTGTCGCGGTATTGCACCAAGGAATGAATGATGCTTTGCGGATGAATCACGACCTCGATCTGCTGCGGCGTGACACCGAACAAGTAACGTGCCTCGATGACCTCCAACGCCTTGTTCATCATGGTCGCTGAGTCGACGGAAATCTTGCGGCCCATGACCCAGTTCGGGTGCGCGCAGGCTTCGGTTGGCGTGACGTCGCGCAAGCTCGACGGATCGCGCTCGCGAAACGGCCCGCCTGAAGCCGTCAGGATGATTTTCTCAACGCGTTCAAACCAGGTGGCGGGGTCTTCCGGCAAGGACTGAAAAATGGCCGAATGCTCGCTGTCAATCGGCAGCAGTTGGGCGCCGCCCTGGCGCACCGCCTGCATGAAGACCTCGCCGCCGACCACCAAGGCTTCTTTGTTAGCCAGCAACAGGCGCTTGCCGGCCTTGGCCGCAGCCAGACACGGCGGCAACCCAGCCGCACCGACAATAGCGGCCATCACAGCGTGGACTTGCTCATGCGAGGCGATCATCTCTAGCGCCTCAGGGCCAGACAAGACCTGCGTCGTCAGGTGGTTGGCGCGCATTTTGTCAGCCAGCAACTGACCGTGCGGCAGGCTCGCCATGACCGCAAAAGTCGGCTTGAAACGCTGACACTGGGCCAACATCAGGTCGACCTGCGTGGCCGCACTGAGGGCAAACACCTCGAAACGCTCAGGGTGCATGGCCATGACGTCCAGCGTGCTGACACCGATGGAGCCCGTTGACCCTAGAACCGTGATGCGTTGTTTCATGGCAGACATTTCAGGCTCACAGACTGGCCAGCATCATCGCCAAAGGCAGCGCTGGCAACAAAGCATCAACCCGGTCCAGCACACCACCGTGGCCAGGCAGCAAGCCGCTGGAGTCTTTGGCGCCAGCGCTGCGCTTGACCAGCGACTCAACCAGATCACCGACCACGCTCATGGCCGACAGGAAAACAAGCGCTATCAACATCACGGCCCAGCCATGTCGGCTGAGCAGCGAGGAATAAATGCTGGCGGTGAGCGTCGCACCGCTGCGGTCAAGCAAGACCCAACCGAAGGCCAACAGCAACACGCAGACCATGCCGCCCCACACACCTTCCCAGCTTTTGCCGGGACTGATGGACGCGGCAAGCTTGGTGTTGGTGAAGCGGCCGCCAAAGGCTTTGCCCGCAAAATAAGCGCCGATGTCAGCCGTCCAGACCAACACCATGACCGACAACAAAAAGTTGACGCCGATGACGCGCGCTTGCGCCAAAGCCAGCCAAGCCAGCCAAATCGCTACTGCGCCCAACAGCAAGCGCAGCGACTTCGGAATCTTCGGCCAACCGCTGACCCCGCTGCGCAGCAGCCAACCACCGGCCAAGACCCAAGCCGCACCCGCAGCACTCCACAACCACGGCAACGACTGCGTCAACCAGCCGGCATACCAAGACAACAGGCTGGCAAGCAGACACGAAAAACCAATCAGCACGGACAGCGGCTGACTGCAGCCATTGAGGCGACCCCACTCCCAACCGCCGGCAGAAATCAGCACTAAGGTGATGGCGCAAAACGGCACGTAAGACGGATAGAACAATGCTGGCAACAAGATCGCCAACAACACCACCGCCGTGATCACGCGTTGTTTGAGCATCAGACGGCCTTCATGGATTGACTGGACGGCTGCGGCACTTGTGTCGTCAGTTGCGCCGAGGTTTGGCCAAAGCGCCGCTCGCGTGAACGAAAAACAGCAATCGCTTCATCCAAAGCCGCTTCGTCAAATTCGGGCCAGAGCTTGTCGGTGAAATGCAGCTCGGCATACGCCGCTTGCCACAGCAGAAAGTTACTGACACGCAATTCGCCACCGGTGCGAATGAACAAATCCGGGTCAGGCACATGGGCGAGTGCCAACGCACGGTCAAGCGCCAGCTCGGTGATGGCTTGCCCGCTGTCAGCGACTTTTTGCGCCGCCTGCGCAATGTCCCAACGGCCGCCGTAGTTGAAACAAATATTGAGCACCAAACCGGTGTTGGAGGCGGTGCGGTGTTCAGCGGCGCTGAACGCCGCCTGCATGGCGGCAGACAAACGCAGGCGGTCACCAACAAAATGCAAGCGCACACCGTTTTGCTGGAGGTCGGCGACCTCGCTGGTGACTGCGCGGGCCAGCAGGTCGATCAAGCCGGACACTTCTTCAGGCGGACGCAGCCAATTTTCTGAAGAGAACGCAAACACCGTCAACACGCTAATACCACGCTCGGCGCAAGCCTTGACGCAGCGCCGCAAGGCCGTGACGCCTTGCTTGTGACCAGCGATCCGCGGTAAAAATCGTTTGTTCGCCCAGCGCCCGTTGCCATCCATGACGATGGCCACGTGATGCGGCATGTTGCTGAGCACGGGTGCGGCCATGGTGATCAAACTGACGAGTAGCGCGTCAAACCGCCATGATGTCTAGTTCCTTGCTGATGACAAGCTTGTCGACATCGGCAATGAAACGATCGGTGAACTTTTGAATCTCTTCTTGGGCGCGGCGCTCGTCGTCTTCAGAGGCAAGTTTGTCTTTGACCAGCTTCTTGACGCCATCATTGGCATCACGGCGCAAATTGCGAATAGCCACCTTGGCGTGCTCGCCCTCGCCCTTGACGATCTTGGTCATTTCGCGGCGGCGTTCTTCGGTCATGGCCGGCATCGGCACGCGAATCAAGTCACCCTGCGAGGCCGGATTCAAGCCGAGATCGGAGTCACGAATGGCTCTCTCGATCTTCGCGCTCATGCCTTTTTCCCAAGGCGAGACGCTGATCGTGCGGGCATCCAGCAAGGACACGTTGGCGACTTGGCTGATGGGCACCATCGAGCCGTAATAGTCGACCTGCACGGTGTCGAGCAGGCCGGGATTGGCACGGCCGGTACGGATTTTGGTCAGCGCTTGCTTGAAGTTTTCAAGCGACTGCTGCATTTTTGTTTCGGCGATGGTTTTTGTGTCTTCGATGCTCATGGGTGCTTCTCCGTCTACGACAAAATTCAAGTTTACAAAAGAAGGGGCCAGGACGGCGGTTCCTCCTATGTCAAATATGGACCAGCGTGCCTTCGTTCTCACCCATCACCACGCGCTTGAGCGCACCAGGCTTGAAAATACTGAAGACTTTCACCGGCAGTTTCTGGTCACGGCACAGGGCAAACGCTGTGGCGTCCATGACTTCAAGGTTCTGGCCCATGGCCTCATCAAAAGTGATGGTCTCGTAACGCGTGGCGTTCGGGACTTTGCGCGGGTCGGCGCTGTAAACACCATCCACCTTGGTCGCCTTCAAAACGATTTCCGCACCAATTTCTGCACCGCGCAAAGCGGCTGCGGTGTCGGTAGTGAAAAATGGGTTGCCGGTTCCGGCTGCAAAAATCACCACCTTGCCCTCTTCCAGATACTGCAAAGCCTTGGGACGCACATAGGGCTCGACCACACGCTCAATGGCGATCGCCGACATCACGCGAGGCGTTAACCCGGCCTTGTCCATCGTATCGCCCAAGGCCAGCGCGTTCATCACGGTGGCCAGCATGCCCATGTAGTCAGCAGTGGCCCTGTCCATACCGACCGATCCACCAGCCACGCCGCGAAAAATATTGCCGCCGCCGATGACGATAGCCAGCTCAACCCCCAAGCGCGAGACCTCGGCAATCTCCTCGACCATCCGCACAATCGTCGCCCGGTTGATACCGAAAGCATCGTCCCCCATCAAGGCTTCACCTGACAGTTTGAGCAAAATTCGCTTGTAGGCTGGCATGGCGAGTCCGTGAGTGAGGGTTGATGGGGATGGAGCGGCGCTTGACCCGTGAATGATCAAGCAGTTTTATCAGGCAGCTTTGGCAGCAGCGATCTGAGCAGCCACTTCGGCAGCGAAGTCGTCCACCTTCTTCTCAATGCCTTCGCCGACCACGTACATGGTGAAAGCTTTCACCGTGGTCGCGCGCTCTTTCAGCATCTGCTCAACCGTTTGCTTGTCATTTTTGACAAAGGACTGGTTGAAAAGACTGACTTCCTTGAGGTACTTCTGCACGCCACCGTCAATGCGCTTGGCGACGATTTCAGCGGACTGAACCGGCTTGCCTTCGGCTTGCGCTTTAGACGCATCTTCAGCCGCTTTAGCAGCGGCCACTGAGCGCTCTTTGGCGACCAGTTCAGCCGGTACATCGGCGCTGGACAGCGCCACTGGCTTCATCGCGGCAACGTGCATGGCAACGTCTTTGGCAGCGGTTTCGTCGCCCTCAAACTCGACCACCACGCCAATGCGCGTGCCGTGCAGGTAAGAAGCCAACTGGTTGCCCGCATCAAACAATTTGAAGCGGCGAACGCTCATGTTCTCACCGATCTTGCCGATCAGGCCTTTGCGCACGTCTTCGATCGTCGGGCCAAAGCCGTCCATCGAGAAAGGCATGGCACCGATGGCTTCGACATCAGCCGGCTTGTGCTTGACGATACCTTCGGCCACAGCCTTGACCAGACCCAGGAAACTGTCGTTCTTGGTGACGAAGTCGGTTTCGCAGTTGACTTCAACCAAGGCGCCGATGCCGCCTTCGCTGTAGGTTGCGACGACGCCTTCAGCGGTGATGCGGGAGGCAGCCTTGCCAGCCTTGTTACCCAGCTTGACGCGCAAAATTTCTTCGGCTTTTTCCATGTTGCCGTCGGCTTCGGTCAGTGCTTTTTTGCACTCCATCATCGGGGCGTCGGTCTTGGCGCGCAGTTCAGCGACCATGCTTGCAGTGATTATCATTTGGGTTCTCCGTGAGAGTCAATGGACTGGGTGTTCGAGCTGCAGGCGGCGTTGCGCCTGCAAAATTCGCGTGTGAAAAAGGGGCTACCCGAGCCCCTTTTTCGAGTGGCACAAGGCCGCAAGAATTAAGCTGCAGTCTTCACTTCGACGAATTCGTCGGCAGCGACAGGGGCCACAGCACGAACCACTTCGCCGGTTGAATTGGCACGGCCTTCAATGATCGCGTCAGCGATACCGCGAGCGTACAGCTCAACCGCTTTGGATGAGTCATCGTTGCCTGGGATCACGTAGTCGATACCGATAGGCGAATGGTTGGAGTCAACCACACCGATCAGTGGGATGCCGAGCTTTTGCGCTTCAGCCACGGCGATTTTGTGGAAACCGACGTCGATCACGAAAATAGCGTCTGGCAATGCAGCCATGTCCTGGATGCCGCCGATGTCTTTTTCGAGCTTCTCAATTTCACGCTTGAACGTGAGCTGCTCTTTTTTGCTGATGGTGTCGAGGCCAGCTTCTTGCTGAGCCTTCATTTCCTTCAGGCGCTTGATCGATGTTTTGACCGTCTTGAAGTTGGTCAACATGCCGCCCAACCAACGCTGGTCAACGTAAGGCACGCCGGCGCGCAGCGCTTCAGAAGCGACGATGTCACGCGCTTGACGCTTGGTGCCAACCATCAAAATATTGCCGCCATTGGCAGCGAGTTGGCGTGCGAACTTGGCCGCGTCCTGGAACATCGGCAGCGATTTTTCCAGGTTGATGATGTGGATACGGTTGCGGTGACCGAAGATGTACGGTGCCATCTTAGGATTCCAGAAGCGGGTTTGGTGTCCAAAATGGACGCCGGCTTCAAGCATTTCGCGCATGGTAACTGACATGTAAAACTCCAAAGGTTGTGTCTAAAATCAGCGCTTATCGTCTGGACTTATTTCCTGAGCGACACCTTGAGTGGCTGATTTGCGATTTACCTTGCAAACGACCTTCTTGGTCATTTATAGCCATTTGCAAAGCCTTCAGATCATACCACCCTCAGGCGTGAAGCCCATGAAAACCATGCACCAAGACCTGCACGCACAACGCCACGCCATCGCTTGCGGCCAGGTGAGCCGCGCCGACGCCCTGAGCCAAGCCCGGCTGGCCAGCTTGAGCAGCGCCTGCGCCCAGGTGTACATCAGTCACCCGGCGCAGTTGTTGGCTGAAGCCGCGCAGTCTGCAGCGTCATCGGCAGCTCAAGAGGATTCCCGCAAGCAAACCAGCTCGGGCCCCTTGGCGGGGCTGCCCGTCTCAGTCAAAGACCTGTTTGACGTCGCCGGCGAGCGCACCCAGGCCGCCTCCATCGTCTTGACTGAAACAGCCGCAGCACTGACCGACTGCCCGGTGGTCGCCCGATTGCGCCGCGCTGGCGGTCTGATCGCCGGTCGCACCAACATGTCTGAGTTCGCTTTTTCTGGCGTCGGCATCAACCCGCACTACGGCACACCCGTCAACCCGGCCGACCGCTTAATCGCCCGCGTTCCGGGTGGCTCGTCTTCGGGCGCCGCGGTGTCCGTGGCCACTGGCGCGGCAGTCGCTGGCTTGGGCTCAGACACCGGGGGCTCGATCCGCATTCCAGCTGCACTGTGTGGCCTGGTCGGCTTCAAGAGCACGGCACGCCTGGTGCCGACGGCGGGCGCCCTGCCCTTGTCCACCACGCTCGACACGGTCTGCGCCATCACGCGCTCGGTGCGCGATGCGGTGACGGTGCACGAAGTGCTGGCTGACAGGCGCGTGGCGCTGGCGGGCAAGCCTGTGGCAGCCAGCCGTTTTGCCGTGCCGCGCGACCTGCTGCTAGACAACTTGGACGCCACCGTGGCGAGCGCTTTTGAGCACAGCTTGCGCGTGCTGCGTTCGGCAGGCGCGGAGATTGTCGAAATCGATCTGAACGAGCTCAACGACTTGACCAGCATCAACGCCAGCGGCGGCTTGTCGGCGGCTGAGAGCTACGCTTGGCACCGGCAGTTGATAGCGCAGCGTCAGTCTGACTACGACCCCCGCGTGGCGCTGCGCATTCTCAAAGGCGCGAGCATGAGCGCGGCCGATTACATCGATTTGCTTGCAGCGCGGCAGCAGTGGACAGCCCGCATGAACGCACGCATGAGCGGCTTCGACGCCATGCTGACGCCGACGGTGCCGATGGTCGCGCCCACCATCGCCGATTTGATCGACGACGATGTGGCTTTCTTTCGTGTCAACGGCTTGTTGCTGCGCAACCCGGCGGTGGTCAACATGCTCGACGGCTGCGCCATCTCCCTGCCCTGCTACACGCCTGACCAGGCGCAAAACCAATTGCCTGTCGGTCTGATGCTCTGGCATTCCGCCCTGCACGACGACGGCGTTTTGGACGCGGCGCTGCAAGTCGAAGCAGCCCTGAATCTGGCGCATACAAAATAACCGGTCTCAAGCCACCGGCTTTCCGGCGTTGCTGCCAGGCGGCAGACTAAGACACTGGCCCGATGCGCCAGTGCTTGAAGGGCTCTCAACCCAGCGACATCAAGCCCACTTGCAACAGCAGCAGCAAAGCCATGGCCGACAGGTCAATGCCGCCAATCATGGGCACAATCCTGCGCAGCGGCGACAAAGGTGGCTCGACCAATCGGGACAGCAAACCGTGTGCGTAAGAGCCCGGCTGCACCCAGGAGATGATGACGTAGCCAAACACCAAAATCGTCAAAGCTTGCAGCGCCACGCGAAGCAACATTTTGAAGGCAAAAACCAGCACCGCCAGCACCGGTGTATCGCCAGCGAACCAGCCAAAAAGCAAGGCGGCCAACAAGGCATAAGCCAAGGACAGCAAAGCCGCTGCGACCAAACTGGCGGAGTCCACTTTGGAGCGGGCCAGCGCCTGCGGCAGCGTGCGCCGCAGTGGCTTCACCAACCAATTTGTCAGCGCCATCACAAACGTGCCCGGCTGGGCCGTCATGCTGATGCGCAGCCAGTTCATGTAAGCACGCAACAAAGACGCGCCAATCAACAGATAAAAAGCTGTTTCCAGCAAAAAACTCACTGCTCGCATCACCATCACCGCCTCGGCTTTTTGCTGGGTTTACTTGACTTCCGCGGTCCGCCCGCAGCGGACTTCTTCACCGCCGCTTTGAGCGCTTGAATCGGCGATCGAGCCGCACCGCGGTCTGACGCCCCACTGCTGCGTGCAGCAGAACGATCCGGGCGCTCTGAGCGCTTACCGCCACCTTTGCGACCAACGTCGCGCTCACCAGAAGGACCATCGAATGCGCCGCCACCGGACTTGTCTTTCATGGCACGAGCCGTCAACTCTTCGCCTTCGTGTACCAACCTGAAGTCAATCTTGCGGCCATCCAGGTCGACGCGACTGACCTGCACCCGAGCCCGCGTGCCGATGGCATAACGCATGCCCGTGCGTTCACCGCGCAGTTCTTGTCGGGCTTCGTCAAATCGGAAGTACTCGCCGCCGAGCTCGGTGATGTGCACCAAGCCTTCGACATACATCGCGTCCAGCGTGACGAAAATCCCGAAGCTGGTCGCCGAGCTGACGACACCGCCGAACTCTTCGCCCAAATGGCCGCGCATGTATTTGCACTTGAGCCAAGCTTCAACGTCGCGGCTGGCCTCGTCGGCCCGGCGTTCGTTGGCGCTGCAATGCAGGCCGGCGGCTTGCCAGGCGAGTTGGTCAGGGCTCGGTTTTTTCGGCTTTTGATCTGACTCCACCGCACGTGCAGCCAAGCGCTTAGACAACTTGGCATGCGCTTCGCCCGGTGTCGGCAAGGCCGGCAACTGATATTTAGCCTGCTTCAGCACGGCCTTGATGACGCGGTGCACCAGCAAATCTGGGTAGCGCCGAATCGGGCTGGTGAAGTGCGTGTAAGCCTCGTACGCCAAACCAAAATGGCCGTTGTTCATCGGCGTGTAAATCGCCTGCGACATGGAGCGCAGCAGCATCGAATGAATTTGCTGGGCGTCAGGCCGGTCCTTGGTGGCCAAGGCGATCGACTGAAACTCACCCGGCATGGGGTCATCACTGATGGTCAACCCCAAACCGATGGCTTTGAGGTAGCTGCGCAGCGTGTCTTTTTTCTCAGGCGTCGGGCCTTCGTGCACGCGGAACAAACCGACATGCTTGCTCTGGGCAATGAAGTCCGCCGAGCAGACGTTGGCCGACAACATGGCTTCTTCGATCAATCGATGCGCGACATTACGGGTGCGCGGCACGATTTTTTCAATACGGCCAGCGTCATCGCAAACGATCTGAGTTTCTGTGGTTTCGAAGTCCACCGCACCGCGAACGCCGCGCTCTTTCAGCAGGGCTTGGTAGACATCATGCAAATCCAGCAAATGCGGCACCAGCGCTTTGCGCTGAGCGGCTTCGGGGCCACGTGTGTTGGCCAATATAGCCGCCACTTCGGTGTACGTGAAACGGGCGTGACTGAACATCACCGCCGGGTAAAACTGATAGGCGTGAACTTCGCCTTTGGCATTGATCAGCATGTCGCAAACCATGCACAGCCGCTCCACGTTCGGGTTCAGTGAACACAGGCCGTTGGAGAGTTTTTCGGGCAGCATCGGGATCACGCGGCGCGGAAAATAAACGCTGGTGGCGCGGTCGTAGGCGTCAATGTCAATCGCGCTACCGGTCTCTACATAGTGGCTGACATCGGCAATCGCCACCAACAAACGCCAGCCCTTGCCGCGACCGACTTTGGCCGGTTCGCAGTACACGGCGTCATCGAAGTCGCGTGCATCTTCGCCGTCAATCGTCACCAGCGCGATGTCTGTCAGGTCAACGCGTCCTTGTTTGTCGGTGGGTCGCACGGCGTCGGGCAAAGCGCGCGCCAGCGCCAGCGCTTCGTCGCTGAACTCATGCGGCACGCCATATTTGCGCACGGCAATCTCGATTTCCATGCCGGGGTCGTCAACCTCCCCCAACACTTCTTTGACGCGACCGGCCGGCTGCCCGAACAGCGCCGGCGGCTCGGTCAGCTCGACCACCACCACCTGGCCCGGCTTGGCCGTGCCGGTGGCAGCTTTGGGGATCAGGATGTCTTGACCGTAGCGCTTGTCTTCAGGGGCGACCAGCCAGACGCCGCTTTCATGCAGCAAACGGCCAATGATCGGGTTGGGTGAGCGCTCGATGATCTCGGTGACGCGGCCCTCGGGTCGGTTTTTACGGTCATGGCGCACGATGCGGGCTTTAACCCGGTCTTTGTGCAGAACCGCGCGCATTTCGTTAGGCGGCAGGTAAATATCGGCCTCGCCGTCATCGCGTTGAACAAAGCCGTGGCCGTCACGGTGACCCGAAACGA
The DNA here is from genome assembly GCA_041442125.1 of Polaromonas sp. Classification (GTDB taxonomy): domain Bacteria; phylum Pseudomonadota; class Gammaproteobacteria; order Burkholderiales; family Burkholderiaceae_C; genus Polaromonas. The sequence continues at coordinate 4,298 of JASDRC010000009.1, read as the reverse complement.
TGCCTTCAAATTCGGCTAACAGGTTGGACACCTGGCTCGAAGGGTTTTGAGTTGTTTTGATAAGTAATCTCTTTCGTGAGATGGTCGATAAAAATAGAGGGTCCGATGAAGCTTACCCCGAGCAGGTCCGCGCTTTGGCATGAAGGGCTAGGCGCGGGGCGCCATCTTGATGGAAAGCAGGGTTCATGAGCAACAGCATAAGGCATGCACGTTACAAACCGGAACAAGGTGAATAGTTGAATTTTTTTGAGCAACTCATCTAACAAGCGGGTTTTCTAATGGTACATTACTAGGTGTGCCCGGGTGGCGGAATTGGTAGACGCGCACGGTTCAGGTCCGTGTATCGCAAGATGTGGAGATTCGAGTTCTCTCCCGGGCACCATTGATAGAGTCGCATAGTTCCAAAGACATGCGGCTTTTTTCATTTCTCCTCTGAAAGACTACCTCGTGACGTTTGTTAACGTCCATTGAAGTGTGGCAGGTTCCGGCCTCATCTGGGGGCACATTTGGGGGCACATTTTGAGATGCCCCCACAATGCCGGACGGATCAGACAGATCGCCAGCCGCACAACACAACCCCCTTAGCAAAGCCATGGAACAGCCTTTTTACGGGCTGCGAATGACCCGTGAAGCAAAACGACTTGGTAGTACCTTGACCGGGGGGAGTGTCAAGCGGCTTGTCAAGCAAACGGAAAGCTTGGCAGCTAGCAAATTAACGCGCTGCGAATGACCCGTGTCACCAAAAGGCAGGGTAGTACCTTGACCGGGGGGCGGGCCATCCTGGAAAAAATTAAGGAGTTGGCTGCGGGTTGTCGACATTTAGACTGCGACAAGTGAGGGCAGTGCGACAACCGCATGGATACAGGGATTTTTTGTCCTCAGTCTGCCCTCAGTCACCCCGGCGAGTGAGGGCAAATCTTTCTGTAATGTCCGGGAATGTGCCGTATACGGCCTTGCCTCTCCCTTGTCCTATTTCTTGGTCTTTTGACTGGTGCAGCTAGTTCTAGATTTGCAGCGCGGAAAAAGCTCTTGCGCCCCACCGCCCCCGGGCGGCCCGGCATGGGCGCAGGCTCGCCACATCATCAAAGCTCAAGGTTGAATATTTGCGGCGTTATCCGGTAACAGGTTGCAGGCCCAACGCCGGGCAGGCGCGGCCTACAGTCAAACGGGCGGCCGCTGTCGGGGGTCAGGCAGTCATGCTCCAGCAACACCCGGCACACGGCTTGATAGTCAAAGCCTTGGCATACCTCAGCCCGAAAGGTTTCAGACAGAATGAAGTATTCAAAGCTGACGCCCTCGCCCATGGCTGCGGGCATCCGGTCGCCGTACTCTTGGCCATGTTGGTTGTCGGTCTTGATGGGCTTGCCATCGGCGTTCAGCATGCGCCGCACGCCCGCCCGCTGCAAAGTCTTGGGCGCGTGGTCGTCTGCGCTTCGGTGCCACATGGCAAAGCGGCCCTCACCGTGCGTTTCCAAAAACCGCCGCACCGCTCGAAGCATGGCCTTCACCTCGCCGTTACCGTTGCCACCACGGGCAGCCAGCCAAGCGCCAAAGCAAGCGCGGGCAGCTTGTTCGCTCTCGCCTGCACGCCAGCCGCTCAGGCCCGCCGCCGTGGCCATCTCACCCGCTGCGCCCACCAGCGCAAAGCGTGCGCCTACCCGTTCAACCTGCCCGCTTGAATCCTTAGGGATCAATTGCGCGGCCAATTCGTCAGCGACTTTTCTAATGCTGGCCTTGAGGCTGTCGGCATTGGCTGTCAACCATTCCAGCCAAGCGCGGCCGGTTGCACCGTAAACGGCTTGCGCTTGGTGCGTGATGTACTTTGCAAAGGCAGCGCCGCCCGCGTGCCCGTGCAGTTCCTCAAAAGCACCTAGGCCAGCGCCTGCATCGGCTGGAATATCGGCCATGCGTACCTCTTGGCCGGTGCGTGTGCGTTTTTGGCCCTCCGCCATGTGGTCAGCTAGCCCCAGCTCACCGGCTGACAGGAACAGCAAACGCCAGGCTTGCCGCGTGCGGGGCGTGCCGGTGCGGGTAGCGCGAGCCTTGCCTTGTTCGTTGGCCAGCATGTAAGCGCACTCGCCCGCCGTCTTGGGGTCAATCTGTGCCAGTTCGTCAAGGATCAGCAGGCAGTCGCTGTGCTGTGCGGCAATGGCTTCAAGCGCGTTGTCGGTTGCTCGCCACCGCTGTAAATAGCTTGCGCCACCGTACACGCTTGCAGCCAGTTTCAGGGCTGTGGTTTTGCCGCTGGATGAGTCGCCACGGTAGTGAAAGCCGCCGCTCTCCATGCCAGCCGGGCGCAGCAGCGGCCCGGCAAAGGCACAAGCCACAGCAAACACCAGCCGCGAATTTCCTTCGCACAACGCCCCCACGCGGTCGCGCCATTGCTCGGGCGTGCCCTTGCTTTGGAATGTGTTTTCTACCGCGTTGTCGCTCTGAAAAACAATGCGCTCGGCACCGTCGCCAATAGTTTCACGGGGCAGCACAAAGGCGCGGCCGTTGTGCCAGCCGATGCGGTCGGTGCAGCTTGCAAATTCTTCAGGGGCGCGGGTCTGTATGTATTGGGTTAGCAGGTTGCGGGCGCGGGCACCCGTGGCAATGCGCAGGCCCATGTTCAACAACGTGGCGCGGTATTCGCCGCCGTCGCCAGACAACATGCGGGCAGGCATGGCCCATTGTTTGACCTTGCCCAACGGATCGGCAAAGGACACGTAGTAACCCCAGCCGCCGCCGTCTTGATCGCGGGTCAACGCCTCCACGTCTAAGCGGCTGCAAATCCATTCAGGGGCTTTTTGTTTACCGTCTTGATCTATGCCTTGGTGCCACACGCCGTCGTCGTTCACGGCGAACACGTCGAAGGCGCGGCCAGTGTCAGCAGTGTCGCCGTTGGGCTCTCGCCGCTCATGGTTGCGGCTCTTGGCGGCCTTGCCTTGTTTGTTTTCTTGCGCCTCTTGTGCGGCTACTTGTGCCGCCGCGTGGCTTGTCTGGTGCGCGTCAATCGCGGCCTCTACGATGTGGCGCACCGCGTCCAGGCCAGCCGTGCCGCCGTGGTGCAAATGCAAGTCGTTGAAGTCGCTGGCAGCGTCGGGCAAGCCCACGGGAAACACAGCCACCCCCCGCACCGCATGGGCCGCCGCCGTAGCTTTGTCGCGGCCGGGGTTGTGGCCTTTGTCGGCAAAGGTTTGCAAATCTTCATCACCACACAGCACAAGTAAAGCAGCCGGGTACAAGCCGCGCAAAGCCTTGGCCACATGCACCAGGTTGCCCGCGTCAAAGGCCATCGCCACCGGGCGGCCCGTGGCCTCATAAAGACTTGCCGCCGTGGCGTAGCCCTCTGCCACCAGTAGCACAGCAGGCGCAGGCACAACCCCCAACAAATGCCACAAGCCAGACTTACGCCCACTTTTTAAAAATAGCTTGTCGGTGCCGCCGTTGGTCGGCTTGCTGGCTGCAATGCGTTGCACATTCCACAGCTCGCCCGCTGCATCTCGCAAAGGCACCAGTAAGCAGCCATCAAACGCAAAGCGCAGGCCGTGGGCTTGAATGCCTTTTCGGGTCAGGTAGGCGCTTTCTCCGGTCTGGCTGGCTAGTTCCCATTCGTTGCGGGCATTGATCGCCGCACCGTCTTGGGCGGCCTCTATACGGGCGTTTTCCAGTCGCTTGTTATCTGCCCGCTCGCGTTCATGCCGGGCTATGGCTTCGGGGTCGGGTTTGGCGGGGGCGTGGTCGGCTTTGGGCAGCGTGAAGCCGCTTTCTTTGGCCAGGTGCAACAGCGTGCCAATGCCCACGCCGCCGCCCGCCTTGAAACTTTGCCAGGTTGAACGTATGGCCTTGGCGTCGTAACCCTCAGCCGTTTCGCTCCATTCGGTGAACAGGTCAAGGCCGGTTTGGTCTGGAAATTCTGACTTGATCGCCATGCCAACGCGCACCCATTCATCGCGGGGCAAGTTCGCCGGTATGAATTGCAGGGCAGCACGGATCAGGCTGGGGCTGTGATTCATGTTTTCACCGCCAATCTTGCGGCTTTGCGGCTGCGCTTCAACTTAATGTTGCGCGTTGCAGCGTCTTCGGGCCCGCCTTCGTCGTCGTGCAGCGGTTGCAAATCGGCATCCTTAAAAACCACAACCATGAACGGGCTGGGGCGTCTACCATCATCCCCGGTCGTGGTGAATCCACCTCCAAGCGAGGCCACTACCCATGAAGGCTTTTCGCTGTGCCAAGTTGCGCCGCTGACTATCTGCCCATCAAAATACGGGCGAATCACCATGACAATGCGGCCCTTATTTTCCAGACAAAAAGAG
>JASDRC010000008.1:7991-9293 GCA_041442125.1 Polaromonas sp. | reverse complement strand
GGCGCGCCCTTGGCCGACCGTGATCGCCTCATCTGGACCTTGACCAGAGCCCCGGTATGAGACTGCTCGCAGCGCTCTTTGGCGAGCTCGATCTGGTGATGCGCGATGAGATCCGTATTGCCGAGCGTGCCGTGACCCAATCCGTGCGAGAGGCGACCGAGGGTCTGAAGACCGAACTCCGCGCCCAAATCATGGGAGCAGGGCTGGGGCCGCGCTTGGCCAATACCTGGCGCGGTGAGGTTTATCCCAAAGGGCAGATGAGCATCAAGGCCGCCGGGCTGGTGTACAGCCGGGCCCCGCTTGTGGTGGATGCCCATGACAAAGGCGTCACGATCCGATCCAAAGATGGGTTTTGGCTGATCATTCCCTTACCCGCTGCAGGCACGGGGCCACGCGGTAAACGCATGACCCCGGGCCTGTGGGAGCGGCTGCGTGGTCAGCGCCTGCGCTTCATTTACCGACGTGGCAAACCTTCGCTGCTGGTTGCCGATAGCCAACGTGCCCGTCAGGGCAAGCGCGGTGGCTTTGCCAAGGCGTCCGAGTCGGCACAGCGATCGGGCCTGGGGCTGGTGAGCGTGCCGATGTTCTTGCTGGTGCCGCAGGTCAGTCTGCACAAAAAGCTGGACATCGACACCGCCAGCAGGCGTTGGTCGGGAGGCTTGGCGCAAAGGGTGGCCGATCATTTTGAATTGGCATCACGGCGAGAAAGAGGCAGTTCATGAACCCCAATCTGATCCCGAACCTGATCGCCAATATGACCTACAAGGTGAGCCAGCGTGAGCGCGCTATCGGCGCACTCTTTGCAGTGCTGGGGCAGCTGACCTTAGGGCAGGCATTAGGGCCGACATTGGGGCCGACTTTAGGGTCAACATTGGTCAAACGCAATTCGGCACTGCCCGAGCGGCTCTCAGACCACGCCATGGCCATTTTGCGCGATGGCGAGATGGGTGAGCCCGAGCTGACGCTGTCGCCGGTGATGTACCACTGGCAGCACGAGACCCTGGTGGAGTTGTTTGTGGCCGACCCCGATACCGCCCGACGAGATGCCCGAATGGATGCGTTGTTGACCGAGTTGGCAACCCTCATCGAGATAGACCGAACCTTGGGTGATGTCGTCAATTACTGCGAGATTGGTCCGCCCAAATTCGATGAGCTTGGAGCCGATGGAACGAGTGGCATCAAGGCCTGCTCGCTGCCTGTGGTTTTGCACTACAGCAGTGCGGGGCCACTGTCTTGAATCATTTATTAAATTCTGCTTTGAAGGAGTATTGCTATGGCCCGTGCCTATGGCGCCAACGCCAG
>JASDRC010000008.1:0-7981 GCA_041442125.1 Polaromonas sp. | reverse complement strand
GGTGGAGCTGGTTGTGGCCGACACCGCTGCGGCCCGTCGAGATGCCCGGATGGAGGCGTTGATTGGGCAGCTTGAGGAGTTGTGGGCGGCCAACCCGGGTCTTGGCGGTGCGGTGGATTTCTGCGTTGCGGGTACGCCGAAATTTGAAGAACTGTTCGTCGAGGGTGCTGCCGGTATCAAGAGCTGTGTTGTGCCGATTGTCTTGCACTACAGCAGCGCGAGCGCCTTGGGTTGACTTAACTTAACGTAACTTAACGCCTGGCGGGCAGAGCGTTGTTAACGTTTGAGATCGCGGTAAAAGTTTTCGTGCGACCCGATGGCCTCAAGGTAGATCAACCTGACTGTGTCGTCCAGGGTGTATCCGAGCAAATAAAGCTGGCCTTGGCTTTTGAATTTGTGAACGCGTAAGTCTGACAAGTCGCCTTTTTTTCTCTCGCCCAGCGTGGGTTTTTTGACGACCTCAGCGACGGCCTCATCGACCTGGCTGGCAATGTTGTCGTTGAGTTTTTTGTACTGCCGCGCAAAGCGCCGAGTTTGAAGTACCTCGTACGCCATCAGGCTTTTTTACTGCGCGCCACGAAGGGCGTGGCCTGATCACGTGGCTCTGCCATGGCGGCCAGCGACTGGGCGATGAAGGACACCGGCAAATCCGGATTGTCCAAAGCCGCGCGACCGAGCAAGGCCCAGTACTCAATCTGGCCAGCAATGGTGCGGTGCTCAACCGCAGCCTCGCTGCGTGCGAGTTGGTAGAGCTGATCGTCAATGCGTACGGGCATGCCCACGATGGTCGTCCTTCACGGTTTTGCTACAAAAGTAGCTTCATTGTAGGTTGACTCCTGGCTCCGTGCAATTGGAGTCGCGGTGTATGTCAATGCTCCCCGGCCCGGCAGTGATGCGGGGCCCCATCTAGCCACATTTATTCAAAAGGAAATCATCATGGCCCGTGCCTATGGCGCCAACGCCAGCCTATTGGCTGCGTTCGAAACCACCTATGGCAGCCCACCGGCTGCCGATTACCGCAAGCTTCCCTTTGTCTCGACCTCCTTGGGGTCGGAGCAAGGCCTCATTGCCAACGACCTCATCGGTCTGGGGCGTGACCCGAGCGCACCCATGCGCGATGTGATCAAGGTCGAGGGCGACATGGTTGTGCCGGTGGACCTGAACAACTTTGGGCTTTGGCTCAAGGCCTTGCTGGGTCCGGCCACAGTCGCTGGGGAGGACGTGTTCACCCACACCTTCGTATCCGGCAAATCGGTGCTGCCCAGTTTGGCTCTGGAGACTGGTCTTTCTGACATCCCGGCTTACTTTCGTTCGTCTGGCGTGATGGTCAACAGCATGAAGGTGGACTTGGCGCGCTCGGGTGCGGCGAACGCCACGCTCGGTCTGATTGCCCAAGGTGAGGAGCGGGAAGGCGCGAGCATTGATGCCGCGCCTGAGGCGCTGGAGCTGGTGCGGTTCAACCAATTCCAAGGCTCGATTCAAAAGAATGGTCAGCCGCTGGGGAATGTGGTGTCGGCGCAATTGACCTATTCGAACAACCTCGAACGAATTGAGACGATTCGTTCTGACGGAAAAATCGATGGCGCTGACCCCACCGTGGCCAGCCTCACCGGCAGTTTGGAAGTGCGTTTTGCCGACACGCAACTCATTGATGCGGCGACCGACAACACGCCGCTTGCGTTGACCTTCAGCTACACGATTGATGCTAGTCGCCAGCTCACCTTCATCGCGCATGAGGTGTACCTGCCCAAGCCCAAGCTGTCTATTTCTGGGCCTGGGGGCATTCAAGCCACCTTTGATTGGCAAGCCGCCAAGAACACGGCGGCCGGCCGGATGTTCACCGTTGAGCTGACCAACCACATCGCGGGGTACTGATCATGATCCAACTCAATCTCAAACGTGAGCCGGTCTGGATCAACCTGGTGCAAGGCGCGCGGTTTCAAGTCAAGCCTGCCAACACGGCACTGGTGATGGCAGCGCGCCACGCGGCTTCAAAAATCGAGGGGCAGGGACACCAGGCGGCGGGCGAGCGCACGGCCACGCTGATCACGGAGCTGGCCAAGCTCGCGGTGTTGGCCTGGGAGGGTGTGCAAGATGAAAACGGAAAACCTGCCCCAGTGACGCCAGAGGGTATCGACGCACTGATGGCCTTGTGGCCGATTGCGGATGCTTTCGAGCGCGAGTACCTCGCGAGTCTGTATCAGCTGGATGCCGAAAAAAAAGACTGAAGGCCCGAACCGAATGGCACTTCGGTGGTGGGCCTTCCTATTGCGAGGCATGCCAAGCGTGCGGGGTGTGCGCAAGCGCGTGCCGGCAGTGCCCGTATCGGATCCAAGCGCCTCAGACCTTGGAGGGTTGGCAGGCCGCCCGCGCGATCGAGATCTGCGCCAGTCAGCTGCGCATGGCGCAGGGGCGTGTTGTGGGGTTGGACCTCAACGCGTGGTTGTTGGCCTGCGAGAGTTGTGGACTCGAGCGGCTGGACGCGACTGAATTTTTCTCAGCCGTTGAAGCGGGCCTGTTGGCGGGGTTGACTGACGGCCAGTGACCGCTAGTGAGCCTTCTTTTTGCGTTTCCTTTTTAAGATTTCATCCCTATGGCCGAGCGCAATCTTTCCATTCGTCTGTCCGTGATCGATGGTGGCAAGGTCAAGGCCGAGCTGTCTGACATAGGAAGTCAAGGCGAAAAGTCACTCAAGAAGATTGGGGCCGCAGCGGCTCCTGCATCAGGCGGCTTGATGGCACTGTCGCATGCTGCCAATGATGCGCGGTTTCAGCTTGAATCGGCCACCTCGCGCTTAGGGGCGCTGGGCAGCGTGCTCGCAAGGCTGGGGCCTGCCGGCTTGATTGCGGGTGCCGCCATCGCGGGCTTGGGGGCGGGCTTCACGGCCTTGGTGTTGCCGGTGGCGCAGGTCGGAGACGAGCTCTTCAAGCTGTCGCAAAAGACAGGCGTCTCGGTCGAGGCACTGGCTGCACTGCGGTATGCGGCAGATCTGTCGGATGTCAGCTCCGAAGGATTGACCAAGGCACTGCAAAAGTTGTCGATCGCCATGTTCGACACCCGCGTCAACGGTGTTGAGGGCAGCGCAGCGCTCAAGGCCCTGCGCGTGTCGGCGTCGGACAGTTCTGGGCAAATTCGCCCAACCGAGGAAGTGCTGCTTGATTTGGCCGAGCGCTTTGCACAGATGCCCGATGGCGCAGAAAAAGCGGCCTTGGCCGTCAAACTCTTCGGCCGCGAAGGCTTGTCGATCATTCCCTTGCTCAACCAGGGCCGCGAGGGTTTGACCGGGATGATGCAGGAGGCCAAACGGCTCGGCTTGGTGTTGTCAGAAGACACCGCCCGGGCGTCAGAGGCGCTCAATGACAACCTGACTCGCTTGCACGCCGTGACGCAAGGCGTGCAACGCCAGTTCGGTGCAGCTTTCATTCCGGTGCTGGCCGATTTGACCGAGCAGATGTTCCTGGCCAAGACCGAAACGGGCAGCTTCAGCAATGAGCTGCTGACGATCAGTCAAAACCGTCAGCAAGTGCTGGATTTTTTGGAGTCAGTGGCCTCGGGCTTAGCGTTCATTGGCGAATCTGCGGTGCTGCTCAAACGGGTCATCAGCCAACCCTTTGACAGCCTCTCCGTGGTTGGCAAGGACGTCGAGACTTGGTTCAAGTCGGACGTGCTGCGCAGCATGAAGTCCATGGGTTATGACCCGACGGTTATCGACACGGAAATTGCCAAACTGGAGCAGGCACGTGACGCCTACGTGCAGGCCGCCAATGACCGCTTGTTCAACATCAACCAGAATCCTGGGTATGTTGACAGCGTTCGCCAGTTCTTTGATGAGCAGCGGCGCACGGTCCGCGTCATGGGTCAGAAGTTCGTGCTGGAGACCGAGGCGCAGGCCAAGGAAGTCCAAGCGATCTATGACAAGTTTTTGCCCACACTGCCGCGTAAGCGTCCCCTTCCGCTAGACCTCTCAGGTTTTGCGAAACCAGAAAAACGGGACGAGGGCGCAGATTTCCTCAAGCAATTGGAGGGCCGACTCACCCGGGCTCAAAACGGCGAGGCGGCAGAGCTGCGCGTCAAGGCGCTGGATCTGGAGGCCAAGGGTTACAAGGGCCTGTCCGTTCAGGCCGAAAAATACATCCAAGTCCTCGAAGCGCTGGAAAAGCAAAAGCTGCTCGACAAACAATTCGAGGACTACGAGAAGCTGGAACAAAAATCCCGGCAAATCGTTGAGAACTACATTGGCGCGAACCGGCAGCGGGCCGAGGAGTTGGCGTTCAAGCGCCAGTCGCTCGATCTGTCAGAGGGCGATCTGGCCGCGGCGCAGGTGCGCTTTGATCTGGAAAAAGCAAGTGCCAATGCACGCAAGGATGCCGGTCAGATTGAAGATGCGGGTCTGCGTCAGCAGGCCATTGAGGCGATCAACGATGCGCTGGCACGCCAGCTTCCTGTGATCGAGGGGCTCACGCGTGCGAACTTCGAGTACCAGCGCACGGTTGAGTTCGGTGCCAAATCCGCTCTGCGCGCCTACATCGACGATGCGACCAACGCTGCCAAGCAGGCTGAGCGCGCCGTCACGGGTGCGTTTCGCTCCATGGAGGATGCGCTCACGCAGTTCGTCACGACGGGAAGGCTGGACTTCAACAGTCTGGCCAACTCGATCATCAGTGACCTTGTGCGCATTCAGATCCAGCGCGCCATCACGCTGCCGCTGGCCAATTGGGCCTCGAGCCTGAGTCTGTTCGGTGGCACGGGTGCGGCAGCAGGCTCTGCCCTGCCCACGGGCGCGAGCGACCTCATGGGCACGATGGTCAACTTGGCCCACACCGGTGGTCTGCTGGGCGTTGATCCGCTGGCCAGCCGATCGGCCAGTGCAGCAATTTTCGAGGGGGCTCCGCGATTTCATACGGGTGGTTTGGTCTCGGGCGAAGTTCCCATCATTGCGCGTGAGGGCGAGGCGGTTTTCACGCCGGGTCAGATGCGGGCACTGGGCGGCTCCCTGAACGCTCAATCGAGTGTGCAGGTGCAGGTCAATGTGATCAATCGCGCCCAAGGGGTTGATGCCCGGGTGGAGCAGCAACGTCAGCCCGACGGCTCGCTCCAGTTGGACGTGATCGTCGAGCAGATCGAGGGCCGTATGGCACGCTCGATCTCCCGAGGCACGGGCTTGGCCCCGGTGCTTGAGCGTCGTTATGGGCTTAATCCAGCCGCCGGGAGTTTGCGATGAACGCCGAGGTTTTAATTCCCGTTTGGCCAGTGGGGCGCATTCCGCTCCCCACGGTCGGAGGCTATGCGATCACGCCAGGGGAAGCGCTGGTGCGAACCGACATGGAGTCCGGTGCAGCACGGGCCCGTCGCCGTTTTACCCAGACGCCCGCCAAGGTCGCGGTGCGCTGGAATCTGCGCCCGCTGACTTACGCCATCTTCGAGGCCTGGTTCAGGCACGAAGCCATGGAGGGTGCGCAGTGGTTCGAGATCGAGCTGCTGAGCGGCATTGGTTTATCGCCCCACCAGGCGCGCTTTACCAAGGCCTATCAGGCGCGTCTGTCCAGCGGCAATCTGTGGGAAGTCAGCGCTGAGTTGGAGCTGCGTAACCGCCCGATGCTCACCCGCGATGCCTTGGGCATCCTGGTCGAGAGCGACTTCGATGCGCTGGCGGCTTCGATCGATTCTCTGGAGATCTTCATTCATCAAAAACTGCCGACCGAGCGTTGGTAAGTGCAGGTCAGAATCTTATGAATTTACAACAACGATTAGAGGCGACCGTCGGCAAAGCCGAGATCGATGCCGAGCTTCTGCACGACATCGTCCACGGCGATGCAGACACCGAAGTCCAGACCGAAGGTGGTCCGGTTAAGACCGTGGCCCGGGCGATTCAGGGGGTCGAGGATGATCTGGCGGCATCACGCAGTGAGCTCACCGGCCAGGTGATCGAATCCACACGTCAAGCGGTGCTCTCGGCGGGTACCGCCAATCTCTCGTCCATCAAGGCCGGTGAAGCTGCGCAGACCCTCACCGATGTGCGTGCCTTGGCCGACGCGGCCACCAGCGCGGTGATTATTCCGACGCAGACCTGGAGCGCCAGCGGCGCGCAGACCGATTTCACACTGGATCACCCGGTGGGTCATCCCGGAGCACTGCAGGTGACGGTGGCCGGGGTGCTGCAAACGCCGGTTGAGGCTTACGGCTTGGCTGACGTCCGCACCTTGCGCTTTGTTTCTGCACCCGCTGCTGGGGTGGACATTACTGTTCGGTTGCTCGATAAAGAAAGTCAGACCGGTGCTGCGGCTGCGATGGAGTGGGCCATCAAAACCAACGGCACGGTGCAGGGTGCAGAATATTCTGCCAAGTACCACGCGCAGTCGGTAGTTGCCTCGGCGGCCACCGCCGCGCAAAAAGCGGTCGATGCGGCAGGCAGCGCCACGGCTGCAGCCAGTTTCGCCACCACCGCCACGACCAAAGCAAGCGAGGCGGCAGCGTCGGCCACCGGTGCGGCAATGTCGCAGGCGACAGCCTCCACCCAGGCGAATGCTGCTGCAAGCTCGGCCATCAATGCCGCGACATCAGCAAGCGCTGCAGCAGGCGCGGCGAGTACGGCCAGCACCCAGGCGAATGAGGCATCAACGAGTGCCACGGCGTCGACCAGCGCTGCCTCGCAATCGGCCAGCAGTGCCAGTGCGGGTTCGCTCTCTGCGTCTGCCGCTGCCAGTTCGGCCACCTCCGCCAGCACCAAGGCCGCCGATGCACAAGTCAGTGCCACGGCAGCGGCAGGTTCAGCGAGTGCTGCTGCCACCAGTGCCACCTCGGCCGCGAATTCGCTCACGGCGGTCAACAACGTCTTCGATACCTTCGATGACCGGTTCCTCGGGGCCAAGGCCTCCGACCCGAGCACCGACAACGATGGCAACGCTATCTTGGCAGGCGCGGTCTACTACAACTCGGCCAGCAGCCAGGTCAAGTTCTACAACGGCGCGGCGTGGGAGTCACCGGCGCTCTCGGCGTCCACGTCAGCGACCAACGCGTTCAATTCGGCCAACGTGTCTAGTGCCAGCGCGACCAACAGTACGAGCTCGGCCACCGCGTCGGCGGCCAGTGCCGTGACTGCTGTCACCAAAGCCGTCGAGGCTGCAACTTCGGCAACGGGCGCGGCAACCAGTGCTGCCAACAGCACCGGCAGTGCAGTCGCTTCTGCCAACGCGGCAAGCGCCGCGGCTGGGTCGGCCACAACGGCAGCCGGGAGTGCTTTGAATGCGGCGGCCACACTGACCTCGGTGCAAACGCAGGCCGTGCGTGCTGCTGATTGGGCAGAAAAAATCTCAGCCACTGTCGACGGCACTGGCTACTCTGCCAAGCACTGGGCTGGCCAAGCTGCGGGCTCCGCCGCTGCCGTGACGTCGAACACCGTGATTCCGGCCGATGTGTTTACAGCTACTGCGGGCCAGACCGACTTCACCTTGTCCCGTGGAATAGGCTACCCCGGCGCGATTCTGGTCACCGTGGCAGGCGTGCCGCAAGCACCGATCGATGCCTACACGGTGGTCAACAGCACGACGCTGCGTTTTAGCTCCGGCCTCGCAGCGGGCGTGGGCATCAGCGTGCGCTACCTGGATAAAGAAGCGCAGTCGGGTGCGGCTGTGGCCCAGGAGTGGGCCAGCAAGACGGGCGGTACGGTTTCTGGCTCCGCTGAATACTCGGCCAAGACCCATGCACAAAACGCATCGGCCAGTGCAGTCACCGCTACCCAACGCTCAGGAGACGCCGCTGCCTCTGCAAGCGCCGCCGCAGGCTCAGCCAGCACCGCGTCCACCAAAGCAACCGAGGCGAACGCCTCAGCAGGCAATGCCGCCACCTCTGCTGCCACGGCCACTACCAAAGCCAGCGAGGCATCGACCTCAGCGGCCAATGCCGCCAGTTCAGCCAGCGCTGCTGCTGGATCAGCTTCGAGTGCATCGGGGTCGGCCAGCACAGCCAGTACCAAGGCCAGTGA
>JASDRC010000007.1:0-42180 GCA_041442125.1 Polaromonas sp. | reverse complement strand
GTCGACGACGATGAAGATGGGCGTGATGCCGGTGGCCAGCATGGCCTTGACGATGGTGAACCACCCCCACGGGTGGCCCAGACAAAACTTGAAGCCCGTCGGCTTGCCACCACTCAGTGTGCGCAGCTGGCCAAGGGATGTTCTTGGCAAAGGTCAGGACACGGCGCATGGCAGGGCTTTCAAAAAGGGTGGCGACAGGGGCGATACACTTTCTAGCATCAGCGAAGCTGGATCGTCATACGCTACTGTGCTTAATTTTTGAGAACTATTTCATGCCAAACCCGCCATCATCCCCAGCCGTGACCGTTACAGGCCACAACGACGACGACTTTTTACCGCCCGAAACGTTTGACGAGCTGGACGCGATTCTCGACGAGCTGCGCACCCGCTACGACGAAACCCCGCAATGGGAGTTTTGTGAAGGTTTCATGGCCGCTTTGATTTGTGGTCGCCGCGCGGTGCTTGCGGCTGAGTACTTCCCGGTGTTGCTGGGGCTGGGCGAAGACGGCGCCATCACGACTGCCGTTGATGCGGATTCAGAAGACACTGAAGGCTCGTTCGCCAGCGACGAACAACGTGAACGCTTCACCGCCTTGTGGCAGGCGCGTTGGACCGAGGTGTCAGCCGCGCTGGATGCCGAATGCAAGACCCTCGAAGACGACGACTGCTACCACCCCGAGGTGATGGACGTGCGGGCGTCGGTGGCCGAGTTGCCAGCCGAAGAGCAGGTCAACTTCAAGCCCGACGATCTGCCGGCTTTTGCGCAAGTGTGGGCCTTGGGCTTCATGTTCGCGGTTGAAAGCTGGCCCGAGGATTGGGCCGAACCGCGCGACAAAGATGCCGCCAAATGGCTCAACGGCGCACTCGAAGCCGTGGTCGCCATGACCGAAGACGACACCGGAACACCCGAAGTCTCACCGCTGCTGGAAGAAGGCTTGCCGAGCACCAGCATCGCCCGCCTGAACGCGTTTGGCGAAGCCATTTGGGCGGTCTACGACCTGCGTGAACTCTGGCGCACACTCGGCCCACGCGTCGACACCGTGCGCAAAGAAGTCACGCCCGGTCGCAACGAGGTGTGTTTTTGCGGCAGCGGGAAAAAATACAAGAAGTGCCACGGGGCGGGTTGAACTTGCCGCCTCGTTGAAGCGCGTCATGAGTCTGCGCTTGAAGCCGATTCAGTTCAGCCGCATGCCGGCCGCTAACTGGGTCACGTTGTGGCGCATCATGCGCAAGTAGGTGGCGCCCGGTTGGTCCGGAGCAGAGAGCGCGTCGGCATACAGCTTGGCTCCCGGCGTGGTGCCAGCGTCTTTGCTGAGTTGCGCCAGCAGCCGTTGGTTGCTCATGTTTTCGAGAAACACGGCACGGATTTTTTCACGCTGAATTTGGCTGATCAGCCGAGCCACATCTCTGGCGCTGGGCTGGGCTTCGGTGGAGATGCCCTGCGGCGACAAAAAGGTGATCTGGTAGTGCACGGCCAAATAACCAAAGGCATCGTGCGAGGTGATGACCTTGCGCTGCGCTGCGGGGATGACGCTGAACTGCGCCTTAGCCCAGGCATCCAGTGCTTGCAGTTCTTGGACGTAAGCGTTTGCATTGGCTTGGTAGTTGCTGGCACTGGCTGGGTCGAGCTGGCTCAGCGCAGCCGTGATGTTGCGGACATACAGCACCACGTTGTTGGGGTTTTGCCAGGCGTGGGGATCGGCCTCACCGTGACTATTGCCATGACTGTGGCTGTGACCATGGTCGTGGCCTTTTGCGCCCGACTTGGTCGCCGGTTGGGCTACTTCTGCGAGGGGCTTCAAGCCCTTGGACGCCACCACGGCCAAACCTTTGTAACCGGCCGATTGGGCGAGATTTTGAGCCCAGGGGTCAAAGCCCAAACCGTTGCTCACCAGTAGCCGACTTTGCAGCATCGACTTGGCGTCGCTGGGTTTGGCGACAAACACATGCGCGTCTTCATTGGGGCCGACCAGATTGGTGACGCTGACACGCTCGCCGCCGACCACCCGAACCAAGTCACCGAGAATGCTGAAGCTGGTGGTGACGACGATTTTGTCCGCTGCCCAACTGTGGCCAGCCAGCAAGGCCGCACTGCCGATCGCGAGGCAGATGAAGGCGCGGAAAACGGGTCGAAAAACAAGCGTCATGGTCGTACCTTCAAAAAATAGCCAACGTGGATGGCCTCAGGCCACTCGGTGGGGTTGGCTCTTGAGGCCGGCCAGCCAACCACCCGGGGCGACCAACAAAGAGACAAAGTAGAGCGCGCCCGCGCAACCAATGATGGTCGGGCCCGAGGGCGTGTCAAAGTGGTAGGACAGCAACAAACCGGCGGTGCTGGCCAGCATGGCTTGGGCGCTGGCGTTGGCAAGTTGCGCTGGCAGCGTGTCGTGCCAGAGCTTGCTGGAGACGGCGGGCAGCATCATCAGCCCGACCGCCATCAGCGTGCCCAGCGTCTGGAAACCGGCGACCAAGTTCATCACCACCAGCATCAAGAACCCTTGCTGCCAGAGCCAGCCACGCCTGCGGACGGTGCCGAGAAACACCGGGTCAAAGCTTTCCAGCACCAACCCGCGGTACATCGCCGCCAGCAGCACGGCGCTGATGCTGGCCACGCTGGCCACCAGCAGCAAGCCGGGGTTGTCAACGCCGAGGGCGCTGCCAAACAGGATGTGCAATAAATCCAGCTGCGTGCCATGGCTTGAAATCAGCGTCACGCCAAGTGCCAACGCGACCAAATACAGCGCCGCCAGACTCGCGTCTTCTTTGAGCTTGGTGACGCGGGTGACCATGCCGGCAATAGCGGCTACCAGCATGCCTGCCGTCACGCCGCCGATGGCCATGGCGGTGAGTGACAAGCCGCTCAGCATGAAGCCGATGGCGACGCCCGGCAGCACCGCGTGACTCAGCGCATCGCCGAGCAGACTCATGCGGCGCAGCGTTAAAAAAACACCCAACGGCGCTGCGCTCAGCGACAACGCCAGCGCCGCCACCAAGGCCCGGCGCATGAAGGCAAAGTCGGCAAACGGCGCCAGCAAGGCTTCCCACAGCCAGTGGGCGAGCGGCATCATGCGGCCAGCCGCTGAGCGGGTAGGGTGTCAATCTCGCAGGGCTCGGCGGTGTCGTCCCAGGCTTCGGCCATGGCTCTGGCACGTTGCCAGTTGGCGCGGGTCAACACCTCGCTGGTGGCGCCCCAGCCGACCAGTTCGCGGGCCAGCAGCAAGGTCGATGGGAAGTACTCGCGAACCAGTGCATCGTCATGCAGCACCGCAATCACGGTGCGCTGATGCTGATGCCAGTGTTGCACCAGCTTGAGCAGGGCAGCGGTGGTTTTGGCGTCGACGGCGTTGAAGGGCTCGTCCAGCAAGATCAGCTCGGCGCCTTGCACCAAGATGCGGGCAAACATGACCCGTTGCAATTGGCCGCTCGACAGGGAGTTGACGCTGCGGCGCTCAAAGCCAGCGAGCCCGACGGCACTCAGCGCGTCGTCAACTTTTTGCGACATCGCGTCGGTCACCGCGCCCCAAGCGCCAGCGACGCCCCAGCAGCCCAGCAGCACGCAATCGCGCACGTCGATGGGGAAGTCACGGTCGATGTCGGTGACTTGCGGCAAGTAGGCCATGCGCTGGCAGGAGGCGGCGACGGTCAGCGCGCCGCCGGCCCGGTTGCCTTCGATGGGCAGCAGGCCAACGATGCTTTTCAGCAGCGTGCTTTTGCCTGAGCCGTTTGGCCCGACCACTGCGGTCAGTGAGCCCTGCGCAAAACCGCCACTGATGTGGTGCAAGGCCGGGTGCTGGCGGTAGCTGACGGTCAGGTTGTGCAGTGCTACGGCGGGCGGCTGGCTCACCATGGTGCCGCCGGGGTCAAGGCCCAAGCCACACCGGTCCACAGCAAGGCGACAACGGGCAAAATCGCCAGCACGCGCAGCCAGGCCGGCCAAGCCAGCAGGCTGGGCCGGCTGACATGGTGGGCACTGACACGGGTACCGGAAGAGGCGTGGGTATGCTGAGGTGCCGACGGCTGATGCAGGGACATGGGGCGTCCAAAATAAAAGGGGAAAGAAGGCAGGATGAGTTGATAATTGCAACTCGGTTGCGGTAGATTGTAGTGCAACAGGGTTGCATTAGTATTCATTTTTCGAGGCTTCATTCATGACAAACTTTCCAGCGCGTACGGCAGCAGAGATCGACCCGATGGATGCGCTGTTGTCTGCCCACGGCCTGCGTCGCACGGCAGCGGCGCGTCTGGTGCTGGGCTGGTTGCTGGCCCATCCGGACACCAGCTACACCCATGCGCAGCTGCAATCCTCCCTGTCAGGTGATGGGCTTTTGGCGCTTGACCGCGTCACGCTGTACCGCCTGATTGACCGTCTGACGCAGGTCGGTTTGTTGTTGTGTCGGGTCGATGCCAATCGGGTGCGCCGCTACCAAGCCATGCCCGCCAGCGTCAAAGCCATGCCGCACTTTGAATGTCAAAGTTGTCACCGCGACAGTCCGCTTGACGTCACACTGTCCAGCAATGCCAACGATCTGGAGCGTGCCGCACAGTCGGCTTTAGAAGCCCTCAAGGCACTGGGTTACCAAGGCTTGAGCATGGACTTTGCTGTGCGCGGTGTGTGCGCTGATTGCGCGGTTGTCAAAGCCGACTGAAGGTCAGTGGGTGATGGATGGCAGAAAGCGGCGCACTTCCCATCACAAGCCGCAGGCTTTTATGATTCAAGATTCTTACGCTGATATTTTGACTTCAACCCGCTCACAAGGAACTCCATGCCCACCTACCACCTTGAAATGTTTGAAGGTCGAACCCCTGAGCAAAAGAAAAAGCTGGTGGCCGAAATCACCCGCGTCACGGTCGAGGTGCTGGGCGGCTCGGCTGAGTCTGTCGTCATCATCATGACTGATGTCAAGCGCGAAAACTGGGCTTCAGGCGGCCGCCTGTGGTCAGAGCCGCGCAACTGAAGCGGCAGGCTGCAACATGTGTCAGCTGCTTGGCATGAACTGCAACACCCCGACCGATGTGACCTTCAGCTTCGCCGGGTTTGCGCAACGCGGTGGGCGCACCGACCTGCACACCGATGGCTGGGGCATCGCCTTTTTCGAAGGTCAAAACCAAGTGGGCTTGGCCGGGACTGAGGGTGACAAAGGCCTGCGCCATTTCGTCGATCACCAGCCGGCATCCGAGTCACCGGTGGCTGAGTTGATTCGCCGCTACCCGATCAAAAGCCGCAACGTCATCGCCCACATTCGCAAGGCCACGCAGGGCCGGATTGCGCTGGAAAACTGCCACCCCTTTGTGCGTGAACTGTGGGGGCGCTATTGGGTGTTTGCGCACAACGGCGACCTGAAGGACTTTCATCCGCGCTTGCATGCCGGTTTCAAACCGGTTGGCGACACCGACAGCGAACGCGCTTTTTGCTGGATCATGCAAGAGCTGGCCAAGTCCCATGCCGGTGTGCCCAGCGTGGCTGAACTCACGCTGACGCTGCATGAGTTTGCCAAAGAAGTGGCGCGCCACGGCACCTTCAACTTCATGCTGAGCAACGGCTTGGCGCTTTGGGCGCATGCCTCGACGAACCTCTTTTATGTTGAGCGCCGACACCCGTTTGCGCACGCCACCTTGAGCGACGAAGACCTGAGCATCGACTTCGCCGAACACACCGAAGCGACCGATCGAGTCGCCGTGGTGGTGACGGCGCCGCTCACCAGCAACGAAACCTGGCGGTCGTTTGCCGCCGGGGAGTTGAAGGTGTTTGTGGCCGGAGCTTTGGTCTTGTAGCCGTGTTCAGGCCGGAGTGGCCAGCGCGGCTTCGAGGGCATCGATGAACATCGCCGCGACATCAAACCCGGTCTGGTCAAAGATTTCCTGAAAGCAGGTCGGGCTCGTCACGTTGATCTCGGTGATGCAGTCGCCGATGACGTCGATGCCGGCCAGCAGCAGTCCGCGGGCCGCCAGCACCGGGCCGACCGCTTCGGCGATTTCACGGTCGCGCGCTGACAGCGCTTGCGCCACGCCCAGACCCCCAGCGGCCAAGTTGCCGCGCACCTCAGTGCCTTGCGGAATACGCGCCAACACAAACGGCACGGGCTTGCCGCCAATCACCAGCACGCGTTTGTCGCCCTTGACGATGTCGGGCAAAAACTTTTGCACCATGACGCTTTGTGCGCCCTCTTTGTTCAGCGTCTCGATGATGCTGCCCAGGTTCAAGCCGTCGGCCTTGACCCGAAAAATACCGATGCCGCCCATGCCGTCGAGCGGCTTCAAGATGATGTCTTGGTGCTCGGCGTGAAAGCGTTTGATGTCGTCGGCGTCACGCGTCACCAGCGTCGGGCCGATGAACTGCTGAAACTCCATGATGGCGAGTTTTTCAGGGTGGTCGCGCAGCGCCCGCGGCTTGTTGAAGACGCGTGCGCCTTCGCGCTCGGCTTGCTCCAGCAGGTGCGTACTGTAGAAAAACTCGCTGTCAAACGGCGGGTCTTTGCGCATGATGATGCAGCCAAAGTCACGCAGCGCTTGCGGCCGCTCATCGGGGTGCTGCTGCTTGGCCGAAAACCAATTTTGAGCGTCACCGGTGAGCTGAATGTCACGCACAAAAGCCGTCACAGGCGCGCCGCGTTGCCACATGATGTCTTTGGTCTCGCAGGCACTGATGGTGTGGCCGCGGTGCTGCGCTTCCCGCATCATGGCAAAGGTGGTGTCTTTGTAAATCTTGAAAGACTCCAACGGATCGGCGACGAAAAGGATGTTCATGGTGGGGCTGAGATTCGAAAGAAATGAAGACCGTGGCGAAATCGCATGCGTAGATTTTGGCAGGTTGCCGAGCTTTCGGTCGATTCTTTGCGGTGTAGCCTGACCAGCGCACAGGCGAAGCTGTCAGCGCCAAGCCTCATACCCAAAGATCAAATCTCGATCTTCGAGCCCAGCTCCACCACCGAGTTGTTGGGCAACTTCAAAAAGTCGGCTGCACCACTGGCGTTGTGATGCATCTGCGCAAACAGCTTTTCGCGCCACTGCACCATGCCGCCGCCTATGGTCGGAATGACGGTGTCACGCGACAAAAAGTAGCTGGTGCTCATGGGGTCGAGTTCCCAGCCACGGCTCTTGAGATGCATCAGGGCTTTGGGCAGGTCGAGGTCGTTTTTAAAGCCGTAGTGAACCACCACTTGCCAGCAATGGTGACCCAGAGATTCGACTTGCACGCGCTTGTCCATGCCAATCCAAGGCACTTCATGGTTTTGCACCGTCACAAACAGGTTTTTGGCATGCAGCACTTTGTTGTGCTTCAGGTTGTGCAGCATGGCGTTCGGCACGGTGCCGCGCTCAGCCGTCAAAAACACCGCCGTGCCTTCAACGCGAACAGGCGGGCTGACAAACACCGACTCCAGAAAAGACGGCAAGTCCATGGCGTCAGCACGCAACTTGTTGTTGAGCAGTTCCCGGCCGTCTTTCCACGTGATCATGAGCGTGAAGACCGCACCGCCAATGAGCAGCGGGAACCAGCCGCCGGCAAACAGCTTCATCAAATTCGACGCAAAGAAAGCGACGTCGACGACGAAGAAAACACCGGTCGCGGCCACGCACAGCCAAAGCGGGTATTTCCAGGCGTGGCGAATCACGAAAAAGGTCAAGATGGTGGTGATCAGCATGTCCAGCGTGACCGCAATGCCGTAGGCTGCGGCCAGATTGCTCGATGAACGGAACATCACCACGGCCAGCACAATGGTCGCAAACAGGCACCAGTTGACCATCGGTATGTAGATCTGGCCGGTGTCGCGCATGCTGGTGTGCAGGATGTTCAGGCGCGGCAAATAACCCAGCTGAATCACTTGCTTGGTGACGCTGAAGGCGCCGGTGATGAGCGCTTGCGAGGCGATCACCGTGGCCATGGTGGCCAGCAAGACCAAGGGCAGCAAAGCCCATTCGGGTGCCATCAGGTAAAACGGGTTTTTAACAGCCTCAGGGTTTTTTAGCAACAGCGCGCCTTGGCCAAAATAGTTCAGCGTCAGCGATGGCATAACCACCGAAAACCAGGCCAGTCGAATGGGTTTTTTGCCAAAGTGACCGAGGTCGGCATACAGCGCCTCAGCGCCGGTGACGCACAGCACCACGGCCCCCAGAATGATGAAGGTGGTACCCGGGTTGGTCCACATGAACATCACCGCGTAATGCGGGCTCATGGCAGCGAGGATCGCCGGGTAGGTGATGATTTGCGCGATGCCCAAGACCGCCAGCACGGCAAACCAAACCAGCGTGATCGGGCCAAAAAATTGGCCGATGCCGGCGGTGCCGCGCTTTTGAACGGCAAACAGGCCAAACAAAATAAGCAGCGTTGCCGGCACCACGTATTGCTTGAAGGCGGGCGAGATGATTTCCAGCCCTTCGACCGCCGATAGCACTGAAATCGCCGGCGTGATAACGCCATCGCCATAAAACAGCGCGGTGCCAAAGATGCCGATGACCAGCAACACGCGTCGTAATTCGGGTTTGTCTTTGACCGCTTGCGAGGCCAACGCCAGCATGGCCACCAGACCGCCCTCGCCGTTGTTGTCGGCGCGCAGCACCAGCAACACGTACTTGAGCGAGACGATGACGGTCAGCGTCCAGAAAAAGATCGACAAGATGCCGTAGACGTTGTCTGGGCTGAAGGCCACATGGCCTGAGCCGAAGACTTCTTTGACCGCGTACAGAACGCTGGTGCCGATGTCGCCGTAGACGACGCCGACGGCGCCAAGGGTCAGCGCCGTGAGGGAGGATTTGGAGCTTGACAAAAAATAGCCCCACGGCTGTGACGAGGCTTGCACCGGGCGCTCGTTCCGTGGGGTTGAAGTTACATAGGGAACACTATTTTGCACTCTGTCGGGCTGCTTCAGCGGCCGAAAAACGATGGGCAACTGGAAAACAACAGAAGCCAAGGCGACACAACGGCGGCCTTCTTCAGTGCTTTAGATTTCCACTTTGCTGCCCAGCTCCACGACAGCGTTGTTCGGCAAGTTCAAAAAGTCCGCTGCTGAGCTGGCGTTGCGGTGCATTTGCGCAAACAATTTTTCCCGCCATGGCGCCATGCCATCGCCGAGGGTCGGGACCACCATGTCACGCGACAAAAAGTAGCTGGTGGTCATGGGGTCGACTTGGCAGCCTTGGCCGCGCATCTGCATCAGCGCGCTTGGCAGGTCGGGGTCATTTTTAAAGCCATAGTTCAACACCACTTGCCAGCAATGACGGCCCAAGGACGTTATTTCCAGCCGTTTGTCCATGTTGATCCATGGCACTTCGTGGTTGCGCACCGTCACGAACAGATTGGTTTCATGCAGCACCTTGTTGTGCTTGAGGTTGTGCAGCATGGCGCTCGGCACCGCCCCAGGCGCGCTTGTCAAAAATACCGCCGTGCCTTCAACGCGCAGTGGAGGATGGACAAAAACAGCTTCCAAAAAGCTCTTCAGGTCGATCGAGTTATCACGCAGTTTTTTGTTGAGAATGAAACGGCCCTCTTTCCAAGTCACCATCAGGGTGAAGATCGCGCCAGCAATCAAGATGGGGAACCAGCCGCCTTCAATGAACTTGAGCGCATTCGACGCTAAGAAGGCGAGGTCGATGGCAAAGAAGATGCTTGTCGCTGCGATGCACAGCGCCAGCGGGTATTTCCAGCCGTGGCGAATGACGTAAAACGTCAAAATCGTGGTGATCAGCATGTTGCCGCAGACAGCGATGCCGTAGGCCGTGGCCAGCGCATCGGAGGATTTGAAAAACACCACGGCCAGGGCGATGGCGATAAACAGCGCCCAGTTGATGAACGGAATGTAGATTTGACCGGTTTCCTTGATGCTGGTGTGAACCATGTGCAAGCGCGGCAAATAACCGAGCTGAATAATTTGCTTGGTGGTGCTGAACGCGCCCGAGATCAGGGCCTGCGAGGCGATCACCGTGGCCAGGGTGGCCAGACCGACCATTGGCAGCAAAGCCCACTCAGGCATCATCAGGTAAAACGGGTTTTGAACCGCTTCGGGGGTGCTCAGCAGCAAAGCACCTTGGCCGAAATAGTTCAGCGTCAAGGCCGGCATGACAACGTAAAACCAAGCCAATTGGATCGGACGTTTGCCGAAATGTCCCATGTCGGCATAGAGCGCCTCGGCACCCGTGACGCACAGCACAATGGCACCTAAAATAAGAAATGCGGTGCCCGGGCTGTCCCACATGAAGAGCAGCGCGTAGTGCGGGCTCAGGGCTTTCAAAATAGCCGGGTTGTCGGCGATTTGCAGCGCGCCCAGCACCGCGATGGCGACAAACCAGAGCAGCGTGATGGGGCCAAAAAACTTGCCAATGCCAGCGGTTCCGCGCTTTTGCACGATGAACAGCAGCAGCAGTATCCCCAGCGTCAGGGGAATCACATACTGGGTGAATGCAGGGGAGACAATTTCCATGCCTTCAACCGCGGACAACACCGAAATCGCCGGGGTGATGACACCGTCACCATAAAACAGCGCTGCACCGAACATGCCGACCACCAGCAGTCGCCGGCGCAAGACGGGTTTGTCTTTGACGGCGTTGGAGGCCAGCGCCAGCAAGGCCGCCGTGCCGCCTTCGCCGTGGTTGTCGGCGCGCAGCACCAACATCACGTATTTGAGCGAGACGATGACGGTCAGCGTCCAGAAAAAGATCGACAAAATGCCGTAGATATTGGCTGGGTTCAAGTCCACGTGGCCGGTGGCAAAAACCGTTTTAACAGCGTACAAGACGCTGGTGCCGATGTCGCCGTAAACGATACCGATGGCGCCGAGGGTCAGCGCCGAGAGGGAGGATTTCGAGCTTGTCACAAAGAATTCACCGGCAACACCAGGGCATGACTCAATCTCTGGTGCGGCTGAGGGAAAAGTTACAGTTGGGTGTAATATTTTGCGCTTCCGCTGGACGCTTGTAACTGAGGGGAAGCCACAACGGAGTCAAATCTCCGTTTTTTGTTGCCGTGCAGTAACTGGCGCTTGGGCCAGCCGCTCGTCAGTCGTAAACCTCGGCGTCCGGGTCTGTGGCTTCCAGCTCGTAGCTGGCGGCCAGCATCGCCAAACGGCCAATCACGCCATACATGTAAAAGCGATTCGGGCTGCTGGAGCCAGGCTTTTGCCCCGGTTGCGGCAAATGGCCGCTGTCGGCAAAAGCCAGTGGCACGAAACTGGCGCCGGGGGCATTCAGGTTTTCGTCCACACCACGCTCGGCATGGACACGGTAAAAACCGCCGACCACATAGCGGTCCATCATGTAAACCACCGGTTCGGCGACGGCGTCATTGACGCGCTCGTTGGTCAAAACGCCTTCTTGGATGATGACTTCGGTCAGCGTTTGGCCGTCTTTGGTCAGGCTCATCTTGGTTTTGCTCTTGGCGTTCAGAGCGTCGAGGTCTTTGATGTCACGCACCGTCATAATGCCCATGCCGTGGGTGCCGTTGTCGGCCTTGACCACCACAAAGGGTTTTTCGTTGATGCCGTATTCTTTGTATTTGCGTCGGATCTTGGTCAGCAAGGCGTCGACGTTGGTGCGCAGGCAGTCCATGCCCAGCTCTTCGGCAAAGTTGACTTCGCCGCACTTGGCGTACATCGGGTTGATCAGCCAGGAGTCCATGCCGAGCAATTTGCCAAAGCGCTTGGCGACTTCTTCGTAGGCTTGGAAGTGGCGCGACTTGCGGCGCACCGACCAGCCAGCGTGCAGCGGCGGCAACAGGTATTGCTCATGCAAGTCTTCCAGCATGCCCGGAATACCGGTCGACAAGTCGTTGTTCAGCAAGATCGTGCAAGGGTCAAAATCTTTCAGCCCGAGGCGCCTGTCGGTGCGAATCAGCGGCTCGATGGTGATGGTCTCACCGGTCGGCAGCTCTTGGGTGGTGGGTTCTTTGAGATCCGGGTCGAGCGAGCCAAAGCGAACGTTGAGGCCGGCCTGATGGAAGACCCGCTTGAGTTGCAGCACGTTGGACAGGTAAAAGCTGTTTTGCGCGTGGTTCTCGGGGACCACCAGCAGGTTTTTCGCCTCTGGGCAGATCTTTTCAATCGCTGCCATCGCCGCTTGCACCGCCAGCGGTAGCATTTCGGGGGTCAGGTTGTTCCAGCCGCCCGGGAACAAGTTGGTGTCGACCGGTGCCAGCTTGAAGCCGGCATTGCGAATGTCCACCGACGAGTAAAACGGCGGTGTGTGTTCCATCCACTCCAAGCGAAACCATCGTTCAATGGCTGGCGTGGAGTCGAGGATGCGTTGTTCCAGCTCGTTGATGGGGCCGTTCAAGGCGGTGATGAGGTGCGGGACCATGCGGTCACTTTCTGGTGAGTTGTTGTCAGTGCAGAGTGGCTAGGCTTGAGGTACACATTATGCGAGGCTAAGGCACCAGTTCATGTGGGGCCATCCGACCTACTTGCAAGCGCCGCTGAGTGATTCGCCGTGTCAGCCGCGCACTTCGCCGTCACCCAGTACGACGTATTTGAGCGAGGTCAGGCCTTCAATGCCAACCGGCCCACGGGCATGAAATTTATCGGTGCTGATGCCAATTTCAGCACCCAACCCAAACTCAAAACCATCGGCGAAGCGCGTGCTCGCATTGACCATGACACTCGCTGAGTCAACCTCGCGTAAAAAGCGTTGGGCGTGGCCATGGTCGCGCGTGACGATGGCGTCGGTGTGGTGGCTCGAATAGCGGTTGATGTGCGCAATCGCTTCGTCGACATCGGCCACCACCTTGATGCTGATGACCGGCGCCAGATATTCTTCGTACCAGTCTTGTTCGACCGCCAGCTTCAAATTGACCTTCGGCAAGGCGACGCTCAGCAAACTCAGGGCTTCGGCATCGCAGCGCATCTCGACCTCTTTGGCGGCGTAGATGGCGCCAATCTTCGGCAGGAAATCAGCCGCTACGGCGCGCGCCACCAGCAAGCCTTCGGTGGCATTGCACGGGCTGTATTTTTGCGTTTTCGCGTTGTCGGCAATTTTGACGGCCATGGCGATGTCGCAAAAGTCGTCAACATAGACGTGGCAATTGCCGTCCAGATGCTTGATGACCGGCACTTTGGCGTCGCGGCTGATGCGTTCGATCAAGCCCTTGCCGCCGCGCGGAATGATGACGTCGACGTACTGCGGCAGGGTGATTAGATGGCCGACGGCTGCGCGGTCGATGGTCGGCACCAGCTGCACGGCTTCTGCTGGCAAACCGGCTTGCACCAGCGCTTGACGCACCAATGCGGCCAGCGCTTTGTTCGACTCGATCGCCTCAGAGCCACCACGCAAAATGCAGGCGTTACCGCTCTTGATGGCCAGTGATGCGGCTTCAATCGTCACGTTCGGGCGGCTTTCGTAAATCATGCCGAAGACGCCGATCGGCACGCGCATCTGGCCGACACGGATACCGCTGGGCTGCTGTTTCATACCGATGATCTCGCCGATCACATCGGGCATGGCGGCGAGTTGTTCGCAACCCAGTGCCACGGTTTCCAAGGCGTCGGCGCTGAGCTTGAGGCGGTCCAGCAGCGGGCCGTCCAAACCGGCGGTGGCCGCGTGGTCAAGGTCGCGCTGGTTGGCGGTTTTGAGCGCTGCAAATTGCTCGCGCAACAGACCGGCCAACATCAGCAAAGCCTGGTTCTTCATGGCGGTAGGCGCTTTGGCCATCAGCGCCGAGGCGGCTTTGGCTTTGACGCCGAGGGCGTCCATCAAGCGTGCGACGTCGCCGTCGCGGGACAGTTCTTCAGGATTGGCGGTCATTATCATGCCTGTATTTTGCCGCACTGCGCGCACAGCAGACTGGCCAGCCGGTGCAACGCTTGCCAGCCGTCGGCCGGCCAGTCGGGCTGCTTCAGGCCTTTGACGATGCCGTCGACCTTGTGGGCGGCTTGCAGCAGGTGGCTCAGTGCAGCGTCGTCCATTTGCGGCAGCACCCGTTCAAAGAGTTTTTCTTTGGCGCCCCAGACGCGGTTTTCTCGCAGCGCCATCGGCATCGGCCGGCCGGCGGCCATGGCGTCTTTGACGCGCTTCAGGCTGCGGATGTCTTCGGCCAGTGCCCAGTGCACCAGCACCTCGGCTTCGCCTTCAGACTGCAGGCCGTCGAGCATGCGCGCCACGCGCACGCCCTGGCCAGCGAGCACCGCTTCGGAGAGCTTGAAGACGTCGTAACGCGCGACATTCAGCACGGCGTTTTCGACCTGCTCAAAACCCAGTACGGTGGGTTGGCGCGGATTCGGTGCCGGGTAAAGCAGGGCGAGCTTTTGAATCTCTTGATGGGCTGCCAGCAGATTGCCCTCGACCCGGTCGGCAAAAAACTGCAGCGTGCGCTGGCCTTCTTCGCCAGGGGCCACTTGCAGGCCTTGCTGTTGCATCCGCTGAGCGATCCAGCTCGGCAGGTGGCGGCGCTCAATCGGGTCGAACTTGATGCTGACGCCATAACTCTCCAATGCGCCAAACCAAGCGCCCTTGGCGGTGGCGTTGTCGAGTCTGGGCAGCAGCACCAGCGTCAAGGTGGTGTCGTCGCCTTGGGCGCGCTCGGCTATTTGCTGCAGCGCAACGGAACCCTCTTTGCCGGGTTTGCCGCTGGGGACGCGGATTTCAACGATCTGCTTGTCGGCAAACAAGCTCAGCGAGCCGCCGCTGGCGAGCACTTCGCTCCAGTCAAAATGCGCACCCGAGGCGGTGTGCACCGTGCGTTCGGTGTAGCCTTGCCCGCGGGCGAACGCGCGCAGCGCATCGGCGCATTCTTGCACCAGCAGCGGCTCATCGCCGTGCAGGACGTACAGGCTTTTCAACCCGCGTTGAAGGTGGTCGGAGAGTTGCGCGCTGGCCAGTTGCATGGTGCTTTACAGCGATTGCACAGCGGCCAGACGCCGCATGACTTGTTGGACGATGTCGTTTTGCATGTCGCGGTAGAGCAGGCCTTCTTCGGCTTCTTTGGCCAGTACCGCTGATTCGTTGAAACTGATGTCGCGCTGCTGCTGCAACTCGGCGCGCGGAATCAACTCTTTGCCTTGGGGCGTGCGCAGCCTGAAGGAGAACAGCAAGCGCAACTGGAACTCACGAACCAAGCCTGCGGCGTTGGTGGCGACGACGATTTTTTGACGTTGATCGAAAAGCGGGTCGAGGATCACGTCTGACTTCATCATCTGTTGGGGGTCTGTGACAACGCGCAGAGTGTTGTTGGCCGCCAGCGCGCGCTTGAGCTCGTTGCCCAAAGTGGAGCCTTCAGGCATGTTGACGTAGATGGATGCGAAGGCGAAATTGGGCGCGGCGCGCAGCTTGAAGCCGCAACCTGCCGTGGCCAACAAGGCGCTGGCACCCAGTGCAGACGCGGACAGCCATAAAAGACGACGTTGCATGATGTTTCAGCCCCTTCAGATGACGATGTTGACAAGCCGACCCGGCACCACAATGACTTTTTTGGCAGCCGCCCCATTGGCTGCGCGCACAAAGGCTTCCGAAGCCAGCGCGGCGGCTTCAATCGCCACTTTGTCAGCGCCCGTCGGCACGGTGACCGAACCCCGCAGCTTGCCATTGACTTGCAGCATGAGTTCGATCTCGTCTTGTTGCAGGGCGCTGTCGTCGATCTCGGGCCAGGCTGCATCGAGCAGATCGCCGTGACGTTCCGCGTAGCCGAGGTCGGCCCACAAACCGTGCGCGATGTGTGGCGTGGCGGGGTAGAGGCAGCGCAGCAAAATGCCGAAGCCTTCGCGCAGCGCGGCCAAAGAGGCGGTGTTGACCTCGCCCTTGAAGTCTTCCAGCGCGTTCAGCATCTTCATGCCACCCGAGACCACGGTGTTGTATTGCATGCGCTGGTAGTCGTAGTCAACTTGCTTGAGCACGGTGAAAACTTCGCGCCTGAGTGTTTGGGTGTCTTTGTCTTGAACAACCGAAGAAGCCTCATCGGCCACCAGGCCAGAGAGTTTGACACCGAAGTTCCAGACACGGCGCAAAAATCGATACGAACCTTCAACGCCAGCGTCGTTCCACTCCAGTGTGGCTTCAGGCGGCGCGGTGAACATGGTGTACAAGCGCGCGGTGTCGGCGCCGTACTTGCCGATCAGGTCTTGCGGATCGACGCCGTTGTTCTTGCTCTTGCTCATGGTGCCCACGCCTTCGTAGGTGATGAGTGTGCCGGCAGGCAGCGTGCCCTTGGCTTCTTTGAGCTTGGCGCCGATGACTTTGCCGCTGGCGTCATGCAGGTCTTCGACCTCTTGCGGCCAGAAATACTCCATGCCGCCTTTGTCTGACTTGCGCGAGTAAATGTGGTTCAGCACCATGCCCTGCGTCAGCAGCTTGGTGAAGGGCTCGTCCATTTTGACCAAGCCCAGATCGCGCATGACTTTGGTCCAGAAGCGCGCATACAAAAGGTGAAGAATGGCGTGTTCAATGCCGCCGATGTATTGGTCCATGCCGCTGCCACCGGTGGCCAACGTTGGGTCGCGCATCCAGTAGTCGGTGCCAGCGCCGACCATCTGTTGCGTGTTGGTCGGGTCGCAGTAGCGCATGAAATACCACGACGAATCGACAAAGGTGTCCATCGTGTCCGTCTCGCGCCGCGCCGGCTGACCGCACACAGGACAGACAACACCCGCGTGAAAGCCTTCGTGCTTGACCAGCGGATTGCCAGAACCATCCGGCACACAGTCCTGCGGCAAGATCACCGGCAGGTCTTTTTCAGGCACCGGCACTGCGCCATGTTCGGCGCAATGAATGATCGGAATTGGCGTACCCCAATAACGCTGGCGGCTGACGCCCCAGTCACGCAAGCGCCAAGTGGTTTTCTTTTCGCCCAGGCCTTTGGCCGCCAACGCAGCCGCTACAGCATCCACACAAGGCTTGAAAGCCAAGCCGTCAAATTGAGCAGAATTAACCGCAATACCAGCCCCCTTCTCAGCGTACCAATCGTGCCAAACAGCAGTGTCGAACACACGCAAGGATCCCGCAAAAGACACCACCGGTTTGATCACCAGCGAATACTTCAAGGCAAACGCAAAGTCGCGCTCGTCGTGCGCCGGCACACCCATCACCGCGCCATCGCCATACGACATCAGCACATAGTTGCCGACCCACAGTGCGACCTGCTCGCCCGTTAAAGGATGCGCCACAAAAAGGCCCGTCGGCATGCCCTTTTTCTCTTGCGTGGCGAGTTCGGCTTCCGTTGTGCCGCCCGACTTGCACTCTTCCAAAAACGCCGCGAGCTTCGGCTGCGTCGCCGCCGCATGCAAAGCCAGCGGATGCTCCGGTGCCACAGCGCAAAACGTCACGCCCATCAGGGTGTCGACGCGCGTCGTGAAGACATGCATCTTGCCGTCGGTCAGCAACGCGCCCGCCGCATCACGAATGTCGTGCATGAACGCAAAACGCACGCCTTCGCTTTTGCCAATCCAATTTTCTTGCATCAAGCGCACGCGCTCTGGCCAGCCCGACAGCGTGGCCTTGTCGTTGCCGACCTGCACGTGGTCCAGCAGTTCTTGCGCGTAGTCGGTGATCTTCAGGTAGTAGCCCGGAATCTCACGTTTTTCAACCACCGCACCGGTACGCCAACCCTTGCCGTCGATCACCTGTTCATTGGCCAGCACGGTCATGTCGACCGGGTCCCAGTTGACGACTTGCGTCTTGCGGTAGGCGATGCCTTTGTCAAGCATCTTCAAAAACAGCCACTGGTTCCACTTGTAATAAGTCGGGTCGCAGGTGGCGATTTCGCGACTCCAGTCGACCGCCAAGCCCATCGCCTGCATCTGCTTTTTCATGTAAGCGATGTTGTCGTAGGTCCACTGCGCGGGCGGCACGCCGTTTTTCAGCGCGGCGTTTTCAGCCGGCAAACCAAAGGCGTCCCAACCCATCGGCATCAGGACGTTGTAGCCCTTCATGCGCAGGTAGCGCGTCAGCATGTCGTTGATGGTGTAGTTGCGCACGTGGCCCATGTGCAGCTTGCCGCTGGGGTAGGGCAGCATGGAACAGGCGTAGTACTTGCCTTTGGGTTTTTTGCTGCTGCTGTCTTCGGTGACGCGGTAGGCATCGACGGCCGTCCATTGGGCTTGCGCGTTGCGCTCGACGTCGAGGTGCTGGTATTTGTCTTGCATGAGAAGCCGGTAAATCAGAGGAAGCGAATGAGGCGGGTGAAGCGCTGATTTTAGGTCTTGCGCTGGCGGGCGGTCAGCAGCGTTCAGGGGCTGGCGGCTTTGGCTGTTGCTACGGGAGCGTCGGTGACAAAACCGATGCGTGTGAGGCCAGCTTTTTGCGCTGCACCCAGCACCTCAATGACCTTGCCATAAGGCGCGTTTTCGTCGGCACGGAGCTGCACCTCGGTGTCGGGCTGCAGGACGGCGGTGCGCGCCAGGCTTTGACTGAGTTCGGCGAGTGGCACGGCGCGGTTGTCTAAGTAAGCTTGGCCGTCGCGGTCGACCACCAGCGAGACATTGGGCGTTGCGTCCGTCGTCGACGCCGCGTCTGACTTCGGCAGTTCCAGCTTGACCGACGAGGCCAGCAGTGGCGCAGTCAGAATAAAAATCACCACCAGCACCAGCATCACGTCGACCAGCGGCGTGACGTTGATCTCGCTCATGGGCTCGGCGCCGCGGCTGCGTTCGAGCCGGCCAAACATCAGGCGGCTCCGTTGCTGGTGCCGACGTTTGTTGCGGGCGCTGTCAGCAGCAGTTCGCGCAAGTCGCGGGCAAAGCCTTCAAGGTCGGCTTCAATGCGGTTAACGCTGCGGCCGAGGACGTTGTAGGCCAGCACTGCGGGAATCGCCACAGCCAGACCGGCGGCGGTCATGATGAGGGCTTCGCCGACCGGGCCGGAAATCCGGTCGATGGTGATTTGTCCGGCAGCACTCATGCCGACCAGCGCGTGGTAAATACCCCAAACCGTGCCGAGCAAGCCGACAAAAGGCGCGGTGGCGCCGACGGTCGCCAGCAAAACCTGACCGAATTGGAGTTTGTGCAAGACGCTGTGCAAAGCGTCGCGCAACAGGCGAGTGAGTTGCTGACGTCGGTCGCCGGTGGACGCCAGCGTGCCAGCGCTGTGTGTGCGGCTGGCCAGCAGCAGCGGCCAGACCAGCGCATCACGGTCAAGCGCCTGAACTTGTTGATCAGCGTCTGCCAAGGAGGCCGATTGCCAGAAGGCGGCGGTGCTGCGCTTGACATCGCCGGCCACACGTTGCAACAGCCAGCTTTTCCAGAGAATCACAACCCAACTGCTGACGGACATCAAGAGCAGCAGCACGGCTACCAGCCGACTGACGGCATCGCCCTGCAACACCGTGTCAAGTGCGGTCATTTCAAATTCAACACATCGAACATGTCGAACAGGCCTTGCCGCTGACCCGCCAAAAAGCGGGCGGCGCGCAAGCTGCCTTGCGCGTAAGTGGCACGACTTGATGATTTGTGGCTGATTTCGATGCGCTCGCCAGTGCCGGCAAATAGCACGGTGTGGTCGCCGACGATGTCGCCGCCGCGGATGGTGGCAAAACCAATGCTCGACGGATCGCGCTCGCCGGTGACGCCTTCGCGAGCGTAGACGGCGCAGTCTTTCAGGTCGCGCCCTAGGGCGTCAGCGATGACCTCGCCCATCTTCAAGGCGGTGCCGGAAGGCGCATCCACTTTGTGGCGGTGGTGGGCTTCGATGATCTCGATGTCGTAGCCGGTGGACAGGGCCTTGGCGGCCATCTCCAGCAGCTTCAAAGTGACGTTCACGCCGACGCTCATGTTGGGCGCCATGACGATCGCGATGTCTTTGGCGATGTCCGCGATCTCGGCTTTCTGAGCGTCGCTGAAACCGGTCGTGCCAATGACGGCGTTGACGCCGAGTCGGCGACAGATCTGCAGATGTGCCAGCGTGCCTTCGGGCCGGGTGAAGTCGATCAGCACGTTGGCGCCGGTCAGCCCCAAGCGCAGGTCCGCGGAGATACGGATACCCGTGTGTTGACCGGCGAAGGCGGCAGCATCAAGGCCGATGGCCGGGCTGTCGGCGCGGTCTAGCGCGCCAGAGAGTTGCAGGTCGTCAGCTGCACGGACGGCTTCGACCAGCATCTGGCCCATGCGGCCCGTCGCGCCGGCAATGGCGATGTGCAGTGGCTGCGGCGCTGCGTTCGTCACGGCCGCGCTCACTGGCGTGGGCTTTCGAG
Organism: Polaromonas sp.; assembly: GCA_041442125.1. GTDB lineage: Bacteria > Pseudomonadota > Gammaproteobacteria > Burkholderiales > Burkholderiaceae_C > Polaromonas. The sequence goes on along the minus strand of JASDRC010000007.1, from coordinate 22,088 downwards.
GGGCGGGTAGCTGGCGACTGGCGGCTGCGCGCGCGTGGTTGCAGGCGTGGATGACGGGGCTGGCATTTGTTTGGCTGCAGCTTCAAGCTGGGCTGGCGTGGCTTCGAGTGGCGGCACCTTGCCGAGTTGGCGGTGCTGGTCCATTTGGGCAATGAACTCGGTCTCGCTGGGCATCGCGTCACCGCTGAAGGTGTCGAGCAAGTCGCCCTTGAAGAAGACGGCATAGTTGAAAGATTGCGCTGGTACGCCTTGGCGCCGCAGCGTGAAGACGTAGTCCCAACGGTCGGCGTGAAAAACGCTGGCCAGCAGCGGCGTGCCCAACACATTGCGGACGTCGTTGCGGCTCATGCCGGCACGCAGCTGGCCGACTTGTTCGCTCGAAATGAAGTTACCTTGAACCACGTCGGCGCGGTAAGGCGTGAGCCAAGTGGTTGGGCTGAAAAGACTGGCGCTTGAGCGGGGTGCTGAGAGTCTGCTGCCTGCACAAGCTGTCAGCATCGCGCATGCTGAGACAATCAGGCCGACCAAGATAGGGGAGCGGTGGTTTACAGGCATGACAATAAGTGTGACGATATGATGGATCATTGTAGCGGTTGGGTGCCATTTGTCATTGGGCGCGACGCCTTGTTCATCCCTTGAGATATCACCGAGAAAATCCATGAGCAACATTGATGAGTTAAAGAGTACCGGCCTCAAGGCGACGTTGCCACGACTGAAAATCTTGGAGATTTTTCAGGCCGGCAAGCAGCGCCACATGACGGCCGAGGATGTCTTTCGGGTGCTGCTGGAAGACCGTTCCGACATTGGCTTGGCCACGGTTTACCGTGTGTTAGCGCAGTTTGAACAAGCCGGCTTGCTGAACCGCAGTAACTTTGAGTCGGGCAAGGCGGTATACGAGCTCAATGAAGGGCAACACCATGACCATTTGGTCTGCCTGGATTGCGGCAAGGTCGAAGAGTTTTACGACGCTGAGATCGAAAATCGGCAACACGATGTGGCGCTGGCCAAGGGTTTCAAGATCGCCGACCATTCGCTGTCCATCTACGCCCATTGCACCAAAACGCCGTGCCCGCATCGGCCCGTGTCGCGTCATCACGCTTGAGACTTGACGGGGCGCCTCAAGTTTTTTGTGCGCTCAGTCGCCGCGTTCCATGGCCTTGCGATGTCGCTCGACAAAATCTTCGTAGGTATTGACGCCGCGCAGTTGCAAAATAGCGTTGCGCACCGCCGCCTCCACCAGCACCGCGATGTTGCGGCCGGCTTCGACCTGAATGATCACTTTGCGCACCGGAATGCCGAGCAAGTCTTGTGTCAGGGGTTCGTACGGAATGCGCTCGTATTCACGCTCTAGGGTTTCACGCCGGACCAAGTGCACGATCAGCTTCAGGCGGAGTTTGCGGCGGACAGCGGTTTCGCCAAAAATCGCCTTGATGTCAAGCAGACCGATGCCGCGCACTTCGAGCAGGTTTTGCAAGAGCTCTGGGCAGCGGCCCTCGATGGTGGTTTGATTGATGCGAAACAGATCGACCGCGTCATCTGCCACCAGGCCATGACCGCGTGAAATCAGCTCGAGACCGAGCTCGCTCTTGCCCAGACCGGATTCGCCGGTGATCATCACGCCCATGCCCAAAATGTCCATGAACACGCCATGCATCGAGGTGCGGTCGGCGAAGTGCTTGGACAGGTAGGCGCGCAGCACGTCAATCACGAAGGCGGCAGATTCCGGCGTTGCGAACATCGGCAACTGGCCGCGTTCGCACATGGAAATCAAGGTGTCGGGCGCGGTCTGGCCGTCTGCCACCACCAGCACCGGCGGCTCCAGCGTGATGATGCGCGAGATGCGGCGAGCACAGTCTTCCTTGCTGCCTTGGGTCAGGTAGGCGACTTCGCGTTCACCGAGGATTTGCACCCGATAGGGGTGGATGTAATTCAGGTAACCGACCAAGTCGGCCCCCGACCGAGCGGCCCGTACCGCCACTTCATCAAAACGTCGATCTGAAGCTCCCAGCCCGGCCACCCATTGCCATTTCAAGGCGCTGCGGTGATCATCGAACAAGGCTTCAGCGCTGACGACGGTGGGCTTCATGCAGGCATGCGGACGGTATCAGGGACTCGTGTGAGCTGAATGCCAAGTGGCGATCAGTTGGTGCAAGTCGCCTGTTTGCTGGCTGAGCTTGAGTTGCTCGCGCAAGCCGCTGTCGCTCAGCATCTCGGCAATTTCGGACAGGATCTCAAGGTGTTTTTGGGTCGCCGCCTCAGGCACCAGCAGGAAGATCAGCAGCCGAACCGCTTGCTCATCCGGGGCGTCAAAACCAATCGGGGCGGCCAGCTGGAAAACAGCCGCTAGGGGCGACTTCAAGCCTTTGATGCGACCGTGCGGAATGGCCACGCCGTGACCCAAACCGGTCGAGCCCAGTCGCTCACGAGCAAACAGGCTGTCCGTGACGAGCGCGCGGTTCAGCCCATGCAAGTTTTCAAAAAGCAGGCCAGCTTCTTCAAACGCGCGTTTCTTGCTGGTGGCTTCAAGGCCGACCAGAATTTGGGCAGGTGGGAGTATTTGCGAGAGCCGGTTCATAACAATCATCAGGTCGGCGAATTATGCACTTGCTACAGCCAGCCACCGCACGGACCCACAAAAAAGCCGCCAGAATGATCGGGCGGCTCGGTTTGGGTCTGACTGCCCGGCCGGGCAGAGCAGGCACACAAAACGCCAAGAATCAAGCCTGATACTTAGCTGCCACGTGGTGGTGGTCTTGGGTTTTTTCTTTGTAGCGACCGACTTGTCGGTCTAGCTTGTCGGCCAAGTCGTCGACCGCGGCGTAGAGGTCGGCGTGGGAGCTTTCGGCAAACAGGTCGCGGCCTTTGACATGCACATTGCACTCGGCGCGTTGTCGCAATTCTTTCTCTTTCATGTTGTCAACTGTCAGCAGGACTTTGATGTCGACCACTTGGTCAAAGTGGCGGGAAATTCGATCGAGTTTCGAGGTCACGTAGCCACGCAATGCCGGCGTCACTTCAAGGTGATGGCCGCTGATCGTCAAGTTCATAAAAGACTCCTTTTCCATTGGGAAGGGGTTTTGAAAGCGCCAGCAGAACAGGCTTTCCCGCTGGCTCACGGAACTTCGCTTTCAACTTCACTATGCGCCTGAAGACCCACAATTGCAATCATGCATTGCAACAAAATGCAGCGCTCACTTCGTGCGGTCTTCTGGCCTGTCATCAAATGTGCTTGAGTCCAATGACATAATCTTAGCCGTGTTCAATGACGGAGAAATCCTTGGAAAGCAGTCCTAGTTGCTAGCTTTCAATTCCGCAGGGTAAAGACTGCGCCGGGGTTGAAAGCGATGCACATCCACCAACCCCGCCTCGCTCGGCCCTGTTTGACCAGGCTCGCGCGCGCCCACCCTTGAATCTCCACGGGAGACCGCCATGATCAATATTTTCACGCTCGTCAACGGGCGTCTCTTTCAAGAAGAAATCGAATCGCTGGAAGAGCTGTCCAAGTTCAACCCGATTTGGGTCGATTTGGAGTCCCCCACCGCTGAAGAAAAGTACTGGATCAAGCAGTATTACGGCCAGTCCATCCCAGACAACGTGATGGACGAGGACATTGAGGAATCAGCCCGCTTCTACGAGGAAGACAACGGCGAGTTGCACATTCGCTCTGACTTTTTGGTGGCCGATGCCGATGAACCGCGCACGGTTCGGGTTGCTTTCATTTTGAACCTTGTCAATAACGATCTGAAAAACAAAGGTGTGCTGTTTTCCATCCACGATGAAGACGTGCCGGTGTTCCGGTTGGTGCGCATGCGGGCCCGCCGCTCGCTGGGCTTGATCGAGGACGCCAAAGAGGTTTTGCTGAAACTGTTTGACGCGGACGCGGAATACTCAGCCGACACGTTGGAAGATATTTACATCGATTTGGAAAAAGTCAGCGCCAAGGTGTTGTCTGGCGACCTGACCGACGTGATGGCCGGCGAAGTGTTGGGTTCGATTGCGCGTCATGAAGACTTGAGCGGCAGAATTCGCCGCAACATGATGGACACTCGGCGCGCGGTGAGCTTCATGATGCGTATCAAAATGCTCAACGCCGAGCAGTTTGACGAGGCTAGGCAGATTTTGCGCGACATTGACTCACTCGATTCGCACACCGCCTTTTTGTTCGACAAGATCAACTTTTTGATGGACGCGACGGTGGGTTTCATCAACATTAACCAGAACAAGATTATCAAGATTTTCTCGGTGGCCAGTGTGGCTTTGCTGCCACCGACTTTGATCGCCAGTTCCTACGGCATGAACTTCAAGTTCATGCCGGAGCTGGACTGGTCGCTAGGCTACCCGTACGCGCTGGGCTTGATGGTGGCCAGTGCGCTGGTGCCGATGTTGTACTTTCGCCGGCGCGGCTGGCTTAAATAAGCGTCAGGCAGGCGCCGGCAGCGAGCGCAGCAGTTCGGCCATGATGCTCTGTGCATAACGGCTCGCGACTGCGCTGACAAACGACGAGAAATCAAGGTGCGCCAAGTCATCGGCGCGATCCGAGATGGTGCGCATGGCCGCAAATGCCACACCATAGTCGGCGCTGACTTGGGCCACGGCCGCACCTTCCATTTCGACGGCCAGCGCCGTGTGCCCGGCACCTTGCAAGGCCGCTTGCAAACGGCTGGAGTCGTCGGCACTGGAGACAAAACGATCACCGCTGGCGATCAGTCCGGTGTGCACTTGTGCCCCAGCCCATATCGGCGATGCAGCGGCAGACGCTGTGGTCAGCGCGCGCTCGGCTGCTTGCGCGAGCAAGGCCGTCAGGACGGGGTCACAAGGAAAGCGCGAGCGGCCGTAGTTTGGCACTTCGTAGCGGGGGAAAAGCGGCGAGACGTCAAGGTCATGTTGGATGAAGTCGTGCGCCACCACCACGTCGCCGACCTTCACGCCGGGAGCCAAGCCGCCGGCCACACCGGTGAAAACAATTCGGCTGGCGCCAAGGTGCCCGATCAGCACCGCAGCAGTCAGAGTCGCCGAGACCTTGCCAATCCGCGACAGACCCAGCACGACGGGCTGGTCATGCAGTTGGCCAAGCCAGAAATCACGACCGGCCACGGTTTGTTTGTGCGCCCCTTGGAGTTGTTCGAGCAAACCATGCTGCTCTTCTGGCAAAGCACTCAAGATGGCGGTCAGCGAAGGACGCCGCACGGGTTTCATTTTTTGTCGCGTAATTCGCGACGCAGAATTTTCCCGACCGGTGTCTTCGGCAAGTCGGCTCTGAACTCGATCACCTTGGGCCGCTTGTAGCCGGCGAGGTTGGCTTTGCAGTAGTCGCTCACCTGGGCTTCGGTCAATTCCGGGTTGCGCTTGACGATCACCAGCTTGACGGCTTCGCTGGTTTTCTCGTCGGGCATGCCGACGCAAGCGCATTCAAGCACGCCATGCAGCCCGCTCACCACCTCTTCGATCTCGTTCGGGTAGACGTTGAAACCGCTGACCAGGATCATGTCTTTTTTGCGATCGATGATGCTGAAATAGCCGTTCTCGTCGACAGTGCCGATGTCGCCTGACTTGAAGTAGCCGTCTGCCGTCATGACCTTGGCGGTTTCGTCCGGGCGCTGCCAATAGCCAGCCATGACTTGCGGGCCCTTGATGGCGATTTCGCCCGGCTGGCCTTGGGGCACCTCATGACCGTCGTCGTCGAGCAGCTTGAACCAGGTGCTGGGGATCGGCACGCCGATGGTGCCGGTGAAGTGTCGGCTGATGGTCGGGTTGCAGCTGGCTGAAGGCGAGGTTTCCGACAGGCCATAACCCTCGCAGATCGGGCAGCCGGTTTTCTCCAGCCACAGTTTGGCCACGGTGCTCTGCACGGCCATGCCACCGCCCAGCGAGACTTTCAGATGGGACCAGTCCACCTTGTTGAAGTCCGGGTGGTTGGCCAAGCCGTTGAACAGCGTGTTGACGGCCGGAAAGAAGTGGACTTGGTGCTGCGAGAGTTCTTTGAGCACCGCCGGCAAATCACGCGGATTCGGGATCAGGATGTTCTTGGCGCCGATGCGCATGCACAGCATCATGTTGATCGTGAAAGCGAAGATGTGGTACAGCGGCAAGGCGCACACATAGACGGTTTGTGTGTTGGCTGGCAAGCCGGCCATGGCCGGGGCGTTCCAGGCTTCTGATTGCAACAGGTTGGCGATGACGTTGCGGTGCAGCAGCACAGCGCCTTTGGAAATGCCGGTGGTGCCGCCGGTGTACTGCAACACGGCCACATCGTCGGGTGTCAAGTGGGGTGGCGTCAGCTTGGTGCGCTGCCCTAGTGCGATGGCGTCGTTGAAAGGAACGGCCGACGGCAAATTGAACGCAGGCACCAGTTTCTTGACATGGCGCACCACCCAGTTGACGAGCGTGCCCTTCAAAAAACCGAGCTGGTCGCCCATGGCGCACAGCACCACATGCTTGACCGGCGTGTTGGCGAGACATTCTTCCAGCGTGCTGGCGAAGTTCTCAATGATGACGATGGCCTTGGCGCCCGAGTCTTTGAGTTGGTACTCCAGTTCACGCGGCGTGTACAGCGGGTTGACGTTGACCACCACACAGCCGGCGCGCAAGATGGCGGCGACTGTCACCGGGTATTGCGGACAGTTGGGCATCATGATGGCGACGCGATCTCCCTTGGCCAGGTCCAGACTTTGCAGGTATCCCGCCAAGGCTTGCGATAGCTTGTCGGTCTGGCCGAAGGTGACATCCTGGCCCATGAAGCTGTAGGCCACGCGGTCGGCGTATTTGGCGAAGCTCTCCTCCATGAGTGCTACCAGCGAAGCGTATTGTGTTTCGTCGATATCGGCCGGAACGCCCTCCGGGTAAGCCTTTAGCCAAGGGCGACCGGTGTCAGATGCTGTCATGTCTGTTCTCCTTTGATGTCAAAAGTGCAGCGCTCCGGCGGCCGGGGCATACCCTCTCTGGGGCTTTCTGCGGGTCTTGAAAACGGGCGGTGTACCGCCCGTTTTTTATTCGATCGCCTTGCCCATGTCTTCGATGATCTTCTTAGCGTCGCCAAAAACCATCATGGTTTTGTCCATGTAAAAGAGCTCGTTGTCGAGGCCAGCGTAACCGGCCGCCATCGAACGCTTGTTGACGATCACGGTCTTGGCCTTGTAAGCCTCCAGAATTGGCATGCCGTAAATCGCGCTGCCTTTGACGTGCGCGGCAGGGTTCACCACATCGTTGGCGCCCAGAATGATGGCGACGTCCGCTTGGCCGAACTCTGCATTGATGTCTTCCATCTCGTACACCTGGTCGTAAGGCACTTCCGCTTCGGCCAGCAACACGTTCATGTGACCCGGCATACGGCCGGCCACCGGGTGAATCGCGTACTTGACGCTGATGCCGCGGTCTGTGAGTTTTTGCGCGAGCTCTTTGACCGAGTGCTGCGCGCGCGCCACCGCCAAGCCGTAGCCGGGCACGATGATGACGGATTCCGCATTGCCTAAAATGAAGGCCGCGTCATCGGCGGAGCCGGACTTGACACTGCGCTGCTCGGCTGATCCGACGACGGCCGTGCCAGCGTCGCCGCCAAAGCCGCCCAAAATCACATTGAAGAACGAGCGGTTCATCGCCTTGCACATGATGTAAGAGAGGATGGCACCGGACGAGCCGACCAGCGAACCAGCGACGATCAACATGGCGTTGTTCAGTGAAAAACCGATGCCGGCTGCAGCCCAGCCGGAGTAGCTGTTCAGCATCGAGACCACCACCGGCATGTCGGCGCCGCCAATCGGGATGATGATCAAGACACCCAACACGAAGGCCAGCGCCAGCATGGCAAAAAAGGCGTTCCAGCTGCCGGTGAAGGTGAAAACCAGCCCGAGGCCCAAGGTCGCCAGACCGAGCACCAGATTCAATTTGTGCTGGCCGGCAAAGGACACCGGTGCGCCTTGGAACAAACGGAATTTGTATTTGCCGCTGAGTTTGCCAAAGGCAATCACCGAGCCGCTGAAGGTGATGGCACCAATCGCTGCACCCAAGAACAACTCCAAGCGGTTGCCCGCCGGAATCGCGGCGGTACCTAAGCCTTTGGCGACGATGGCGAACGCATCCGGCTCAGCCATGGCGGCCACCGCGATAAACACCGCAGCCAGACCGATCATGCTGTGCATGAAGGCCACCAGTTCCGGCATCTTGGTCATCTCAACGCGCTTGGCCATGAGGGTGCCCGCTGCACCGCCGACCACCAGCGCGACCAGCACATAGACCATGCCTTGCGCCGCGCCACTGGAGAGCTCGACGATCAGTGCGGCGGTGGTCAGCACGGCGATGGCCATGCCGGCCATGCCGAAGGCGTTGCCGCGGATCGAGGTGGTCGGGTGCGACAAGCCTTTGAGCGCCTGAATAAAGCAGACTGAGGCCAGCAAATACAGCAGGGTGACGATGTTCATGCTCATTTGGCTGCTCCTGCGTCAGCGGCGGGTGCGGCTGCTTTCTTTTCTTTTTTCCTGAACATTTCCAGCATGCGGCGGGTCACCAAGAAGCCGCCGAACACGTTAACCGCAGCCAGCGCCACGGCCAGCACACCCATGGTTTTTCCGAGCGGTGTGACGGTCAAGGCGGCGGCCAGCATGGCGCCCACAATGACGATCGCCGAGATGGCGTTGGTGACCGCCATCAAAGGGGTGTGCAAAGCCGGCGTGACGGTCCAGACGACGTGATAGCCGACATAAATAGCCAGCACAAAAATAATCAGGTTAATGATTCCGGGGGAGGCGAATTCCATGGTCTTGTTCCTCAACTTTTATTTTTTGGTGACTTCGCCGTTGCGCGTCATCAGGCAGGCGGCAACGATGTCGTCTTCGAGGTCAATCGTCAGTGCCCCGTCTTTGTTGATGATCAACTTGAGAAAGTCCAGCAGGTTGCGGGCGTAAAGCGCGCTGGCATCTGCCGCCACCAAGGCCGGCACGTTGGTCTCGCCAATCAAGGTCACGCCGTGTTTGACGACGATCTGGCCGGGCTCGGTCAGCGGGCAGTTGCCGCCTTGCGGTGCAGCCAAGTCAACGATCACGCTGCCCGGCTTCATGGACTTGACCATGTCTTCGGTCACCAGTACGGGTGCTGCGCGACCCGGAATCAAGGCGGTGGTGATGACGATGTCAGCCTGCGCGACGCGCTTGGCGACTTCGACTTTTTGCCGCGCCAGCCAGCTTGGCGGCATCGGTTTGGCGTAGCCGCCGACGCCGACAGCGGCTTCGCGCTCTTCGTCGGTTTCGTAAGCCACGTCGATGAACTTGCCGCCGAGGGACTCGACTTGCTCTTTCACGCTGGGCCGCACGTCGCTGGCTTCAATGACCGCGCCGAGCCGTTTGGCCGTGGCAATCGCTTGCAGGCCGGCGACGCCGACGCCCAAAATCACCACGCGGGCGGCTTTGACCGTTCCGGCCGCCGTCATCAGCATGGGGAAAAAGCGTTGGTAGCGGTCGGCCGCCATCATCACCGCCTTGTAGCCGGCGATGTTGGCTTGCGAAGACAGCACGTCCATGCTTTGCGCGCGGCTGGTGCGCGGTGCGGCTTCGAGCGCAAAAGACGTCAGGCCGGCTGTGGCTAGTCGCTGCAGGCCGGTTGCATCAAATGGGTTCAGCATGCCGGTGATGACACCGCCTGAGCGCGCCAATGGTATCTCGCTGTCCTCAGGGCAGCGCACCTTGAGCACGATGTCGCAATCGTAAGCGCCGGCGGCATCGGTGATCTCGACGCCAACCGCTTCGTAAGCGGCGTCGGGCACGCTGGCGGCAACCCCGGCACCCGATTGAACGCGAACGGTATGGCCTTGGGCTTTGAGTTTTTTGGCCGTTTCAGGCGTGACGGCGACACGTGTCTCGCCTGTCATGATCTCCGCAGGTACCCCAATTAGCATGGGTCACTCCTTGTTATGGGGCGGAATGCCCGCCCAGTGGTTTTTTAGCTGTCAAGCAGCTTACATGAGTTTGTTTGCACTTCGCCCCAATGCGGTGATCTTTTTGATGATCTTTTGAGCGTCGTACGGCGCCAGCCTGGTCGGCTCTGCTTCAAGCCAAGAGCTGTTTCAGGCGCTGCAGCGCGTGTTGCACGGTGGCTTCGCGCACGTGCTGGCGGTCACCGTCAAAGCAGCGCTTGTCGGTGACCACGCCATCCGGCGTGGCCCAGCCAAACCAGACGGTGCCCACCGGCTTGTCGGGGCCGCCGCCGCCCGGCCCGGCCACACCCGTGACAGCGATGGCAACTTGCGCGCGCGAATGCCGCAGCGCACCTTCGACCATGGCGCGGGCGACCGGCTCGCTGACGGCGCCATGGGTCTCAATCAAGTCGGCTGGTACGCCTAGCAGCTCGGTCTTGGCCGCGTTGGAGTAGCTCACAAAACCACGCTCAAACCAGATGCTGGAGCCGGCCAGGTCGGTGCAGGCGGCTGCGATCAGGCCGCCGGTGCAGCTTTCGGCAGTCGCCAGCAACAGCTTTTTGGCCAGCAGTTGCTCGGCCACTTGCGCGGTCAGTGTGTGGCGAGCAGAGGTCACTGAATTCACCACCACAGCTTCCAGAAAGCCAAGACCAACAAGGTGCAAAAAGCCGCCAGCACGTCGTCGAACATGATGCCGAAGCCGCCGCGCACACCGAAGCCTTTGAAGTGCTTGTCAGCCCAAGCCATCGGCCCGGGCTTGACAATGTCAAAGATGCGGAACAGCGCAAAGGCGATGATTTGAGCCAAGAAGCCTGCCGGCAGCAGCAGCCACAAGACGATCCAAAAGGCGGCTATTTCGTCCCAGACGATGTGGCCTGAGTCAGCGACCTTCATGTGCTGCGCCGTGACCGTGCAGGCCCACCAGCCAACCAGCAAGGAGGCGGCAATGACCCAGCCCAGTTGCGTGACGGTCAGCCAGTGCTGCATCACCAGAAAAGCCAGCCAGGCCCACAGCGTGCCAGCGGTGCCGGGCGCCAGCGGGCTCAGGCCCGAACCAAAACCGAGCGCGATGAAGTGCGCCGGGTGCGACAACATGAAGCGCGCTGTGGGTCGCAAAATAGGGCCGGCTTTGGCCGGCGGCGCCTGGCCTGCAGGCGTCTGCAGCGTGTCGATGGGTGTCATGGCGTGGCGATCAAGGGTGTCATGAGAAGTGGTCAAACGAGGTGAAGTGCATGGCTAACGCACGCCCGTGGTCGTCCAGCAGCTGCAGCCCGGGTGCGGCGTTGATACGGCCGATGCAGTGGATCGGTGTGGCGCTTTGCAGTGCGGCGGCTTGCAGCGCTGCCGCTGCGCTAGGCGGCGCGGTGAAGAGCAGTTCGTAGTCGTCGCCGCCGGACAGCACGCAGCTCAGCGCGGCGTCATCGCTGATGCCAGCGCGGGGCCAATCGACGTGCGTCCGTGCCGCGAGCAGGCTCAGTGCTGCGGCCGTGTGCAGCGTCGCGCCGACCTGGGACGCTTTTAAAAGGTGTTGCAGGTCACCGACCAGCCCGTCGCTGAGGTCCATCGCCGCGCTGGCCAGACCGCGCAGCGCCAGACCCAGGGCGATGCGGGGGCTGGGTGCTTCCAGCCGCCGCATCGCCGCTTGCAGCAGGGCCGGCGGCAGTTCAAACCTGCCGCGCAAGGCGTCCAGCGCCAGCCGCGCATCACCCAGCTGACCGCTCACATAAATATCGTCGCCGGGCTGCGCGCCGCTGCGCAGCAAGGCTTGGCTCTTGCCGGCGGGTGCAGGCAGCGTGCCAAACACCGTGATGCAGATGTTCAGCGGACCGCGCGTGGTGTCGCCACCTATCAACTCGCAGCCGTGTTGGTCAGCCAGTGCAAACAAGCCTTGTGAAAAACCCGCCAGCCAAACCTCATCGATTTTCGGCAGGGCCAGTGCCAGCGTGAAGGCCAGCGGCTCGGCACCGCAGGCGGCGAGGTCACTCAGGTTGACGGCCAGCGCCTTGTGGCCTAGCGTGCGGGGGTCGACATCGGCAAAAAAATGCCGGCCCTCGACCAGCATGTCGCTGGAGATGGCCATGTGCGTGCCGGCGGGTGCTTGCAACAAGGCGCAGTCGTCGCCCATCCCCAGCAACGCGCGCTTGGCGGGCCGCTTGAAATAGCGTTCAATCAGGTCAAACTCTCCCATGGGGCATGAGCATAACGCCGCCGCAGCCGCCGTCTTACTTGGCGGTGAAAAAACTGCCTGGGCGTTGGCGCAGGCGCAACCAGATGGCGGCGCGGATGCGTTTGCGGTCGGCGCTGCCCACGCTGTGGGCTTGTGCGGCGAGTCGGAAGGCGCAATAAAAGCTCACCCCCAAGTTCAGCACGCCAATCAGCGGAATAGCGGCCACGCACCACCAAAAAGCCGGCAGGCGCCAAACATCCACGCCCAGCGCGGCGCCGGCCGCAGCCAGTTGGCCGGTCGACAGCGTCACATGGCGAACGTCGAGTTGCAGGCCCAAAAAGTCAGTGATGGGCGGAATCATGCCGAGCATGAAACCGAGGGCAATGTTCGATGCCAGGCCTGAGATGTTGTCGCGGACAAAGCTGGCCCAGCGGTCGGCCCTGGCGTTGCCCAGAGCCGCGGTGATGCGCGGGTTGTAGCGCATGGCCGACTCCAGCCGGTTCAGCACAAACCAGTTTTCAGCCCAGCCGGCCATCAGGCTGGCGACAAACAGCAGCCCCCCGGTGAAGGCGGCCCACAGCAAGGTCGGGCCCCACAGACTCAGACTGTGCAGCACATGCTGCGCTTGCGCGGCACTGAGCATCGGCTGGCTGCTGACCAACATGATCAGCCCGTTGATGAGGACGACCACCGGCACGACCATCAAGACATTGCCAAGCACCGAGGCGGATTGCGAGCGCACCAGCAGCGCGACTTCGTCGACAAACGCGCCAATGGCGTCGCTGGCGTCTAACTCTTTGAGCTTGGCGGCCATGGCGGGCGCAGTCATGGCGGGCTGTTTGGTGGCCAGCGTGAAGTGCAGCAGTTGAATCACCACAAAACTGGCCGCGTACATCAGGCTAGCGCTCATGCCCGTCCAGAAGGCCGACAAACCCAGCGCAACGATGGCAAATTTCAGAGCTGTGGTGACGGCTGTGATGGCGCCGCCGCCCAGTGCTTTGCCCAGCATGCCCCGATAGTCGGCGCGTGTGCGAGCGATGTAGTGCTCGCCGGTTTCCGCGCTGCGCTCGGCCATCTTGGCGGCCAATAAAGTCGAGTTGGCGGAGATCAGCGCGCGAATGCTTTTGCGGTCTTCGGCGACCAGCGCTAGCCGCGCCAGCAGCTTGACCGCTGCCGCCGCGGGTTTCGGCGACAACAAGCAATCCAGCAGTTCGCGGACCCGCAGAAAGCGCGCTCTGAGCTGACGCAGGCGAAACACCATGCCCACTGAAACACCATGCTGGTCGAGGTGCGCGTAAATGCTGTTGATGGCGCGGCGGCAAGCCTCTATGCGTTCGCGGTAACGCGCCACCGCCGCTTGCAGTTCGTTGGCATCGCGCTGGGGGTCAAAAAAGATCCGGCGCAGGTCTTCGACATCTGCCGGCAGGGCATGAAAGGGGCGCGCTTTTTTTTCTTCGTCGCTCATGCGCAGCCGCAGTTCCGGCGCAAAACCGTTGGCCCTGATGTGCGCCGTGCAGTAGGTCAGCGCGTCCAGCAGGTTGTGCTGCCAGCCCCACTCATCGGCGCCGGATTGTTCGGTGAGAAGCGCCGTCAGTCGATTGATTTGCGCCTCGTCCAGCAGTGTCAACCATTGCGCATCAAAGCGGCTTGGCGTTAGCAGGGAGAAAAGCTCAGACGCATCGGCGGTTTCAGGCGTGCCTGGCAACAGCTTGCCGCGCAAGCGTTCGGTCAATTCGCTGATGAAAGCGGTGCGCGGTGCAAAGCCAAAGTCGGCCAGCAAGGGCGTCACGTCGACGGTTTGTAGCAAGGTCCGCCACCAAGCTTGCAAGCGGCTGCGCACGTCGGGCTGGGCTTCTACCGCCGCCATGAATTGCTGCAGACGCAGTGCGGCGGCGGCGGTTGAACGGCTGTCGCCGCGCACCCACTGAAGGAGGTCGATGAGCCAGACATGCCGATCAGCCAAAGAGGCATCCGGGTCCAGCCGCGCCAGCAAAGTGGCCAGCGCCGGCAGCGTGTCGGTGTTCAGCGGCACAGCAGGCTTTTCAGTGCAGCACCCGTGCAGCAGCGCCCGAGCCGGCCTCCAGCACAAACATCGGGATGGGCGCTTCGAAGCGGGTGGCGTCTTCGGCCACGCAAAAATAACTGCCGTGCATGGTGCCGGTGGCGGTGCGCAGGCGCGAGCCACTTGTGTACTGGAACGACTCGCCTGGTTTGAGCAGCGGCTGGTGACCGACCAGGCCCAAGCCTTTGACCTCTTCGTTGTGGCCGTTGGCGTCGCTGATGAACCAGTGGCGCGCGATCAGCTGCGCCGCCACATCACCGGTGTTGGTGAGGGTGACGGTGTACGAAAAAATAAACACCTTGCTGATGGGGTCGGATTGTTCCGGCAGGTACAGCGGCAGGACTTCGCAGGAAATTTGGTAAGTTGGCATGACACTCAAAGTAAGGCCTGCATGTTAACGCGCCGCTTCGAAGGCTGACTGGCTGAGCGTCTTTCAGCGACAATCCGCGCATGAGTACCTCTGCCAAACCTGCTTACAAAATCGCCCCGTCCATCTTGTCGGCTGACTTCGCCCGGCTGGGGGAAGAAGTCAAAAACGTCATCGCCGCCGGCGCCGACTGGATTCATTTTGACGTGATGGACAACCATTACGTGCCAAACCTGACCTTCGGCCCGATGATCTGCAGCGCCCTCAAATCGCATGCTGTGACGGCCTCGGGCCAGCCGGTGCCGATTGATGTGCACTTGATGGTGCAGCCGGTGGATGCCTTGGCGGCCGCCTTTGCCGATGCCGGTGCCGACTACATCAGCTTTCACCCCGACGCCTCGGGCCATGTGCACCGCAGCGTGCAGGCGATCAAGTCCAAAGGCTGCAAAGCCGGGCTGGTCTTCAACCCAGCAGCGTCGATGGAGGTGCTGGACTGGGTCATCGACGACATCGACCTGATCCTCATCATGAGCGTCAACCCAGGTTTTGGGGGCCAGAGTTTCATCGACTCAGCACTGCGCAAAATCGAGCACGCCCGCAAGCGCATTGATGCCTCTGGCAAAGACATTCGGCTGGAAGTCGACGGTGGCATCAAGACCGACAACATCGCCCGCGTCGCCGCGGCGGGGGCTGACGCCTTTGTCGCCGGCAGCGCCATTTTCGGCAAGCCGGATTACAAATCGGTGATCGACGCCATGCGCGTGGCGCTGGCGAAATGATGCATCAGTGCCGTGCTGCCTTGGGCGCGCCGTTGGACTTGGGGCGCCGTTTCGACGCCCTCATGATCGATCTCGACGGCACCCTGGTCGACACGCTGGGCGATTTTGTTGCGGCCCTCAATTTGATGCTCGAGGAGTTGCCTTGGCATTCGCAGGAACGCGCGTTGGCTGGCCTGCCGCTGACCTCGGCGGCGGTCGAGTCCATGGTGGGCAAGGGTTCTGAGCATTTGATTCAGTCGGCGCTGATGCATGTTCTTCGGCTGTCGTCTGAGGCGCCTGAGTCCGGCACTTCATCTGATGCGCTGATGCGCGTCAGGGCCGAGGCACTTTACGCGCCGGCTTGGGCCAGCTACCAGCGGCATTACCTGGCCATCAATGGTCTGCACGCCAATCTTTACCCTGGCGTGATGCAGGGCTTGCAGCAGTGGCATGCGCAAGGTTTGCCGATGGCCTGCCTGACCAACAAGCCGCTGGCGTTCGCACAACAGTTGCTCAAAATGAAGGGCTTGGACGGCTACTTCAGCCAGGTCTTTGGCGGCGACTCCTTTGCCCTTAAAAAGCCCGACCCGATGCCCCTGCTCAAAACCTGCGAAGCGCTGAGCAGCGCACCCGCCCGCACGCTGATGCTGGGCGATTCCAGCAACGATGCCCGCGCGGCGCGGGCGGCGGGTTGCCCGGTTGTGCTGGTGACTTACGGCTACAACCACGGCCAGCCGATTCGGGCGGTGGATGCCGACGGCTATGTCGATTCTTTCGCTGAATTGACGCTGCGCTAGGCGCGAACGCCCGGCCGGGCTTTGCTACACTTGACTTTCATATGTTCATTCACAGCATCACATGTGCAGGTTGTAGCGGCCGGGGAGCTTGGCTTTGGCGTCGCTGCTCGCTCCGTCACGCCTGATCGCTGAAGCGCCTTGTCTCCAAGCTTTCAGGCTGGCAGTGTCCGCAGCCTCCCGCCTCGCAGTCTTCGGACTGTTGGAGGCCTTCTGAATGAACAGTGGCCGAGCCGTCAGTGTCGACTGCGCCGGCCACGCAACAAGGACTCGCTTTGATCACCGAACTCGAATTCAAAAGCCTGGCGCAGCAGGGCTATAACCGCATTCCCTTGATGGCGGAGGCCTTTGCCGACCTGGAAACGCCGCTCTCGCTCTACCTCAAACTGGCGTTTTCCAAAGACGGCGGCAAGTTCAGCTTTTTGCTGGAATCTGTTGTGGGCGGTGAACGCTTCGGCCGTTACAGCTTCATTGGCCTGCCCGCGCGCACGCTGGTGCGGGCCCGTGGTTTTGGTCCGGACGCCGTGACCGAAGTGGTGACCGATGGCCAAGTGGTCGAAACCTCGACGCAGAATCCGCTGGATTTCATCGAGGCGTACCAGCAGCGTTTCAAGGTGGCCTTGCGCCCTGGACTGCCGCGTTTTTGTGGTGGCTTGGCCGGTTATTTTGGCTACGACACGGTGCGCTACATCGAGAAAAAACTCGAAGCCTCGTGCCCGCCCGACACCCTTGGCTGCCCCGACATCTTGCTGCTGCAATGTGAAGAGCTGGCGGTCATCGACAACTTGTCAGGCAAGCTCTACTTGATTGTCTATGCCGACCCGGCCGCGCCCGAGGCCTATGCCAATGCCAAGAAACGGCTGCGCGGTCTGAAGGACCAATTGCAGTATTCGGTCAGCGCGCCGGTGGTCAAGCCGTCGCTGGGTTACCCGGCTGAGCGTGAGTTCGCCAAGGCCGATTACATCGCTGCGGTCGAGCGCGCCAAGGAGCTCATCGCCGGCGGGGACTTCATGCAGGTGCAGGTCGGCCAGCGCATCAAGAAGCGCTACACCGAGTCGCCGCTGTCGCTGTACCGAGCACTGCGCTCGCTGAACCCGAGCCCTTACATGTACTACTACCACTTCGGTGATTTCCACGTGGTCGGTGCATCGCCTGAGATTTTGGTGCGGCAAGAGGCCATCGTCGCCAAGGACGCCCAAGCAAGCAATGCAGAAACAAGCGCGCAAAAAATCACCATTCGACCGCTCGCCGGAACGCGGCCTCGGGCAGCTTCAGTCGAGGCTGACAAGGCCATCGAGCAAGAGCTCATCAACGACCCGAAAGAGCGCGCCGAACACGTCATGCTGATCGACTTGGCACGCAACGACATTGGCCGCATCGCGGAGATCGGTTCGGTCAAAGTCACCGAGGCTTTTGCGGTCGAGCGCTACAGCCACGTCATGCACATCGTCAGCAACGTTGAAGGCGTGTTGCTCGACGGCATGAGCAATATGGATGTGCTGAAGGCGACCTTTCCGGCCGGCACCTTGACGGGTGCGCCTAAGGTTCATGCGATGGAGCTGATTGACCAGTTGGAGCCGACCAAGCGCGGTTTGTATGGCGGGGCTTGCGGCTACCTGAGTTTCGCCGGCGACATGGATGTGGCGATTGCGATTCGCACCGGCATCATCAAAGATCAGACGCTGTATGTGCAGGCGGCAGCTGGCGTGGTGGCTGATTCGGTGCCCGAGTTGGAATGGAAAGAAACTGAAGCCAAGGCGCGCGCCCTGCTGCGCGCCAGCGAGTTGGTTGAAGAAGGACTGGAGTAAGCCATGACGCTGATTCACCCGGTAGAACACTGCCGCACCATGGCCGACGTGCGCCGCAACATTGACGCGCTCGACGAGCGTATCGTGGCGCTGGTGGCCGAGCGCAGCGGCTACGTGGCCCAGGCCGCCCGCATCAAGCAAAACGCCGATCAGGTACATGACCAAGCGCGCATCGACTTCATTGTGGACCGCGTCACCGCCATGGCCCGCGCCCAGGGCGCGCCCGAAGCCGTGCTGGAGGCGGCTTACCGCGCCATGATTGCCGCATTCATTGAATTTGAGCGCGGCGAATTCAAGCGCCTGCGCCAGGAGGTCTAAGCCATGTCACGCATGAAACTCTTGATGATCGACAACTATGACAGCTTCACCTACAACATCGTCCAGTACTTTGGCGAGTTGGGGGCGGAAGTGGAGGTGCTGCGCAATGACGAGGTGACGCTGGCCGACATCGAAGCCCGCGCACCCGACCGGCTGGTGATTTCGCCGGGACCCTGCTCGCCCGCCGAGGCGGGCATTTCCGTCGCGGCGATTCAACACTTCGCCGGCAAGCTGCCAATTTTGGGCGTCTGCTTGGGCCATCAAGCCATCGGCGCAGCCTTTGGCGGCAAGATCATCCGCGCGCAGCAACTCATGCACGGCAAGACCAGCGTCATCACCACCACGCAAGAGGGCGTGTTTGCCAACTTGCCGGAGAAGTTTGTCGTCAATCGCTACCACTCGCTGGCGATTGAACGCGCAACCTGCCCTGAGGTCTTGGCGGTGACGGCCCGGACCGACGACGGCGAGATCATGGGGGTTCGCCACAAGACGCTGGCGATTCAGGGGGTGCAGTTTCACCCTGAGTCCATCCTCACCGAGCATGGTCACGCCATGCTGAAAAACTTTCTGCTGCAGGCCTGAGGTTTGAGCCCCGCCTGACCGCCGTTCTCTGTATTTTTCGAAAGCATCCAGATGCCCCATTCGCAGAAAATCACGCCCCAAGAAGCCTTGCAACGCACGATCGAGCACCGTGAGATTTTTCACGACGAGATGCTGCACATCATGCGGCTGATCATGAACGGCGAAATGTCGCCGGTGATGATGGCCGCGCTCATCACCGGCTTGCGTGTCAAGAAAGAAACCATCGGTGAGATCACCGCTGCCGCCCAGGTGATGCGCGAGTTTTCAACCAAGGTCGAGGTGGCCGACAAGACGCATTTGGTCGACATCGTCGGCACCGGCGGCGACGGCTCGCACACCTTCAACATCTCCACCTGTGCCATGTTTGTGGCGGCGGCGGCAGGCGCCAAGGTCAGCAAACATGGTGGCCGCAGCGTCAGCAGCAAGTCGGGCAGTGCCGACGTACTGGAGTCTTTGGGCATCAACATCAACGTGTCGCCAGATGCGATTGCGCGCTGCATCGCGACCGTCGGCGTTGGCTTCATGTTTGCGCCGAACCATCACCCGGCCATGAAAAACGTCGCTCCGATTCGCAAAGAACTTGGTGTGCGGACGATTTTCAACATCCTCGGCCCGCTGACCAATCCGGCCAGTGCACCGAATATTCTGATGGGCGTTTTCCACCCGGACTTGGTCGGTATTCAGGTGCGCGCTTTGCAGCGACTGGGTGCCGAACACGCCTTGGTGGTCTACGGCAAGGACGGCATGGACGAGATCAGCCTGGGTGCGGCGACGGTGGTCGGCGAGCTCAAAAACGGCGAGATCACCGAATATGAGATTCACCCCGAAGATTTTGGCTTGCCGATGGCTGGCAGCCGGGCGCTGCGCGTCGAAACCCCCGAGCAATCCATGCAGATGCTCAAAGGCGTGCTGGACGGCGAAGCGGGTGCGCCCGCCGACATCGTTGTGCTCAACGCGGGAGCGGCCTTGTACGCCGCCAACGTGGCCGCCTCGGTGGCCGCCGGCATCGCGTTGGCGCGGCAGGCGATTGCCTCAGGGGCGGCCAGACGCACCTTGGACGCGCTGGTCAAAGCCACGCACGCGGCTTGAGCGCCACAACACGCAGCTATACGAGCCTCAATCATCGGTTTTTGCTTCTTTTTTTCACACGACAACATCGGTACCCAAAACATGGCTGACATCCTCGACCAGATCATCGCGGTCAAACGCCAAGAACTCGCCACGGCGCTGCAACGCAAGCCGCTCGCCGTCATGCGCGAAGACGCCGAGTCGCGCGTCTTGACGCGTGACTTCGTCGGCGCCATGCGCAGCAAGATCGCGGCGGGGCAAGCGGCGGTGATCGCTGAAATTAAAAAAGCCAGCCCGTCCAAAGGCGTCTTGCGCGCCGACTTCATTCCGGCCGACATCGCTCAAAGCTACGCCGAAGGCGGTGCGGCCTGCTTGTCGGTGCTTACTGATCAGCAGTTTTTCCAGGGCAGCACGGACTATTTAAAGCAGGCGCGGGCCTCGTGTGATTTGCCTGTGCTGCGCAAAGATTTCATCATCGACGCTTACCAAGTGTATGAAGCGCGGGCGATGGGGGCCGACTGCATTTTGCTGATCGCCGCCTGTTTGGACGATGCCCAAATGAAGAGTTTTGAGTCGCTGGCCATGTCGCTCGGCATGGCCGTGCTGGTGGAGGTGCATGACCGTGCAGAATTAGACCGCGCCCTCCAACTCAAGACGCCTTTGCTGGGCATCAACAACCGCAACCTGAAAACCTTCGAGGTCACGCTCGACACCACGCTGGGCATGCTCAAGGACGTGCCGGCCGACCGTTTGTTGGTGACTGAATCCGGCATCAGCACCGTGGCTGACGTGCAATGCCTGCGGCGCGCTGGCGTACAGGCTTATCTGGTGGGTGAAGCCTTCATGCGCGCCGACGACCCCGGTGTTGCACTGGCGCATCTGTTCACCTGATGAGCGCACAGGCAGATTTCGCTTTTGACGAGGCGGGATCGCAAAATACAGCCCCCGGGCGACTGACCGCCTGGAATTCGACCCTCTGGCCCATCGACCCCAGTTGGGAGTCGGTTGTCCAAAATTTTCTAGCCAGCCAGACCGGGCATAAACTCGGTCAATTCATAGCGCAGCGTGTGGCCGAAGGCGCTGCTATTTATCCATCCCATCCCCTGCGCGCTTTGCAGTTGACACCGTTGCCCGCGGTCAAGGTTGTGATTCTGGGGCAAGACCCCTACCACGGGCCGAACCAAGCGCACGGTTTGGCGTTTTCTGTGCGCCATGGCCACCGGATACCGCCAAGCTTGCGAAATATATTCAAAGAAATTGACCGAGATGCTGCACAAGTCGGTGTTGCTTCGGCGTCACAGTCAGTGCCATCCGGGCTTCGCAGTGGCTCGCTGGAGGCTTGGGCGCAGCAGGGCGTGCTGCTGCTCAACACCTGCATGACGGTGGAAGATGGCGCCCCCGGCAGCCATGCCAAGCAGGGCTGGGAAGCGCTCACGGACGCGTTGATTCAGTCTGTGGTCGATGCGGTAGAGCCGGCAGTGTTCATGCTGTGGGGCGCTCACGCCCAAGCCAAGCGCGAACTGATCAAGGGCGAACATCTGGTCTTGACCGCCAACCACCCGTCGCCGTTGTCAGCGAATCGTCCGCCGCAACCCTTTGTGGGTTGTGGTCACTTTGTCGCTGCCAATGCTTGGTTGCAAGCGCGTGGGCATAAAGTCATCGAATGGTCGTGAGCGGCGAAGAAACCATGGCATAATCCGTGGTTCACTTAAAGGATGGGTGTCCGAGTGGTTAAAGGAGGCAGACTGTAAATCTGTTCGCTAACGCGTACGCTGGTTCGAATCCAGCCCCATCCACCAAGCTTTCTAGGGATTCCTGTCGGGTCTTTTTGAATGTCTAGGTAATGTTGAAGAAGTGATCAAAGTAGTGTCGGTGAGTTGATGAGAATAGTTTCAGAGCTGCGGGAGTAGTTCAATGGTAGAACCCTAGCCTTCCAAGCTAATGACGCGGGTTCGATTCCCGTCTCCCGCTCCAGTTGGTGCTCCGTGTGGGGTGTTGCTGGGGTCGGTGCTCTGGTTTGTTTTTGTTGGCGCATTGCAGAGTGTTTGATTGACGAGTTGAGTTTTTGAAGGCCCATTTGGCTCAGTGGCAGAGCACTCCCTTGGTAAGGGAGAGGTCCCGGGTCCGATTCCCGGAATGGGCACCAGATTTTGAATTGGCGCGGCGTCGCTGGCCAAGAATAGTTTTTGTAACTTTTCGGAGTTGAAAATGGCAAAAGAGAAATTCGCGCGAACAAAGCCGCACGTCAACGTCGGCACGATTG
>JASDRC010000006.1:1042-2898 GCA_041442125.1 Polaromonas sp. | reverse complement strand
CTGGCCGTGACCTAGGGCGGTTGCTACGTGTGCATGAGTTCTTCGGAGCTGCACACCTTGCAAAAGGCTTGGCTCAATGCAGGCGGCAAGTGGTCCACCTTTGTGATCTGGGCCAAGAACAGTTTCACGTTGGGCCGGGCTGACTATCAGCGTCAGTACGAACCCATCTTGTACGGCTGGAAGCAGGGCTCAGACCACTTCTGGTGTGGGGACCGCAATCAGGCGGATGTCTGGTTCTACAACAAGCCTCGTGTCAATGATTTGCACCCGACCATGAAACCGGTCGAGCTCGTTGAGCGGTCTGTCAAAAATTCATCCAAGAGCCGCGACACCGTGTTGGACCTGTTTGGTGGATCTGGCACCACGCTGATCGCCTGCGAGAAAACAAACCGCCAAGCCAGGCTGATGGAGCTCGATCCGAAGTACGTTGATGTGATCATCAAACGCTGGGAGGATTACACCGGCAACAAGGCGGTGCGCAGCAGTGATGGGGCCAGCCTGGAGCAGGCCCGTCTAGTGCAAGCTGGTCTATTGCAAGCCAGTCTATTGCAGGTCAGTGTGTCCCATGAAACTGATGCGAGTGCTGCTCAGTCCTGATGGATGTTGCAGTGGCTTACAAAGCCGCGCAGGTGGTCATAGCGACAGGGGTTGATTGCCATTGGGCGATCAACCTAAACGTGCGACATACCGGCAGTAATTCGATCCTGATGGATCGACGTAGAGGTAGGGCCTGCCGGGTGCGTGGACTTCGATACACAGCCTGCCTTGGCCTGCATATCCGCCTTTGCCTGCGAGCCAATCGCGGGATGTGAAGAAGTTGAGGCTGAAACCGTCGAACTCCTCAGGCGTCATGGTGCGCGTCTCGGTGACGTAGACCACGTAGTCACCGGTAACCGCCATGTCGGTGATGTCGGCGGGTTTTCTTGCAAAGGGCAGCCGCAAACTGAGTTCTTGCACGACAAGGGGCGCGCCTTCGATGGTGAGCGTCAGGAGCTTGCGCTCGATGGTGATGGTCATGGTGGTCATGGTGGTCGTCGTGGTTCTGTTGGACATCTGGGCTCCTCAGGCGATGCGGTATTGGCGGGCTTGGTCGTGCCGCTTGTCGGAGACCACGTTCATGCCCAGTTTCTTTTTGAGGCTTCCGGCCATGAAGCCCCGAATGGTGTGGATTTGCCAGCCACTGGCCTCGGCCATCTGGGCCAGCGTTACGCCTTCGGGTTGCTTGAGAAGAGCAATCAGCACGGCTTGTTTGGTTCCGTCACGCAGGCGTGGCGGCTTGGTAGATGCATCGGACGGTGCATTGGCTGGTGCATCGACAGCCACATCAGCCAATTCAATACCCAGTGCTTTAAGGCCTGCTGCCGTGATGGCGTAAATCGGCCGTCCCTTTTGTGAATCGGCGTGCTCGCCAATCAGACCGGCGTTGGCCAAGGCGGTGAGTACCTTGGTGCGTGCGCCGCCTTTGACGTGGGCAGGGAATGCCGACAAAACGTGTTCTGGCTGTCCAAGTGCGGCCTCCAGAACTTGCTGCTGGGTTGGGCTCAGTGACATGTGAATTCCTTTTAAAAATGGTGATGTGATGAATCAGTTGTGGATGACGCTGCTCAAGCGCTTTCGGTCTCTGTCTTGGCGGCCTTTGATTTTTTGGGTAGGCCAGCCTGCTGGCCTGCTTGATAAGCGGCCTGCAGCGCCGCCTCAATCCCCCAAACCGCCACTTCATGGAAGTCCAGGCGGTCCAAGTGACGGGTCTGCAGGGTTGGCACAAAAAGGTGCTCAAGGGCGATTTGCGCCAAAAGCAAAGCGGGGGCGGGGGTGACGTTGGTTTTGCTGTGGTGGTTCATGAGGCGTTCCAAAAA
>JASDRC010000006.1:0-1032 GCA_041442125.1 Polaromonas sp. | reverse complement strand
GTTGATTGACAGTGCTATGAACGCTTCATTCGCGAACAAGATCAAGTGCTGCTGCAGTCTCAGACGTATTCAGTCGGACACTCGGGGCGTCATGCCGCTCATGGCCCCGTCATGGCACGCACGCACCCCAAAACACGCTTAAACACGCGTGAATATGCGTAAACATGCGCAAAAAAAATGGCCCTATTTATTCAATCGTTTTTGACAGGAAAGCGCCATGAGCCAGACCATGTCCATGCGCGCCTATGCCCGCTACCGGGGTGTCTCCGATGGGGCGGTGAGAAAGGCGGTCAATACGGGACGCATCACGCCCAATGCCGATGGCGCCATTGATGTGGCGCGGGCCGATCAGGAGTGGCAACTCAACACCGACAGTGCCCAACAACGGGGCGTGCACCGTCCAGTGCCCAACGAGGCGATCCAAAGTGTCAAGCAAACCCTGGCGGATTCCGGGGTCACGACACATGGAGGTGGTGGAAGTGGAAGTGGAAGCGGAATGGGTGGCGCTGTTGGCGGCACTGGTGGCAGCACGACGCTGCTGCAAGCGCGCACCGCCAACGAAGTGCTCAAGGCGCAGACCAACAAGGTGCGCTTGTCTCGCCTCAAGGGCGAACTGGTGGACCGCCCTGAGGCCGTGGCGCACGTCTACCGCATGGCCCGTTCTGAGCGGGAAGCGTGGTTGAACTGGCCCGCCCGTGTGGCGTTGCAAATGGCCTCGGACTTGCAGGTGCCGCCGCACCGGATGTACACGCTGCTGGAGAGCGCGGTGCGTCAGCAGTTGATTGAGATTGGCGAGATGGCCGTGCAAATCAATTGAGCAATCGAGAGAGTTCAATTTCAAATTCAACAGGAAGCACGATGTGCTGGAACACTACGACGGCTGGGAGGCGATTGCGCAGGCATGGCGCGAAGGACTGACCCCGGACCCCTTGCTCAGCGTTTCGGAATGGGCAGACCAGTACCGGATGCTGTCGGCCAAGTCGGCTTCTGAGCCGGGCCGCTGGCGCACCTCACGCACCCCCTATCTGCGAG
>JASDRC010000005.1:0-3024 GCA_041442125.1 Polaromonas sp. | reverse complement strand
CATGGCGACACGATCAAGGGTCCGGCCCTGATGGGCGTGATGGCGGCAGACCAAGCAGCCATGTGGGGCGCGACCCTGCACCGGTACTGGATGGTGGGCCATGTGCATCACTCAGACCGTAAGGAATATCCGGGTGGTCTGGTGGAGTACTTCCGCACCTTGGCTGCAGGCGATGCGTGGCACCACGGCCAAGGATACCGCAGCGGCAGAGACATGTGCTGCATCGTGATGCACACCAATTTCGGCGAGATCGAGCGGCACCGCTGCGACAGCGGGATGCTGTCGCTAGACAAATCACAGCCGTAAGACATCAGCTCCTCAATTGTGAGGTGGCGATCTCGCGACTCAATTTTGAGCAGCGAGATTTTCTAGTCAAGCAAACAATCAAAGGGATTCCATGGCAACCATCCGACTGGCAGGTTTTGGTGGAGAGAATCGGGCGCTGCACCCCATGCTGCTGCCGGAGAATATCGGCGTCACGTCGTTGAATCAGAAGCCCGGTCGCGGCGACCTGCGCCCATGGAAAGCGCCTCTGACCGTGGCCTCTGTGCCGGCCGGCCGCAAGACCATCTACCGCATGGGCCGAGACGTGGCGAGCGACACCAACTACTGGCTGAGCTGGCCGACCACGGTGCATGCCGTGCGCGGCCCCAACGCCGATGACAACGACGAGCGCACTTACTTCACCGGCGACGGCACGCCAAAATGGACTGACAAGGTGAAAGCCTTGGCGACCCTGCCGTACCCCACGGCAGCGCGTGAGTTGGGTGTGCCGGCGCCTGCATCCCCATTGAGCTTGTCCGTCTTGGTGGTGACGACCACGGCTGGCGCTTTTGTGGTGGACAGCGTGTACCTGATTGCCAGCGTAGGCACGACCGACTTCACCTTGGTCGGCAGCGAGAACAACACCGTGGGCACCAGTTTCACCGCCACCGGCGTGGGCTCCGGCACAGGCACTGTGACCAGCGGCAACTTGCTGAACGAAACCCGCTACTACACCTACACCTACGTCACCGACATTGGTGACGAAGGCGCGCCTAACCCGGCGCCGACAGAGATCATTTGCAAGACGGATGCGAGCCTGTCCATCACCAGCTTAGCCGCACCGCCTTCAGGCAACTACGGCATTAACCGCATTCGGATTTACCGCACTCAGTCGGGGACCGCCGGGGACGCCAACTTTTTCTTCGTGCGCGAGATCGCTTCGACCCTGACGCAAACCACCGACGATGGCCGGATTCTGGCCGAGGTGATGCCGAGCACGACCTGGCTGCAACCGCCCAGTGACCTGAAAAATTTGATCGGGCTTTGGAACGGCATGATGGCCGGTATCTCTGGCCGATCGGTGCGCTTTTGCGAAGCCTTTGAGCCCTACGCTTGGCCGTTCGCGTATGAGATTTTGCCGACCGCTGTGACGCCGGTTGCGCTGGCGTCTTTTGGCCAGACGCTGGTGATCTTGACGGATGGCAACCCAATTTCGTCGACCGGGGGGAGTCCTGATGCGATGGACGAGCAACCCGTGGAGTTTACGCAGGCGTGCGTTTCCCCTGAGAGCGCAGTCGGCATGGGCTACGGCGTGGCTTGGGCCTCGCCCGATGGCTTGGCGTTTATCGGTGAGGGCGGCGCAAGGCTGCTGACCCAGAACGCATTGACCCGAGACGACTGGCAGGCCATGAACCCCAGCTCGATCCGCGGCTGCCTGTACGAGATGCAGTACTTCGGCTTCTACGAGGTGGACGGCGTGCAGAAGGGTTTCATGATCGACCCGAGAGCGCCAGACGGCATGTACTTCATGGATTTTGGTGTGGACGCGCTGTATCTGGACGCGCTGCAAGACCATTTGTATGTGCTGAACGGCGTGAACATCCAGAGGTTTGACGCTGGCAACCAGCTGACCGCAACCTTCAAAAGCAAGCTGCACCGCCTGCCCAAACCAGCAGTGGGCTTTGCCTGCGCCGAGGTGACAGCAGACGCCTACCCAGTGACCTTCAGGCTCTACGCTGATGGCCTGCTCAAACACACCCAAACAGTCACAAGCGCCACGCCTTTCAGACTGCCTGGCGGCTACTACTCGCAGACCGTGCAGCTTGAGCTACAGACAACTGGCGCAGTGCAGGGGGCAGTCGTGGCCCATTCGATGCAGGAGCTGGCCCAGTCATGAACGACACCCGCAAAGACCTACCGCCAGTTAGCTCGCCGAACTTCTTGGAGAAAGTACGCGAAGCGCTGAGCGTTTACTTGGGCAACCGAGGCGACAAACTTGATCGCGGGGTCACGCTGAGGGACTTGACCGACTCTGGCTTGGTGGTCATGAACCCCGCTTACCGCACAGGCTCTGGCGGCGCGGCACCCATTGGCGGTGCTGGCCCGAACGCGGGCGGCTCTTACGAGATTGACCTGACCCCGCCACCAATCCCAAGCGGCTTTGTTGCCACCGCAGCTATCAGCAACTTGCTGGTCGAGTGCTCCCCGCAGACTTACACCCAAGGTAACGGCCACGCCAAGAGCGTGCTGTACGGGGCGACCTGGAGCGCAGGCGCTTTGCCGGTGTTCAGCAATTCCGTGGTGCTGACAGAATTCTCTGGGACGGTCGCAAGCCACGCCACCAACCCGAGTACGACTTGGCACTTGTGGCTTAAATGGGTGACGGTGGACGGCGTTTATTCGACCTCGCCAGCCGGGGGAACCAACGGCGTGGTAACGCGCACGGGTGAAGACGTTGAAACCTTGGTGGCCGCCATGACGGGACCGGGCAACCCGTTCACCATACTGGCGACGACCACTGTGTTTGACGGCGTGACTTTTCCGGCAGGGACGTACTCGTCGCAGGCTTTCATCCAAGACGCGCAGATAACAAACGCGAAGATTGCCAACCTAGCGGTGGACAACGCGAAGATCGCTGACTTGAGTGTGAGTGCAGCCAAGATTACAGATGCAACCATCACCACCACCAAGATAGCTGACGCGCAAATTACGACAGCCTTGATCGGCGACGCCGCCATTACCAATGCAAAGATTGCTAAT
>JASDRC010000004.1:4744-44381 GCA_041442125.1 Polaromonas sp. | reverse complement strand
CATCGTCAAGGCCATGCTGGCCACCGGCATCACGCCCATCTTCATCGTCGTCGACGGTGCTGAAGGCGGCACCGCCGCCGCGCTGACTTCAAAGCGTTTTTTGCGTTCGCACCTTGAGCGCCTGCAAACGCTTGGCCATCGACGTCACGGCTTTGTCTTTGCTCAGCAAAGTGCAGCGGTGCGCTACCGCCAGGTCAATGAACATTTGATCGTCGGCGTCACTGCAACTGACTGAGGCTTTGGCGGGCACCGGCACCAGCCGTGCATGCGCGTCAAACTGCGCCAGCACATCGCCCGCGCTGAGTTCATAAAACGCCAAGCGAGGAACGATTTGCGGGTAGCCCAGCACGCGTTCGAGTTCGATGCGCATCGGCGGCGTGGCGATCCAGTCCAAGCTGCGTGCCGCGAGGCCGTCGCGAATCGGCTGAGCCGCGGCGTCTCGGAAGACAAACACATCGAGCACGATGTTGGTGTCGAGAATCAGCAGCGGTAACGGTGAGGTCGTCACTCCGTTGTCGGGGTGGCAGTCGGTGCGGGTTTGCCGCGTGCCGATCCGGCCATCATGTCAAAGCGGAACAAGCGACATTCGATCGGGCCGTTCCACATCGGTACACGGCGTGATTCTTTCAGCCGCATTTTGCTCGGCAGCTTCAAGTCCGGCGTGAGGATGTGACCGGTCCAGCCGGCGTAGTTTCTTTTCCAATGCGTGGCCAGCTGGGGGAAAAAGTCGGTGACTTCTTCGCCGCTGGCAGTCTGCGCTTGTTCACGCCCGGGATTCGATGAGCGGTCACGCGACACCTGGGCCTCGGCCTCGCGCGCACTGGGCAATGAGCGGCCGAATTCGTCGATGCCCTGGCGCCGGTCGTCACGCGCTTGCGTGCCCGAAATACCGGCCACACCGGCGACGTCAATCCGCTCGCCATACGGTGGGTTGAGCAGCATCACGCCTGAAGCTGCGGGCGGCATGCGCTGCAAGGCGTCGCCGCCGCGCAGCTGCACGGCATTGGCCACGCCAGCGCGCTCTGCATTGCGCTCGGCAAAATCGACCATCCGGAACGAGACGTCACTGCCGAACACCGGCGCCATCGGTTCGGTGATGGCGGCCTCGGCTTGGTCCAGCAAACCGTCCCAGACGTGCGGCTGGAACGGCAGGTATTTTTGAAAAGCAAAGCGTCGGTTGATGCCCGGCGCGATGTTGCAGGCGATTTGTGCCGCCTCAATGACGATCGTGCCCGAGCCGCAGCAGGGGTCGTACAGCGGCACGCCTTGTTCGCACAAGCCGTCTTCGCCGCTCCAGCCACTGGCCGCCAGCATGGCCGCGGCCAGGGTTTCTTTCAGCGGTGCGTCGCCCTTGTCTTCACGCCAGCCGCGCTTGAACAACGGCTCGCCCGAGGTGTCGATGTAGACCGTCACGGTGTCAGTGGTCAGGTGCACATAAATCCGCACGTCGGGCCAACGCGTGTCGACATCCGGGCGGACATCGAACTTGCTGCGAAAGCGGTCAGCCACTGCGTCCTTGATCTTCAAGGCCGCGAAATTCAGGCTGGTCAAGGGGCTGTGTTGCGCCGTGACTTCGATCTTGAAAGTCTGCTTTGGCGTGAACCAGATTTCCCAGGCGACTTCGGACGCCGCGTTGTACAGATCTTGTTCGTTGCGGTAGGGCTTGTGCTGCAACTCGATGAGCACGCGCTGGGCCAAGCGGCTGTGCAGGTTGAGCTGCTGCGCTTCGCGCCACGAGCCTTGCAGCTGCACACCGGCCCGCCAAGAGCGCCCGGCAATCCCTGTGATGCGGTGGACTTCAGCGGCGAGCAGTTCTTCGACACCCGCTGCACAAGGGAGAAAAAGTTGGAGTTGGTTCATAGCAATACCGAGACAAGGATGAGAAAAATTGTTTTTCCGCAGGGCCGCCCCAAGGAAAAATGCGCCCCCTCGGGGGGCAGAGAAGTACACGAAGTGACGAACGTGGGGGCCATGTTCATAGTGTCTTTCGCAAATTGGCAGGGGCGATGCGCAGCGCTTCGCGGTATTTCGCCACGGTGCGGCGAGCACATTCAATGCCCTGCTCTTTCAGCATGTCGGAAATTTGGTTGTCGCTGAGCGGCTTGTTCAGATTCTCAGAGGCGACAAATTGTTTGATCAGCGCGCGCACTGCCGTGCTCGACGCGTTGCCGCCCGACTCGGTGCCCAGCGCCGACCCAAAGAAGTATTTCAGCTCAAAGGTGCCGTAAGGCGTGCTCATGTATTTGGCAGTGGTGACGCGTGAAATGGTCGACTCGTGCAGGCCCAGCTCGTCGGCGATTTCGCGCAAGACCAAGGGCCGCATGGCCAGCTCGCCGTGCATGAAGAAGTTTTTTTGCCGCTCCACAATTGCAGTCGAAACCCGCAAAATCGTGTCAAAGCGCTGCTGAATATTCTTGATGAACCAGCGGGCTTCTTGCAAGCGCTGCTGCAAGGCTGCACCGCCTTGACCTTTGTGCTGCTTCAGTGCATTGGCGTAAATATCGTGCACGCGCAGTTTGGGCATGACTTCGCCATTGAGCGAGACCTTGAAGCCGCGACCCGACTTGACGACCAGCACATCCGGCACCACCACATTGCGCTCAACGTTGACAAAACGCCGGCCCGGTTTCGGGTCGAGTCGGCCAATCACGCCGATGGCCAGCTTGATGGCGACTTCCGAAAATCCACACAACAGCGTCAAACGTTTGACGTCGCGCTTGGCCAGCAACTCCATCGGTTGCAGACAAATCGCCATGGCAGCCCGGACTGCTTCGGTGTTTTGGCAGTCGAGCAGCTGCAGGCTCAGGCACTCGCCCAAGTTGCTTGCGCCGACGCCGGCAGGCTCCATGTGTTGTAAAAGATTGAGCGCCATGGCGAAGTGCTGTTCCAGCTCTTCCGCCTGCTCTAAGTCATCACCTGCCAGCCCCGCAGCCAACGACGCCAACGTGTCTTCCAGGTAACCGTCGTCGTTCAGCGACTCGATCAGAAAGTGCAGCGCGGCGCGGTCCTCGTCTGACAAACGCAGACCCAGCGCCTGCCGGTGCAGATGGTCTTGCAGCGACTCTTGGCTGCGCGCCAGTTCAGCGGCGTCGACGTCTTCACTGTCGTCGTTGTTGTTCTTGCGGGCCGGTGCGTCACCGCCCCACTCGCTGTCGTCGGGCGCCGACTCGACCGTGCCGTCGCCCTCCCAGCTTTCATCGAGTTTGGGTTCGCTGCTCTCGGCCTCACTGCTGATGGACGCTTTGTCGTCGGCGCTGCTGCTGGCGGCGCTGTCGCCGGCGGAATACTCGAAGTCGCGGATGTCTTGGCTGACCGGCGCATCGGCCTCAGCCAAGCCAAACTCTTCCCGCGAGGCGGCCTCTTCCGTGACTTCCAAAAACGGGTTTTCATCGAGCATCTGCTCGACTTCTTGGCTCAGCTCCAGCGTGGAGAGTTGCAGCAGACGAATCGACTGCTGCAACTGCGGCGTCAGCGCCAAATGCTGCGAGACGCGAAGGGACAGGCCTTGCTTCATGTCACATCTTGAAGTGCTCGCCGAGGTACACCCGACGCACATCAGCGTTGTTGACGATCTCGGACGGCGTCCCCATCGCCAGCACCTGGCCCTCGCTGATGATGTAGGCGTGGTCGCAAATGCCCAGCGTTTCGCGCACGTTGTGGTCGGTGATGAGCACGCCAATGCCGCGCGCTTTCAGAAAACCGATGATGCGCTGAATTTCAATGACAGCGATCGGATCAATACCGGCGAACGGTTCGTCCAACAAAATAAACCGTGGCTGCGTGGCCAAGGCCCGGGCAATCTCAACGCGGCGACGCTCACCGCCCGAAAGCGCTGGCGCCGGTGAGTCGCGCAAATGCTCGACCCGCAGCTCTTTCAGCAAGCTGTCGGTGCGCTGGCGAATCTCGGTCTCGCTGAGTGGTTTGCCAGCAGCATCGACCTGAAGCTCCAGCACGGCGCGCACATTTTGCTCGACCGTGAGTTTGCGAAAGATCGAAGCCTCTTGCGGCAAATAGCTCAGGCCGAGCCGGGCGCGGCGGTGAATCGGCATGCGTTCAACTGACTGGCCGTCGATGCTGATCTGGCCGGCATCAGCCCGCACCAGCCCAACGATCATGTAGAACGAGGTCGTCTTGCCAGCGCCATTCGGGCCCAGCAGACCGACCACTTCGCCGCTTTGCACGGCGAGCGACACATCCTTGACGACTTTGCGGCTACCGTATGATTTTTGCAGTCCCTGCGCGACGAGGCGACTGGGCGTGAGGGCTTGCTTGGGGTCCAGATCCATCAGGGAATTCTTACTTCTTGTCGATGCTCAGCGTGGTGCTGGGCCGCAGACTGGGGGCTGACGGGGTATTGGCGGGCGCGGCCGGGACGGAAGCCCCCGCGGCTGGCGCACGCGGTGCCAGCAAGGCGCGCACACGCCCGCTGGGGTTGGACGCGGTTCGGACTGGCTGGTCACTGCCGTCGACCGTGAAGACGTCGGTGGTGTTCTCGTAGCGAATCAGTGCGCCGTTCGATTCATCTGCCAGCTTGCCGCCCACGTAGCGACGCAGCACGGCTTTGCGGATGAACTTGACGTTGTCGGCCTGGCTGTCGTACTCAATACGCTCGCCTTCGCCTTCGATGACTTCATCGACACCGTCACGTTTGCTGCGGTAGTAAGCCAATTTGCCGGGCTCAGCGATGACCACCGCCTGCTGGTAGCCTTGCGCGTCTTGAAAGACATCGACACGGGCACCCCGAATCAAAATGCTGCCCTTGGTGATGATGACGTTACCCGTGAAGATGCTGCTCTGCTTGAGGTCGTCGTAGCGCAGCGCATCCGACTCGGCGTTCATGGGCATGTCACGGTCGGCTTTTTCGGCCATCGCCGGAAGTGACGTCAGCAGAGCCAAAGTCAGCAACAGGGAAGTGGGGTGGTTCATAAGGGCACGAATCTTGCTGGAAATGGATTGGTGATTGTAGCCAGCGCACACACCCAGCAAGCGCTCTGCCCTGATAAAAAGCCGCCTGTTACAAGGCGCAAGGCGGCTTTGATGGACGGTTGAAGGCGTTTTATTTGCGCTTGCGGGCCAGCGTGATCAGATAGTCAGCGACCGACAGCGCTCGCTCCATGGTGCCAGCCAAAGAACCCGAGGTGTAGTAACGGCCGGCAACGCCCAGCGACGGCACGCCGTCGACTTTAAAGGCGTCTTGCAACTGGGTCGCTTTGCGGGCTTTCAGATTGACCGGGAAAGAGTTGTACAACTCGCTGAACTTGGCTTTATTGAGGCCTTGCTTTTCAGCCCAGACGGCCACCAGCTCAGCGGTATTCAGCGCCTGCTTTTCAACATGAATCGCGTGGAAGACTTTTTTGTGCAGCGCATCGACTTTGCCCAATGCTTCCAGCACGTAGTACAGACGCTGCTGCGGCTCGAAGTCTGGTCGAAATGACACCGGAACGCGGCGCACCACGACGTCTTTCGCGGCTTTATGAGCCCAAGCGTCGAACTGCGGCTCAAAGACGTTGCAGTGCGGGCAGCTGTACCAAAAGAACTCGACTACTTCGATTTGGCCGGCGGCGGCCTCGACCGGTGCCGGCTTGTCCAGCTGCAAATAATCGGTGCCCTCGGCGAGCGGCTTGCCTTGGGCTTGGGCCGTCAGCGGCAGTGCGACCGTCAGACCTGCCAAGGTGGCGGCAGACAAAGCGGCTTGAGAAAAATCACGACGTTGCATCAATGGGTCATCCTTGTTGAAGGGGGTTATTTTTGAACGCGCACCAGCGCGGCTTCGACGCCGCTGCTGTCGAGGCGGGCCTTGGTTTTGTCGGCCTCGTCTTTTTTGTCAAACGGGCCGAGTCGAACGCGGTAGACCACACGGCCCGACTGTTCGCGTTCGCTGACGCGGGCCACCAAACCTATCAACGCCAGCTTGGCGCGTTGTTGTTCGGCATCTTCAGGGGTTCGAAAAGCACCGGCCTGGACCAGATAATTGAAAGGGTCGGCACCAGCGGCCGGCGCTGCCGCAGGCGCCGTGACGGGGGCTGCTGGGGACAAGGCTGGCAGTGCCAGCGCAGGCGCCGCAGCAGGCACTGCGGCGGCGTCCACCTTGGCGCGGGCCAAGTCGCCCAAGGGATCAGCCGAAAGGGCGGCTGCGGCAGGTTCTGCTTCAGCCGGCTGCGGCTTGACCACCGGCCGGTTCGCCAAACCTGTGTTGGGATCCCAATCGCGATTTCTTTGAATTTCAGCGGCCTCATTTTCTGCCGCACGCGGCGGCGTCTTGTTCATGAAGGGCATCGGCACTTTGGTGATGTAGACGGCCACGCCCAAGGCCGCACCCAGTCCGATCAGTGCGCCCAGAATGAAACCCAAAAGGGTTCCGCCGCGTTGCTTTTTCATAGTGAGATTCTTTACATTTTGGCTGGGGCGCTGACGCCCAGCACTTGCAAACCATTGTGCAACACCTGGCGCGTCGCGGCGACCAGCGCCAGCCTTGCCAACTTGACATCTTCGTCATCGACCAAGATGCGCTCGGCGTCGTAGTAGCTGTGGTAATTGGCAGCCAATTCACGCAGATAAAAGGCCACGTCATGCGGCGCAAAACCACTGGCGGCGTTGCTCAGCATGTCGGGGTATTTGGCCAGCAGCAGCATTAAAGACTGAGCTTGAGGGCTGTCCAGCGGCGAGACGTCAACACTGCGCAGCTCGTCGGCCATCGCCAACACGCGCTCGGCCCTGAACTGCTGCTCGTCTTGGCCGCTGGTTAACGCTTGGCTTTGGATGTCTTCATCGTCCAGCCCTGCGTGCCGCAGCAGCACCGAGCAAATGCGCGCATGGGCGTATTGCACGTAGTAAACCGGGTTTTCGTTGTTCTTGGCCAGCGCCAAATCAATGTCAAAGACGTATTCGGTGTCGGGCTTGCGGCTGAGCAAAAAGAAACGCACGGCGTCCTTGCTGGTCCACTCGATCAGATCGCGCAGCGTGACGTAGCTGCCAGCGCGTTTGGAGATTTTCACCTCTTCGCCGTGACGCACCACGCGCACCATGGTGTGCAGAACGTAGTCGGGGTAGTTGGCGGGGATGCCGGCACCGGCGGCTTGCAAACCGGCGCGCACGCGGGCAATCGTGCCGTGGTGGTCCATGCCCTGGATGTTGATGGCGCGGGTGTAACCCCGCTCCCATTTGGCCAAGTGGTAAGCGACGTCGGGCACAAAGTAGGTGTAGCTGCCGTCGCTCTTTTTCATGACGCGGTCTTTGTCGTCACCGTAGTCGGTCGACTTGAGCCACAGCGCGCCATCCAGCTCGTAGGTTTTGCCGGCGTCTTTCAGCTTGCCAACGGTCTGCTCAACCCGGCCCGAGCTGTACAAACTGGACTCCAGGTAGTAGTTGTTGAAGCTGACCGAGAAAGCTTTCAGGTCCAGGTCCTGCTCGTGGCGCAAGTAGGCTACGGCGAACTGACGGATCGCGTCGAGGTCGTCGATGTCGCCAGAGGCGGTGTATTCGCGGTCGTCAGAACGCACAGTTTTTTGGGCCATGAAGTCGCGCGCGATGTCGTCGATGTAGTCGCCGTTGTAGGCCGGGTCTGGCCACAGGGCGTCACCGGGTTTGAGGCCTTTGGCGCGCGCTTGCGTGCTGGTGGCAAGCGTGTGGATTTGCACGCCAGCGTCGTTGTAATAGAACTCGCGGTAAACGTCCCAGCCTTGGGTCGCATAAAGGTTGCAAATCGCGTCGCCCAAGGCGGCTTGCCGGCCGTGGCCAACGTGCAGTGGCCCGGTCGGGTTGGCCGAGACAAACTCGACGATCATGCGCGGCTGAACGTCCGGCTGCTGCTGACCGTAGGCGCTGCCGCTGCGCAACACTTCGCGCACGGTTTCCTGCTTGGCCGCCGGCTTCAGCCGGATGTTAAGAAAGCCCGGCCCGGCGATTTCAATCGCGTCGACCCAGCGCTCAAAAGCCGGCGCCTGCAGCAACACCGTGCGCAGATTCTCAGCCACTTGACGCGGGTTGAGCTTGAGGGGTTTGGCCAGTTGCATGGCAGCGGTACAAGCCAAGTCGCCATGGGCCGCCACTTTGGGCGACTCAAAAGCGGCTTTGTCACCGGCACCGGGGGAGAGTTCTTCCAGCCCAGCAGCCAAAGCTGCGAGCAAGTCTTTTTTAATCGATAGCATCCGCTGATTTTACGGTGAAGGCCGCCGGGTCAGCGGCGGCCGTCGCGTCACTTGCCAGCAGCCGTCAGCTTGGCAAACTTACCCATCACATGCTGAGTCCAATAGGCGATGTCATATTTCTTGACATGTGCCAGCAGACGCTGCATGCGGGCGCGACGCTCTTCTTCCGGCATGTCGATGGCTTTGTCGATGCCTTCGTCCATCGAGTCGCGGCTGAAGGGGTTGGCCAGCACCGCGTCTTTCAGCTCCATCGCAGAGCCGGCGAACTCAGACAACACCAGCACGCCCGGCTGGCCATTTTTGGCCGCCACAAACTCTTTGGCGACCAAGTTCAAGCCGTCGCGCAGCGGCGTGATCCAGGCGATGTCGGCCGCCCTGTAAGCGCACACCACTTCTTCAAACGGCAGTGGCGTGGTTGACAGCATGATGGGCAACCAGCTCATGGTGCCGAAGTGCCCGTTGATGCGGCCCACCAGTTGTTCAATCTTGCGCTGCTCGGCTTTGTAAACCTCCATGCCATCGGCGGCTGAGACGGTCACCAGCAGCAGCTTGACGCGGCCGATCAGCTCCGGCCGGCGGCGCAACAGGCGGTCAAAAGCGTCGAGCTGCTGGCGCGTGCCTTTGGCGTAGTCAACCCGGCTGACGGAGACAATCACGATCTCGGAGTTCAGGTCGCTGCGCATTTTTTGGGTACAAGCCAAGCCGGCTTCGGACTCCACCGCGTCGATGATCCGATCTGGCGTGGTGCCAATCGGCCAGGTGTCTATCAAAATGCTGCGCCCTTGGTACGCTAGGCTACTGGTCACCACTGGCTCGGACATGCCTTGACCGCTGGTGCGAATCGGCTCGGGCACCGGCTCTTCGTGTCGAATGATGCCGCTGCGCAAACTCTCAGCCACGGCGCAGAAGTTCTGGCTGTAACGTGCCACATGGAAACCGATCATGTCGCAGTCCAGCAAACTGCCGAGAATTTCGTCCCGCCACGGCATGACGTTGAAGACATCGGGGCCGGGAAACGGCGTGTGGTGCATGAAGGCGATTTTCAGATCAGGCCGCAGCTGGCGCACGAACTTAGGTACCAGCCACAGGTTGTAGTCGTGGATCCAGACCACCGCACCCGGCGCCGCTTGTTCGCAGGCGGCCTCGGCAAAGAGCCGGTTGACCTCGCGAAACATCGCCCAATTGGTGTTTTCTGTCGAGTACAGCCAAGGGAAGGAGTTGAGCACCGGCCACAGCGCTTCTTTCGACACCACATGGTAGAACTGATTGATCTGGGCGGCATCCAGCGGCAGTCGCACGACGTCGTAGTCGCCGGTGCTCTCCTTCATGGTGATGCGGCGCTCGAATTTGCCTTTGTTGCCGACAGCGGCTTTTTTCCAAGCGACCCAAACGGCCTTGTCGACCTGGCTGAAAAAACCCTTGATCGACGGGATGATGCCGTTCGGGCTGCGCGGTTCACGCAGCAAAGGTTTGCCGTTTTCGATGACCTCTTCGTAAGGTTGGCGGTGGTAGACAACGACCAGTTGGGTGTTCATTTTTTTATTCCTTCAGTGAAAGCGACGCAAGGCTTCAAGCACACCACCGGCGCCCTCCAGCTCACTTTTGTGCACATGGGCCAAGTCGACGATGGCCGCACTCAACAAGGGCTCGCGGTTGGCGACGGCGACGCCGGCCAGACCGGTCTGAAACAGCGACAAGTCGTTCAGGGTATCGCCAGCCACCAGCGTGCGCTCAGGCGGCAGATTCAGCGCTTGCAAAGTGCGCAGCAGGGTCGGGCCCTTTTGTACGCCGCGCGGCAAGACATCGAAATACATGTTGTCCGACAGCAGCACGTCGAAGCCCAGCGGCGCAACAGCCTCGCGCGCCGCCAACGCCAGCGCCTCGTCGGTATAAAAACAAGAAATGCGTCGGCCTTCAATGTGCGGCTGGGGTTTTAGATGGGGATGACTCTGCAGCACGGCGTGAACCCGCTCTCTGGCGTCTGTTGGCCAGCAGCCGTCGAACCAAGCTTCCATGCCGTCATGCGGCAAGTACTGCGGGCCGGTGTAAAAACTGGTGCCAACGTCGGCAATGATGTGGTCAGGCTGCAGTGGCAAGCCCGTCAGCACGTCTTGCATAGCCGTCAGGCTGCGGCCACTGGCGTAGATCAAGACGATCTCGTCGCGGCGCGCGAGTATCCAGTCGTAGAGCTCGGCGCGCTGCGCGTCTGAGCCACCCAGAAAAGTACCGTCCAGATCAGTGGCGAGTATGGTTTTGTGCAAATTGGGCTCCTTGAGTCCTGTGGCGAGGCGACGAATGAAAGCGAAACGGCAGCCGGCCGGGACGCGGCAGATTGAGCCATCCAAATGAGACTCAATGTTGAAATAAAACTGGCGAAGAGATCACTTTACCAAAAGATACCGAAAATAGCTGTAGGACAGGAGGCTGGAACTCCAGTGGATATTGCCTTTGACATATTTCAGTGTGGCTTGACCTGTGGGGCGACCCAGAACTCAGGCTGGCCGTAGCTGTGCTTCAGAAAGTCGATCCACAGTCGGACCCGCAGCGGTAGGTGTTTGCGCTGTGGAAAGACGGCAAAAATGCCGTTGGCCGGCGCGTCAAAGTCTTGCAGCACCGCCACCAGCCGGCCCGCAGCGATCTCGGCCTCGACTTCCCAGGTGCTGCGCCAGGCAATCCCGTAGCCAGCCAAACACCAGTCGTGCAGCACTTGGCCGTCGGAACAGTCCAGCGGACCGCCAGGCTTGAGGTGCTGCAGCTCGCCGTTGATGCGAAAAGCCCAACCGCGCGTTTGCGAGGCATCGCTAGACAGCGTCAAGCAGTCAAAGCGCGCCAGCTCCGACGGCTGTTGCGGTGTGCCGTGACGCCGCAAATACTCGGGCGTGGCCACGCACAGACGCCGGTTGTCGGCCATCCGGACACTCACCAAAGACGAGTCCGGCATGTCGCCGACACGAATCGCGCAATCAAAACCCTCACCAGCCAAGTCGACGACGCGGTCGCTCAGGTTGAGCGAGATGGTGACGTCGGCATGTTGCTCCCGAAAACGCGTCACCAAGGGTGCCACATGACGGCGGCCAAAACCCGCCGGGGCGGTGATTCGCAGATGGCCAGTGGCTTTGACGCCGCCGGCCGAGACGCTGGCTTCGGCGTTCGCCACATCGATCAGCAGGCGCTGACAATCTTCCAAAAAAGCGCTGCCTTCATGCGTCAAGCTGATGCGGCGCGTCGTGCGCACCAGCAACTTGACGCCGAGCCGGCTTTCCAGCGCATCAAGCCGCCTGCCCATGATGGCGGGCGCCACGCCCTCGGCTTTGGCTGCCGCCGTCAGACTGCCACGGGTGGCAACGGAGACAAAGGATTCGAGCTGCTTGAGTTTGGCCATACGCGATTGTGTGCAATTTTAGTTGCAATCAAGCCATCTACTGCCCCAATTACTTTGGGTTAAACCCTTCCCTCCAACGCCGTCTACTCAGGAAGGCTGCCGAACCGCCGAGACAGCAGCGCGCAGCGCCAGCAAGTAGCTGTCAACGCCAAAGCCGCAAATCTGACCTCTGACGATGTCAGCGAAGACCGAGACATGGCGAAAAGCTTCGCGGGCATGGATGTTGGACATGTGCAGCTCGACGATCGGGCAGTTGAGGATGGCCAGCGCGTCGCGGATGCCGTAGCTGTAATGCGTCCAAGCGCCGGCGTTGATCAACACCGCATCCACGCCCTCAGCATAGCCTTGGTGAATGCGCTCGCACATAGCGCCTTCGTTGTTGGTCTGGTAAAACTCGATCGTGGTGCCGAGTTCTTGGCCCAAGGCGGCGAGCGACGCATTGATTTCGTCCAGCGTGATGGTGCCGTACTGGGCTGGGTCACGCTTGCCGAACATATTGAGGTTGATGCCGTGCAGCATGAGAATTTTCATTACATTTCCTTCGTGTTCAATTTTCAGGCAGCGTAGCAGGCTTTCTCGATGCCTTTGATGGCCGCCACCAAGGTCTGGTTCACCGGCGTCGAAATACCGTGACGCGCACCCTGCTGCACCACCGCACCGTTGATGAAATCGATCTCGGTGATCGAGCCTTTTTCCAAGCTTTGCAGCATCGAGTTTTTGAACTCGAACGGCAAACCTGCGCCGGCCATGCGCCAGGCTTCCACCGGCTCGGTGATGCTCAAACGCACACCGCAGGCGCGCGCCACCGCCATCGCTTCGGTCACCGCCGCCACGGCGCAGGCCTCCAGCGCGGGTACTTGGTAGAGCTCGCCGTAAGGCATGCGCGTGATGCCGCTGAGCGCGCCAGTGGCCACATTGACCAGCAGCTTGTCCCAGATGGTGCCGATGATGTTGTCGCTGACCGTGGTGACCAGCCCCGCCGCGTTGAAGGCGGCGGCAATGGTCTCGGCTCGGGCACTGAGCGTGCCGTCCAGTTCGCCAATCACCGTCAGCTTTTGGCGCGTGCCAGCAATCACATGACCCGGCGCGAGCTGCGTACCGCCCACATACGTTTTGCCAGCCAACAGCTTGTCGCGGCCGACGATCTCGGCCAGCACGTCTTCATGGCCCAAACCGTTTTGCAACGACAGCACCAGCGTCTGCGGCCCGACCAGCGAGACCGCTGAACGCATGGCGTCCGCGGTGTGAAAGGACTTGACCAGCACGATCAGCAGATCGGCCGGGCCGCTGGCGCTGTCAACGCCAGCCGCTGAGATGGCTGCGCGAACCAGCACCGTGCGGTCAATGCCGTCAGTGCGCAGCACCAAGCCGCGCTGCACCATGGCCTCGACGTGAGCCGCATGGCGATTGATCAGCCAGACCTCATGGCCCGCCTCGGTCAGCACCCCGCCCACCGCGCAACCCAGGGCGCCAGCGCCTAGCACACAGATTTTCAAAATGAAGTCCTTCACCGTCACGCCAACGGGCAAGCGCCGCTCAAACGCCTAAACCCGCAAGCCGAGCAACCGTTTGAAGCGCTGCCAATATTCGGGTACCACCCAAAAAATATAAGCCGTCATCAGCGCATTGGCCAAGCCGACCACCAAAAACACCGCCGGAATACTGAGCCCGGCTTTGAGCATCGCACCCGCCAACACCGCGCTGACGATCATGAACAGCGCGTTCAAAATGTTGTTGGCGGCGATGATCCGGGCACGGTGCGTGACCTCGCTTCGCAGCTGAATCAGCGCATACATCGGCACGCTATAAAGACCGGCCGACAGACTCAAAAAACCGAGGTCGGCCAAGACGCGCCAATGCGCCGGGATCCGTACAAACTCAGCCACGCCCATCAGCGCTGCGGGCGGCAAGTTGCGTGACGCAAAGTACAGATCCACCGTGAAAAGCGTCATGCCGATGGCGCCCAGCGGCACCAAACCGATCTCGACCTGCCGCTTCCCCAGCACTTCGCACAGCAGCGAACCTATCGCGATGCCAATCGAAAAAACCACCAGTAGCAGCGACGCCACCTGCTCGTTGCCGTGCAACACTTCCTTGGCGAAACTCGGGAACTGGCTCAAGAAGACCGCACCAAAAAACCACATCCAGCTGATGCCGAGCAGGGCCCGAAAAACCATCGGCTGCGCATGCGCCCGCTTCAGGTTGCGCGAAGTTTCAGACACAGGATTCCAGTTGATGCGCAGCGCGGGGTCTGTGGCCGGCGCCGCAGGAATAAACTGCGCGACGAGGCGGCCCGCGACGGCCAATGCGACACACGCAATAGCCACGTACAGCGGGCCCGTGCCAGGCAAGGCCACCAGCAAACCACCGGCGACATTGCCCAGCAAAATAGCCACGAAGGTGCCCATCTCGACCATGCCGGTGCCGCCCATCAACTCGGACTCGCGCAGCGCCTGCGGCATGTAAGAAAACTTAACCGGGCCGAACAAGGTCGAATGCAATCCCATCATGAAGGTGCAACCCAACAACAGCGGCACTTGAAAAGCACGCCAAGCGCTGTCTGTCGCCAAGAAGCCGGCGGCGGCCAGCAGCATGATGAGCACTTCGACGTTCTTGACGAAGCGCATGATGCGGGTTTTGTCGTACTTGTCGGCGAACTGACCGCTGGTGGCCGAGAACAGCAAAAACGGCAAGATGAAGACCGCCCCGATCACCAGCCCCGCCATGGCGGGCGGCAACCAAGCCACGCTCAGCTGGTAAGTCACCAGCATGGTGAAGGCGAACTTGAACAAGTTGTCGTTCATCGCGCCTGAAAATTGCGTCCAGAAAAATGGCGCAAAACGCCGTTGCCGGAGCAATTCGAACTGGCTGTGGCCAGGCTCTAGCGGCGTCAAAATCAACGGCTGGCGGTGAAAACGGTCAACACGCCGGTGTAGCCGTAAACGTGGTTGCGGGCGATTTCACCGTTCGCAAAAAAGCCCACCAAAGGCACATCGCCCAAGGCGCGCCGAATGATTTGCAGCTCCGCGCTGGGTCCGCCAAAGTGCGGTCCGCCGCGGCCGGTGCAGCTCACGTAAATAGCCCCGGCAATGCCGCGCGCCAGATGCGGCGCCGACTCGGCCTCACCGGCGCCCAGCGCCTGAGCGACTTCAGCCGTGACTTCTTGCGGCTCCAACTCTTCGCGAATTTCAGCGCAAACGCGCGTCAGATCGGCCCGCGCCGCGGCGGCATGGCGCTCGCAAAAAGCCAGCGTCATGCCGACTTCGGGCACATCGGCGATAGCAATCCCTTTGCGCGAGGGATCGAGCCCGATCAAGTGCCGAACCAGCACATCCG
Organism: Polaromonas sp.; assembly: GCA_041442125.1. Taxonomy (GTDB): domain Bacteria; phylum Pseudomonadota; class Gammaproteobacteria; order Burkholderiales; family Burkholderiaceae_C; genus Polaromonas. The sequence goes on along the minus strand of JASDRC010000004.1, from coordinate 29,516 downwards.
CACCGAACTGACCGGCGCGTCTGACCGTCCCGTCAGCCAAGCTGTGTTCTGCGCGGCTCAGGCCGACCAAGGTGCGACGCACTTTGTCGATGGCTTCTTTCGGGTCGTCCAAAGAGATGTCGAGGTCGCCCAACATCACTTCCAGCGCCGGCTGGTCGTTGAGCCCGGTGATGACGTTGCCCTCACAGGCGGTGATCTGGTAACTCTTAGACACCGGCTGACAACCTTGCGTGACGCGCGACATCAGACCCAAACGGCCAGCGTCAGTGCCTTGGGGGCCGCCCATAGCGCGGGCAAACGCCACGCCGCTAAGCCCACCCATGAAAACACCGCTGGCAGCCCCCTGGCCCTTGAGGTTGCCATTGCCGCTGAGCGCAAACTGCACGGTTTTTGTGCGGCTGGACGCCAAGCCACCAAAGACATAACCACTGTCAGTGCGGGCGGCCATTTCTTCAATCAATTCCGCCACATCGGGCGTGCTGGCATCGGCATGCACCAAGGCGGTATGCGGTTTGAAATGCGCCACAGACGGCAAAGGTGTGACGCCCGAAAACACGCGGTACTGATCGGACGGCAAATCGCAGAGCATCACGCTCATCGCCGGTTCGTCAAAGTACTCGACGTTGTTGGCGGCGATGCCGACGCCCACCGTGCCGCTCCAGTCGGTGACCTCTGGCAGCTCGGCACTCAGGTGGTCAAGGATGTCTTGCGCCTGCGGCGCATAGTGATCGGTGATGTAGAGCAGCGCCAGCGTCGGCGCACTGGCGTAGTTGGGCAGCGCCATGTGGGCGCGCAATTGCGCCAGCACCAGCGCTGCGGCCATCGGCCATTGCGGATGGGTAGCGTGAGCGTAGGGGAATAATTTCATCGGGCTCGGCTGGGGATTTTACGGGCAGCCGGCGCACGGGCTTTGGCTTTGACTGGCGCTTTCGCAGCCGTCTTGATTGCGGGTTTGGCACGCTTTTGAGCGGCTGGTTTGGCCTTTTCTGGCGCCATGCCCTGGCTGGCAGCCAGCGGCTGGCGGTCAGCCGCTTCTTTCAGGGCCGAGGCGGCGATGTTTTGGAACTGCTCGGTCAGCGCGCCCCACCACTGCATCGGATCGACGCCGCCGGGCGCACTGGCCGCGGCATCGCCAGGGCGCTCAGCCGGCTCAGGGGCCAACGTCTCCTCGGGCTCCGCTGCAGGCTTGCTGGACGCCGGCGCTGCGGGCACGTCCGGCATCTTGACGCTGAAGGCTTTGGCCATTTCGGCCATGTTCACGTTCATGCCGTGCAGCGTAGCCAAGGTCATTTTTTGCACTTCCAACGCCTGAATCGTGGCCTTCAGGGCGGTGGCGTTTTGGTCTAGCCAGAACTGCACGGCCTTGAGCTCAGCGATGCGTTTTTCCAACTCTTCGACGCTCATGGTCGGCGCGATCCAATGACCGAGCTGCGGCAACTTCGGCTGGCCTTGCGCCGCGCTGGCAGTGGCTTGTCGCGTCAAGTTTTGCAAAAAATCAAAGCCCGGCACCAGCTTGCCGAAATCGGTGAAGTTGTTTTTGTCAAAGTCGCTCATAGAGTCTCCTGAAGGAAGGTGCCAAGGTCAGTTGCCAGCGGGGCATTCCGCACTCGCCATTGTGCAATGCCCGAGCCACCCGTCAACTGACAAACCGTCTTTTCGGCCGTTCCCAGCCATTTGCTAAGCTCTTGGGCATGAAAAGTCTCTTCCACTTCGCCTTCAATGTGACCGACCTTGACGTGGCCCGCCGCTTTTACGCAGGCGTGCTCGGCTGCACCGAAGGCCGCGCTACCGACACTTGGGTCGACTTTGACTTTGCGGGGCATCAACTCTCGCTGCACTTGGGCGAGCCGCTGAAGACCGCACGCACCGGCCACGTCGGCGATCAGATGGTGCCGATGCCGCACTTCGGTTTGGTGCTGGCGCTGCCAGACTGGCAGACCATGGCCACCCGGCTGGAAGCCGCCAACGTCGACTTCATCATGAGACCGCAGTGCCGTTTTGCCGGTGAATCAGGCGAGCAATGGACCATGTTTTTCTGCGACCCTTGTGGTAACCCGATGGAGATCAAGGGCTTTCGCTCACTAAAGACGATTTACGCGACTTGACGACGACCGACGTGGCGATGGTTTGCTCGATCGCGCCGAACACTTGGCGACCGTCCTTGTCCTTCATCTCGATGCGGATGGTGTCGCCAAACTTCATGTAGTTCGTCTTTGGCTGGCCGTCTTGAAGGGTCTCGATCGCGCGCTTTTCCGCGATGCAGCCGTAACCTTTGGGCCAATCGGTCTTGCCCTTGTGCGTCACACCCGGGTTGCTGACCGTGCCCGAGCCAATGATGCTGCCGGCGCGCACGTTGCGGGTTTTGCACAGGTGCGCAATCAGTTGACCGAAGTGAAAGGTCATGTCCGGGCCAGCGTCGCACATGCCGACCTTGCGGCCGTTCCAAGTGCTTTGCAGCGTCAGGTGCAGACGGCCTTTTTGCCAGGCCGCACCCAGCTCGTCTGGCGTCACCGCCACCGGGCTGAAGGCGGTGGCCGGCTTGCCCTGAACAAAGCCGAAGCCCTTGGCCACTTCGCCCGGGATGACGTTGCGCAAAGACACGTCGTTGGCCAGCATCAGCAGCCGGATACCGTCCAGCGCCTTGTCGGGCGAGCAACCCATCGCGACATCGGCGGTGACCACGGCAAGCTCGGCTTCAAAGTCGATGCCCAAGTCTTCACTCGGCAAACGCACCTCATCGCACGGCCCCAAAAAGTCATCGCTGCCGCCTTGGTACATCAACGGGTCGGTGTCAAACGTGGCAGGCACTGCTGCGCCGCGGGCGCGGCGCAGCAGCTCAACATGGTTGATGAAAGCCGAGCCATCGACCCATTGGTAGGCGCGCGGCAAAGGCGCCATGCAGCGGGCCGCCTCGAAAGGGAAAGCGTGGCGGGCCCGGCCTTGGTTCAGGGCGTCAGACAGGTCTTGCAGCTGCGGCGACAGAAAGTTCCAGTCGTCCAGCACCTGCTGCAAAGTGTTGGCGATGCCGGTGGCGTAGTGCGCGCTGGCGAGGTCCCGCGAGACCACCAGCAATTGGCCGTCACGCGAGCCGTCTTTGTAAGTGGCGAGTTTCATCGGTTGTCCTTTCAGCGGGCATCGTACCCGAGCCTGCCGGCTTACTGCCGGGGCGAATAGGCTCTTCTGCACACGCCCAACACACGCCGCCAAGACCAGCGCTACGATCAATAACTTGCCGACCCTGCTCCTTGCCACATGACTGCCAGCCCCGATTCTCAGCCCGCTCGCCCGCCCGACGGACGTTCTGCGCCGCGCCGCATCTTGTGGTTGCTGGTGCTGCTGGTCGTTCTGGGCCACTGGCTGGTGCTGGCCGCCATACCGAGCAACGCACCAGCGGAGCCAGCGATAACGCCACTCAACCCGTCAATGCTGGTGTTCAACACGCGGCGAATTGAGGTGCCGCCTGCTCAGTGGCTGCAGGTGGCACACGCGACCCAAGCTGCGCCAGTCCAGCCCAAACCCGTGCTGATTCAAAAGTCGAAAGTCAGCCCGCCTCAAGCCGCAGTGGCGGAGCTGGCAGAACCCTTGATGGCGCCTGTGACCTTGGCTGAAGCAACACCTGAACTGCAGCCCATCGAGCTCGAACCTGAATCCGCGCCGCCCTTGCCTGCAGAGCCTGCCGCCCACCCGCAGGTGGCTCCCGAGATAACCGACAGTGCTGCAGCCCCAAGCGAACCAGCCGCCTTGCCCGCTGCCAACTTGACTGTCCCGGGCTCCGTGCGGCTCAACTACAACCTGACCGGCCTCGCCAGCGGTCTCAACTACCGCGCCTCGGGCCTCATGATTTGGCAGCAAGACGGCAACCACTACGAAGCCAGCATGGTCGTCAGCGCCTTTCTGCTTGGCTCCCGCGCCCTAGAAAGCCGGGGCAGCATCAGCGACGATGGTTTGGCCCCAACGCTGTTTGCCGACAAGGGCCGCAACGAACGCACAGCCACTTTTGAGGCCGACAAAGGGACGATCAGCTTCAGCGCCAACACCCCGGAGGCGCCCTGGAAACGCGGCGCACAAGATCGCCTGAGTGTGTTTTTTCAGCTGGCGAGCCTGCTGGCCGGCCAAGCCAACCGTTTTCCACCGGGCAGCAAAATTCCAATCTACACCGTCGGCCCGCGTGACGTAGACACCTGGACTTTCACCGTGGCGGGTGAAGAAGCCCTGGATTTACCCATCGGCACGGTCAGCGCCGTCAAGCTCACACGTGACCCGCGCCGCGAGCAGGACCAACGCGTCGAGGCTTGGTTTGCGCCCTCGTTGGGCTATTGGCCGGTGCGCATGAAGATCACGCAACATGGCGGCGATTACATTGACCAACAATTGTCCAGCAGCGGTTTGCCTTGACGTCTTGAACTTATGGCCGTTGACGCCATCTGAGTTAAAAGGAGATTCCGGATGCAAATGCTTTATGACTCAGACACTTTTGCAGTCGTCCAAATTCATGCCAACGCTGACGACGTCAACGCCAGCACCCAAGGTGCTTTGCCAGCGCAGCTGCAACTGGCCCGCCACGGCTTTGAAATCGTCGATAAACGCTCCGGCAAAGAGGTTTACCTGGACGGCTCGTGGGCCGAACTCTTTCAGTTGCGCCTGAACGTCTGGCAGCAAAAAACGCCGACGCAAGAAGAAGTCGAAGACATGCTAGAAGGTTACGCCGAGTTGGCCCACACCACGGTGTCAGTGCACTGAGGGCCTAGCGCCCTAAGCCAACCGCTCCCGGTACCACCAGCGGTACATCGGCTCGACCAACAACAACACGCCCGCCAACCGCATCACATGAAACGCGGTGACGATCGGCACACCCAATTGCAAGACTTTGGCGGTGATGGCCATTTCTGCAACGCCGCCGGGTGAGGTGCCCAGCAGCAAAGTCGCCCAATGCAGATCGACGAAGTGAGCCAGCCCCCAAGCAAAGCCGCCGGACAAAGCAATCATGACCACGGTGGCCAGCGCCACTGAACCCATCCAGCGCGGCGCCATGTGCACAAAACCAGGCGTGAAGCGAACCCCCAGACTGACGCCGATGACCAGCTGCGCTGCATTGACCACGCCCTGTGGCAGCGCCGACAAGCTCAAGCCGTTGGCGGTGAGCAGCATCGACACCGCCAGCGCGCCGACAAACCAGGGGTTGGTGCGCTTGGTCTTGACCATCAGCCAACAGCCTGCGCCGGTGAGCAGCAGCCACAGCGCCAAGCCCGGCCAAGCCACGACGCGCGGACCGGGCAAGCTGGTGTCAATCCCGTGCAGACCTGCCCACTGGAAACCAAAGGGAATGATCAGCGTCACCAGCAGCACCCGCAGGCTGTGCGCTGAGGCGATCAGGTCGGTCTGCGCCCCGTGGCGCTCGCCCATCAGCGTCATCTCGGAGGCGGCGCCAATCGGCGAAGAAAAATAAGTCGTGATGCGCGACAAGCCAGCGATGTGAAAACGCCCGGGCCCCGCATGTACCCGGTGCAACCAGGCACCGAACAGCAAGCCCAGCGCCAGCGCCCAGACAATGCCCAGCGCCATCGCCCACCACAAACCGGCCACCAAACTGACCATCTGCGGCGTGAAGTACAAGCCCAAAGCACCGCCAATCAGCCATTGCCCGCTGTTGCGCAGCGGCGTCCAACTGGCGGTCGGCCCGCCGGCCATCGTCAAACCGGCGGTCAGCAGCAGCGGTCCGATCATCCACGGCAAAGGAACCTTCAGCTGGATGCACAACAACGCTGCAGCCCAAGCCAGCAGCAAGGTGAGCAGTGTGCGTACCACGTTGCGCTGAAACAATTGCTGGGTGAATTGAACGAAGGCTGAGGGCGGCATGTCTGGGTTGGCTACAAAACAGGGAGACGAAATATGTTGAAGCCTTAGTATCGACGCATGCCTGCCTTATTCTTTCTGCGTGCTTTCACCCGACCTTTCTTGACGGTGCTCGCCATCACGCTGAGTGTCTCTCTGGCCGGTTGCGCCTCCGGCTTCAACGCCACAGAATTGCAAAGCCGACTCAACGCGTGGTTGCCGGCCGATGTGTTGCTGCTGGGCGAACAACATGACGCGCCCGAACATCAAGTGCTGCAACAGCAAATCGTTGCAGCGCTGGCGGCGCGCGGCGTCTTGGCGGCGGTCGCCTTGGAGATGGCCGACAGCGGCGACAGCACTGCGGCCCTGCCCTCCGACGCTAGCGAAGAACAAACCCAAAAAGCGCTGAACTGGAGCAAGGACGCTTGGCCGTGGGCGGCTTATGGGCCGACGGTGATGCGCGCCGTGCGCGCCGGCGTGCCGGTGCTGGGAGCCAACTTGCCACGCGCGCATATGCGCAGCAACATGGCCGACGCAGCGCTTGACCAGCGGCTGCCCGCCGCTGCGCTGGCGGCACAGCAACAACTCATTCGCCAAGGCCATTGCGACCTGTTGCCAGAGAACCAGATCGCACCGATGACGCGGATTCAAATCGCCAAAGACATGCGCATGGCGGATACCGTGCAAGCGGCGCTGAGGCCCGGTCAAGTGGTGCTGCTGATCACCGGCAGCGTGCACGCCGACAAGCAACTCGGCGTGCCGCAACACCTGCCGCCAGTGCTGCACGTCAAAGCCATTCGATTGAGATCGGGCGCGGCAGCAGCGGGCGGTGAGCGCGCATCTTTTGACGACGTCTGGCTCACGCCGGCGACGCCCGACAAAGATTACTGCGCCGACTTGGCCAAGCAACTGCCGCAGCGCTCAGCCCCGTAGCAAATTATGCGTGCTTTCGAATCGCGTCAGCCACCACGTTGACCATGCGGTCGATGTGCTCTTTTTCCACGATGAACGGTGGGCACAGCACGATGTTTTCACCAGCTGGCCGGACCAAAACACCGTTGTGGAAACAGGTCATGAAAACGTCGTAAGCGCGCTTACCCGGTGAACCCGGAATCGACGCCATCTCGACCGCACCCGCCAGCCCCAAGCTGCGAATGCCGATCACCGTTGGCAAGCCCTTCAGGCCGCTGTGCATCGCGTCGCCCAGCACAGTGCCCATTTGGCCGGCGCGTTCAAACAACATCTCTTCCTTGAAGAGCGTGAGCGTGGCAATCGCCGCTGCACAGGCCACCGGATGACCCGAGTAGGTGTAGCCATGAAAGAACTCGATGGCATGTTCCGGCGCACCCTCATTGGCCTTCATCATGGTGTTGTAAATGCGGTCGCTGCAGACCACGCCGCCCAAAGGAATCACGCCGTTGGTGACGCCCTTGGCGAAGTTCAGCATGTCGGGCACGACGCCGTAGTAGTCGGCGCCAAAGTTAACACCCATCCGGCCAAAGCCGGTGATGACTTCGTCAAAAATCAGCAAGATGCCGTGCTTGTCGCAAATCTCTCGCAGTCGCTTCAAGTAGCCCTGCGGCGGCAGATACCAACCCGCACTGCCAGCCACCGGCTCGACGATGACTGCGGCGATGTTGCTGGCGTCGTGCAGCGGCAAGATGCGGTTTTCAAGCTCCAGCAAAATGTCTTCTTGCCAGACCGGTTCTTGGTTGTGAATGTAGGCGTGATTCAGTGGATCGTGAATGAAGCGCATGTGGTCCACACGCGGCAGCAGCGCCGTGCCGTAAGCCTTGCGGTTGGCCGGAATGCCGCCCACGCTCATGCCGCCAAAACCCACGCCGTGGTAGCCACGCTCACGGCCAATAAAGACATTGCGGTGGCCTTCGCCACGGGCGCGATGGTAGGTCAACGCGACCTTGAGGGAGGTGTCAGCGGCTTCTGAACCGGAGCTGCAAAACAGCACCTTGTTCAAGTCACCCGGCGCCATGTTGGCGATCATCTCCGCGGCCTTGAAAGCTTGGTCATTGCTGGCCTGAAAAGCCGTCGCGTAGTCCAGTGTGTCGAGCTGCTTTTTGATCGCCTCGTTGATGGGCTTGCGGTTGTGGCCCGCCGTGACACACCACAGACTTGAAATACCGTCCAGCACCTGCTTGCCGTCATGCGTAGTGAAGTGCATGCCGTCGGCGGCGACAAAGACGCGCGGGTCTTGCTTGAAGCTGCGGTTCGGCGTGAACGGCAGCCAGTGGTGGTCCATGTTGAAGTTGTGCTGAGTCATGTGAATTCCCTTGGAGTCGTGATCGGTGTTTTAGGCCCATTCTGTCACCGTTGCGCCTCACTCAGTCGAGCTGAATAAAAGGCGCCCAGTGCTGCGACAATGTCCCCCGCCATGAGCTCAACCTACACCCTTACTCTGTCCTGCCCCGATCGCCCGGGCATTGTTCATGCCGTCTCTGGCTTTTTGTATGAGCGCGGCGGCAACATTTTGGATGCCGCCCAGTACGCCGACGACCGCGACCAAGACGCCACCGGCTTGTTTTTCATGCGCGTTGGCTTCGCCTGCGTGCAGCCGTCATTTGAGGATTTGAAAGAAGAGCTGGCCGTCTTGGCCGGTGACTTTGACATGCGCTGGAGCCTGCACCAAGCCAGCCAGCCGATGCGCACCATTCTGATGGTCAGCAAAGAAGGGCATTGCCTGAATGACTTGCTGTTTCGCTGGAAGTCGGGCCTGTTGCGGCTGGACATTCGCGCCATCGTCTCCAACCACAATGAGTTCGAGCAATTGGCGGCCAGCTACAAGGTGCCTTTTCACCACATCCCGGTGACGGCGGCCACCAAGGCCGAGTCAGAGGCCCAGCAGTACGACGTCATCCAGTCGGCTGGCGCAGAGCTGGTCGTGCTGGCGCGTTACATGCAAATTTTGAGCGACGAGATGTGCCAAAACCTGGCGGGCCGCGCAATCAATATCCACCACTCGTTCCTGCCCAGCTTCAAAGGAGCCAAGCCGTACCACCAAGCGCACGCACGCGGCGTCAAATTGATAGGTGCTACAGCCCACTACGTCACCTCAGACCTCGACGAAGGCCCGATCATTGAACAAGACGTGGCCCGCGTCGAGCACAGCCGAACCGTCGAAGACCTGACCGCCATGGGCCGCGACACCGAAAGCCAAGTGCTGGCTCGCGCCGTCAAGTGGCACAGCGAACACCGCGTGCTGTTGAACGGCCACAAAACGGTTATTTTCAAATAACGGTCTAGGCTGTCAGCCCTGACTGCGCCGCAGTGTTTTTGACGGCAACTCGCCAAAATGCAGTTTGTAGCGATTTGAAAAAGTCGACATATTGCGGAACCCGCACAAATTGGCAATCTGGCTGATGTGCGTGTCGGGCGGTGCACTCAGCAGAAAGTTTTGGGCATTTTCGAGTCGTCGGGTTCGAACCCACTGCATGGGCGTGCAATTAAACTGACTTAGAAAACTGTACTGAAGCTTCCTGATTGACATAGAAGATACTTCCTCCAACGCCGTCAAGGTGATGACTTCATTCAAGTTATGCATGATGTAGGCGCAGACTTTATCAAGTACACCCCCTCTTGGGCTTTTATGGTCAGACACTTCAAACTGATGTGAAAATAATTTGATGTTCAATAACATCACAACACTTCTGTAAATGCCGTCGTCAATGCCGGTGCTGTTCAGCAGCTCTGTGCTGCCCGCGAACGCATTCAAAAAATGGGCTTGCTGCCTGAAGACCGTGTTGAATGACAGCGGCCCATGATTCAAATCGAGCACCCACGGTCGGTCTGCATCAAAATGAGCAATTGCTCCCAGGGGCTCGCCAAGCATAGCCTCCAGGGTCTTTTCCAAACGCCGTTCATCGAGCAACAAGACCAGCGATGACCGTTCGCTGGACTCCCCCGTGAACGGTTGATTGGGCAACAGCACTGCCTGTTGGTCGGCCGACCACGCCATAGTTTCATGGCTCATTTCATAGTGGCCATGGCCATGAAATGGAATCATCAGCATCAAGGAACCGACTGGGTTAGTTTTGACGCGTGTCGCCGTGCTCGCAGTCGCGCCAATGCGCATGCCGTTGATATTCAAAATGGACGAGGTGTGCTGGAATTGACCGTGCTGACTGAGGCTGTCGAATTGCTGCATGCCATTGGCAAAGCGTTGGAGCTTTTCTTCCATGATGCGTACGTCGGTATCGATCACGGCGGTGGCTGCGCCAAAAGCAAGTGGCGGCAACGGTGCGTTTTTCATTTTAATTTTGCGTAATTATGAGATGCATTACGTATTTACTCTATTTAAATTACTTTTAAAGTTGCACAAGTAGTGACTTGTTGCCACAAAATTAATCACTTTACAACTTAAAAATCCAATAAAACTTTAATTAATACTACTTTTTAAGTAAAATTAATCGCTGCATTTACATTTCAGCCCCAATTAAAATAATCAAATAGTTGTAAACCAAAAAAAATAGGGTGATACGAAAAATTTCCGCATCACCCTCCCAAGCCATCACTAATTCGTTGTCTTAATCATATTTATTGTCTAAAATTGCTTCAATTATCGCTACTTTTTAAGCACTTCAGATGCGTCACTTGACCTTGAACCACCACCGTACAACGAGGCGTTTTGAATGATCACCAAGGCCATCATCTTGGCCGCTGGTCGCGGGACACGCTTGCAGCCGCTCACCGCCGACACACCCAAACCGATGATTCCTTTGCTGGGCAAGCCGGTGATGGAATACGTCGTTGAGCATCTGGTGCGTCAAGGCATCAAAGAGATCATGGTCAACACCAGCCATTTCGCGCAGCGCATCGAGCAGTACTTTGGTGACGGCCGACGTTTTGGCGTGCACATCGGCTACTCGTTCGAGGGCCATGTCAAAGACGGCCAGATCGCGCCCGAGCCGATGGGCTCAGCCGGGGCACTGCGAAACATCCACAAGCTCGGCGGCTTCATTGACGAAACCACCGCCGTGCTGTGCGGCGACGCGGTGGTTGACATCAAGCTGCAAGCGGCGGCGGCCATTCATCTTGCGCAAGGCGCCATCGCCAGCGCGATCACCCGTGAGGTGGCTGACCACGAGGTCGCCAACCACAGCCTCACGGTGACACAAGCCGACGGCCGGTTACTCTCTTTTCAAGATAAGCCAGCGCCGCATCAAGCCTTGTCGCGTCAGGCCAATACCGGCATTTACTTGATAGAGCCAGAGGTTCTGGGGCATATCCCGGCGCAAGGGGTGTACGACATCGCCAACGATTTGTTTCCTTCTCTGCTGCGCCAAGGCCTGCCTTCTTACGCCCAGAGCCATGACTTCGAGTGGCTGGACATCGGCCGCCTGTCGGACTATTGGCAGATCGTGCAACGCATGATGCAAGGCCAAGTGGCCGGCGTGACGCTGCCCGGCCAACAAATGTTGCCAGGCGTGAGCGTTGGTCTTAACACACGGGTGGCTTGGGACTCCGTGCAATTAGAAGGGCCGATCTTCATTGGCTCGGGCAGCCGCATCGATGCCGGTTGTGTGCTGCGCGGACCGGTCTGGATCGGCAGCGGCTGTCACGTTGAAGCCGGCACCGTGGTGGAGCGCAGTGTGCTGTTTGACTACGCCAGAATCGGTGCCGGAGCGACCGTCCGCGAGGCGCTTGTTTCAGGGGCGTTCTGCGTGTCGCGAGATGGCCATGTGGCGCAAGCCGCCAACTTGCCGGTCAGCCAACGTTGGTGGGGCGACGCGCGACAGTCGCAGCCCCTGTCCTTCTTGAACCCGAGCGGCATCAACCCAGGCTGGCGCCACTGACGAGGCAAGATGGAAGCCGGCAACATGCTGGCATCACCCACCAGGCCAGCTGAGATCAGGCCTTGCCAAAACGCAGAGGTAAGTTGCGCTCGCTCACATTTTCATACCGGTTAACAACCTGGACAAATCCCTCGCGTTTTACGAGCAAGCATGGCAGCGCTCGGCATTCGTCACGTGGTTGACTATGGCGGAGGGCTACAGACAACGGTGCACACAGTGATCGCTTGCATGACAACCCGCGCCACTGCGCCGCTAATAGCCATGGCCCCTGATGGTTACAGTCTCGAGGTGGGGTACAAAAACTGGCAACATCCACAAGTGACCCAACATGAAACATCTTCTACTGACGGCGATTGCCGCAGCGACTTAGCTCGGCTGCGCCTCGCCGGCTGACATTCAGCATCCGCAACGCCTGGCCAATGCGGGTGCTTGGGGCACGCCCGCAGTGTTCGTGCGCAACAGCTTGTGCGCCCTGACCCAGGCCAACCTGAAGACCACGCTAGCCACGCCCGCACAGACCACCTTTGCGCAGTATGGCTTCGGTGCGCCCTGAAGGCGCCTGCGGCTATTTGGTTTAAAGTGCAACCTGTCCCACAAACAGTCGCTTCCCGACATGGTTGGCGGCAGGAGCTTTGACATGAATGCACCCGTTTCATCTGAACAGCAAACCTCGCTGGCGCGCGCCGAGCGTCAAGCGCAGGTTGTCGCCGCCTTACAGCAGGTTTTGCCGCAGCACGCGCTGCTGTGGAACCGCGAAGACACCACGCCTTATGAATGCGATGGCCTGACTGCTTACCGCCAGCGCCCGCTGGTGGTCGCGCTGCCCGAAACCTATGCACAGGTGCAAGCGGTGCTGAAGACTTGTCACGCGCTGGACGTGCCGGTGGTGGCACGCGGTGCTGGCACCGGCTTGTCGGGCGGCGCGATGCCGCACAAGCTGGGCGTCACGCTGTCGCTGGCCAAATTCAACAAGATTTTAAAAATGGACCCGGCCAGTCGAACCGCCGTGGTGCAAGGCGGCGTGCGCAACTTGGCGATCTCTGAAGCCGCGGCCCCGCATGATTTGTATTACGCGCCCGACCCGTCGAGCCAAATCGCCTGCACCATCGGCGGCAACGTCGCCGAAAACTCGGGCGGTGTGCACTGCCTGAAGTACGGCCTGACCGTGCACAACGTGCTTAAAGTACGCGGCTTCACGATTGAAGGCAACGAGATTGAGTTCGGCAGCGACGCGCTCGACACGCCGGGCTACGACCTGCTCAGCGTCATCATCGGCAGTGAGGGCATGCTGGCGGTGACCACCGAAGTTACCGTCAAGCTGGTGCCCAAGCCGCAACTGGCGCGCTGCATCATGGCCAGCTTTGATGACTTGCGCAAAGCCGGCGACGCGGTGGCCGCAGTGATCGCCGCAGGCATCATTCCAGCCGGGCTGGAGATGATGGACAAACCGATGACCGCCGCCGTAGAAGACTTTGTACACGCAGGCTACGACCTCACAGCGGCGGCGATTTTGCTTTGCGAAAGCGACGGCACACCAGAAGAAGTGGCCGAAGAGATTGGCCGCATGCGCGAGGTGCTGACGCGCTGCGGCGCCACCGCCATCACGGTCAGCCAAGACGAAGCCGAGCGGCTGCGCTTTTGGAGCGGCCGCAAAAATGCCTTCCCGGCGTCGGGCCGCATCAGCCCCGACTACATGTGCATGGACTCGACCATTCCGCGCAATCGCTTGGCCGATATTTTGTTGGCGATTGGCGAGATGGAAAAGAAATACCAGCTGCGCTGTGCCAACGTTTTTCATGCCGGCGACGGCAACCTGCACCCACTGATTTTGTTTGACGCGAACGATGCCGACCAGCTGCACCGCTGCGAGTTGTTTGGCGCTGACATTTTGGAAACCAGCGTCGCCATGGGCGGCACAGTGACCGGCGAACACGGCGTTGGGATTGAAAAACTCAACAGCATGTGCGTGCAGTTCAGCGCCGCTGAAAACGAGCAGATGTTCGGCGTCAAACGCGCCTTTGACGCACGCGGTCTGCTGAACCCCGGCAAGGTGATTCCGACGCTGCAACGCTGCGCCGAATACGGCAAGATGCTGGTCCGCGGCGGTCAAATCCCGCACCCAGATTTGCCGCGCTTTTAAAGTCCTCCAAACGCCATGAACGGCTTGCGCGGCCTTGGCTGGCTACTGGTGTTGCAGTCAATCGGCGAGCTGCTGTCTCGCGGCTTGTCGCTGCCTTTGCCCGGCCCGGTGGTCGGCATGTTGCTGCTGCTGATGGCGCTGCGGTGGGTCGTGGTGCGAGAGCCGGTGTCGGCCTGTGCTGATTACTTGCTGTCACATTTATCGCTGCTGTTTGTGCCGGTGGGCGTTGGTGTCATGACGCATCTGTCCATCGTCAGCCAATACGGCGGCCGCATGTTGCTGGTGTTGGTGCTGTCGACGTTGATCGGACTGGCCGTGACGGCGCTGCTGCTGAACGTCCTGTGGCAGCGTGATGAGCCACAACAACACTGACGCCAGCAAGCATGTCTAATTTCGTCGAGCTCTGGGTCTACCTGTCGGCCACGCCTTTGTTCGGCCTGACCGCCACGTTGGTGGTTTACTTGCTGGCCCAAGCAGCCTACACGGCCGTCAACCATGCGCCCTGGGCCAACCCGGTTTTTTGGACGGTGACGGTGATTGCATCGGGCCTGCTGTTAACAGGTGTGCCCTACCCAACTTACTTTGCCGGCGCGCAGTTCATTCACTTTTTGTTGGGCCCCGCCGTGGTGGCCTTGGCTTGGCCGCTGTGGCAGCGCCGGGCTGACCTCAAGCGCCGCTGGGGCCGGCTGCTGCTGGCCGCACTGGCCGGCGGTGTGGCCGCCAGCGGCTCTGCCTTGGCGTTGGGCTGGGCAGTCGGCTTGCCAAGCGACGTGTTGTTGTCACTGGCCCCCAAGTCGGTGACAGCACCAGTGGCCATGGGCATTGCCGCCAGCATCGGCGGCATTCCGGCGCTGACCGCCGTGTTCTCAGTGCTGACCGGCCTGATCGGCGCGCTCAGTGGCAAGTACTTGTTTGACGCGCTGCGCATCCCGACCGATGCCGCTGGCTGGACAGCGCGCGGCTTCGCGCTGGGCACCGCCTCGCACGGCATTGGCGCAGCGCGGGCGATGCAGGTCGATGCCGATGCAGGCGCCTATGCGGCGCTGGCACTCGGTCTGCAGGTGGTGCTGGCCTCCTTGCTGATACCGCTGCTGATGCGGCTGCTCTGAGCCCGCATGCGGGCGGTCGACAGGCGCGTCAGGCGACTCGTTGCACGTCGGGCCTAGCGACGTTGACTGAGCTTGTAAGAGCCGGCGCAACAGTGCCAGCCGAGCCCACCTGAATGTCACCCGAAATTTGCCCGCCTTCTTCGATCACCAACTTGCCGTAACGAATCTTGCCAATCACTTTGCCGGTGGCGTAGATCACCAGCTTTTGCCGCACGGTGAGGTTGCCATCGAACTGCCCGTGAATCTCCGCGATATCGATCTCAGCCGAGCCCTTGAAAGCGCCGAGCTCAGAAATTTGAATCACCCGAGAATCCATCGTCGCCTCGACCGTGCCCTCCACCACCAAGGTGTCGCAATCGGTGATCTCGACGCCCTTGAGCTTGATGTTCGGGCCAACGGTCAGCTTGCTACCAACGTCTTTGCCCGGCGCTGCGACGCTCAGGGCCAGATTCGTGGTGGTGTTGTCCAGGGCCTGCTTGGCCACCACTTGCGCCTGCGCTGAAGGGGTTGGGCTGCTCTGGTTGCTGACGGCGCCGGGGCGCAGGCCAGCGGGTTCGGATTCGCGTCTGCCGAAAAAAGGTTGGACCATTCAGAAAGTTCCTTTTATGAAAGGAATCAATGCTACCGATATCCGCACAAAAAAACGCCCCTGTGACGTGCAATAGGCGTAACGAATTAATTAAGCACCGCGGGCTTTTTCAGGTTCAGATCAACCACCGCCACCGAAGCCCCAAATCGGCACAGGGGCAAAGAGACGGGCCTTAGCCGCTTTAAACGCGTTAACCGCGTCCACCAAAAATCGCTGTACCGACACGCACCATCGTGCTGCCCGCCGCAATGGCGGGCGCTAAGTCAGCGCTCATGCCGATCGACACTGTGTCGAGCGCTTGTGGCAGTCCGCCTGCGGCGTTGATCTGCGCCATCAGCGCCGCCGTGCGCGCATGGACAGCACGGGCAGCCGCCTCATCAGGCGCCGGCTCGGGAATCGCCATCAGGCCGCGCAACACCAACCGAGGCAAGCGCGAGACCGCCTGAGCCAAGGCCAAGGCGTCCTCCGGCGACACGCCAGATTTGTTGGCGCCACCATCAATATTCACTTGCAGGCAAATTTGCAACGGCGGCAAATCAAGCGGTCGCTGCTCGCTCAAACGTTGGGCAATCTTCAGACGGTCGACCGACTGCACCCAGTCAAAATGCGCCGCCACCAAACGCGTTTTGTTGCTCTGAATCGGGCCGATGCAATGCCATTCCAACGCGGCTTGCCCGGCCTGCGCCGGCCCGGCCAGCCATTGCCGCAAAGCTTGGATTTTCTCCACACCTTCTTGAATGTAGTTCTCGCCAAAAGCCGTCTGTCCGGCCTGCACCGCTTCGATCACGGCGTCGGCACCGAAGGTCTTGGAAACCGCGAGCAAGCGCACGCTGCCAGACTGGCGCCCAGCCGCCACAGCGGCTTCTGCGATCTGCTGCCGCACCTGCGTCAGTTGGCTGGCAATCGTCGCGGGACTGTCTTGTACTTTTAAATTCTGCTGTGTGCTCATGTCCCAGACTGTACCCAACCTCAAGGCTGCTTTTTCGCCTACAGTCTAATGAACTGTAAAGCTTGCCATGGAACTCACCGAACTGCTGACCGTCGCCGCAAACCGCCACGCCTCTGATCTGCACCTGTCGACGGGGCTGCCGCCCATGCTGCGGGTGCATGGTGACATCCAAACGCTGGACCTGCCGGCGCTGGAAGCTGAACAGTTGAGACAGATGTTGGCACAAGCCATGACCCCGGACCAGCAGACTGCTTTTGTGCTGTCGCTGGAGTTGGACTTCGCTTTGGAGGTGCCGGGCTTGTCGCGTTTTAGGGTGAATACGTTTCAGCACAGCCGCGGCGCGGGTGCGGTGTTTCGCAGTATTCCATCGCTTGTGCCGATGTTGGAAAGCCTGGGCGCACCGGCCATCGTCGCCGAATTGGCGCTCAAACCGCGCGGGCTGGTGTTGGTGACCGGACCAACGGGTTCGGGCAAGTCGACCACACTGGCGGCGATGGTCGACTTCTACAACCGCACAGAACGCGGTCACATCATCACGGTAGAAGACCCGATTGAGTTTGTCCACAACGCCAAGAACTGCTTGGTGAGTCAGCGCGAAGTGGGCCGCCACACGCACAGTTTCACGGCCGCCCTGCGGTCGGCTTTGCGGGAAGATCCTGACGTGATTTTGGTCGGTGAAATGCGTGACTTGGAAACCATTCGGCTGGCCTTGTCGGCCGCCGAAACCGGCCACTTGGTGCTCGGCACCTTGCACACCGCCAGCGCCACCAAGACCATCGACCGCATCATTGATGTTTTTCCCGCCGACGAGAAAGAAATGGTCCGCAGCATGTTGTCCGAGTCGCTGCAAGGCGTGGTGGCGCAAACCTTGTGCAAGACAGCCGATGGACAGGGCCGCGTGGCGGCGCACGAGATCATGCTCGGCACGCCGGCCATTCGCAATTTGATTCGCGAAGGCAAAGTGGCGCAAATGTACTCGAGCCTACAGACCGGCCAAAGCCACGGCATGCAGACCCTTGATCAAAGTCTTGCAGACTTGCTCAAACGACGGCTGATCACACCGTCAGAGGCGCGCAACAAAGCCAAAACACCGGCACAATTTTCGGGCTGAGTGCGGGCGGCCTGTGTAAAAATCATTTTTCTAACAACACCCGACAAAGACAAGCCCATGACCGCCAGCACCAACTCCAGTACCAACGCCAAAACATACGCCCCCACAGCCGCCCGCAAAGTCGCCTTCATCGGCTTGGGCGTGATGGGCTACCCAATGGCCGGTCACTTGGCATTGGCCGGCCATCAGGTCACGGTCTACAACCGCACCGCCGCCAAATCGGCTGCTTGGTGCGCTGAGTTTGCCGGCACGGCCGCACCGCGCCATGCCGCTACACCGCGCTTGGCCGCCATCGGCGCTGAGATTATTTTTTGCTGCGTCGGCAACGACGCTGACCTGCGCGGCGTGACGCTGGGCGCAGACGGCGCTTTTGCTGGCATGCAGCCGGGCGCCGTGTTTGTCGACCACACGACGGCCTCCGCCACAGTGGCGCGCGAGTTGTACGCCGCGGCCAAAAACCTTGGCTTGCACTTTATTGACGCGCCAGTCTCAGGCGGTCAAGGTGGTGCGCAAAACGGCGCGCTGACGGTCATGTGCGGCGGCGACGCCGCTGCCTTTGAGGGCGTCAAACCAGCCGGCATCGCCTTTGCCAAAGCCTTCACCTTGATGGGTGACAGCGGCGCCGGCCAGCTGACCAAGATGGTCAACCAGATTTGCATTGCCGGTTTGGTGCAGGGCTTGAGCGAAGCCATTGCCTTCGGCCAAAAAGCCGGCCTCGACATGAACCTGGCGCTCGACGTCATCGGCAAGGGTGCCGCCCAAAGCTGGCAACTAGAAAACCGCGGCACAACGATGGTCGCCGACAAGTTCGACTTCGGCTTTGCCGTCGACTGGATGCGCAAAGACTTGGGGTTGGTGCTGGACGAAGCCAAGCACAACGGCGCACGCTTGCCGGTGACGGCCTTGGTCGACCAGTTTTACGCCGACGTGCAAGCCATGGGCGGACGCCGCTGGGACACCTCCAGCCTGATCAAGCGGCTCAAATAAACAAGGCGTCTGAATCAGGCCGGTATGCGGCGATTCAGGTCTTGGCCGGTGCAGCGCGCGAAGGCTGCAGACGCAGCAACTCTTCTTCGCTGATGGTCTCAAAAATCCGCACCACCCGCTGCACGCCCGAGGTACCGCGGGCAATGGTGGTCACGCGATCGGATTCGCGTTTGGTGACGCGGCCCATCAGGTAGACCGTGTTGTTCGACGTCACCACCTTGAAGGCGTTGCTTTGCAAGTCACGCGCATCCAGAATTGCTGCCTTGAGGCGGCCGGTGATCAACAAGTCGCCCGAACGATCTGCCAGTGACGGCGAGTTCCGCACGCCCAATTCGTTGACGACCGAGTCGACATTCTCGATCTTCTTCACCAAGTCTTCGACCGCTTGCTTGTCTTGTGCATTAGGCACTTCGCCAATCAGCAGCACCTGCCGGTTGAAGCTGACCGTGCTGACACGCACGCGCGTCCCGAAGGTGTTGCGCACGTCGCTGAGCGCGCGCAGTTCGATGCCTTGGTCTTCGAGCTGGGCGCCCGCGGTTCGGCGGTCGGTCGCGACCAGCGCCGTGCCGGCAGCGGCACCGCCGATGACCAGTGGCACGCAGGCCGAGAGAGAGGCGGCAGCGCCGATGACAGCGACTGAGAAACCCGCTGTGAGTAGCCGGCGCTTGAGAAGGGATGGGTTCATGTTGAGATCTCCTGGTCACCTAGTAATTGAGCATCCACACCATCGCAAATACAGTGCAGGGCCAAAAGATGGACCTCCTGAATGCGGCTGGTGCGGTCGTGCGGAATGCAAATATGCACATCAGTTTCGCGCAAGGCGAAGGTTATCTTGCCGCCGCCTTTGCCGGTCAGCGCCACCACGGTCATGTCGCGCTCGTGGGCGGCTTCAATGGCCGCCAGCACATTGGCTGAATTGCCGCTGCTGCTGATGGCCAGCAAGACATCGCCAGCGCCGCCAAAAGCACGCACTTGCTTGGCGAAGACGGCCTTGAAATCAAACTCATTGGCAATGGCCGTGACGATGGACGCATCGGTGGAGAGGGCCATGGCGGCCAGCTCGGGGCGCTCACGCTCGTAGCCAACGACAAATTTAGCCGCGAAATGTTGCGCGCTCGCAGCACCACCACCGTTGCCGCAGGCCAGCACCTTGCCGCCACTGGTGACGCTGGCGAGGATGGCGGAAATAGCCGCCGAGATGGGTTTGGAGAGGACTTGCGCAGCCTGGTATTTGAGGTCTGCACTGTCAATAAAGTGCTGCTCAATGCGTTGTTCGATCATGCCCTCGATGATAGCGCTACCCGCACATACCCCTGTGTCAAGACGCCTCAAACGCCGCTGGCAACCATTCAATCGTCTGCTGGCCTTCCGGCCGCGTTGGCCCTTGCACCAGCACGACGTCAAAGCGACACGCCGGCAGACTGGCAAAGCGCATCAAATAATGCCGCGCGGCAAAGATAATTCTGCGCTGCTTGGCGTGCGTGATGCTGCCGCCCGCGCCGCCATGCGAGGCCGTGCTGCGCTGGCGCACTTCGACAAACACCAGCGTGCCGTCTGGCGCGCGCATCACCAAGTCAATCTCGCCACCGCCGCGGCCCGGCGTGTTGAAGTTGCGCTCTAGCAAACGCAAGCCCTGCCCGGTCAGGTACGTGCAGGCCAAGGCTTCGGCCGCGTCGCCGCGCCGCTTGGTGGTAATCTGCCCGTTCGGCGCTGCCGCTTGATTTTTGGAAAACCACATTGAACGCTTCTTTCGACTTGGCCCTGGAGGCCGCCCGGGCTGCCGCTGGTCTGCAACATTACCCACCAGCCACACTTTACGTGGTTGCTACGCCGATCGGCAATTTGTCCGACATCAGCCTGCGCGCACTGCACGTGTTGGGCTTGGTCGATGCGATCGGCTGCGAAGACACCCGCCACACGCAAACCCTGCTGCGCCAGTACGGCATCAACAAGTCCTTGCTGCCCGTCCATGAACACAACGAAGCCGAAGCGGCGGTCAGCGTCATTCACCGCTTGCAGCGTGGCGAACGTGTGGCCTATGTCAGCGACGCCGGCACACCGGCCATCAGCGATCCGGGGGCGCGACTGGTGGCCGCTGTGCGCGCGGCTGGCTTCAAAAGCATGCCATTGCCGGGTGCCAGCAGCGTCACCACCGCCTTGAGCGTGGCCGGCCTCGCCGGCGACAGCGGTTTTGTGTTCGCCGGTTTTTTGCCAAGTAAAGCCGGCGAACGCGACCAAGCCGTGCAAGTCTTGCTGACTGAAAAACGCGCGGTGGTCATGCTTGAAGCGCCGCACCGCATGGAAGCGCTAGCCCGCGCCTTGGCGCCGCTGGCAGACCGAGCCATCACAGTAGGGCGCGAACTGACCAAGCAGTTTGAGGAAATCGCCACCCTGCCCGCGAGTGAACTACCAGCCTGGTTGGCCGCCAGCCCGCAGCGTTTGCGCGGTGAATTTGCACTGGTGTTGCACCCCGCCCCGCAAGCGGCTGCGGCGGACGACGGCGGCCGCGTCTTGAAGTTGTTGCTGGCTGAGTTGCCCCTGAAAACAGCCGTCAAACTGGCCGCGGACATCACCGGCGCATCACGCAACGAGCTCTACGACGCTGCCCTCAAACTCAAAGCTGAATGAGGCAGATCGAATGAACCCGGACGCCGCCACCATCTGGCGCGCGCCGCGCTGGGCGCTGGCCGTCTTGCTGGCGCTGCTGGGCATGCTCGGGCCGTTTTCAATTGACACCTATTTGCCGGCCTTTACGGGCATGGCCACGACGCTGGGCGCCACACCCGCCGAAATGCAGCAAACGCTGTCGGCCTATCTGTTTGGTTTTGCCTTCATGAATTTGTTTCATGGCGCGCTCTCAGACAGCCTTGGCAGGCGCCCGGTGGTGCTCTGGGGGATTGCGGTTTTCACGCTGGCATCGGTCGGTTGTGCGTTGTCTGAAAACATCAACCAACTGGTGTTTTTCCGCGCCTTGCAGGGTTTGTCAACCGGCGCCGGCATTGTCGTGTCACGGGCGGTGATTCGCGACATGTTTCCGCCGGCAGAGGCCCAAAAAGTCATGAGCCAGGTGACGATTTACTTTGGCGTGGCGCCCGCGTTGGCGCCCATGATCGGCGGCTGGCTGTTTGTGCATTTGGGCTGGCACAGCATCTTTTGGTTTTTGACGGCGGTGGGCGTGGCGCTCTGGCTCGCCAATTACAAACTGCTGCCAGAGACGCTGCACCCGAGCCAACGGCAACCGTTTGAAGCCAAGCATTTGATGCGCGGCTACTGGCAGCTTGGCTCAAGCCCACGCTTTTTGTTATTGGCGCTGGCCAGCGGCATCCCCTTCAATGGCATGTTCTTGTACGTGCTATCGGCACCGGCTTTTTTGGGTGACCATTTGCAGCTGGCGCCATCGCATTTCTTTTGGTTTTTTGCGCTGACCATTTCCGGCATCATGTCCGGCGCTTGGACCAGCGGCCGCATGGCAGGACGCATTCCGCCTAAGCAGCAAATTCGCTACGGCTTCAGCATCATGCTGGTGGTCTCTGTGCTCAACGTAGCGGCGAATGTCTTCTTTACCGCGCATGTCGCCTGGGCCATGTTTCCGATCGCCATCTTCGCTTTTGGCTGGGCCGTGATGATGCCGGTGGTGACGCTGCTGGTGCTCGACCTCTACCCCGCGCGGCGCGGCATGGCCTCGTCTTTGCAGGCCTTCATCGGCTCTTCTGCGAATGGCATTGTGGCCGGTGTGCTGGCGCCGCTGATCATGCACTCAACCGTGGCTCTCGCTGTCGCGTCACTGGGAATGATGTGCATCGGGCTGTTGGCGTGGGTCTGGCTGCACCGGCGCTGGCCAGACATCGGCCGGTTCATCAACACGCATTAAAGTGATCAGAGTTCGCGCCAGCCGATCTGCCCCGGTCGCGCCGAGTAATTGGTTTTGGCGTCAAGTTCTTCGACTTGAACCCGGCTGCTGCGGCCGGCGTACACGGCCGCTTTGAGCCACTCGCATTCAAGCGCCAAAGCAGACGCATTGCCTGAGCGCGTGTGCCAGACTTTTTGCGCACCGTCCCAGCGGTAGCCGCGCGCCTTGAGCAGGTCTTTGGCGTCAAACGGCGCATTCGTCGCTTGCAAGCGAAAGGTCGACGAGCGAGCTGAATCGATCAAGCGCGACAAGCCGCTGGCTTGGCTTGTTTTGAGTGAGGCCATCAGCACCGCCAGCAGCGCGTGGCAGTCCATTTCGGCGCGGTGCGCGTCGTAAAAGAACCCGAGGTCGTAGGCCAACGAAGTCAGCTTGGCCGAGCCGCGGCCTTCTTGCTTCCAGTCGATGTCGGCGAACGAGCACGCCCAGTTCAGCGCTGCAAACTGCGGCAAGCGAGCCTCGACAAAGGGCCGGTCGAAACCGGCGTTGTGCGCCAGCACCAAGTCGACACCATCCAACAGGCGCCGCACCTCGGCTTCGTCCAGTCGCTGGCCGCGCAGCATGGCGTCGGTGATGCCGGTGATGGCAATGATCTCGTCCGGCATCGGTTGGCCTGGATCTTCCAAGCCGTCGTAGACTTGCACCGGGCCGACCGGCTGGCCGGTGCGCAAGTCGACCGTCACGCGCAACAAGGCCAACTCGACCACTTTGTCGCGGGCCGGGTTCAGGCCGGTGGTTTCGGTGTCGAGTACCAGCAGCGTGGCCACCGGCCCGCTGGCCGGTGGAAACTCCAGCCGCGGCAGCAACCGGCGCAGCACGCGAAAGTCTGGGTGCGCGTCCAGCAACTTCGCCATGGCTTCGGCTTCGCTTTCGACGACGGTTACGGCCCGAACCACGGCGACACTGTTCGGCAAAGTTTCAAGCAACACCGAAGTGACTTGGGCTGGCGACGATACTGCGGGAGTCACCGCTGGTGGCTTTGGGGTTCTTCGCGAAGCGGTCACCGGCGACAGCGGAACGACAGCGTCATCAAAGCCAAAACCCAGCTGGTGGCTGCCGGAAAAACTCTTCGGTTTCATGCAATTCTCAAAGGTACATACGACGCAGCCGAATGGCTGGCGTAGGGCCGCGAGTCTAGCACTGGCACCGTCGGCCAAAGCAGCCGGTTCAGCCGGCGCAGCAGATCCTGCAGCCTGTTAACGCAGAACCGCGCTAGCCTGAGCCTCCACAATCAAGGCCTGGGCGTCTTCGGCGAGCAAAAACCCGGCCTGCTGAGTACGCAAGGCGGCTTGGCGCACAGCCGCCACGTAGCCGTCATGAGAGCCGTAGCGCTCCGCCAAAGACAGCCGGCTGTCGCCGCTCGCCAAGCGATCCTGCGCGTTGCGCGCGAACGGCAACATGCCGCCCACATAGTTACAAATTTGGTCTTTGTGAAAGGGTTGTGCACCATCGGCCGTGACGTTCCAGCCCAGATAAGTGCCAAGTGGCGCGTCGGCCAAGACCACTGGCAAACCGCCAAGTTCGTTGCCATCGGCATCGACTTTGAGCGCCATCATTTGCAACACTTGTTTGATCTTTGGCCGTGTCAAAGAGGGAATGCCCGAGCCGTCGACGGCCTTGAAATCCGGACCCCAGTCGTAGTCAAACACCGGCATGACGAAGTCTCGCTCTGGCAGCGTCGGGCGCAAACCGGGCAGCGTCGGAAAACCCATCGCCGCCTTGTGCGCCGCCACCAGCGTGCCCGCAGCCAGCGTCGGATACCGGCTGGCCGGCGGCTCGGTGCCGCGCATCACCCAATTGCAAAAGTGCACGCGCAACGCGTTGCAGCGCACGCTCCATCACGCCCGGCTCTGGCGGATTGCGTTCGTCGTCGGCAGCGTTGATGGCCAGTAGCGTGGCCTTGATTTTTTCCAGCCCCGTCAAGGGGTGGTGGTCACGCGAGGAATCCCATTGGTAGAGGATGTCATTCGCATCACCCGTCGTTGCCGTCGCCTTGAGCTGTTGATCCAACAGCTGGTCGGCTTTTTCACGCGTGGGGGCCAGGCGTTGCAGGGCTTGATTGCCGCCCATGGAGTTGCCCAGCACCATGCGCACATGTTTGAGGCCCAAACCTTCAGTCACCAGCCAATGACGAGCGGTCACCATGTCGGCGTAGTTGTAGCGCGGAAACTGGGCCCGCAAGCCGTCTGAGGGCTTGGTCGAGCGGCCGGTACCCACAGCGTCCGGCAAGATGATGAAGTACTTGCTGGCGTCTAGCGACTGACCCGGCCCGAACAACTGCCCGGCTTGGGGGTTGGGGGTTGGGGGTTGGGTAGCTTTGCGCCATCGATGGAACCGACGC
>JASDRC010000004.1:0-4644 GCA_041442125.1 Polaromonas sp. | reverse complement strand
TTGGGGGTTGGGGGTTGGGGGTTGGGTAGCTTTGCGCCATCGATGGAACCGACGCAAATGCTAAGGCGGCACTGACTGCAAAATAGGCCGCGGCATCTCAGCGTTTACCCTTTGCTTTGCCTTTGCGCTAGGCACAAAGTGGTCGCTCGCTCAAGAGGTGCTAACGTCGGTATTCAACAAGAAAGACTTTCATGACCCAACTCACACTGGCACAAGCCAACAAGATCATCGACTCAGCGCTTGAGCACTCCAAAAAAATGGGCTACCAGCCCATGACCGTCGTGGTCCTCGATGGCGCCGGCCACGTCAAAGCCACGCAGCGTGAAGACGGCGCCAGCATGTTCCGCATCGACGTCGCCACCGGCAAAGCCTGGGGGGCGGTTGGCATGGGCATTTCCAGTCGCGGACTGAGCGAGCGCGCCAAAGACAACCCTAATTTCTTCTTGTCGCTGGCGGCCACGTCAGGCGGTAAATTTTTGCCCCAACCGGGCGCGGTGCTGATCAAAAATGCCGATGGCGCCATTTTGGGCGCGGTAGGTGCCAGCGGCGGCACGGGTGATGGAGATGAAGCCATATGCGCGCATGGCGTGCTGGCCGCAGGCTTCAAGACGACCTGAGTTTGACCCCGACCACAAGGACGATATGCTGAATTTCATCGCAGCAGGCAACATCACATCGCTCGACCTGTGGATCATTGGTCTGTACGGCATCTGCATCTTGGCCATCGGCCTGTGGGTGTCCCGAAAAATTGAAAGCACCGACGACTATTTTTTGGCTGGCCGCAGCTTGGGCTGCGCGGCCATCGGTTTTTCCTTGTTCGCCTCGAATATCTCTGGCACCACGCTGGTCGGCTTGAGCGGCCAGGCCTACACCTCGGGCATTTCGGTCGCCAACTACGAGTGGATGGCCGGCCTGCTGTTTCTGTTCATGGCCTTTGTGACGGTGCCGGTTTTTTTCAAGCAGCGCATCACCACCATCCCTGAATATTTGGAGCGACGCTACAGCCCAACGGTGCGGCGCTACTTCTCTGCGTTGACGATCTTTTTGTCGATCTTCGTCGACACCGCCGGCAGCATTTTTGCGGGTGTGTTGATCCTGCAGGTTTTCTTCCCCGGCCTGCCGTTCTGGCCGAGTTGCGTCGGCTTGGCGGTGTTTGCCGGGGCTTACACCGCGATTGGCGGCTTACGGGCGGTGGTCTACACCGACGTCATCCAAGCCATCGTGTTGCTGGCTGGATCGACGGCGCTGACGTGGATTATTTTTGCTGCCAACGGCTACTCGTGGACCCAAGCCACCGCCGGTTTGCCGCCAGGCCACTTGTCACTGATTCGGCCTTTAGACGACCCGAATTTACCGTGGTTGGGCACCTTGATCGGCGTGCCGATACTGGGGTTTTATTACTGGTCAACCAACCAATACATCGTGCAGCGCGTGTTGGCGGCGCGCACCCTCGACCACGCGCGTTGGTCGCTGACGCTGGCTGGTCTGCTCAAGCTGACGCCCTTGTTCATCATGGTCTTGCCGGGTGCGATGGCTGCCAGCATCTTGCCCGACATCGCGCGGGCCGACGCTGTTTTCCCAACGCTGGTGAGCACGCTGCTGCCGTCAGGCCTGCGCGGGCTGGTGCTGGCCGGGCTGATCGCCGCCATCATGTCGACCATCGACAGCACCTTGAACGCAGCCTCGACCTTGGTCTATCACGACTTCTTGAGCGAGAAACAAAAGACCCGCTTAGGCCAGCGCGGCGCCGTCACGATGGCGCGCTGGTTGACCGTGGTATTCATGCTGTTGGCGGCGTTGTGGGCACCGATGATCAGCACCTTCCCGGGCATCTTTGCCTACCTGCAAGAGATTTTTTCGTACGCCGTGCCACCTGTTGTCGCCATCTTTTTGCTGGGCCTGTTCTGGCCGCGCACCACGCCTGCAGCGGCACTGGCGACGCTGATCATTGGACATGCCATGGGACTGGCGACTTTACTCAGCAAACAAGCCGGTTGGCTGTCGCTGCACTTCACCATCGTGGCGGGCCTGACCACCGGCCTGTGCTTGCTGATCTGCGTTGTTGTGAGCCTGTGCACCACGCCGCGCGATGACCCGGACATGCGCTCCTCACTCTGGCGGCTGGAGATGGTGCAGCCCGATCAGCCACGCGGCTGGTTGCTGGACTACCGGGTTCAAGTGGTCGCCGTTGCGTCACTGACGCTGGCGATTGTTGTCGCCTTTTGGTAGTGCCGTGGTTGAGCATGGTCAGCCGTTCGATCCAGTGGTCTGGTTTCATGCCGGCGTTGTCTCGTGTTTATTTTCAGTTGGAGAGCAGCGTGATGGCAACGCCCAACAAGCCGCAGACTCCGATGACATGAATCACATTGCGCTTGTATTTGAACAGCGCAACCGCTGCAGCGACCGCGATCACCGCGGAAGCCACGTCAAAGGCGCCGCTGAAGCCTTGCGGCCACAGCACGTGGTAACCAAAAAACATGGCGAGGTTCAAGATGACGCCGACGACGGACGCCGTGATGGCGGTCAAGGGTGCGGTGAACTTGAGGTCGTTGTGCGTGCTTTCCACCAACGGGCCACCGGCCAAGATGAACATGAATGACGGCAGAAAGGTAAACCAAGTCACCAAACTGGCCGCCACGGCGCCGGCCAGGAACAGGCTTTGTGGGCCCAGCACTTCTTTGACGTAACCGCCGATGAAGCCGACAAACGCCACCACCATGATCAGCGGGCCGGGCGTGGTTTCACCCAGCGCCAAGCCATCGATCATTTGCGTCGCAGTGGCCCAGCCGAATTGGTCTACTGCGCCTTGGTAAACATAGGGCAGCACCGCGTAGGCGCCGCCAAATGTCAACAACGCTGCCTTGGTGAAAAACCAACTCATTTGCGTGAAGGTGTGGTCCCAGCCGAACTGCAGCACCAGCCATCCCATGGGCAAGGCCCATAACAAGGCACCAATAGCCACCACTTGAATCAAGCGCCGCCAGTTGAACAGCGCATGCTCAGGCGTGGGTGTCTGGTCATCAATCAGTGCCGCGCCGAAAGACTCGTTCGAGGCGCCGTGGCCGCCGCCGACTTTGAAGGTCTCCGGAGCCAGTCGCCCGCCAAGGTAACCAATGAGCGCGGCCGCCACAACGATGAAGGGGAACGGCACGTTGAGTGCAAAGATCGCCACAAAACTGGCCGCTGCGATGGCCCACAAGGCATTGTTCTTCAAGGCGCGGGAGCCAATCCGATGCGCCGCATGCACGACGATCGCGGTGACCGCCGGCTTGATGCCGTAGAAGAGGCCCGCAATCAAAGGCACCTCACCAAAGGCGATGTAGACCCACGTCAGGACGATCAAAATAAACAACGATGGCAGTACAAACAACGCCCCAGCCACGATGCCGCCACGCGTTTTGTGCAGCAGCCAGCCGATGTAAGTCGCCAGTTGCTGCGCCTCTGGGCCAGGCAAGACCATGCAGTAATTGAGCGCATGCAGAAAGCGTTTTTCAGAGATCCAGCGCCGCCGCACCACCAGTTCTTCATGCATGATGGCGATCTGTCCAGCCGGACCGCCAAAGCTGATGAAACCCAGCTTGAGCCAAAACCAAAAGGCTTGCCCAAAACTCACCTGCGGCGCAACCTCGCTCAACGTTGCACGGGGGTTTGACTCATTCGGGGTGCTCATAGGGCTTTTTCGCTTTGTTGAAAGGTGAACAGCAATCCATCAAACACGGCAGATGCTGTCGCTAAAAGTGGGTCATCGTCTTCGATGGTTTGACGCAGGCCTTGAAGCGCACTGTCGATACCAGAGGCTTCCGCTGGCTGCACGGATCCCACGGGCCAATTGCATGCCAACATGGCTTGAAGCTCTGGCCGGTCAGTGTTCTGGTCAACCAAACTCACTCGGATGTAACCAATGCAAACTGGCTGCTGCTGCTGCGGCTGTGCTGTGCTGTGCTGTCTTGGTGGTCATTGGGTACTCTCGTTGATTTATGTCAACACAGAGTCCAGAGCCTGAATGACGACATGTCAATTAAATCAAAAAATTACCCTGTGCTGACGGTTATCTGACGTAAGGCTGGAGACCACTCTGAGCGGACAAGTGGCATCTGCGGCTTGAAGTGGCCTATGTGGGCATGCTCAAGATCACTGAGCAGCATCAGTGCGGTGTCTCGGTGGTGCAACGAGTCGCGGCACACACTGTTTATGCAGCAGCATCAGCGCTGTCAAATCCTCAAATTTGAACGGTTTATCAATATGACAGTTCATTCCGGCATCGAGGCAATCTTGAGGGGCTGATGCCATCACATGTCCTGTCATCGCAATGATCGGGAGTTCGGTCAGCTTGAGTTGTTGCCGAATATACCGAGTCGCCTGCAAACCATCCATCACGGGCATGTCCATGTCCATGTCCATCAACACCATCTCAAAAGCGTTGGGTGTCATTTTCAGCGCATTAACCGCGAGATGCCCATTGGGCGCCAGCGTCACTCGCGCACAATCATCCTCCAACAACATTTGAAGAACATTTCGACACTCCGGTTTTAGTCTGTTGTGTAACAGACTTGTGGAACAGTACAGTCCTCGGGAAGCCCCGTCAAGCCTAGAAACCGTGTCGTTATTGGGTTCCAGGGCGTGATGGTGCGGCTGGCGGGGATC
>JASDRC010000003.1:1547-3109 GCA_041442125.1 Polaromonas sp. | reverse complement strand
CTGATTGGCGGCACGGCCGCCAAGATCACCATGACTGAAGAAGGTCTGAGTTTTCGGGGCACCAAGGACCTCGACATTGTTTTGCATGTTGAGGTGTTGACGCCTGAGTTTGGCGAGCAGTTCTGGAAATTTTTGCAAGCTGGTGGCTATCAGCTAAAAGAGGGCGACGCTGAGAAAAAGCCCTGCCTCTATCGATTTCAGAAACCAACGGAAGAAGAATTTCCGCATATGCTGGAACTCTTTTCCAGGGTTCCTGACGGTGTGAATTTCGTGCCCCCGGGCCATCTCACACCAATCCCGATGGATGAGCAGGTCTCAAGCCTGTCCGCGATCCTGCTTGACGAGGACTATTACCAGTTTGTTTTGCAGGGACGTCGGAATAAAAATGGACTGCCGTCGTGGGTGGGCGAGGACCGGCTGATCCCTCTCAAAGCGCTTGCATGGATGGAGCTCAGCAAGAGAGTTCAGAAGGGCGAAGTCATGGATTCAAAGAAGGTCAACAAGCACCTGGCTGACGTCGTTCAACTGTCAGCTCTTTTGCGGGACGGGCTGATGGTCCAGGTGCCTGTGAAGGTAAAAAGCGATCTGGAAAGGTTTGTTCAGATTGTGTCCGGCATGAATCGACCAGAGCTGTTTCTTGCAATGCAACGCATTGCGACTGCTTACGAACTTAACCCCTGACAACCGGCGCCAAGTGGCGCTGACATCGTACCGGCCTCGTGAGGCGTCGGTAGGTGGTCTATTGAGTTGCGGAGTCAGGCCGCCGTCCAAGATTTTTATGAAAATTTTCCATGGTCTCGATCTGCCCATAGCGCGTCAAGACCAGAGAAAATCCTGCTGCTTAGCTTTGGCTTTGTTCAGCATGGGTATTCCGGGCGACCGTGACCGGTCATTCCGGCGGATCGTGACCGACGATTCCGATTTATCGTGACCGCTCATTCCGGCCGGTCGTGACCGATTTTTGGGTTTGCCCGGAATGACCGGTCACGACGCCGGAATGCTCTTGTTGCAGCGTGTGATGTTGCGCGTATTTCCAACCCTCGGGGTAGCCTTGCCAGCTTTGCTGGAACTCAGGCATGCCCGATACCCGAAGGATCAATCTGCGCAAGATACGAGACGTGCTACGCCTCAAACTTGAAGCCCGGCTTTCCCATGAGCAAACCGCTGCCGCCCTGAACATTTCAAAGGGCGTTGTCACTAAATACCTCGCTCTAGCCAATACGGCTGGTCTGGATTGGGCACAGATCCAAGCCCTCGACGACACGGTGCTGCACAACCGAATGCTCGGCAGCCCCAAGCGTGTCAGCGGTTTCGTGCAACCCGACTACGGTCTCATCCACCATGAACTGCGGCGCAAAGGCATGACCCTGATGTTGCTGTGGGAGGAACACGGCGCCCAGCATCCGAGTCAAGCCGTGCACCGCTACTCCCAGTTCTGCGAGAACTACCGCCGCTACGCCAAGAGCCTCAAACGCTCCATGCGGCAGATCCACCGCGCCGGCGAGAAACTCTTCATCGATTACGCCGGGCCGACCATAGCGCTAAGCGGCGGCGGCCGTGCC
>JASDRC010000003.1:0-1462 GCA_041442125.1 Polaromonas sp. | reverse complement strand
GTATGAACCTAGGGCCAACGAAACCGTGCACGACTTTGCGCGGCACTACGCCACATCGTTTCTTCCCGCTCGCCCATATCACCCGCAGGACAAAGGCAAAGTCGAGTCCGCCGTTCAGGTGGTCGAGCGCTGGATTCTGATGCGACTGCGCCACCAGCGGTTTGCCAGCGTTGATGAGGTCAACGACGCCATCACACCGCTGCTGGCGCAACTCAATGCCAAGACGTTTCAGAAGCTGCCGGGCAGCCGCGCCAGTGCGTTTGCCCAACTCGACGCCCCCGCCTTGCAACCCTTGCCAGCGCAGACCTGGGAGCTGGCGGTCTACAAGACAGTGCGGGTGCACATAGACCAGCACATCGAGTTTGAGGGGCATCGCTACAGCGTGCCGCAGTCGCTGGTCGGGCAAGTCTTGGAGGCCCGTGTCACGGCGCGCACGGTCGAGTTGCTGCATCGGGGTCAGCGTGTGGCGTCTCATTTGCGCTGCGCTCACAAAGGGGGATTCACGACGGTAGCCGAACACCTGTCAGCGGCCCACCGTGCGCAGATGGAGTGGACGCCAGAGCGGCTGATTCACTGGGGCAACAGCGTTGGCGTGGCCACCGGCGCCGTGGTGGCGCGTCTGCTGCAGGCGCGCAAACACCCCGAACACGGTTACCGGGCCTGTCTGGGGTTGCTGGCATTGGCCAAGCGCTTTACCCGGCCGCGGCTAGAAGCGGCTTGTGTGGTGGCGCTGGAATTGGGCACCACCAACAGCTCGCATGTCCGCGACATCCTGATCAATGGACGTGACCGAGCGGCGCCTGCCACGCCGCAGTGGACCAGTCCCGAGCATGCCCATGTGCGTGGGCCGGGCTACTACCAGTGACATCAATGACACCAATAACGCCAATAACGCCAACCAACACGGCAACAGGAATTCCCATGATGATGAACACGACGATTGAACAACTGCGTGAGCTGCGTTTGGCCGGCATGGCCACTGGACTGCAAGAGCAGCTCACGCAAGCGGGAATGACCGGCATCAGCTTTGAAGAACGGCTGGCGCTGCTGGTAGACCGCGAAGTTCACTGGCGCAATGACAAACGCCAAGCCAGACTGCTCAAGGATGCCAAGCTGAAGTACAACCAAGCCAGCATTGAAGATCTGGACACCCGCCTCGGGCGCGGTCTGGATCGCAAGGCCGTGATGAGTCTGGCGTTGGGCGACTGGGTTGACAGTGGCCACAGCGTGTTGATCACCGGCCCCACTGGCGCGGGCAAGTCTTGGCTGGCCTGTGCGCTGGTCCAATACGCCTGCCGCCGGGGTCACTCGGCGTATTACCAGCGGGTGCCCAGACTGGGCGAAGAGCTGCGCATTCGCCACGGCAATGGGACGTTTGGCAAGTGGCTGATTCAGCTGGCCAAGACAGAAGTGCTGTTGCTCGACGACTGGGGCATGGCCGGCATCGACAGCCAGACCCGGG
>JASDRC010000002.1:0-3169 GCA_041442125.1 Polaromonas sp. | reverse complement strand
ACCCAAAAAGGCTATATCGATCCGTCGGCATTGGCTGTGCTGGTTGACACCTATCAGACTCAGGTGGGACCGCGCAACGGGGCACAGGTGGTCGCACGGTCCTGGGTCGATGCGAAGTTTCGCGAATGGCTGCGGCGCGACGCTACGCAGGCCATCGCCTCGCTGGGCTATTCGGGGCGTCAGGGCGAACACATGGTGGCGGTGGAAAACACCAGCGAGCGGCACAATTTGGTGGTGTGCACCCTGTGCAGTTGCTACCCGTGGCCAGTGCTGGGCCTGCCCCCAGTCTGGTACAAAAGCGCGCCCTATCGATCGCGTGCAGTGAAAGATCCGCGCGGCGTGTTGGCCGACTTCGGGGTGCATTTGCCAGAAAGTACAGAAATTCGAGTCTGGGACTCCACCGCCGAAATGCGCTACCTGGTAATTCCGCAGCGCCCGGCTGGCACCCAGCATCTGAGGGAAGACGAACTGGCGGCCTTGGTCACACGCGACGCGATGATTGGCACACGGCTGGTGCAAGCACCGGCAGCACAGGAAACCGCATGAGCCACTACACCAGCCACGCTGATCTGGGCGGCCTGTCCGGCTTTGGGATAGTCCGACCCGAGCCCGAAGGCGACTTGTTCCACGCCGACTGGGAGCGCCAAGCCCTGGCACTGACTTTGGCGGTGGGCGCCACCGGCAGTTGGAACATTGACCAAAGCCGCGCCGCCCGCGAGACCCTGCCCGACTACCTGAAGCTAAGCTACTACCAGATCTGGCTGGCCGCCCTCGAAAAGCTGCTGCAAGAGCGTGGCCTCACCAGCGCCGGCGAAATCCGCAACGGTATCCTTCAGCAGCCGCCACTGCCTGTGGCTCGCGTGTTGCAGGCGCAGGCTGTGGCCGCTGCGCTGCGCCAAGGCTCACCCGTACTGCGCACGCCTGCGCAGCCTGCCCGCTTCGAGCTGGGCCAGCGGGTGCGCACACGCAGCGAGGCAGCCGAGCACCACACGCGCCTGCCGGGCTACGCGAGGGACAAGCAAGGGGTGATCGAACACATCCATGGCGTGCATGTGTTTGCCGACAGCCAGGCCCAAGGCCTGGGCGAAGACCCTCAATGGCTTTACGGTGTGGTGTTTGACGAGGCCGAACTGTGGCCCGAGCGCGCCCGGCCCGGCGACGCCCAAGGTCTGAAAGTGTCAATCGACGCCTGGGAACCCTATCTAAGGACGGAATGAGCCTAAAGACAAGCCCCATCACCAGCCGGTCCTGCGACGCGCAGTCTGCGGATTTGTCCCTCCTGAAGGACTTGCCCGTCGAAGACGACAACCCAGTGTTCCGCGAACCCTGGGAAGCCCAGGCCTTTGCTATTGCGCTGGTGCTGTACGAACGAGGACTATTTACCTGGGACGAATGGGCTCAGGCCCTGTCCGCCCAGATCCACGCAGCCCAAGCCCAAGGTGACCCCGATTTGGGGAACACCTACTACTGCCATTGGTTGGCCGCCATCGAGTCACTGGTCAGCCTCAAAGGCGTCAGCTCGCGAGAAGATCTGGGCCGCTATCAACGGGCCTGGCACCATGCCGCTGACCGCATAGCGCATGGGCAACCGATTGAACTATGCGCGGGGGATTTTGCGGGTTGATAATTTACCCAACACCTCTGCTACTTAAAACAATTTGCACGATATGCAACATGTTGTTAGCGTACTGGCGGGCGATGGCGGTGTCGTTTTTGGGTGCACCTGTCATGCGCTCATTCAAGCAGTTTGAGTTGTTGCAGTAAGCTAGGCACCAGCTCGCTGACGGTGGGGTGAATATGCATGGTGCGTGAAATCGCCGTGTAGGGTAGACCTGCCGCCATGATGTCGAGCAGCCCATGAATCACTTCGTCACCATTCATACCCAGAATCGAGGCGCCGAGCACCAGCTGGGTGTCGGCATCCACCAACACCTTCATGAAGCCCTGGGTCTCGCCGGCCTCGCGTGCACGGCCCACACGCTGCATGGCCATGCGTGCTACCAGCGCCGGCCGCCCGCTGGCGCGCACCTCGTTTTCGCTCATTCCAACCCGGCCCAAGGGAGGGTCGATAAACAAGGCATAACAGGCCACCCGGGCACTGACACTGCGCGCCTCGCCATCAAACAGATTCGCGGCAACGATCTCGTAGTCATTCCAGGACGTATGGGTAAACGCTCCCCGACCGTTGCAATCGCCCACCGCCCACACACCTTCGGCACTGGTGCGCAGCTGCTCATCGACGGTGATGTAGCCCCGTTTATCCAGCGTGATGCCGGCGGTGTCCAGACCCAGTTCATCGGTGTTGGGTCGCCGACCGGTCGCCAGCAGCACATGACTGCCGACCACAGCGGGCTGCTCCGAGCCGCACCGGGCGCCCAACACAATACGTTCACCGTCGCGCGCCAGCGAGATGCATTTGGCACCCAGAATAAAACGGATGCCCTCGGCCTCCAGAACGCCACGAATGCCCTCCGAAACATCCTTGTCCTCGCGCGGCAGCAACTGCTCAGACAACTCAACCACCGTGACCTGGGCACCAAAACGCCGCATCATCTGTGCAAACTCCAGGCCAATATAACTGCCGCCCACAATCACCAAGTGCTCGGGCACTTCGGTAAGCTCCATGATCGAGACGTTGTCCAGCCAGGGCACATCTGTCACCCCCGGAATATCCGGCACGGCGGCGCGGCCACCGACATTGATAAAAATACGTGGTGCGCTCAAGGTCCGTTCACCCACTTTCAGCGTGGCTGGCGCTACAAATTTTGCCTCGCCGCGTATCACCTCGGCATTGTCCAGGCCGCGCATCCACTGGTAAACACCATCGCGTGACTGGAGCACCTGCTCGTCCTTGCGCGCCTTGATGCGCGCCATATCGACCCGGACATCCCCCGCGGAAAACCCAAACTCGTCGCCTCGCCGCGCCAGATGAATGGCGCGGGCGCTGGCCACCAGCGTCTTGGTCGGCACACAACCGCTATTAACGCAAGTGCCGCCAAAATGACCACGCTCAATCACCGCCGTATGCAAGCCCTCCTTGATACAACGCGCGGCCAGCGCCGGTCCAGCCTGACCGGCACCAATCACAATAGCGTCAAATAATTCAACTTTCATCGGTTTCTCCAGTGACAGTTATGACACTTTCATTCTGGCACCGGGAGGCCGCCCT
>JASDRC010000001.1:216-3178 GCA_041442125.1 Polaromonas sp. | reverse complement strand
AGCGGTGTGCACCAACGGGTGCTCAGTCACGCAGGTCAGCTCGATTTGCTCTGCTCTGGGCCTGACGCTAATAACCCTTGCCAGTTGCGCCCAGGTTTGGCCCACGCCAAAAGCAAAGTGACTTCTCTCCTGCGCACTCCCGGTTTGAAGCTCATGGGCGGGCGCTAAGGCCAGCACCGCATGCCGCGGGCTGCTGCCCTGCGTCACGGCAATGGGCTCAGACGTTGCGCCGCCGCGCAGGCGAAACACCAGGTAATGCGGCGCGCCCGCGCGCCAAGGCAAAGCTTCGGAGCAAATAGCCGTATTGGCCACAGCGTCCCAGACCAGCACTTCGCCACTGGTCCCCCACTGAGGCATGTCATGGCTGATGGCCACCAGATCACCATAGGTCGGAATCAAGCCTTCGAGCTCGGTTCGAAACGTCACGATGCGCCGTCGGTAACGGTTGGCTGCAGCGATGTATTTCCCCTCGCGCATGGCTTGCAGTTTGTCGGTGCAACCAAAGAGCTTCAAGCGCGCCGGTTTGGTCTCCTTTGAGCCGGCAAGTGCCACGGTCACCTCGTCGGGCTTCCAGCTTTTGGGATTGAAGTACTCCACGGTCACGGCATCCGCCGTCGCATCACCCGGCATCACGTACTGGATCTTCAAACTGTTGCGCACAATGTTTCGAGTCGAAAACAAAGCCACGGGCACAGCCTTGGGCTCGTCACGCACGATGCGCACAATGCCGCCTTGCAAGAAAGGTACGGCACGGCCTACCCTGGCGATTTGCCCGAGTGCATCCCAGACCGTGAGGTTCTGGTCGAACACCCCGTTGAAGGTGTCGCCGCGAGCGGCCCACACCGAGTCCAGTCTGACCAACGCGGCCAAGTCAATCTGGGCATCTGGAAGACCCGCCCCATAACTGGCTCTGGCGGCGTCGGCAAACGCCCAGGCAATGGAGCGCGTGGGCTGCAATACAGACCAGCCTGCTTCAGAAGACCAGACAGGCAGCATGCGTGTGACCAGGCACTTACCCAGGCGCGATGAGCGTTGGGAAAGGTTGTCTGTTGCGCGCATGCGAAGCGCCAGATAGGTCAGGTCGTCCGGCAAACTGGCCCCGCACAGGTAGCCCTTGGCCTGCGTCCAGCGGATCTCATGGCCGGCCCGGTTGCTCGTGTCCCGGTTGTCAAGGCGCTGCACACGCACTTCATACCGCCCTGGCGTGAGCGTGTATTTGTAGGTCAAGCGCTGCGCCGTGTTGGTAGCCGCGCTGAAGGTCTCGTCGGCCAAATGCATCCAGCCTGATGTTGCATCGCCGTCTTCGTTGACGCTGCGCGCCTCCACGCGCCATTGAATGCTGCGGCTCTCCAGTGCGCCACTGTCGTTGGCGTAGTACAAGCCGCGCAGCATCACCACGTCAATGCCAATCTGGTCAATTTGCGTGGCCACCGGGTTGATCACAAAGGGGCCGACCGCACGGCCACCATCGGCCACGGCAATCAGCTCTTGGCCCGACACTTCGGGCGCCGCCACCACATCATGGTTAAAGAGCGTATTGCTGCCTCCCGGTTCAATCACCTGAGCCTGAATCTCCTCAAACGCGCTGATCGGGCTGTCGTCGATCAAGAGTTCCTCAAACACAAAATGACCAATACCGATGACATGGAGCTGGTACAGATATTCCTCGTTGTTGGCGTACGCCGAATAAGGCGGTGCGGCCAGGTCCGGATACACGAGGTGCTGACCGTAGATCACGGGGATCGGCTGGGAAAGGCGGCCGTAGTTACCCCGGGCCTGCAAGGAATAAGTGGGACTGGGCGAGACTGAATTGGCGGCCGTATTGGGCAAGGTCTGATTGGGCAGCGGCACCAGGGCATTGACCAGGACCGAGCCCGTCACGGCAATGGCCGTGGAGGCCACAGCGGTCGCCAAGGTGCCGGAATACCCCATCGATGCGGCCAGCGCACCGCCATAGGCGTTGGCCACCACCAGCACGGCGATCATGAGCACCGTCCGCAGTGGGTTCTTGCCGCCGCCTCCGCCACCTTGGGGCAGCACCACCAAAGCCACCACATCACCTTGCTGGATCGGGGTGACGGCGCGCTCATGCATGAGAACCGGGTGACCATTCCTGAGAATCAGGGTGGGCTGGTCGAGCACAATGCCGCCCGCTTCAAGCCACTGGGCGATGGTGGGTGAGCCAAAAACTTCAAGCACCTGCCTGTCACTGGGCACGAAAGGGTTGCGCATCCAAACCACCAGACCGGGGTTGGCTTGAGCGTTCATGCGGTGTCCTTGAATCTGTAAAAACCTTCGACCTGCCAGCCGTGGCCGCCTAAAGAAGTCATGTTTTGAAACACCACCCCTGCGCTTTGCGCGCAGTGAAGGATGGCCCCGCCATCGACATCCAGCCAGACACCCACATGCATGGGGTGGCGGGCCTGACGCATTAACACAGCGTCCCCGTGCTGAGGGGCGCTCACCGGGTCCCCGCGCAAGCGCTCTGGATGATCACGAAAGGTCGTCAGCACGCATCGGAGGTTCAATGCATCCACAGGAATCTCAGGAAGGTCGCGGCCAAAGTGCGCACGCTGAACCCATAAAAAAAAGCCCCAGCAGTCAAACGACTCGGGGCCTCTGGCACCGGCCACCCACGGGCGGCCTATGTAGTGGATGGCCCAAGACCGCACTTGATGTGTGTCAGTAGCTGTCATGTGAATTTTTCAAGCAATCTATAGTGGGAAGGTTGAAACAGAACCTGCGACAGGAAAAAGCCCAAGGAGCCGCAAAATGAACCACGCACTGACTGCACAAGACCTCTTTTCTGAAATGAGGCGCATGCCCGCGACCGAGCGCGTTAAATTCTTCTCGCTCCTGAGCACCAACGCCTTTCGTGACGATGATTTCAGTCACGAGCAGGTGTTTGGTCATTTGGAGCGAGAGCCTCTGTCGGCGTGGGAGGCCGCCGAGTACCTGGAGG
>JASDRC010000001.1:0-206 GCA_041442125.1 Polaromonas sp. | reverse complement strand
TGCCGACCTTGCGTCGCCATGTACAAGCGGGCAAACTGCGCCCCAGCCACACTGTCGGTCGCAACCAGCTGTTCTCAGCAAGTGACCTGCGCGCGTACAAACGCACTCGCCAGTAAATCGAATTTTTGTCCTGGCCTGGCGCCTCAGCTTGGCTCTTTAACCTGGCACCTTCACCTGACACCTACAAGCAGGTCAATGCTGCACCC